>ONDA01000076.1 GCA_900316475.1 uncultured Prevotellaceae bacterium
GTCGTATGCGGCCTCGGCGGATTGTTTATGTATCTGCTTAGGGCGCATACTTATTTTATAGGTGACAACCCGTCGGCCTGCGTCAACTGCCACATCATGACACCTTACTATGCTACGTGGAGCCACTCCTCTCACGGACGTATCGACCATCAGTCAAACGGTGCCACTTGCAACGATTGCCATGTGCCCCATCAGAATCTCGCCGTATATTACGGTTTCAAGGCAGTCGACGGTTTAAAGCACACAGTGTATTTTGTGGGCCACATGGAGCATCAGGCCATCAAGGCCGAGAAGCTAACAGGTCAGGTAGTGATGGACAATTGTATCCGCTGCCACACACAGCTGAACACGGAGTTTGTGAAGACAGGCCGCATGGGCTATATGCAGCAGTTGGCTACAGGCGGCAAGGTGTGCTGGGACTGTCATCGTAACGTGCCCCACGGTGGCATGAACTCGCTGATGGCAACACCTGGAGCCGAGGGGGTGACTCCCCTACCACCATCGCCTGTGCCGGAATGGCTTCAGAACATGATGAAATGAAAAATTCAACAAACATCGCAAATAAATAAAAAAGAAATATTATGGCAAAGCAATTGAAAAAATGGCAAGGTTGGATACTCTTCGGAGGATCTATGGCAGTAGTCTTTATCCTGGGACTGCTTGTGTCAAGGCTGACTATCCGCGTGAGTACGAGACGTGGGCGATGACAGAGGACACCACGTTCAAATCAAGGTACAACTCGTCGCAGGAGGTAGATGTGCTCGAGCAGCGTCCTGAGATGGTGGTGCTGTGGGCTGGCTATGCCTTCTCGCGCCACTACAATACCCCTCGTGGACATAAGCACGCCCTTGAGGATATGCGCAAGATTCTGCGTACGGGTAATCCAGGCATTATGGTAAAGACTGCCGATGGAAGCGATTCTATCGCCGTAGATATGCAGCCCGCCACCTGCTGGACGTGTAAGGGACCCGATGTGCCTCGCATGATGCGCGAACTGGGTAATGGTAAGGATCAATTTGATCCTGCTAACTTCTATGCTAAGAAGTGGAGTGAGTTAGGAGCTGAAGAGGTGAATACCATCGGCTGCTCAGACTGTCACGATGCCCGCACCATGGATTTGCGCCCTGCCCGTCCTGCCCTCTACGAGGCCTTTGCCCGTCGTGGTCTGGATGTGAAGAATGCTACCCATCAGGAAATGCGTTCGCTGGTATGCGCTCAGTGCCACGTGGAGTACTACTTCATCAAGCCTAACGACGAGAAGAATCCCGGCAAGGCCAACTATCTGGTATTCCCGCACGACAAGGGATTAACCTGCGAGGCTGCCGAGGAATACTACGACGAGATTGGTTTCTACGACTATATCCATCCGCTATCTGGCACGAAGATTCTGAAGGCTCAGCATCCGGGTTGGGAGATGTCGCAGCACGGTATCCATGCTCAGCGCGGCGTATCGTGTGCCGACTGTCACATGCCCTATAAGCAGGAAGGTGGCGTGAAGTTCTCTGACCACCAGATTCAGTCGCCATTGGCCAAGATTGACCGCACTTGTCAGACCTGTCACCGTCAGGATGCCGAGGTGCTGCGCCAGAATGTGTACGACCGTCAGGAGAAGTGCAACGAGGTGCGCAACCGTGCCGAGCAGGAACTGGCCCGTGCCCATTTCGAGGCTAAGTTCATCATCGACAAGGGAGCTACAGAGGCTGAGATGGCTCCTATCCAGGCTTTGTTGCGCAAGAGCCAGTGGCGTTGGGACTATGCCATCGCCTCTCATGGTGCTACTTTCCATGCGCCTCAGGAAGTTACCCGTCTGCTCTCCCACTCTGTCGACTATGCCCAGCAGGCCCGTTTGCTCATCGCCCGCGTAGCCGCCAAGCACGGACATACCGAAGCCATCCCTGTGCCTGATTATAGCACCAAGGCAAAGGCTCAGGCTGCCATCGGTCTCAACATGCAGAAGCTGAACGAGAACAAGCAACGCTTCCTGCAGGAAATCGTGCCCAAGTGGATTGAAGAGGCGAAAAAGAACGGAAAACTGATTGATATCTGATGTGGACGAAACCCTGGACATTTAAGGAAGGCTTCCTCATTGGAGGAGGCCTTATCTTTGCAGGACTGATGCTGGAACTGAGTGTGGGTCCTGTAATGTGGGATGCATTTGCGTGGTCAGCTAACGCCATTGTGCTGGCAGGATTCTTTGTGATGTTGACAGCGATGGCGTACTTGCGTAAAAAAATATATGCCTTCCAATGGATGACAACGTATCAAGCAGCCATCCCAGCTATGGTATATGCTGTTGCGCTGACCATTATCATGGGACTGACACGACAGCAAGCAAACGGCACGTGGCTGAACAATATGCTGTCGTTCTGGCCGTTCGTACTTATTTATGTGTATATCACGGTGATTCTGGGACTCACCATCCATCGCAGATTACGTCAAATATTCAGAGGTGAGTGGTCGATGAAGCGCGATGTACCTTTCTTATTGAACCATCTCGGTCTTTTCATAGCATTGACCACTGCCACGCTTGGCAATGCCGACATACAGCGCGTAAAAATGATTTGTAGCGTTGGCGAACCAGAATGGCGCGCAATGGAGCAAGGAGGTGCTATCAAAGAAATGGATCTGGCCATCGAACTGAAGAAGTTCATCATGGAAACCTACGACGACGGCTCGCCCAAGCGCTTTGCTTCGGAGATACAGATACTGACGAAGACGGGCAAGAATATCGAGACTACCATTGATGTGAACATGCCCTACGAGGTGGACGGCTGGAAAATCTATCAGTACGGCTACGACACGCAGATGGGGGCTCAGAGCCAGATATCAATACTCGAACTGGTGAGCGATCCGTGGCTGCCATTTGTCTATACAGGTATTTATATGATGCTGGCAGGAGCGGTTTGTATGTTTGTTATTGGTGGGAGGAAACGCGTATGAGTTGGGAGCATTTTATATATTTCGCAATTGCAGCGGTACTGCTTTGGGTCGTGGGTGCATGGGCTGCGTGGAAGAGTAAAACTGGTATGGCCTACGCGACAACTGTCTTGGGCTTGCTCTTTTTCTTCTCGTTCATCCTCTCTATGTGGATCTCGCTGGAGCGACCGCCACTGCGCACGATGGGCGAAACGCGACTCTGGTATTCGTTCTTCCTGCCGTTGGCGGGTCTCATCGTCTATTCGCGCTGGAAGTACAAGTGGATCCTGTCGTTCTCGACCATTCTCGCCCTGGTATTTATCTGTGTAAATCTGTTCAAACCGGAGATACACGACAAGACGCTGATGCCCGCCCTTCAGAGTCCTTGGTTTGCGCCACATGTTATCGTCTATATGTTCGCCTACGCCGTACTCGGTGCGGCGGCAGTGATGGCTATCTATCTGCTCTTTATCAAAAAGAGTGACATCGCTGACCAAGAGTTTGACATCACGGACAACCTCGTTTATGTCGGTCTTGCCTTCCTCACCATAGGCATGCTTTTTGGTGCCCTATGGGCCAAGGAGGCATGGGGCCACTACTGGTCGTGGGATCCTAAAGAAACGTGGGCTGCCATCACTTGGCTAGCCTACCTCATCTACGTCCACTACCGCCAGTTACAACTCCATCGTGAGCGGCTGGCCCTTTGGATAATCATCATATCGTTCGTACTCTTACAAATGTGTTGGTGGGGTATCAATTACCTGCCATCAGCCCAAGGTTCAAGTGTACATACTTATAGCATTAGTGAATAAACAACTATGAGAA
>ONDA01000002.1 GCA_900316475.1 uncultured Prevotellaceae bacterium
CATCGTTTTAGTATGAGAGTCGGTCATGAGTTCTGCAGTATTGCCATTAATAACGCAACTTGTTTTATTCGTTTCTGATAGTCCGGCAGCCTGCGACAAACCGCCCTCCATCCTCCACGATACATCTATTTTCTCTGATACTTCCATAAACTGCAATTCGCTAAGTAGAAAACCTGTGTTGCCTGGTGTTGCTTCAAAACGGAAATACCTATAGGGATTCATGTTATCTTCGATACTGTATTCCTTTGATCTAATATAATTTGTAGGAAGCTGGTTAGAGCCGCTGTTGGTAGCTGTAGCAATCGTTGTCCATTCATCAGTCTTATTTAGTTTTGCTTTGATAGTCCACGAGGAGGGGTTACATCGATAATATGTATCATCGCAATTCCAGAGAACATACTTTTTCGGTACAAAAGCACGGGAGTAGTGGAACTCCACATAAGGTGTTCCCTCGGTAAGATCATACAAAGTGTTAGTATTGCCGTCCACCAAGTTACCGTAGTCTTTGTTTCCTGACAAGTTCGTTGCCTGCCCGCCATCGACGGTAGGCACCTCGGTGATAATCTCGTAAACCACGTCGTCAGCCCACGCCGTCTGCGCCATCGTGAGCATCGCGACGAGGGTGAGGATGAGATGGAATGATAGTTTTACTTTTGTTTTCATACTCCTCATTTTGTTTCTTTTTTAATTGTTATTGTATTATGGTTGCTTTATATTTCTCTCATCTAAGTCTGGTAGGGGGGAGCACTATCGGTATGGGCATAAAGAAAAGCACAGACCCCGTCCCATATTCTCCGACAGGCCTGCGACAGCCCCAAATGTACTATGGTTGAAGTCTGCGCTATGGTGCGCAGCTTCAATGTACATTTGGATTTGCTCATTAAATCTCGTTCGAGAAAGGCGTGTGACAAGGACGGTGCAAACCGAGTGCAGAGAGCTCGCTCTTTGCCGAGGTGCAGCCCGTTGGCTTTGCCCTCGTCCGGCGCGACTCGGCCAATCATGCAAGCATGTTGGCGCTCGCTGCTTCGTCCGTTCTCGCACAAATTTTGTGCAAAGGTACGAACTTTCCATGAAAATTGTTCACGGAAGATGCTTTTTTTAGTCATTTTTACCGATTTAATCATATAATTCTGCATGAGAGGCGCCGGACAGAATGCCTTCACGCATGCGAAGTTACAAAAGACAACACAAAAAAGCCCTCGGCATGGACCGGAAAACGGCCGCCGAGGACAAAAGTCTTTACCCAGGTTAAGAGTTTTAGTAAAATTTGTGGCTAATCCTTGCCGAAAGTGATATCCTTTCGGATCGTGCTGATACCTTATATGATATATTAACGTCCAGCGATGTCTTCGGCTGCTTGTTTCTTCATCTGTTCGTACAGATACGCGGGGCTTTGCACGTAAAGTTCGCCCTCTTCGTCCTGCAGGGCCGTCATCAGCGGTGAGTTATAGACGCGCTCCATCGCCGCTTCGATGCTGCAGCCAGTGTCCTCCATCACGTATTTCACCAGTTCGCTCAAGGCATAGTCGGTGAGATAGTTGGCTATCTGATGATGAGTGGGCTGCTTCATACGGTTTCGACGTTGGTTTTGCGGAGTAAGCGTAGGGCACGCTCGGTTCCGAAGTAATACTGCTGGTCCAGGTAACGGTCTTGAAGCAGGCGGGCAGCCTCTTCGGGCGAGTAGATACCCTCGCGATAGTTGGTCAACTGGAGCACCACGCCATCGTTGGCTATCGGGCCAATGACAATGTCGTAGTCGTGAATGGGCTTGTCGTTCTTGCGGTCGCGGTTGGCATCGACAAAAAGGAACCACTCCACTGTGGCTGTTTCGGGGAAACGCTTTATCTTCAGGTTGGACGGCAGGGCAGCCTCGTCCAGTTCATAGGTGATAAGCGTGGGCGTGCCGCCGAAGAGCCGTGCTTTCTTCTGGGCCATGCGGACGGCGGTCTTACGGTCGGGCGTTGCGTAAAAGCCCCGGCCAAAGTCCTTGTACCGCAAACTTACGGCGAGGCTGATGCGGTCGAAATCTGCGTTGGTGCCGTGATAGAGTATCATGACAGTGTCCCTCCATTCTTTTGGCAGACGATGAGCAGGTCATCGACCGTCTCATCCATCGACTGCAGGTGTTCCACGTCGAAGAATTCGATAAGGAATGCCAGCCCTTTGTGTTCGTGCAGGTAGCGGAACGCCGCCTGCCGCGTCATGGAGAAACGCTGGGCGAAAGCCTGAATGCTGGCCGTGAGATAGGGAATCTCGTACTTGCTCATATCTTCAAATGTTTTTAATGAATTACGTATTCTGAAACTTGAAACGTTTTAGGGTTTTTGCAAATTATTTGGTTTGATGCAACGGCGGAAGTCCTTCTTGAAGCGACTGGAAAGCGATACCGTATATGCCATAGCTATAGACCCATTTCCTTATAAAAGTCTTTCAGTGAATCATAATGATACACTCTGCCGTTCTTGACATCATCCATCGCCTCGCGATAACCGGCCGTTTTTGTGATGTCGTAATCTTTCTTCTTAGTGGCCTTATGTACCTTGACTGATGCTACGCCCACAAGCATCTTGCATGCGCTCTTTACCTTTGAAACCAAACTCTCGTCTGGAACCAGTAATACTACTGTTGCCATGATAAATACGTATTTATGTGAATATTCAGCTGCAAAGTTACGACAAGTTTTCCAATCATCCAAATATTTCTGCGAAAAACCATGTCTTGCAAACGGATCAGGGGACGGTTCTCTGACCCACTTGGAAATGTTTGAAGACCCGCTGGAAAAGGAGGAAGAGAAAACCGTACCTCACCATATCGATGATTCCGAAGCGAGAGACTTGCTCAGAAAACTATGCTCAGAATCACGGGGTCGGTTCTCCTGATCATTTTCAAGAGTCTGATATCTCTATGCTTTATTACTTGTCTCATTCGCATTTCACTTAATTTGAAAAATGATCGAACATCTTTTCCAAGAAGATAGGTGACACCTCTTACACCTGGCACTTAACTGCCTGAAAATCAGTAGCTGCTTTTGAGAGCTAAGTAGCACCTGTAGTAGCACCTATAGTAGCACCAAAGGTGACACCTGAGAATAGTGGCAGACCGTGAAACATTTACGAGAGGCCGTGAGATTTTTCTGAGAGGCCGTGAAATTTTTGTGAGAGGCCGTGAAATTTCCGGCTTTGGCGTGAAACATTTTGGGAGTGGCTGGTGCGACACTTGGTGTGGGTATTGGTGCGACCATTGGTGTGGGTAAACTCTTCGCTAAACTGCTGATAATCAGTGGTTGGTGTGAGAGGTGTCACCTAACGGCAGTCCTGCATGTAGGCGCGCGCGCACGCGAAGCGTTGTTGGTCTCTCGACACTTTACTTCTCAATTCGTATACGGGCATCGACGGCAATGACGTCGTTCTCGTCGGCCAGCAGGGGGTTGATGTCTATCTCCTTAATTTCCGTGGCAAAGCGCAGGAGGG
This sequence comes from uncultured Prevotellaceae bacterium, assembly GCA_900316475.1. GTDB lineage: Bacteria > Bacteroidota > Bacteroidia > Bacteroidales > Bacteroidaceae > Prevotella. The sequence continues at coordinate 3,471 of ONDA01000002.1, forward strand.
TTGAGAGTCTGACGATAATCTCGGCATACATCCGCTCGTTGATGCCCTTCTGCCCTCGCGTTCCTTTCAGTATCTTATAGGCACGCAGGGAATGAATCATAGAGTATGCCTCCTCGTAGCTCAGCGGAGCCAGACCTGAGGAGACATCGCGGAGCACCTCGACGAAGATGCCGCCGAGACCGCAGAGGACGACGTGACCGAAACGCTCCTCGTATTTGGCACCGATGAAGAGTTCGGTACCCTTGATCATCTTCTGTACCATAACGGCGGTGGCATCTGGAATCTGCATCATGCGGTCGAACTCAGCACCAAGCACCTCCTTCGAACGGATGTTCAGGGCCACACCACCGACATCGCTCTTGTGAACGGGGCCTACTACTTTCGCAACGACGGGGAATCCCACCTTCTCGGCAAAGGCCGACAACTCGTCCTTCGACGTGGAGACGAGTTCTGGAACCATGGGAATACCCGCACAAGAGAGAATCTGGCGTACGATATCAGGCGAGACGTAGCCGCTCTCCCCGATGCTGTCTATCAGCTTGTGCAGCCGCGATATGTCCGTACCGTACAGTTCAACCTCAAACCGTGTGGGTTCCGGCGTCTTCATGATCTGCGTCAGCGCGGTGGCCAGCGTCACCTCATCGCTGAAGTTCACGTGGCCGCGCTTCAGGAACTCCTGCACCTCAGGCCCCGCAGTATTGACACTGGGCAGGATGGGGAATATGGGTTTGGGACACTCCAGAATCTTCTTGTGAAGCACGTCGTAGACCTCAAAGATTTTCACCAGTCCCGGCGTGCCAAAGATAACCATGATGGCATCGATGTTCTCCATCTTCTCGCAATAGTCGATGGCCAGTTCCAGTTCCTTGGCACCACCGGTAGCCAGAATGTCGATGGGGTTGGCCACACTACTGCCTGGCAGGAGCTTAGCCTTCAACTCGTCGGCCAGAGGTCCTTTCAGCGATGGCACTTGCATGCCACCCTTCGACAGGGCATCGGTCAGCATGACACCAGGACCGCCGGCATGGGTGACGATGGCAAAATTCCTGCCAGTGAAACGCGGAAGCGTGAAGATACACCCGACGGTGGTCAGTTCCTCACGGCCAAAGCAGCGCACGATACCCGCCTTGCGGAACAGGGCCTCAACGGCAGAGTCGCTGGAGGCGATGGCTCCCGTATGGCTGCTGGCGGCACGGCTTCCGCTCTCGCTCGAACCGGCCTTGATGGCGGCGATGCGGCAGCCCTTGCGGATGAGCGACGTGGCGTGGTAGAGCATCTTGTCAGGGTCGGCAATGTTTTCTATGTACAGCAACTTCACCATAGAATCGCGTTGCGGGTCGAAGTGTACGTCCATATACTCCAGTACAGACTCAATGCCTATCTGGTGGCCATTGCCCACACTCCAGACACTGTTGAACTGCAAGCCCTTGCTGACGGCACTCTCAAGGATAAACACAGCCGTAGCACCACTGCCCGAGATGAAGTCGACGCCTTTGGGGTTGAGCTGGGGAATAGGTTTGGTGAACACCGAGTGGTGCCAGCGGGTGAGCAGGCCGATGCAATTGGGACCAATGAGCGCACAGCCATACTCCTGACAGATGTCGAGTATGCGCTGCTCCAGTTCGGTCCCCTCGTGGGTTTCCTCACTGAAGCCGGCAGAAATAATAATGAACGCGCGAACATGCTTTTCGGCTGCCAGAAGCTGTACGTAGTCAGGACAATACTTGGCAGCAACGACGAGGATGGCCAAGTCCGTCGGCGGCAGTTCGCGGGCGTCGTGAAATGCCTTGATGCCCTGCACCTCGTCCTCCTTGGGGTTCACGACACGAAGCGTACCACAATAGCCGCCGCCAAGAAGATTGCGTACAACAGCGCCACCAGGTTTATGAACATTGTTAGAGCCGCCAATGACGACGATACTCTCTGGCTGTAATAATTGTCTGTTAATCATAGCTTTATTCTCTTAGAAAGCATTGATGGCTCACGTCTTGTATCCCAGATGTCAACTACATGCACCTTATCAGAAGACTTAGCATAATAATATATCAATTTGAATCGACCCACAATATGACGCGCACGGTACAATTTCTTCCTGTCTTTCAGTAAAGGCTCTGGAAATCCTGTCTCTGGGTATTTGGCGAGATCGTCATTGATGTGAGCAACCTTGGCTGAGAATTTGTTAGCAGTCGTCTCTCCAAACTCAAGAAATCCATTAACAAGATACCTATAAAGTTCGTTTTCTGCGCGCTTCTGCCATATCACTTGAGCCATAATAATTGTTGTTTGAATCCTGACATCATTTCTTCGAAGGTCTTTCCTTCGCCACGATCTATCTCTGCCTCAGCCTCATCAATGCGGGCGTTCAACTCTTCCATTGTATATGGTTGATTATCGTCCTTGATTTCATTGTACGCATCGGCATCTTGCTCATCTATCTCATAGATATAACGTATAAGACAAGCCTTGTCCTCATGACTAAGATCTCGAACCTGACTGAGGAGTCCACTATTTCTCAAGCTTTCACTCATACCATACAGTAGGGAAGCTGCAGGTTCGCAAACGACATCATTATGTGAGTTCTTTTCCATTTTCTTTTTATTGTACTGCTGCAAAATTAGTGATTATTTTTGAAATGGCAAAACTTTTTGCTGTCTTTTCTGTACGAACAAGAGCCAAAAACTATTAATCTGTTATTTTTTTAGCGATTTTCTTGGCAGAACGAAAGAAAAGCAGTACTTTTGCAGGCAAGGGAAACAATTAAAACCATACAAACAACCGAGAAAAGACTAAAATGATTTGGAATCCAAACAAAGAGTGCATGAGCCGCGACGAGATGAACGCGCTCCAAGGCAAGCGCCTGCACAAAATTGTGGAGTACGTCTACCACAATGTTCCCTTCTATCGTAACAAACTGCAAGAGATGGACATCCGTCCGGATGACATACAGACCATTGAGGACATCCGCAAGCTGCCCTTCACGACGAAGAAGGACCTGCGCGACAACTATCCCTTCGGCCTGCAGGCCGCACCGCAGAGCGAGATAATCCGCGTACATGCCTCGAGTGGGACAACGGGCAATCCTACCATCGTGGGCTACACCCGCAAGGACATCGGTGTATGGAGCGAGTGTATGGCCCGCTGTCTGACCGCCTTCGGCGTCACCCGTAACGACATCTTCTCCGTGGCCTACGGCTACGGACTGTTTACCGGCGGCCTGGGTGCTCACTACGGCGTAGAGCACCTCGGAGCATCGGTCATCCCTGCCGGAACTGGTAACACGGAAAAGCATCTGAAGCTGATTCGCGACCTGGGAATCACCGGTCTGGCCTGCACACCGTCGTACGCCCTGTATCTGGCCGAGACGATGGAGAAACTGGGCATTCGCAAGGAGGACATCAAGCTGCGCGTCGGTGCCTTCGGTGCAGAGCCGTGGACGGAGAGTATGCGTAAGGAGATTGAAGAACGCCTGGGGCTGAAAGGCTACAACATCTACGGACTGTCGGAGGTGATGGGTCCCAGCGTCAGCTACGAGTGCCAGATGCAGCACGGCTCACATATCAACGAAGACCACTTCTACCCCGAGATTATCAACCCCACGACATTGGAGCCCCTGCCCGCCGGACAGACGGGCGAACTGGTGTTCACCACGCTGACCAAGGAGGGTATGCCGGTCATCCGCTACCGTACCCGCGACCTCTGCTCGCTGTTGCCCGGCACGTGCGACTGCGGCCGCACCAATGTCCGCATGGGACGCATTGAAGGCCGTTCGGACGATATGCTCATCATCCGCGGTATCAACGTCTTCCCCAGTCAGGTGGAGAGCGTCGTACTCAGCATGCCGGAGTTCGCGCCCCATTACCTGCTCGTCGTCGACCGCGAAAGGAACCTCGACACGCTGCAGGTTCAGGTGGAAATCCGTCAGGAACACTTCACCGGCATCTTCGACACGCCGGCTGCCATCGAGACATTGGAGAAGAAGCTGGCCTCGAAACTGAAGAGCGTGCTCAGCATCTCAGCCAAGGTACAGCTGAAAGCTCCCGGCACCATCGAGCGCTCGCAAGGCAAGAGTGCCCACGTTATTGATAACCGCAAACTGTAAAGACTCTCCCCCTACCCCTCCCTGTGAGGGATGGGAGTGATTAGCTATCACATCATCCGGTTTACGAACGAAGAAGTTCTTTATGACACTAAAAAGGTAACAGACGAAATATCAGACTATATTAAACAATAAAGAAATGGAGTTAGGAAACAAAACAATGCAAGAAGTATCTACTCCCCTCCCTCACAGGGAGGGGTCGGGGGAGAGCCGCTATTTCAACCCGGAACGCGAGACGATGACGCGCGAGGAGATTGAGGCGTTCCAGCTGGAGCGCCTCAAGGAGACCGTCGCCCACTGTCTGACTAACCCGTTCTACCAGAAGAAATTCCAGGAGGCCGGCATCACCGCCGACGACATCAAGACGCTCGACGACGTGCGCCGACTGCCCTTCACCACCAAGCAGGACCTGCGCGACACCTACCCCTTCGGCATGGCCTGCGTGCCCCTGCGCGACTGCGTGCGCCTGCACTCGTCGAGCGGCACCACCGGCAACCCCACCGTCATCCTGCACACGCAGAAGGACCTCGACGAATGGGCCAACCAGGTGGCCCGTAACCTCTGGATGGTAGGCTTGCGCCCCGACGACGTGTTCCAGAACTCATCGGGCTACGGCATGTTCACGGGCGGTCTGGGCTTCCAGTACGGTGCCGAGCGCTTAGGTATGCTCACCGTGCCCGCCGCCGCCGGCAACTCGCTGCGCCAGATAAAGTTCATCAAGGATTTCGGCACCACCGCCATCCACGCCGTGCCCTCGTACGTCACGCGACTCTACGAGGTGATGCAGCAGGAGGGCGTCGACCCCCGACGCGACACGAAGCTCAAGGTGCTCGCCATCGGCGCCGAGCCCCACAGCGAGGAGCAGCGCCAGCGCATCGAGCAGATGATGGGCGTCAAGGCCTACAACTCGTTCGGTATGTCTGAGATGTGCGGCCCCGGCGTGGGCTTCGAGTGCCCCGAGCAGAACGGCCTCCACTTCTGGGAAGACTACTACATCGTCGAGATTGTCGACCCCGAGACGCTCGAGCCAGTGCCCGACGGCGAAATCGGCGAGCTCGTGCTCACCACCCTCTGCCGCGAGGCCATGCCCCTGCTGCGCTACCGCACGCGCGACCTGACGCGCGTCCTGGGCCGCTCGTGCCCTTGCGGCCGCAACCACGTGCGCCTCGACCGTATGCGCGGCCGCAGCGACGACATGATGGTGCTGCGCGGCGTCAACATCTTCCCCATCCAGATTGAGAAGATCCTTATGCAGTTCCCGCAGCTGGGCAACAACTACCTCATCACCCTGACCACCGACAAGAATAACGACAACATGACCGTCGAGGTCGAGCTGGCCGAGGGTACCGACGACTACGCCGCTCTCGAGAAGCTCACCAAGAGCATTACCCGCGCCCTGAAGGACGAAATTCTGCTCACGCCCATCGTGCGCCTCGTCTCGCGCGGCACGCTGCCCGTCAGCGAGGGCAAGGCCGTGCGCGTCGTCGACAAGAGAAAGGTTTATCAGTGAGGAATCGTTTTAACGAGGAATCGTTTAAACGATTAATCGAATAAACGATAAAACAAATCATCAAATAATCGAATAATCGAAATAAAAAACAAGACTATTATGACTATCAATCAGTTATCTATTTTCATTGAGAACCGGTCGGGCACGCTCATCAAGGTGCTGGAAGTTCTCAAGCAGTCTGGCATCCAGATTGTAGCGTCAACCATTGCCGACACGGCAGAGTATGGCATCTACCGCCTCATTTGTAGCGAACCGCAACGCGCCTACGAAGAGCTGAAGAAGGCCGGCGTGGCCGTCGCACAGAGCGACGTCTTCGCCATCGAGCTGGACAACCAGCCCGGACGTGCTGCCGACGCCGTAGAAACCTTCTCGAAGGCTGGCATCAGTATCACTTATATGTACTCATTCTTGCTGAACGGCAAGGGGATACTCATCTTCCGTACCGACAATGCTGAACAGGCTCGCGAAACGATACTCCAGAACGGCCTGAAATACATTTCCGAACAAGACCTGACTGCACTGGCCTGAACACCAGGGTGGAGACAAAAAATGTGGATGGCGCAGGACGCTGCCATCCACTTAATATTATTGATAAGGTGGTCTGCAATTGCAGATAAAGTGTCTTATCGGGGGCAAAAATAGTACATTATCTTGTAACTTGCAAATTTTTTTGTTACAAATTCACAAATTTAACATTGTGCGCGCTTACATTGAAACTCCGAGCGTCAACAAAGTGCTTTTTGTACCATTTGGAACTATTTATGCTCGATTTGACGACAATTAACGGCAACTAACAAAAACTATAAGTTGTTTTTTGGTTTTCAGACAAAAAATGATTACCTTTGCAAACTGAAAAATGTGAAGAAAAGCAATGAATATAAAGGTTGCCAAGGCAGATAGTCCCAAGCGCATGAAGGACTTTTTGGACTTACCGGCACGTATCTACAGCGGATGCGCCCAGTACGTGCCTGATTTCCGGTCTGACAGCTACCACGGCACTCCGGCCAGCGGCTTCTACAACTCAACACAAATCAAGCACGACCTGACAACGACTATCAGCGGCGCCATGCTGCTGGTTCTGCTACTGCTCATGCTGATTTTCCGGCGATGGGACACGATTCCCTTACTCCTGATACCGGTTGTCTTCGGAACACTGTTCTCGCTCAGCATGATGTACTGGTTGAAAGGGCAGTTCTCGCTTCTGGCTCTCGGTATAGGCGGTGTCGTCCTCGGCGTGGCACTCAGCTATGTGCTACACGTATTGACACACGACAAATATATTGGTGACGCGGAACAGACACTGCGAGACCAGACGAAGCCCGTGTTATTAGGATGCCTGACCACCATCGGCTCCTTTGCAGGACTCATATTCATCAAGACCGACTTACTACAGGACTTCGGCATCTTTGCCGCCTTAGCCATTCTTGGCACCACACTCTTCTCGCTGGTCTACCTGCCACAAATGCTGCCGGCAAAGGCCAATGCCAGCCACTTCCAGCTCATAGATCGTATCAACAACTATCCCATCGACCGCAGCAAGCCACTCCTTATACTGATAGCCATCGTACTCGTTGTGAGCATCACGTCCTATCTATGGCGGGGCACCCAATTTGACGCCGACATGCACAACCTGGGCTATGACGACGCACTGACGGAACACTCGGAGAACGTGCTCCGCGAAAAGACTTCTACCGGCGACAAGCAAAAATACTTTGCCAGCAAAGGACGCACCATGGAGGAGGCCATTGAGCATTTCGCCGCATTGGAGCACAAACTCGACTCGCTGCAGCAGTTAGGGCTGGTGAAAGACTATACACACACCAACAAGATTTTCGTATCACTCAAGGAACAACAGGAGCGCATTAACGCCTGGCAGCATTACTGGACACCGGAAAGGCTCTCGCTCGCCAGACGACTGATTGCGGAAACGGCACCACAGGCAGAGCTACGCCCCGAGGCTTTCGAAACGTTCTTCGAAACGGCTCAGGCCGAGTATGAGTCCGACAAGCTCTACGAAGCAGGACTTATCCCTCCCGGCTACCAGTCGACACTGATGGAAGAAAGCTACGGCGGCGACTACCTGTGCTTCACTTCCGTCCGCTGCGCCAATGACTCCGTGCGCAGCAGCGAGAGCGACTACATACGTATCTGCGACGCCGTGGCCAGCGACCCAGACCTGTTGGTTCTCGACACCTATTATTATACGACGGCAACACTGATGCAGATGAGCAATGACTTTGACGTGCTGCAATGGCTGTCGATGGTTTTCGTCTTCGTCGTACTGCTCGTCAGCTTCCGCTTCCGCTGGAAGCTCGCCGTATTAAGTTTCATGCCCATTCTGCTGAGCTGGCTCGTCGTGTTAGGCGTTATGAACATCTTTGGCGTGCGCTTCAACCTTATCAGCATCATCATCTCGACGTTTATCTTCGGCATCGGTGTTGACTATAGCATCTTCGTCATGAACGGACTGACAGCCAAGGATTCGCAACAGCTCAGATACCACAAGACCGCCATCCTGCTCAGTGCACTCATCCTTATGATTACCGTGAGCAGTATGCTGCTGGCTGGCCATCCCGCCATCCGCTCCGTAGGTTTCTCCACGCTGGTGGGACTGCTGTCGGCCATCATTCTCTCATACGTTCTTCAGCCTGCCATCTACAGATGGCTTAACCGCAACAGCCCATGAAGGAGAAGCATGCTATCATCATCGGAGGTGGTTTCGGCGGTCTTTCATGCGGTCTGCTCATGGCCAAGGCTGGCTGGAAAGTGACGGTGCTCGAGCGCCAGCATCAGCCCGGCGGATGCATACAGAGCTACCGCCGTGGAGGCATGATGTTAGACACGGGGTTGCACTATGTCGGCGGACTCGGCGAGGGGCAAGCCCTGCACGGACTCTTCGACGAACTGGGACTGCTACGACTGCCCTGGCACAGACTGGATGCCGACGGTTTCGACCGCGTCACTATCGGTCACGAGACATTCGCCTTTGCCGAAGGCTATGACAACTTTGCGGAGACACTGGCCAAGCGATTTCCCGCTGAACGTGAAGCACTATACCGCTATACCGACCTGCTACGAAACCTGCCAACAGCAAAGGAGATTGGCGAGACATCAGCCTACAGCTATCTCACTCGCCAGTTCAGCGACCCGCTGCTGATAAATGTGCTGGCTGGCACGTCACTGAAGACAGAACTGCGCCGGGAGTCGCTACCACTCTTCCACTTTGCTCACGGCCAAAGCAGTTTCATTCAAAGCAGCTGGCGGCTGAAAGGCGACGGAAACCTGATAGTACAGGCTCTGACAGAGGGCATCAAGGCTAACGGCGGGGAGATACGCATGGACCACGAGGTAGCCCAGCTGACCGAGCACGACGGCCGCATCACAGCCGCCCATTGCCGAAATGGCGAAATGCTGGAAGGCGATGTCTTCATTAGCGACGTCCATCCCGCCTTGACGTTCGACATGGTTCAGGAAAGCACGCTCTTGAAGAGACTGTTCCGGCGGCGCATCAACGTCCTGGAGAATACGTCCGGCATGTTCACGGCATCTCTTGTCCTGAAGCCAGGGCGTCTGTCGTACTTCAACCACAACAAATTCATATACCGGAAGGCCAATGTATGGGATACGCCAGACGACGTAGACAGAGTGATGGTCTGCTGTCGGGTGCCCTCTGAAAGCCAACCGCTGCAGATAGACTTACTGACACCGATGGCTTGGAGCCACTGCCAACCGTGGGAGAAGACAAGTGTCGGCAAACGGGGCGACGACTATAAAGCCATGAAACAGCGTATGGCAGAAGCCTGTATCGCCTTAGCTGAAGAGCAGATACCGGGCTTATCGGCCGCCATCGACGCACTATATACCAGTACGCCGCTGACATACCGTGACTACACGCTGACACCTTGCGGTTCTGCCTATGGGCTGCGCAAGGATTGCCGAACGCTACTGACAACGATGCTATCGCCAAGGACGCCCATCAGCAACCTGCTGCTGACGGGACAGAACCTGATACTACACGGACTTGAAGGCGTAGCCATGACCGCCAAGTTGACAGTCCAAAACATATTAAACCCACAAGATTAAAAGAAGAATATGAGAAAAGTATTGTTTTTAATGACGCTCCTCTGTCAAATAACAGTCGCCCTGGCACAGAGCACCGTTTTCCAGAAGGCTGTCGCTCGTTACAAGAAGGCAACTAACGTAACCGCTAACGTCACCAAGACCACCCATAAGGCAGCCTTGACAAAGGATGAGACCGTCAAAGGCACACTCACCATGAAGTCGCCAGCAGAAGTAATCATCACCATCGCCGAAGGGAAGGATCAGCTACTGATGCAGGGCAACCAGTTTACGATGATTGTCAAAGGACATAAGCACAAGACCAGCAGTGACAAGAACCCGCAGTTTGCCACGTTCCAGGCAGTTTTCGAGAGTATTCTCTCTGGCGGACAAAAAGACATCAGCAAACTCAGCGACCTGAAAATCACGGAACAGGGAACAACGGTGGTGCTTACCATCACACCAGTAGCCGACTCGAAGAAAGCTGCCCGTCGCATGATGTTCACGTCATTCCAGCTGACCATTGACAGCAAGACATCAGAGCTACGCTCGCTCCGTATGAACGAGAAGGCCGGCAACTACACTGAATACAAGTTTTCAAATTTCACATTTAAATGAACTTCCGAAAAAACTGCTTCCTACTGATAGTCCTCCTACTGACAGGGCTATTGTCTGTGAAGGCACAGCTGATAACGGGCGTTGTGAAGGATGCTGAGACTGGCGACAGTATCGGCTTTGCCAGCGTTGTCTACGAAGGACACCACGTCTCGGCGATTGCCAATGCCTTCGGAAACTTCCAGATTGCACGTCACGAGGGATGGAACCTCACGTTCAGTGCCGTAGGCTATAAGCCGCGTATTGTACGCATCAGCGAAAAAACGAAAAACCGCCTGAACATCACCCTGAAACCCGACAAGCGCCAACTGCAGGAGGTGACCGTCAAGTCCAGCCGCAGTCGCTACAGCCGCAAGAACAACCCAGCTGTGGAGCTGATGCGCCGCGTTGTAGCAGCAAAGAAGAAAACGGACTTGGGCGTGAACGATTTCTACCAGTACAACAAGTACGAGAAAATTACTTTAGCCCTGAACGACTTGAAACCTGAACAGCTGGAGTCGAAGCCCTTTCCAAACCACCCGTGGCTCCTTGACCAGATAGAGACAAGTCCGTACACGGGGAAACTCATCCTGCCCATATCGGTAGACGAGACCGTCTCGCAGAAAGTCTACCGCCGCGACCCGAAATCGGAAAAGACCATCATAACTGGACAACAGTCGACAGGTGTCAACGACCTTTTCCAGACTGGCGACATCATCAATACCGTCGTCAAGGACGTCTTCACCAACGTTGACCTCTACCAGGACCGCATACGCCTATTGCAATATCCTTTCGTGTCGCCCATCTCTGAAGAAGGCATCAGTTTCTATCGCTATTACATCGAAGACACGCTGGCCGTCGACGGCGACCGCTGTATACACTTGCAATTCCTGCCAAACAACTTGCACGACATGGGTTTCCGTGGCGAACTGTATATCCTGGACGACTCAACACTTCATGTCCGCCGCTGCGAGATGACCGTTCCCAAGCAGAGTACCGTCAACTTTGTCGACCAGATGCAGATTGCCCAGGAATACGCACGGACGGCCGACGGCCAGTGGGTGCTGACCAAGGACGATATGGTGACAGAACTGAAACTGTTCGACTTCATCACGGCCAGCGTCATTGTCACCCGCACCACCCGCCTGTCGGATTACGCTTTCGACCCCATCCCATTCAAGCTCTTCAAGGGGGCCAAGAAAGAGGTGACCGAAGCTGACGCCCAGATGCGCGACAAGGAGTTCTGGCAACAATACCGACAGGTGGAACTCACCAAGAGTGAGAAGCGCATGGACAGGTTCATAGAGAACATCACCAATATCAAGGGCTTCAAGTATATCATCACTGGTTTGAAAGCACTCTTTGAGAACTCCATAGAAACGAGCAATCCCAACTACATCGATATCTGTCCGGTGAACACCATCCTGACGCATAACTACGTCGATGGATGGCGAAGTCGCTTCAGCGCCAAGACAACGGCCAACCTGAACAAGCACCTGTTTCTCTCAGGATATATTGCGCGCGGATGGGGCAGTCACAAGAACTATTACAACGCTGAAGCTACTTTCTCGTTAAATGCCAAGAAATACCTGCCACACGAATTCCCGCGTCGCACACTGACCATCCAGTCCTCACGTGACGTATGCTCGCCCGGCGACCGCTTTATGGATACCGACAAGGATAACTTCATGGTGGCACTGAAGTGGGCAGAAACGAATAAGATGATGACATTCGACCGCCAGCAAGCTACATTCGAGTACGAGACAAACTGGGGACTGAAAGCTACCATCAGCGGTAAGATGGAGGAGAACGAGGCCTGCGGTGCCATGTCGTTCCGCCGGTTGGACCAACAGCCACTCCCTGTAGAAGAGCAACAAAGGACGGGTAACGGCGAGTACATGCGCACCACCGAGGTGACCGCTAAACTGCGCTATGCCCCCGGTGAGACATACATCAATAACAAACTGCGCCGCCGCGTCATCAATCTCGATGCGCCTGTCTTCAGCCTCACTTACACCCGTGGCTACAACGACGTCTTCGGTGGTGAATACAATTACCATTATACCGAGGCACACATCTTCAAGCGTTTCTGGTTAGGAAGCAGCTGGGGAAAAATCGACGCAAGCCTGAAGGCGGGCATACAGTGGAGCCAAGTGCCATACCCGCTGCTCATCCACCCCGCTGCCAACCAGTCGTACATCATACTGCCGGAGATGTTCAGCCTCATCAATACAATGGAATTCCTTAACGACCGCTATGCGTCGCTCATGCTGTCGTGGGACTTGAACGGAAAAATCTTCAACCGGCTGCCCATCATCAAGAAGTGGAACTGGCGCGAGTTCATCGGTGTGCGTATGCTATGGGGCGACCTGTCGGACAAGAACAACCCCATGCTGCCCGAGAATGCCGGCAATTCACGTCTGATGTACTTCCCCGAAGGGGCCAACGTGATGGACCCGAAAAAGCCATACGCGGAGATTGTGGTTGGCATACACAATATCTTCAGATTCTTCAATGCAGAGTATGTACGCCGCCTGAACTATACCGAACTGCCTTCAAGCCCTCGGTGGGGTATGCGTTATGTCATCTCTCTCCACTTCTGACGCAGCCTTGAGCACTTTTTATAAAAAAAACGGCAAAAAGTTTGGTGATTAAAAGAAAATATGTAACTTTGCAGCCGAAAACAAATAAAAAACAAGCAAAATGGCAACAATAACAGCAAACTTCTGGTGGTGGCGCAACTCAAGATTCGGACAATCGTGAGAAGATAGCCACGTACCCCACGGAGGGAGCGTAAAGAAATAAAAAGAGGCCTGTCGTTCTTGCGACGGGCCTCTTTCCATTAAAAGGAACAACCAAAAACTTTTATATATGAACTATCAAGTAGACGAAAACGGATTTTACGGAGAGTTTGGCGGTGCCTACGTGCCCGAGATTCTCTATGCCACGGTCAAGAACCTGCAAGAGCAGTACCTTGGCATCATCGAGAGCGAGGAATTCAAAACGGAATACCACGCCCTGCTGCGCGACTATGTGGGACGTCCCTCGCCACTTTATTATGCCCGCAGGATGAGCGAGCACTACGGCTGTCGGCTGTATCTGAAGCGCGAAGACTTGAACCACACCGGCGCCCACAAGATTAACAACACCGTCGGACAGATTCTGTTAGCGAAAAAGATGGGTAAGACACGCATCATCGCAGAGACGGGCGCCGGACAGCACGGTGTGGCCACGGCCACGGTATGCGCCCTGATGGGTATGCAGTGCGAGGTGTTCATGGGAGCAACGGATGTGGAACGCCAGCACACCAATGTCGAGCGCATGAAGATGCTGGGTGCCACGGTGCATCCTGTCCGCACGGGCAATATGACGCTGAGCGACGCCTGCTCAGAGGCCATCCGCGACTGGTGCTGCCACCCTGCCGACACCTTTTATATCGTTGGTTCAACGATGGGGCCTCATCCCTACCCTGACTTGGTAGCGCGCATGCAAAGCATCATCTCTGAAGAAATAAAATGGCAGTTAGAAGAGAAGATCGGGCGCAATTACCCTGATTATCTTGTTGCCTGCATCGGCGGCGGCTCAAACGCTGCTGGCACCATCTACCACTATATGAACGACGACCGCGTGAAAATAGTACTGGCAGAGGCTGGCGGCCACGGTTGGGACACTGACTACACTGCCGCCACCATCCATCGCGGCACAGTAGGCATACTGCACGGCGCAAAGATGCTCGTCATGCAAGATGAGGACGGCCAGATACAGGAGGCATTTACCATCAGTGCCGGTCTGGACTATCCCGGCGTTGGCCCCATGCACTGCAACATGGCCAAGCAGGGACGGACACAGGTGCTCTCCATCAACGACGACGAGGCTATCCGTGGAGGCTACGAGCTGACACGTATGGAGGGTATCATACCGGCCATAGAGTCAGCCCATGCCGTAGCAGCCCTGTCGAAGATGCAGTTCAAGCCCGACGACGTTGTGGTGCTGACGGTCAGCGGCCGCGGCGACAAAGACATAGAGACTTATCTTAACAACAAAAACTTAGCTGGAAATTATGGAAGTTTTTAATTTTACAACAACAAGCCGTACCATCCTGGGCGACCTCTACACACCTGTCGGGGTCTATATGCGACTGCGAGACCTCTATCCGCAGAGCGCACTGATGGAGAGTTCCGACTATCATGACCAGAGCAATTCACGCTCGTTTATCGGTATCCATCCCATAGCCTCAGTAGCTATCGGCCATGGACTGGCCACCGTCACCTACCCTGACAGCCAGACTTTCACGCAACCGTTAAGTGCTGACTTCAGCTCTGCCGATGCCATCCACGCCCTTATCGACCACATCCACGTCGAGGGCGACGACGCCAACGCCTGCGGCCTCTTCGGGTATACCAGCTTCAATGCGGTACGCTATTTTGAGAACATTGCCGTGAAAGACGAGACGCAGGAACGCAACGATGCTCCCGACGTGCTCTACGTCCTATACAAGACAGTCATCGTCTTTGACCACCATAACAACCAATTGAAGATGGTGACGATGGGCGATGCTACGGATATAGACGCCGTCCAGAAGGCCATGAACCGCAACAACGTCCGCGAATACGGCTTCCATCCTGTTGGCGACGTCAGTTCGACCCTGACCGACGAGGAGCACAAGGCCAACATACGGCGGGGCATCCAGCACTGCCTACGCGGCGATGTGTTCCAGATTGTACTCTCCCGCCGTTTCATACAGCGTTTTGAAGGCGACGACTTCAAACTCTATCGCGCCCTGCGCAGTATCAATCCCTCGCCCTACCTCTTCTATTTTGACTTCGGCGGTTTCCGTATTTTCGGGTCAAGTCCTGAGACGCACTGCCGGATAGAGGGCAGAAAGGCATACATCGACCCCATAGCAGGCACGACCAAGCGCACGGGCAACGCTGAGGCAGACCGCAAGGGCGCTGAGTTCCTGCGCAACGACGCGAAGGAGAACGCTGAGCACGTCATGCTCGTCGACCTGGCTCGCAACGACCTCTCACGCAACTGTCATGGCGTCAAGGTTGACTATTACAAGGACATCCAGTATTATTCACACGTCATCCATCTGGTCAGCCGTGTCAGCGGCGAACTGGATTCCGACAAGGATCCCATCAAGGCGTTTATCGACACCTTCCCTGCCGGTACGCTCAGTGGTGCGCCGAAAGTGCGCGCCATGCAGCTCATCAGCGAGTACGAGCCACATAACCGTGGAGCCTACGGCGGTTGCATCGGCATCATTGGACTTGACGGCTCGCTGAATCAGGCCATCACCATCCGCACATTCGTATCGCGAGGCGGAGAACTGTGGTTCCAGGCTGGCGGCGGTATTGTTGCCAAGAGCAACGAAGAGTATGAGTTACAAGAAGTAAACAACAAACTGGGTGCGCTGCGTCGCGCCATAGAAAAAGCAGCACAATTATGAAAATAGCCATCATC
Source organism: uncultured Prevotellaceae bacterium (assembly GCA_900316475.1). GTDB lineage: Bacteria > Bacteroidota > Bacteroidia > Bacteroidales > Bacteroidaceae > Prevotella. The sequence goes on from ONDA01000002.1 coordinate 19,196, forward strand.
GACAACTACGACTCGTTCACCTTTAACTTAGCACACCTGCTACGTGAACTGAAAGCAGAGGTCACCGTGCTGCGTAACGACCAGTTCCAGCTTCCCGACCTCGAAGTCTACAGCAAGATAGTACTCAGCCCCGGTCCTGGCATCCCATCGGAGGCGGGACTGCTCTGCGACGTTATCCGCACCTACGCCGGGCGCAAGCCCATCCTCGGTGTCTGCCTTGGCCATCAGGCTATCGGCGAGGTTTTCGGCGGACGTTTAGAGAATCTGAGTGACGTCTTCCACGGTATGGCCACTCCATGCCATATAACAGCCGAAGACCCTTTGTTCAGCGGACTTGACAAGGACATTACCGTGGGACGTTACCACTCATGGGTGGTCTCACGCGAGGATTTCCCCGAGAGTCTCGAAATTACCGCCGTCTCAGACGAAGGGCAGATTATGGCTTTGCGCCACCGGGAGTTGAACGTCCGCGGCATACAGTTCCACCCGGAGAGCGTACTGACACCCGAAGGCAGAAAGATGCTTCAAAACTGGTTATTCCTATAATATCACAACACTAAACACGGACAACAACATGAAAGAGATTTTAGAAAAGCTCCTGAATCATGAGGAGCTCTCCCGCGAGGAGATGAAACAGATTCTCATTGGTATTACCCAGAGTGAATATCCCACAGAGCAGATAACGGCCCTGCTGACAGCCCTGCAGATGCGTGGCGTCACCGTCGACGAGCTGCTCGGCTTCCGCGACGGTATCTTAGAGACTGGCGTCCCCGTACCCCTGAAGTGCAGCCGCTACATCGACGTCGTCGGCACTGGCGGCGACCGGAAGAACACTTTTAATATTTCCACGACATCGTGCTTCGTCATTGCCGGCGCTGGCTACAAGGTGGCCAAACATGGCAACTATGCTGCCACGTCAACCTCCGGCGCTTCGAACGTCATCGCCCAGCACGGTGTCCGCTTCACCGACGACCTCGACCAGCTGAACCGCTGTATGGACGAGGCTGGCATCGTCTACCTGCACGCCCAGCTCTTTGCCCGTGCCATGAAGTTCGTCGGTCCGATACGCAAGGCACTGCCGTTCCCCACCATCTTCAACCTGCTCGGTCCGCTGGTCAATCCCAGCCAGCCCAGCTGTCAGCTGCTTGGTGTAGCCAACCTCGACCAGATGCGCCTGTATAATGCGGTCTACCAGCGGCTCGGCATCGATTACGGCATCGTCAACTCCATCGACGGCTACGACGAAATCTCGCTGACAGGCGACTTCAAGGTAACGACCAAACAGTATGAGCGCATCTTCTCACCCGCTGACCTCGGCTTTACGGCAGCACGCCCTGAGGAACTTGTTGCCGGAGCCACAGAGCAGGAAGCCAAAGAAATCTTCGACGCCGTACTTGAGAACCGTGCCCTGCCAGCCCAGAAGAACATCGTACTGGCCAACGCAGCCTTCGGTATACAGGTATTGGAGCAAGGCCGGAAATCTATTGAGGAGTGCATAGCCATCGCTCGTGAATCTATTGACAGTGGTGCTGCTTTCCGTACCTTCAAGAAATTCGTAGAACTAAATTCATAAATTATGGCAGACATTTTAGAAGAAATCATTAATTACAAGAAAAAGGAAGTTGAGAACTTTAAGAAAGAGCTTGCCCCTACCATCATCCACATTCAGGTGGAGGCTCTGATGTCGGCTCACATCCCTTCTTTGAGTCAAGCTCTAACAGACTCGGACACTGGTATCATTGCCGAATTGAAGCGCAAGTCGCCCTCCAAAGGCTGGATTAACGAACATTGCGATGTAGACAAGATTCTCACCAGCTACGTGTCTGCCGGTGCTGCCGCCGTCAGCATTCTTACCGACGAGAAATTCTTTGGCGGCAGTCACGCCTATATGGTGATGGGGGCGCGCAAGAAGTTAGGCATCCCCATGCTCTACAAGAACTTCATCATCGACGAGTACCAGCTATACCAGGCTCGGCGCAGCGGTGCTTCTGCCGTTCTGCTGATAGCGGCCTGTCTGTCAAAAAGCGAATGTAAGACACTGATAGAGAAGACCCACCAGTTAGGCATGGAGGTGTTGTTGGAGATGCACAATGAAGAGGAGTTAGAATATGCTGAATTAGAGCCGGATATGTATGGTATCAACAACCGCAATCTGGGCACCTTCGTTACAGACGTTCAAAACTCCTTTCGTCTGGCAGAACTACTGCCTAAAGAGGCCGTAAAGGTGAGCGAAAGCGGTATTGGCAACGCAAAAACCGTACGCGAACTGCGCAAGGCCGGTTTCCAGGGTTTCCTCATCGGCGAGACATTTATGAAGAGCGAAGACCCAGGCAAGGCTCTGAAGAATTTCATTGCACAGCTATGACAATGGAAGCAACTCGACCATTAATAAAGGTATGCGGTATGCGCGATGGTGACAACATCCGTAAGGTTGCCGCATTGGGAGTCGACTGGATAGGAATGATTTTCTGGGAAAAGTCACCACGCAACGTGACGATGATTTCCACCCATGCCGGTATCATCCCCGACCGTGCCCCTACCATCGACGGCCAAAAAGCCAACAGTCCTAAGCGTGTCGGTGTCTTTGTTGATGAAATGCCTCAGAACATCATCACGCGCGTCGTCAACTTCAGGCTCGACATCATCCAGCTACACGGCCACGAGACACCCACCGTCATCAGGAATCTCAGGAAGACACTCGACCCCGACATACGTCCTGGCATCCGCTTTATGAAGGCTATCAGCATAGACGGCCGCGAGGATATTGCCACTTACAAGGACTATGAGGACTGCGTCGACTACTTTTTGTTCGACACCAAGTGCCAAACGGTGGGCGGCAGTGGCCAGCAGTTCGACTGGTCCGTCCTCGACAGCTACGACGGCGAAAAGCCCTTCCTGCTGAGTGGCGGCATTAGTCCCGACGACGCTCCGCGGCTGAAAGAGTGGTTCCGTGCTGGCAGTAGGTCTTCAGCTAAGAAGTGTATCGGCATCGACCTCAACTCCCGCTTCGAGAGCGAACCCGGCATCAAAGACATCACCAAACTTAAATTATTCTTAGAACAGCTATGAACAAAATAAACCAAGTGTTCGCCCAGCGTGGCGACAAGAAACTGCTTAGTCTTTACTTCTGTGCCGGCTGTCCCTCCCTCAACGGCACAGCCGACGTCATACTGACCATGCAGCGCCGAGGTATAGACTTCATTGAGGTGGGCATCCCATTCAGCGACCCGCTGGCCGACGGGCCTGTCATACAGACCGCCGCTACCAAAGCCTTGAAGAACGGCATGAACCTGCATACACTCTTCAGTCAGCTGCAAGCTGTCAAAGAACAGGTACAAATACCCCTTATCCTGATGGGCTATCTCAACCCTATCCTGCATTTTGGCATCGAGGCTTTCTGTCAGTCGTGTGTGGAAGCGGGTGTCTCAGGGATGATTATCCCCGACCTGCCATTCAAGGATTATTTAGAGGTGGTCAAACCCATTGCCGACCGCTATGATCTGCGTGTCATCATGCTCATCACCCCGGAGACATCAGAAGAGCGTATCCGTTTCATCGACGAACATACCGATGGCTTTATCTATATGGTATCCTCGGCTGCCATCACAGGAGCCCAGAAGTCGTTCGACGAGCAGAAGCAGGAGTATTTCCGACGTATTAACCTGATGCAGCTACGCAACCCACGAATGATTGGCTTCGGCATCTCAAATGCCCAGACGCTGAAGGCTGCTCAGGACAATGCCGCCGGTGCCATCATCGGTTCGAAGTTTGTCACCCTGCTCGACGAAGCCGGCGGTGATGCAGACCTCGCCCTTGATAAGCTCTTCGCCGCACTCGAAAAATAAACGATTACGTAATTTTTTCTGCTTTTTAGTTCGTAGTTTCGTGCTTTTTACGTATCTTTGCACCAAACTACGAACTAAATCCATTAAGACATGAAGAAATTACTACAACTGACGCTCTTGTGTCTGCTCGTTCCAATGTTGTCTTTTGCCAACCATTGGGACGAGACAAAGTATAAGCAGATAGAGCAGAGCATCCAACAGCCGCAGATCAACGGTAAGGACTATGACATCACCAAGTTTGGAGCCAAGCCAGAAGCCACGGCAGCACAAAACCAGAAAGCCATCCAGAAGGCTATTGACAAATGCTCGAAGAAAGGCGGCGGTCGTGTCGTCGTACCTGCCGGACAGACATTCAAGACGGGAGCCATCAGTCTGAAGAGCCACGTCAACCTCCACGTCGAGGAAGGGGCGGTGCTGCTGTTTGCCTTCGAGCCAGAGTTGTACCCCATCGTCGAGACATCTTGGGAGGGACTGGAGTGCTTCAACCTCTCGCCCTGTGTCTACGCCTTTAAGGCTACTGACATTGCCGTCACCGGCAAAGGTACCATCGACGGTAGCGGTTCCAACGAGACATGGTGGCCGTGGTGCGGTGCCCCGAAGTTTGGTTGGAAGGAGGGTATCATCAGCCAGAAGTACGAGGCTCGTCCACGCCTGCTGAAGAACGGCGAAGACGGCATCCCCATGTACAACGAACAGGGGCAGCGTTCACCGGAGCGTGTCTTCGGTCCTAAGGACGGTCTCAGACCCCAGCTTGTATCATTCAACAATTGTGAGCGCATTCTCATTGAGGACGTCACCCTCCTGCGTTCGCCTTTCTGGGTAATTCACCCCCTGCACTCTACCGACATTACCGTCCGTCGTGTGAAGATTATTAACGACGGTCCCAACGGCGACGGCTGCGACCCGGAGTGTTGCGACCGCGTACTGATTGAAGACTGTTTCTTCAACACCGGCGACGACTGTATCGCCATTAAAAGCGGACGCAACCGCGACGGCCGTGAGCGCAATATGCCTTCGAAGAATATCATCATCCGCAACTGTACCATGCACAACGGCCACGGCGGCGTGGTGGTAGGCTCCGAAATCAGCGGCGGCTGCCAGAACGTCTATGCCCACGACTGTGTCATGGACTCGCCCAACCTCGACCGCGTGCTCCGTATCAAGACGAACTCCTGCCGGGGCGGCATCATTGAGAACATCAATATGCGTAATATTAAGGTGGGACAGTGCGGCGAAGCCGTCATTAAGATTAACCTCGACTACGAGCACAACGAAATCTGCTGCCGTGGCTTCAACCCCACGGTGCGTAACATCAATGTTGAGAACGTCACCTGCAACAAGTCTAACTACGGTACCCTGATTATTGCTCTCGACACCGTCTGCAACGTCTACGACGTCAACATCCGCAACTGCCAGTTCAACGGCGTGGCTAACGGTAATAAGATTACAGGACAGACACGCGATATTCGCTACGACAACTATTTCGTCAACGGTTCACTCTGTTTGACCGAGTTACCCTACAAGCACTACTCTGAATGGATGACCTATTCTGAGATGAAAAGAACGGAGAGGTCATACATGCTCGACTTCTCGACGAAGCCCAAATGGTCGTATGTCATGGGCATTGAACTGGAAGGCATGCTCGACACCTACCTTCGCTACGGCGGCGAGGACATACGCCGCTACTGCCAGGAGTACACCGACACGATGATTAATGCTAAAGGTGACATTCGCGGCTACAACATCCTGGACTATAACCTCGACAACATCCGCACAGGCCATTTCGTCACCCGCATGTATCAGAAGTGGCCGGAGAAGAAGAATCTGCTGGCTATGCAAACGATGATGAAACAGTTGCAGAACCAGCCACGCACCATCGCCGACAAGGTCTTCTGGCACAAGGCCATCTACGCCTATCAGGTGTGGCTCGACGGCATCTTCATGGGCTTACCCTATCGCTGCCTCACCGCACCCATCACCGTGAAGACAGCCAAGGAGCAAAAGGCCATCTACGACGATGCCGTCAACCAACTGAAGATTACCTACGACCGCACCCTCGACCCGAAGACAGGTCTGAACCGCCATGCCTATGACGAGACACGCAAGACTTTCTGGGCAGACAAGGAGACGGGCTTGTCGCAGCACTGCTGGGGACGTGCTCAGGGATGGTACACGATGGCACTCATCGAGGTGCTTGACGCTCTGCCTGAGTCTTACAGTCGCCGCTCGGAGGTCATTGACTTGCTGCGCAAGGATTTCGACGCCATCTTGAAGTGGCAGGACAAGAAAACGGGTACGTGGTATCAAGTTATGGACGCACCAGGCCGCGACGGTAACTATCTGGAATCCACATGTTCAGCCATGTTTACTTACGCTTTACTTAAAGCCTACCGCAAAGGCTATGTCGGCACGAAATATCGTGACGCTGGCATCCGTGCTTACAAGGGAATGATTAATAATTTCATCAAGGTCAACCCCGATAAGACCATCTCGCTAACCAACTGCTGCAGCGTTGCAGGCCTCGGCCCTGCCGCCACGCCTGAGGTAGAGGCTGCCCTGAAGAAGATTAACCCCAAGGGCACGGTCAAGGAGAACCGTCGCCGCGACGGTGGCTACGACTACTACCTGAGCGAAAAGATACGCGACAACGACGCCAAAGGTCTTGGCCCGTTCATCTGGGCTTCGCTGGAAATGGAGATGTTAGGATACGACACTGAGAACACGGCTGCCGATATCAACCGTCAGGCTGTGGTCACACGCAACAACCCTGTCATTACCAAGGCCGACCCACTGGCTTCTTTGACGGTAGGCAACGGCCACTTCGCCACGACGGTCGACGTCACTGGTCTCCAGTCTTTCCCTTTTGATTATGAGGCAGGTGTGCCTCTGACAGCCATGTCCGACTGGGGATGGCATAAGTTCGAAAACACCGGTGCCCTGACACCGTCTGACTCTGAGAAGTCTTTTGACCTCGGACACGGACATCAGGAAGTGTATGCCGTAGAGTACAAAGCGTCTAAAGGCGATGCTGCCCGAAACGTGGCTGCTACGGAGTATTTCCGTGTGAATCCTCATCGGCTGAACCTCGGTGCGATAGGTTTGGAACTTAAAGATGCCAACGGCCAGCCTCTAAAGCTTAAAGACCTAAAAGCTATCCGTCAGGAGCTACAGCTCTACGACGGCAAGATAGAGTCAACGTTCCGCGCCGACGGTGAACAGGTCGACGTCACCACTGCCGCCCTTCAGGACAAGGATGCCGTCGTCTACCGCATCAAGACCCCGCTGCTGCAGGATGGTCGTGCCCGCGTCAGCATACGCTTCCCCTACCCGACAGGCAAGCACGCCGACGCTGCCGCCGATTGGACGAAGCCCGAACGCCATACCAGCCGCATCATCAGCAACCATGCCAACACTGCCGTCATTGAGCACCAGCTCGACTCCACACGCTATTACCTCACCCTGCAATGGGAAGGCAACGCCACCCTGACGGAATGCGACCGTCATTACTTTACCTTGACGACCACCAACGACGTACTCACGCTAAAAGCTAACTACTCCCCTCTCCCTGCGAGAGGTGTTGGGGCTGAGGCTTCCCTTGTCTACGACCAGGAACTCAAGGCAATCATCAAGTCATGGAACCGCTGGTGGCAGCAAGGAGCCATCGTCGACTTCAGCCAATGTACCGACCCGCGTGCCCGTGAACTGGAGCGCCGCGTTGTACTCTCTCAGTATCTGACACAGGTGAACTGCGCCAACAGTCAGCCCCCCCAGGAGACAGGACTGACTTACAACTCATGGTTCGGTCGTCCGCATCTTGAGATGACATGGTGGCACATGGTTGACTTTGCCCTTTGGAACCGTCCCGAAGTTGTTGCGCAGGTGCTCGACTGGTATAACAAGGTTGCCTATCCCGAAGCTAAAAAGATTGCCCAGCGTCAGGGTTTCAAAGGCATCCGCTGGATGAAGATGACCGACCCCTGGGCCGGCGAAGCCCCGTCGAACACGGGTTCGTTCCTCATCTGGCAACAGCCACATTATATCTATATGGCCGAAGAGCTCTACAGAGCCACTCCTACGGCAGAGACCATTAAGAAATATGGCCAGCAGGTGGAGGAGACCGCTGAGTTCATGGCAGACTTTGTCAGCTACGACAGCAAGACAAAGCGCTACTACCTACAGGGCGCCACCGCCATGCAGGAATCCATGTCGAAAGACTTCAGCTTTAACCACCCATTCGAACTGGCCTACTGGCAGTACGGCCTCAGCGTGGCCAACGCTTGGCGCGAACGCCAGGGTCTGAGCCGCCATGCCAAGTGGGATGCTATCGTCAATAACATGTCTCCCTTGCCCAAGAACAAGGAAGGCATCTACACTGCCGGCCTGCCGAAGGGCGAGACCACAGGCCTCAAGTCCTTCGACCCTTTTGATGCTGTCGCTGCCGGAGCTGCCCCCGTCGTCGCCACTGAGACTTTCGAGGAGAAATGCCGCAACGACCACCCTGCCGTCCTCGGTCCTTTCGGTATGCTGCCCGCCAGTCCCGTAAGCAGCGACACCGTCGCAGCACAGAAAACGCTGAACTGGGTGATGCAAAACTGGAACTGGCAGACGACCTGGGGCTGGGACTATGGAATGACGGCTATGGCCGCCGCCCGTCTCGGACAGCCAGAGATTGCCTTGCAAGCGCTGCTCATCAACACACAGAAGAATACCTATCTCAAGAATGGTCATAACTTCCAGACGGCTGACCGCCTGCGTCTCTACCTCCCCGGTAACGGTGCCCTGCTCACCGCTATCGCTATGATGTGTGCTGGCTGGGACGGTTGCCAACAGCCCAATAACCCAGGCTTCCCCAAAGATGGGAAGTGGGACGTGCGCTGGGAAGGTCTGCAACGAATGCAATAAACAAACTATATGAAAAAGCTACTCACAACACTAATCATCGCAGCCCTCTCGCTGGCCGCACAAGCACAGGCTCCCGCCTTCCCCGGCGCAGAGGGCCATGGACGTTACACCACAGGTGGACGTGGCGGCACCGTTATCCACGTCACCAATCTCAATGATTCTGGTGATGGTTCTTTTCGTAAGGCTGTCAACGGCAGCAGTAAGAAGATAGTCGTCTTCGATGTCGGCGGTGTCATCGCCCTGAAGAGCGATGTGACCATCGGTGCCAACACCACCATCCTCGGACAGACGGCACCTGCTCCTGGCATTACCCTGCGCTACTACACGCTGCAGTATGGCGGCAACAACATCATCGTTCGCTTCATTCGTAGCCGCAGAGGTCAGGAGAAGAACATCAACGATGGTGCCGATGCCACATGGACCCGCAACAAGACGGGAATCATCCTCGACCACTGCTCCTTCTCATGGAGTATCGACGAGGTGGCCTCGTTTTACGACAACAACAACTTCACCATGCAGTGGTGTACCATCGCCGAGAGCCTCGTTCACCCAGGCCACACGAAGGGTGCCCACGGCTATGGCGGCATCTGGGGCGGCAAACTGGCCTCGTTCCACCACAACCTTATTGCCCATGTCGATAATCGTTCGCCACGCTTCAACGGTGCCCGCTACAACTGGACAGGCTACACAGGCAATAAACTCTACAGCGAGTACCAGTGGAAGAATGCCGTACAGGCCGAGAACGTCGACTTCCGCAACTGTGTCATCTTCAACTGCGGCAACGGTTGCTATGGCGGTCCTGGCGGCGGACAGATCAACATGGTGAACAACTACTACAAGAGCGGGCAGATTTCTACCTCCTATATTACGACCATGTCTGTTGCCAACAAGACGAGTGCCAAGGGGTATGAAATCTACTGGACGATGTTCAGCCGTTATTATATCAGCGGCAACCAGCTGAATAGCACAGCCAATGCAGGCTGGAACAAAGTGAAATACGATAGCGGCACATACACCATCAATGGCGAACCCTGCACCCCTGACCCCAATCACTACTACGGCGACAATGTAACTTACGTCAAGAACTCTGCCGGTACCGACTGCGTCAGCATGAAACTCACAGAGCCAGCACCGACAGGCGAAGTGACCACCCATACCGCTACTAAGGCTTACGACAAGGTTCTCGATTATGCCGGAGCGTCACTCAATCGCGACGATGTAGACGCCCGATATGCCAGCGAGACGCGTAACGGCAAGGCTACATACAAAGGGTCTGCCACATCGTATCAGAAAGAGGAGGATGGTGTTATTAAGACCCTCTCATGTACCCCCACATGGGGCCGCATCGACCTGGTCAGCGACGTCAACGGCTACACTGAGGAGAATTTCGGCACTGGCAGTCGTGAGGCTGGTTTCGACGCTGACAATGACGGCATTGCCGACGCCTGGGAGCAGGCCAACGGTGGCAACCTAACAGCTAACGGTTACGACCTCGACCCGAAAAAACACTATACCAACATCGAGGTCTACGCCAACTCTCTGGTACAGGATATTATGCTCGCAGGCAACGCCGATGCCGATGATGCCGTCAGTGAATATTACCCCGCATACTTCAAGGAAGACGGTACTCTTGTGGCTGCTATTGACCCCGCCACAGCCATCGGTAACCAGCCAACGGCAGTACCCTGTTCCGGAGCACGCTACAACCTCAGCGGCCAACGCGTCGACAACGGTTACCGCGGCCTTATTATCGAGAACGGCAAAAAGCGGTTAGTGAAGCAGTAATTGCAAGCCAATTATTCCCAGTAAGGGAACTCCGACTTTACCGTAAGCAAACCCGAGGTTTACCGTAAGCAAAGGTCGGGTTTACCGTAAGCAAACCCTGAGACTGTAAACATAGTACTACATAATAATAAAAAACAAAAAAACGCTTATGAAAAAACAATTACTCAGACTCTGTACGCTGTGTATGCTCCTTGTGGCAGCAACGACAGCAAAGGCAGGTGACAACGACCTGAAGTGGGACTACACGGAGACAGCCCCGTCAAGCAATCCCGACAACGGCCTCTACTACGCTTCAAAAGTGAGCGACGCAGCAGGCACCAACAACGGTCTTAAAGGCATTAAGCTAAACTCCAGCGGCTACGCTTTCTTCGCCAAGGCCGCCGTAGCCGGCAAGCTGTCGCTGACCATCGGACTGCGTAGCGGTTCTGGCGACTTCTGCGTCGATGTCTACCGCTGCACCATCGCCAACGGTGAAGCCACCAAAGGCGAAAAGATTGCCACGACCGAGAAAGTACAGGAACAGAACACCGTCACGGTCGATATTCCTGCCGACGTCACCGGCATCTACATCCAGCGCAACACAGCGGCCGAAGGTGTGCTGTCGAAGATTGTGTTTAAGGAAGCCGTGGCCCGCGACTTCGTCGACTTCGAAATCACCAACGAGCAGCTCTCGGGCACGTTTGACGCTTCGACACTACCCTCTGGCGTCACCTTTACCGGCAGCATGCGCGGCGATAGCCACGGCTACGGCAATGTCACGATAAGCGTCCCTGTGGACGGCACGGTGAAGTTCACCATCGGTGGTTGCCAGTATGCTAATCCAGCCACCTGCAAGGTGACCAACGCTAACGGCACCCAACTGGCCGAGCCTAACTTGAAGACCGCCAAGTGCTATCATGAGGACAAAAGCTCCGTCACATACATCTACACTGGCGAGCCCACAACCCTGACGTTCAGCGAGATAGCCTATCTCCCTTACTTCAAAGCTGAAGCCACCGACGTACAGGAGGTGACCGTTACCTACAAAGACCAGAACGGCACCACTTTAGGCACAAAGAAAGTGTATGAAGGCGACGCCATCGGCGAGGTTCCCTATACCGTGGCCGACCTCACGATTCCATCGGGTTCCGCCTTCCGAGGATGGGTCTATGCTAACGGCGTAAAAGTGAAGGCGTCTGACACCGTAACTGGCAACGTCACGGTCAAGTCCAGCGTCACTCCGATTGAGAGCGTCAGCACAGGCAGCATACAGATTTACGACCTGACGAGCAACATCTTTTATCCGGAAGACCATGAGACCTTCAGCGTCGAAGGCGGTTCCTACTATAACAACCACGGCTTCACGTTTAGCGAAGGTGGTTCCTTCACATTCGACGTGGCTGGCAAGGCACAAGTCGTGCTCACCCTCTGCCAGTATGGCGATGCGACAACCTTTACCGTGACCGATGCTGCCGGCAACGTGCTGAAGAACGACCTGCCCGCCAAGGCCGAGAACGACGGCGGCGCCACATCCTTCAACTACGACGGTCCGGCCACCAAGCTCACATTCACCTGGGCCAAAGGCGGCTATCTGCATAAGATCAGCGTCTACAACGTGAACGCCTTCATCGAGAAAGATGAAGCTACTAACACCTACAATGTTCCTGCTGGCGACGGTGCTGCTTTCATCCTGGCCGTCAACTCAGCCAACGCCGAGGGCAACACCACCATCTACCTGCCCAACGGCACTTACGATCTGGGCAAGACAACGCTGACCACCATCTCGGGTAAGAACATCACCATCAAAGGCGAGAGCCAGACGGGCGTCATCATCCAAAACCGGCCAGAGGTGGAGGGTATCGGTGTCACGGCCACTCTGTACAACACGTCAGAAGGGCTGACATTAGAAGACCTGACGCTGAAAAACCTATACCCCTACTATGACCCGGTAACTGGTCAGAAAGCAGGTTCCGCCGGCCGCGCCGTCTGTCTGCAGGACAAAGGCAACTTCACCGTCTGCCGTCGCGTTACCCTACTCTCCTATCAGGACACCTATTACAGCTGCAACAATAACGGCTACTTCTACTTCGACAACTGCGACATCCACGGACTAGTAGACTTCGTCTGCGGTGGCGGCGACGTATTCTATGAGAACACCACCTTCACCTTGGAGAGCCGCGAGGTAACACCCAACAAGGGTGACGTCACCATCGCTGCACCCAACGGTAGCAAGAAGTACGGCTACGTCATGCAGGGTTGCACCATCGACTGCCTCTCGGCCACCTTCAACTGGGGTCGCTCGTGGGGATCACCGGCCTACCTGGCTTGGCTGAACACCACGGTGAAGCAGCCTAACAAGATTGCCAGCAGCCGTTTCACCATCGCCGGTATGAACTCAGTCGCCGACGGTTTCTTTGAGTACAAGACCGTCGATGAAAGCGGCAATGTCATTTCGCCCGCTTCTAAGGTGATTGAGTTCACCCATGCCTCTGGCAACAAGAAGTATGAGACCATACTCACCGACGCTCAGGCCGAGAACTACACCAAGGCGAAGGTGTTTGCCGATACGCCCGAAAGCTTCAAGACCCGTGTCGGCATTAACGGCGAGACAGCCATCACAACCATCGGCAGTATGGCACCTTCAGTCGATGCCATCTATAATCTTAATGGTATGCGCGTGCAGAAGATTGGTAAAGGTCTCTACATTGTCAATGGGAAAAAAGTTGTTATCAAGTAACCCGGTGGATACAAACAAAGGAAACGAGCGAGACCTGCGATGGCAGGTCTCGCCTTTTAATTTGTAAACGTTTACGTTAAGAAAAACTTTTTTTTTACGGAAAATTCGCCAAAATTCACTAATTTTGTCGCAAATTTTAGTGGTATTAAAAAAATAATATGTATTTTTGCAAAGAAAATGATGCAAATACGAAAGTAAAAACAAAAGAAACAAAATATTATCTAACTAAAACCAATAATGTATGCAAACCAAATTTAAGACCTTACGGATTGCACTGTTGCTTGCCCTCACGATGATCGTGGGAACCATTCAGGCGCAGACAATCAGTGGACACGTGAAAGACGCCACGGGTGAAGATGTCATTGGAGCCTCTGTATTAGAGCAAGGCACCAAGAACGGCACTGTGACTGATTTCAACGGTAACTTCACCTTGAAGCTGACGGGCAAGAAAGCCATCGTCATCTCCTACATCGGCATGAAGACCCAAACAGTGAACGTGGCCGGCAAGACCAGTGTGGAAGTGACCCTTGAGGACGACGAGACCACTCTGCAGGATGTCGTTGTCGTAGGTTACGGCACCGTAAAGAAGACCGACCTGACGGGTTCCGTTAGTTCTGTGAATACAGAGCAGCTGAATGCCAAAGGTGCTCCCTCTGTATTAGGAAACTTACAGGGAAGCAATCCTGGCGTAAACATCACCCAATCCTCAGGCCGTGCCGGTGGTGATTTCAATATCGAAATTCGTGGTAAGTCGTCAATCAACTCTGACACGAAACCACTATATGTGGTTGATGGTGTGATGTGTTCCGACATCCAGTGGCTCAACCCGCAGGACATCGAGCGCATCGACATATTGAAAGATGCATCTTCTACTGCCATCTATGGTTCTCGCGCCACAGCCGGTGTCGTCATGGTTACGACAAAAGGCGGTCTGAGTATCAAAAAAGACCAAAAGCCGACTATCAGCTATGATGGTTATTATGGTGTTACGAATACTGCCCGTATGCCAGACTTCATGGATGGCGAGAGCTTCTACAGGTATCGCTTCATGAAGTTCTTGACAAACGCCGGTGCAAACGGTGCTGCTTTCCCCGCAGCCAATCCCACTTATCAGATTGGCGGTTCCATTCTGGAGCAGTGCCTGCTGCGTGAGAATGTCGGCGAGGGTGAATTCATGATGAAGAAAATGCTGGCCTCTGGTGCTACCTATGACTGGCCCGACCTCGTCACCCAGAAAGGAAACCAGCAGAATCACTACCTGTCTGTCAGTGGCGGTAGCGAAAGCGTCAACTACCACTTCGGTGTTGGTTACAACAAAGAAAAAGGTATTTATGTTGGTGATGAACAGAGCAAATATAGCTTCAAGGGAAGCGTTGATGCCAGAATTAATAAGGTTATCAGTGCCGGATTCAGCTTCAACGTGGCCAACATCAACCATGACTATGGAAACGATGATGCCATCAGAGTTGCTTTCCGTATGAACCCCTATATGATTCCATACGACAAAGACGGCAATGTCAACCATCTGCCCGGCAACTATCAGTCTCTCGGCACCTGCTCTTCCTATCAGTTCTCTGATCAGGTCAGTGCACTTGACTTGCTGAAGAACACTTCAAAGTCTCGTGAGACATGGCGCGCATTAGGTAATTTCTATATCAAATTGGATATCCTGAAGGGCTTAGACTTCAAGACGACATTCTCGCCCAACTATTCTTCTTACCGCCAGGGTGCCTTTACGGGTTACATCAATCCCACAACAGGCAAGACCTATGCTGACGCAGACACGAACTCAGCAACGCTTACCAACCAGCGTGGATTCTCCTGGACCTGGGACAACATCATCAACTACAACACGACTATCGCTAAAGATCACAACATCGGTCTGATGGCACTTATGTCAATGGAATCCAGCAATACAGAAACATCTGCATGGACAGCTGATGGTGTCATGGAAAATACGGACTGGTGGAATATGAAATCAGGAGATTTCAATAAGGAAAGTTCAAGCAACTCATACACAGAGAACAGCATGATCTCCTATGCTCTGCGTGCCAACTACAATTGGAAGAGCCGCTACCTCCTGACAGCAACCGTACGTTGGGATGGTTCGTCCAAGTTGACCAAGGACGAGCGCTGGGGCTGCTTCCCCTCTGTTGCTGCTGCCTGGCGCATCACAGAAGAGCCTTTCATGCAGAAAGTCGATTGGCTGAGCAACCTGAAGTTACGCTTGAGCTATGGTGTGACGGGTAACAACACGGGTATTGGCAACTTCGAGACCCAGCAAACCGTTGCAGGTCCTGTCTATTACTATCTGAACGGAGCTTATCAGAAAGGATTTTATCCTTCAGGCATTGTAAATACCATCCTGCAGTGGGAGACTTCTCACGAGATTAATGCCGGTTTGGATTTCGGCTTCCTCAAAGGTCGTATTAGCGGTACATTGGATGTCTACCAGAAGACATCTAAGGAACTGCTCTTCGACGTCAAGTTGCCATTGGTATCTGGTGGAGACTATCTGACCACCAACGTAGGCAGTGTTCGCAACCGTGGTGTGGAAATCAGCTTAACAACCGTCAACATCGAGTCGAAGGACTGGAACTGGCAGACCACATTCAATTTTGCACACAACCAGAACGAGGTACGCGAAATTAACGGCACAGGTGACCGTCTGCTTAGCGGCAAGCCTACTGGCAACCTCTTCATCGGCTACTCAGCCACTAACGTTTGGGGCTATGAGTGGGGTGGCATCGTTTCTGACAGGATGATGACCGTTCCCGACAATGCCATTGCCAAAGCTAAAGGCTTTACTCCCGGTGAGCAGGTTCGTGAGTACGACTACTTCTACCAGTGTTATAACCTGACAGAAGGTCAGCCTTGGGTAGTCGACCGCGACGGCAACGGCGTAATTGACGCTGAAGACAAGAGCATCTGGAACAGCAATCCCGCATGGACAGGCAGTTTCACCTCTAACCTCTCATGGAAGAACATCGATTTCTCGTTCTCGCTCTATACCAAGCAGAACTATAAGGTGTTCTCTGACTTCCTCAATGGCGACATCTTAGCCATGAACGACCGTGGACGCCAGAAACTTGCTATGGACTGGTACATTCCTGCCGGTACTCTGATTGACTGTGACGGTGTGAACGCAGATGGTACCTATATCAATCCGAAGTATCAGGAAACGACTCACTACGGTGATTACCCCTTCCCCAACAATGGTGGTTTGAATTCTGGTGTGGGTGCTCATAAATCATATTGGGATGAAGCAAAGAGTATTGTTGATGCATCTTACGTTAAAGTGAAGAACATCACATTGGGCTATACATTCCCGAAGAGCCTCATCAACAAGATTGGCTGCAATCACTTGCGTCTCTATGCTACAGTGACCAATCCGTTCGTATTTACAAGCTATGAAGGCTTCGACCCGGAATGGGCTGATGCAGCTGCAAAGAACGATGGTCCAAGCACTATTACATACCAGTTTGGTGCAAGCATTAAATTCTAATTTATAAAAAGCAATACAATGAAAAAGAGCATATTTTCAACAGTTATTGTCGCACTTCTGTCAGGAATGGTCCTAACGAGTTGTAGCGATTTCCTTGATGCAGAGAACAAGTCTGCTGGCGGGCAAACGACCGATAAATTCTTTGGAGGTGATGTCTCATCACTTCTTGTCACTGCCTACAACAGCTTTGATGCACTCGTCAATCAAGTTCCCATATACGAGCAGGGTACCGACCTCTATATCAATACCCGTGGTCACGCAGCTGGCGAATTCAACGAATACACCTTCACACCAGCTTCCTCTACTATTGAAAATTATTATTCTAACGCGTATAAGGCTATCAATTATGCGAATGCTGTCATCTTCTACGCAAATGCCAGCTCAAAGGAAGCGCAGGAAGCCCGATTCCTCCGTGCCTGGGGCTACTATATGCTTACCCAGCAGTTTGGCAGCGTTCCTTATATCACAAGCTATATCAACACGCCAGAGAGGAACTATCCCCGTAAGGATTTGAATGAAATCTACTCAGCTCTCATTGAAGACCTAACCGATCTCTACAACAACTCTTCACTCGATGCCAACAGCGATCACAAAGGACGTGCTTCGAAGCAGGCTGTGGCAGCACTTCTGGCAAAGATTTGTCTGGCAGCTGCATGGGACATTGACACCTCGCTCAACAATGCCGAGCAGGGCACTTACACTGTCAATGACAAAAGCCGTTTCGCTCTGGCAGCTTCTTGGGCTGAGAAGGCTATCAACGGTATTAACCTGACGATGTCGTTTGATGACAAATGGTCTCCTACCAATGAGGCTAATGCCGAGGAGATTTTCTCTATTATGTATGAGCGCGCCAATTATCCTGGCGACGAGACCAGCGGAGGTCATAGCCGTCAGAACGACTTTGGAGGCTACTATGGCAACTGCGTTAAGCTGGGTCTGAAAAATGTCGGCAGCGACAACCAGCAGAGTGAAAAGAGCATGTATCTCTTTGAGAAAGGCGATAAGCGCTACGAGGGCACTTATATGACTACGCTTTACAACGCAGAACTGCTGGCAAGCGGTGATGCCGCATGGGGAACTTCAGGTTACTATGCCTATTATAACCTAACAGCCGACAAGCTGGCCAGTCAGCCCATCGCAAACCGCTTCTATCCTTATTATGCGACTGTTGAGGAGGTCAAGGCCGACATCGAGGCCCACAAGTCTCAGTTCGTACAGGGCAATTGCACCAACGCAGTCATCGTGGCTATTCTTTCTTCACCCGTCATCAAATTCTCCTTTGACAAGAACGGCAATTATACGCAGTCCTCTATCAGTGTTGCCGAATATAACACTCAGGTCAACAACGGTGTCTGCGTGAAGAAGTTCGACGATCCCGAGTCCGCACAGGTAGCAGGCTCCAACGACTATCGCAACCTTGTAGTATTCCATGTTAGCGATATGTATCTTATTGCAGCCGAAGCCTACCTTATGGCTGGCGAGACTGCTCAGGCTCTCACCAAGCTGAATGCAGTCAGAAACCGTGCCGGTTTGGCAAGTCTGTCGTCGTTCAACACTTATAATGTAGAATATAACACACCTGCTTCCTTCACACTAAGAGACATAGACGTCATCCTTGACGAGCGCGCCCGTGAGCTCTACGCTGAAGGACACCGTTGGGTCGACCTCCGCCGTACCAAGCAGCTGATTCGCTACAATGTGGCATTCAACACCTATATCAATACGGCAAGCCAGATGGCCGACGTGTTAGGCAACTACAAATGGCTACGTCCTATACCTGAAAACGAAATCAGTTCTAATACAGGTATTTCCAACGCTGACCAAAATCCCGGATACGGTGGCGTAACAGAATAAACTATCAGAACAACGAAAAAAGATTTTAGAATATGAAAAAGATAATATATTCATTAGCTGTGCTTTTCGCATGTAGTTGCGCCTTCATATCCTGTGGAGATGATGACGACAGCACAACTTTTAGCACAACACCAGAAAAAGAATCCGCTGGCATCTATTCCGGCACCTGGACTGTTACTTTGGACAACGAATCATACTCTGGAGCTGGTTCCATCACCTTGGAAGCCACTAACACGGTTTATCAAACAAATGTCACCTTCAGTTCACAGCTTGAAAATAGCAGCCTTAATGTTAGTGAGACATCTATAGCCAACATCACCCATGCTGGCAAAGGTTATATCTTCAATAACAACACGGATTCTAATCCATTAGGATCTGGTTTTAGTGGCAAGATTGACGATAGTGGCAATATGTATGTCAATTTCCAAAAACAAGTAAAAGTGGGACGTAAGCAGTACATCTACACTTATGTGTTTGCGGGAAAGAAGAATTAATGATTTCTACAACAAGAATTTATTTATTCTAACAGATGCCTGATTAGAGGGGGCATTGAAATACATGTCCCCTCTTCCACTACAAAAAATCAATGAGAATATTTTGGTATTTGAAAATTTAGCTATATCTTTGCAGCGGATGTAATTTATCCCTATTTATTAATAAACTTAAAAACAAAAAAGTATGAAGAAAATTTTACTTAGCGCAGTGGCTCTTGTAGCCGCTATGAGCATGAATGCTCAGGTATTCCAAATGAACGGTGAGGCCCAGGGTCTCTCTAGTGATTTGTCAGACGTCGCAGCTGGCAAGTCATGGGGAGCTATCGACGGTGCCGTTGACATCAGCAATGCTTTTGCTACTCAGCATAAGGTTGTGGACTGCAAGAACAATGATTACATCAAGGCTCTGATTGACGGTAATGAGATTCTTACTACTGGTGGTGTTCAGGGTAACGACAACCCTAAAGATGCAGACGGCGGTAACCCCGCACTGACTCTGAAGCCTGCCGTAAGCGGTGCTGTCATCCAGCTTGATGCCAAGAAAGATGGTTGGATTTATATTGTTGCCAAGCTGTCAACCAACAAGCAGTACATGGTCTTTGAGGAAGGTTCTCCTATAGGTTACAAGATCGCTATGGAGGTAAAAGACGACAGAATCTCAAGCAGCGTGCTGAATCTTGAGATCAAGGGCGAAGGTGAGTTTAACTACATCCCCGAAGGCAGACAGGTTCAGTGGGTTATCCGCGAGTACCTGAACGACGCCGAAGCTACTACTGCAGGCAACGGTCTGGGTGTGCTCTACTTCCCCGTTGCTAAGGACTGCAAGTACCTGGCTCACGCTACCGGTTCGAAGATTTCTTGGAGCGGCATCTACTTCTCTGAGAACGAGGCCGCCAGCATCAAGGTGGCTAAGGAAGACGGTACAGAATTCTCAATCCTCGCTGATCCCGCTTCAGTTAAGAACATCAAGGTTGACGCACAGAACGGTGCTGCCTACAATGCTGCTGGCCAGCAGGTGGGTGCAGGCTACAAGGGTCTGGTCATCAAGGATGGCAAGAAATTCTTTCAGAAGTAATTGAGCACAAAAGACTGCCCGTTTCCATAGCAAGGAGACGGGCAGTTTTTTTATTTCCGTTAAAACGCACGTGAAATTTGGTGGAATAATAAAATTATAGTATCTTTGCAGCGTAAGTTTACATTTACACAAATAATAATTACTAAAACTAATCAAATTTATGTCTGAAAAATTAAAGAGTATCAGAGCGACGCTTGTGTTGGCCCTACTGCTGATAGCGGGTTCAGTGCACGCGCAACAGACCGTCAAGGTCAACGTGAAGGACTCGAGCGGCGAGGCTGTCATCGGTGCCAGTATCATTGAGAAGGGCACGAAGAATGGCGGCATTACCGACTACGACGGTAATTTTACCCTCAAGTCAACGGGCAAGCCCGTCACCATCTCGTACGTCGGTATGAAGACGAAGACGGTTGACGTCAAAGGCAAGACCTCCATCAACGTTGTCCTGGAAGATGACAACACTACACTGAACGACATCGTAGTCATCGGTTACGGCACCGTTCGCAAGAAAGACCTGACGGGTTCCGTCTCGTCACTGAGTTCGAAGCAGGTGGAGAACATCCCCGTGAGCAACATCTCAGAGGCCATGACCGGTAAGATGGCTGGTGTGAACATCACCACCACTGAGGGTGCGCCCGATGCTGACGTGAAGATCCGCGTACGTGGCGGCGGCTCACTGTCGCAGGACAACTCACCGCTCTACATCGTCGACGGCTTCCCCGTGTCGAGCATTGGCGACATTGCCCCGAGTGAAATCCAGAGTATCGACGTTCTGAAAGATGCATCGTCGACGGCCATCTACGGTGCCCGTGGTGCCAACGGTGTTATCATCATCACCACAAAGAGCGGCTCCGAGGGCAAGACTCAGGTATCGTTCAACGCCTCACACGGTTGGAAACAGATAACGAAGGAGGTGAAGGTCATGTCGCCCTATAACTATGCCCTCTACCAGTACGAGTTAGGCTCTACGGACTACGGCAACTACAACGACTTGGACATCTGGCGCTCTGTCGAGGGCAGCAACTGGCAGGACGAGGTCTTTGGACGCACCGGTCACCAGACGCAGTACAACGCCAACGTCAGCGGCGGTTCAAAAGACTTCAAGTTCAACGTCGGCTTCAACCATAATGACGAGAAGAGCATTATGATGGGTTCTGGCTATGAGAAGAATAACATCAGTGCCAAGATCAACGCCAACCTGAACAAGTGGCTGTCGATTGACTTCAACGGCCGTATGGCTTACACCACGCTCGACGGTCTGAACGGCGGTGCCGACACCAACGAGTCGAATGCTGCCAACGGCATCGTGGCCAACACCGTACGCTGGGCACCTGTCGAGACCCTCGGCAGTGGCAGCGACGACGAGGACGAGGAGAACAGCACTTCTACCCGCCGTACGCCCTACCAGCGTATCACCGCCACCTACAAATATCAAGAGCGTTTCCAGCAGAGCTATAATGGCGGTCTGAACTGGAAACCCATCAAGAACTTCACTTTCCGCACAGAGTTCGGCTACACCTGGAAGTACAACAATACCGATCAGGTCTGGGGAGCCGACGCCACTACCAACTCGAAGTACGGCTATAACGGTGCTCCGCAGGCACAGTTTGTCCGCGTGACCAGCCAGAACTGGCGTAACGCCAACACCCTGACTTATGACAACCGTAAGCTCTTCGGTGGCCGCGACCATCTGAATGTGCTTATCGGCCAGGAGTGGTCGAGTTCGAAGCAGACCTCGCGCACCAGCACGTCGGTAGCCTACCCCACCTCGATGACCATTGACGAGGTGCTTGCCCATACCACCAGCGGCACGGCTCTGAACAACGAGGGCACGATAGCCGCCGACGAGAACCTGCTGTCATACTTCGGACGTATCAACTACACGTTTGCCGAGCGTTATCTGGCAACATTCACCATGCGTGCCGACGGTTCGTCAAAGTTTGGCGACGGCCACCGTTGGGGAATCTTCCCCTCACTGGCACTGGCCTGGCGTCTGTCAGAGGAGAGTTTCATGAAGAGCACACAGTCGTGGCTGTCTAACCTGAAGCTGCGCCTCTCATTCGGTACGGCTGGTAACAACCGCATCAACTCCGGCCTTATCCAGACCACCTATACCGTCACCGGTACATCGGGCAAGACGCCGTTCTTCAACGAGAACCGCGCCGTTATGCTGCAGCACGGCACCTACCTCTACAATCCCGACCTGAAGTGGGAGACCACCGTCACCCGTAACCTTGGTATCGACTTTGGCTTCCTCGGCGGACGCATCAACGGTACCCTCGACCTCTACTGGAACACCACCAAAGACTTGCTCATGCGCAGCGTCGTTCCCTCGAACTCGGGTTACAGCTATCAGTATCAGAACTTCGGCAAGACGTCGAACAAGGGTGTCGAGCTGACGCTCAACGCTGCCATCATCGACAAGAAGGACTTCGGACTGAACTTCAACGCCAACATCTCTTATAATAAGAATAAGATTGAGGAAGTGGCCGTCGATAACCCCTGGCAGAACTACGCCTGGGCCGGTTCGACCATGGCAAACAACGACAACTTCTTCATCGAGGAAGGCGGTCGCTTAGGCGAACTCTGGGGCTATAAGCTCAACGGCTACTACACCGTCTACGACCCGGCTACCGGCACTGGTGACCTGCGCTACAATGGCCGTGCCTGGGAACTCGTCAACGGCACCGACAACAGCTATACGCTCTTCGGCGGTAACCTCTATCCCGGCGTGCCCAAGGTGGAGACCGATGAGAATGGCGATCCCCTGAAGCAGCGTCTGGGCAACACCGTGCCCACGACCACTGGCGGCTTCGGCTTCGACGGCCACTTCAAGGGCTTCGACTTCACCGTCTTCCTGAACTACTCCATCGGCAACAAGCTGCTCAACGGCACGAAGCTGGCCAACGCCTTCTATGCCGGTTCAGCACGTAACTATAACCTGGTGGACGACTTCAACGTCGAGAACCGCTATACCTGGATCGACCCGAACAACGGCATGAACCTCGGCCGCCCGTCGGCATCGACACTTGCCGCCTATGGCAGCAACGAGGCACTGATGTCGCGCCTGAACGAACTGAACCAGGGTAAGGAGATGTACAACCCCGCTGGCGTAACGGCCATGCAGCTCATCGACTACGCTGTCGAGGACGCCTCGTTCCTGCGCCTGCAGAACGTCACCGTCGGCTACACACTGCCCAAGAAGCTGGTGCAGAAGGTGTGGCTGTCAAACGTACGCATCTACTTCACTGGCTATAACCTCCTGACCTTTACCGGCTATACGGGCTACGACCCCGAGGTTGACACCAGTTCAAAGAGCAATCCCATGTGTCCTGGCATCGACTACGCCGCCTACCCGAAGAGCCGCTCTTACGTAGCCGGCATCAACGTGTCGTTCTAAAAATTGATAATTGAAAATTGATAATTGAAAAGAGAAACATAATATGAAAAAGATATTTTCAATCATAGCATTAGCGGCTGGTGCCTTCGGCCTGACAGGCTGCACCGATTTCCTCGACCAGCAGTCGCCGTCGGAACAGACCGATGCCTCGGTCTGGGAATCGACCTACTACACCAGCCTGCGCGTGAACAAGCTCTTCGGCGACATGATGCAGGACCGTACCTATTCACAGGACTTAGGCATCGTGTGGCGCATGAACAGCGACTGCGAACTGGTCGACGGACTGGGCAGCAACGCCTATAACACCTCCAGCGAGCGAGGCGGCATGAACTACAACCTTGATCCGGGCTGGGCCCGTCTGAGCGACGTGTGGACCAACCTCTATGGCACCATTGAGGACGCCAACTTGAACATCCGCGGTATCCGCAACAGCTCGCTCATCAACGGCGGCGGCAACAACCAGAAGGCTATGGAGCGCTATCTTGGCGAGTCGCTCACCATCCGCGCCCTGTCATACTTAGAGTTGGTACGCTTCTATGGCGACGTGCCCATGAAGCTTGAGCCGTCGGCCAGCGACCTGAGCAATGTCTACTTAAACAAGACCGACCGCGACGAGATCCTGAACAAGATGATGGAAGACCTTGACGAGGCCATCGGCTACCTGCCCTGGGCCGACGAGGTGAGCGGCTACACCACCGAGCACGTCACCAAGGGCTATGCCCACGCCCTGCTGGCACAGATTGCACTGACCCGCGCCGGCTACGCCATCCGCGAGTCTGCCAAGAGCGGCTACGAGACGGCTGCCGAGAACTCAGACCCCACCTATCCCACCCAGCGTCCCGGCGATGCTGAGCGCAAGCAGCTCTATGAGCGTGCACTGAAGCACCTGACGGCCATCATCCAGAGTGGCAAGCACCAGCTGAACCCCTCTATCGAGAATCAGTGGGCTCTTGTCAACCAGTTGACACTCGACCAGAACTACCACGAGAACCTGTTTGAGATTCCTATGGGCCAGAACGTCAGCAGCGAACTTGGCTATACCGTCGGCGTACGCCTGAACGGTATCACCGCTAAGTACGGCTACGGCAACTCATCTGGTAAGATGAAGGTGACCGCTCCCCTGCTCTACTCCTACGACCCCGCCGACCAGCGTCGTGACCTGACGGTGGCAGCCTTCCAGATTGCCCAGAACACGGCAGAGAACATCACCGAGGAACAGATGCTGACCAATGCGCCCTTCGGCCTGTACGTCGGCAAGTGGGATCCGCGCAAGATGAGCGACGCCTGGCTTCAGGACAACCTCGTGGCTACGGCCAAGCACATGACGGGCATCAACCCCATCCTGATGCGCTATTCTCAGGTGCTGCTCTACTACGCTGAGGTGATGAACGAGCTGGCAGGCCCTGACGCAGGTTACGAAGGCTCGGCCGGACTGACTGCCCGCGAGGCTCTGGCACAGGTTCACGCCCGTGCTTTCAAGGACAAGTCGGCAGCCCAGGCTTACATCAATGCCATCCCCGCCAACAAGACCGACTTCTTCAACGCCATCGTCGACGAGAACGCTTGGGAGCTGGCTGGCGAAGGTATGCGCAAGGCCGACCTCGTGCGCTGGAACCTGCTGGTGAAGAAGACCAAGGAGATGAAGGAGACCTACCTCAAGCAGCTTATCGGCGGTATCTATCAGGAGAAAGTCTACTTCAACTATCTTGACGCTGCCAAGAGCCAGATTGACTTCTCGAGCATTACCTGGTATGGCATTCCCGCAGGCAAGACGGCCGCAGACTATGCCGGCAGCGCCGACTCCTTCGGCAAGAGCGACATTGAGAAAGAGACCGACACGCAGGTGTACACCAACCTGCCTTCCATCTCTTGCGGACTCTTAGGCGAGGCCACCGTCAACACCGACGGCACCATCACCTACGCGACACCGGCTGTACAGAACCGCTACATCATGCCCATCGGCTCGACCATCATCTCAGCCGCCAACGGCTCATTGCACAACTCATACGGCTATAGTGACTAATCCAAAAACAACAAGAATCTATGAAACTGAACAATATATATAAGGTAATAGGCGCCGGAGCCGTAGTCCTGCTGATGGCAGGCTGTACCGACGGCAATGACTGGGACACCGACGGTTCCTACAACCGCACGTTTGCACCCACGGGTGACATCACCATCGAGCGCTACGACACCAAGGCCGCTGTCTCGTTCAAGGCTGTGGCCGGTGCCAAATCCTACGAAGTGGAGGTCAATACTGACTCGCTCTATCAGGACGAGGTCAGCAGCACGTCCATCCTCCAGACCTTCACCACAGCCAGCGACACCATCCGCGGCCTGGTGGGCGAGACGAACTACTACCTGCGCGTCAGGGCCATCTCCGAAGGCAAGCCCAACTCAAAGTGGCTCTACTACAAGACGGGCAGCGGACGCGGCTACTTCACCACACTGGCCGAACAGCTGTTCTACGACCTGACAGCCGAAGACATCGAGGACGGCGTGCTCCATCTGTCATGGATTGCCGGCTCCGAGGTCACGAAGATTGTCGTGCTGGCCAATGGCGAGCAGACGGGTGAATACCCCCTGAGTGCCGAGGCGATTGCCGCCGGTCACTATGACCTCGTCGGCCTTGCTTCCACGACGACCTACACCATCCAGCTGTTCAACGGCGACACCAAGCGCGGCTCACTCAACGTGACGACGCCTGCCTCGATGCCTTCTGCCGACTTCAAGTACACGCTCGATGCTTCGGTCGACGTCATCTCTCAGGACCTGATGAACGAGATTGCCGAGCAGGCTAAGGCTGCTGCCGGCAGCGAGACGAACTACAGCGCCACCATCGGTATTCCCGCCGGTGTGACCATCGACATCCACGGAACGTCGGAAGCCGGCGACGCTACCAGCGTGAAGATTCCCGACGGCATGTCGGTGACCTTCTTCGGACTCTCGGGCGGCGAGACGCCTGTCATCAACCTGTCGAAGTCTCTCGACATCCGCGGCAGCCACGCTTACGTGCGCCTTGAGAATGTCAACATCAAGGACGGCGGATGCCAGTACTTCATCAACCAGAGCGAGGGTTGCACCCTTGGCGAACTGACGTTCACCGATGTCAGCCTCACCGGTATGACCCGCTCGTGGGTACGTCTCCAGGGGTCGTCAGCCAAGTCTATTGAGCAGATTCTTGTCGACGGCTGTACGGTGACCAACCAGGGCAGCGGCGCCTATGCCCTGTTCTACTTCAACAACGAAGCCTACACCATCGGACGCCTCGTTGTCAGGAACTCGACGTTCAACACGCTGCAGCACAGCTTCACCGACTGCCGCAACGCCAAGATCAACGGCATCGAGGTCAGCAACTGTACGTTCTACAACATCATCGGCGCAGGCCGCTACTTCGTCGATGCCCAGAACGTCAACGTGCCCATCATGCTCAACAGCGTCATCTTCGCTAAGACAGCCACTGAGACGTCAAAGGGTGTACGCGAGGGCATTGTGGAGTCTTCCAACAGCTACTTCACCAGCGACTTCGTCATGTCGAGCAACAAGTTCACCGTCGACCAGACCTTCGAAGGCTCGTCGGCCGACCTGTTCAAGGATCCTGAGAACGGCGACTTCACGCTGAAGGTCAGCTCCGTCACCGCCGGTGACCCGCGCTGGATTCCCGAAGAATAAATACTGAGAGTCTACAACATAGGGGACGGACAACGAGGTTTGTCCGTCCTCTGTTTCTTCACCTGAACTAACACTACAGATTGACAAACTGCTACAAAAAAAATCTTGCAACAATGAAGAAGATTCTAATGACCTTACTGAGTGCTATGGCGCTCCTGCCTTGTCTGGCCGGCAACAATGTTGCACCCTGGGGCTGGGCAACCTACTCCGACGAGTCAGGCACATCCTACACCCTTAGCGGTGGTAACTTCACCGACGCCAAGACTGTCACCCTGAAAGCCCTTGGCGGCGGACAGAGCGACGACTCGCAAATCAAGAAAGCCATAGCCCAAGGCGACATCATCATCTTCGACGGCTCCAACGGCGACTTCATCATCGAAGAGTACATGAAGTTAGCATCAACGAAGAACAAGACGCTCATTGGCATCAACAACGCCCGCCTCTGCACAAAGTTCTTCCTGACAGCCGATGACCATACGTACCTGAAAGCCCAGAACCTGGACGGACTGAGCAGCACCGACCAGTACACGGGCACACTGCCTGACGGCACAACACTGACCTGCGACAAGCGTGCCTTCTTCACCAAGAAGGCCATGATGGAGCTACAGCACCAGAAGACGGGCGTCTACTCCCTGCCCAACAAGGCCGGCATCTTCAGCATCGAGCAGAGCAGCGAGAACATCATCATCCGCAACCTCTCGCTGATAGGTCCCGGTTCCGTTGACATTGACGGTGTCGACCTTATCACCAATCAGGGAAAGCACGTATGGGTAGACCACTGCACGCTGGTAGACTCCCAGGACGGTGCCCTCGACAGCAAGGTCTGCGACTGGGCCACCTACACCTTCAACCACTTCTACTACACCGACCGCAGCTATTCCCACGCCTATACTTGCGGCTGCGGATGGGTCAGCAACCACGAAATGGTGCTCCACCTCACCTTTGCCTGCAACATCTGGGGCGCGGGCTGCATGCGCCGTCTGCCGCAGGCCGACGACTGCTATATCCATCTTGTCAACAATTACCACAACTGTCCGGGCAACAGCGTCGGTATGACGATTAACGGCTATAGCCGGGCACTGGTAGAAGGCAACTTTGCCGCCACTGGCGTGAAGTCACCCCTGACGGGCAGTGGCAGCAACCGCAACGTGACAGCTCGCGACAACAGCTTTGCCAACTCTCAGGCAGGCAGCGTCGTTACCGTTCCTTACCAATACAACAAGATGGCCGCTGCCGACGTCCCCGCCACGCTGACGGGCGAAGATGGTGCAGGTGCTACGCTGGGCAACGACGCTTCCAACATCCTCTCTACCATTCCTACGGTAGCACGTTCAGGAGGTAGCGAGTCCGTCTATGTCTTTGTCAAGGAAGATGCCCATATCGGCAACAGCATTACCGAGATCGACGGCATCACCGTCACCTTCGACCCCAGTGTCACCGACTGGAAAAGCGGTGGCAGCAGCTCCGGCGCACAGACTGTCGACGGTGTCGACCTCAAAGGCTATTATGCCACAAGCAGTGCCACCAACAATGCCCCCATCATCATTCAGACCACGAAGGCCGGCACGCTCACCATCTTTTTCGGCGGTGCTATCGGTACCAGCAAGACCGTCTACATGCTGGAAGGGGAAAACGGCCTTACCGGCAAAGTGCTGTCTACGGGTGCTGAGGTTGCCAATGCCAGTAAGCCTGCGGCCGAAATTGCCCAGTGGGACGCTTTAGTCTATACGTTAGAAGCCAACAAGACATACAAGTTCTCGGTTGATGCCACGAAGTGGCGCCTGGCAGCCCTCCGTTATGTGCTGGGGGCAACAGGCATCTCTGCTGTCCGCAACGCACAGTCTGCCAGCGGAGCCGTCTACAACCTCCAAGGCATACGCGTCAGCAACCCCACCAAGGGCCTGTACATCCAGAATGGCAAGAAGACCGTGATGAAATAACTAAAGAGGTCTTCGTGTGGCCTCAAGGCCATATGAAGACCTCTTTAGTTTATTTCTTTTCTCTCGCTTAACAAAGTATATAAGTCTCTCTCGGTGGGGCATAAAAGGTATGTTTGTAAGTTCTAATCTTCAAGTAAGTCACAGAACATCAAGCGTGTTCTGAGTTTTCGTGGATGTTCAATCCGCTCAGTACGCTCAGCATCATCCCGCATGTAAAGGGATGGCATGACTCTATGACCTCCCTGGTGAGTAGCGAGAGGTCGCAGTTAGTAAGGAGCCAAGAATAATCCATAGGATGTTAAAAGCCTGAACGTTTCAACATCTCGCGCATGGCGACGTATTCCGGCTCTTTCGTGATGTCGCGCTTGGGGCGCAGGGCATACCTGCGCTCGGCCTCGTCTGCCAAGTCACGGAAACGGCGAGCTTCTTTACCATAAAGAGTCGGTATTGCTTTTATTGCTGTTGCCATAGTTATATATACTCTATTTGTTAATCTTATGTTAAACCGATATTGCAATAGGAGAACAGCGCTTGTTCTATGCCTCCTGTCTTATCGCTTTAGCGGCCTTCACGCCGCACAACTGCGGTTAAGCGAGAGCAATGATGCTTGCATCAATTCTTGCGTCCCTTCGGTGGCAAGCGACCAGAGGTCGAACGGCCGAGCGTGAGCAGTTTCGCAGCCTTTCGGCTGCAAAGGTACAACTTTTATTTCAATTAACAATAAGATTTGTAAAGTTTAACGTGAAGTCCCTGCCGGGTGAGTATGATGTTCTGAGGCTTCAGGTCGCGATGAGCTATTCCGAGCGAGTGAATATAGGCTACGGCATGCTACAGCTCGTTCGGCTGTCGACGCATAGATGACGGATAGACTGCTGACGCGCCAGGGAATTGCACCCGGAGTTTGCAACCAGATGATGGTCGCCGTGTTTTGGCAGTCAGAACAGCAGCTGTTTCCGACGATAGGTTGGTGGCGCACTTTGAGATGTTAGCGACAGCCACGCGGTAGATGGTCGGAGTGCCGAATTGCGGTGCAAAGGTACGGAGAAAGACCGGACGGTGCAAGAGTTTCGCGGAGGCTGGCGGAATCCTAATTTGTCAAGTGGCTGACAGCCAGTGCCGTATAAGCCGTTCTGGCGACTGCCGTCCCTTGACGCCTTCCGTGCTTGGCGTCTCTCGTGCTTGGCGTCTCTCGCGTGCCTACGCGCACGCTCCAGCCGAAATAGTGAAAGTTGGTGACACCCAGCACACCTCATACTGATTATCAGGCAGTTGCGGCGGTGGGTGGTCGCACCAGTGGTCGCACCAATGCCCTCACCAACACTGACACCTGAACCGGAAAAATCTCACGGCCTCTCAGAAAAATCTCACGGCCTCTCGTGAAAAAATACAGGCGTGAAATTTTTGCGGGAGGCCGTGACTTGGTGCGACCATTGGTGCGACCATTGGTGTGCCTCTCAAATACTAAAAGCATATTGAATATCAGCAAGTTAAGTGCCAGGTGTAAGAGGTGTCACCTATTTGGTTGTTGTGAAAGTTGCAGCCGGGGGAACGGCACAGGCAAACGCCCACGAAGTACGCTGCTGAGGAAGCAATCCCTGATGAGCGTTGACTCGTCAGGGATTGCCGTTACTATTATAGGAATATGGTCATGAATACAGGCAAGAGTGTTGTTGCCTCGTCTTTCCTAAGATCTTTGGTATAGATGAGATAACGGTTGCTGATTCGATCTGAGAATTTTATGCAGAAGGCATCAAGCGAGGCATGAGTCTTATAGCCGGAAGATTTCACCTCAATAGGCCATATCTTACTGCCCCGTGAGAGCAGGAAGTCAACCTCATAGTTGTGGTTACTGTTTTCCATTGGCCATGTATGGTAGAAAAGCTTGTTCCCTGTCGCTGTAAGCATCTGGGCTACGATGTTCTCATAGACATAGCCGAGATTGGCAGAAAGTTTGTCTGAAAGTAGTTTCTGATAGATGATGTTCTCCGTGACATCCTTGTCCCAGAATGCAAGCGTAATAAACAATCCTGTATCGCCAACGAACATCTTGTATTGGTCTTTATCACTGTTGAGCGAAAAACCGACATTGGGGTCGTTAGAATGATAGGAGAAATTGACCACCATACTGTCCTTCATGGCTTTCAGTACCTCCGAGAGATTCTTGCGCTCACTATCAGAAAGAACACTGCTCACCTGATAGCGTGATGCATTCTTACTAAGTTCTGAGGGGATGGCCTGGAATAGTTGGGAAGCACGTCCCGATGGGTCGATTTTAAGAAAGTCATCGAAATAGAGATCTATAATCTCACGTTTCACCGTATCAACCTTACTGAGATTGTTGGTATCAAGGTATTCGTTTACAGCCTGTGGCATCCCACCGACAAGCATGTACAGACGGAAATCGCGCATGGATTTACGAAAAGCCTGTCCAAGAGGCATCTGCTTGTCAAAGAACTGACGAAGAAGCGGGACTGTCGCATTGTCACCCAAAGCCCAACGAAATTCCTCATAGTCCATCGGGAACATGTCTATGCGTGTTTCCTCGCTGGGAATAATGATATCCTCAGTATTTTTGCGGATGGAGATAAGTGACCCCGTCTCTATATAGTCATAGCGATGGTCTTTCACAAGCTGCTTGATTGCCTGTCTTGCAAGAGGGCATTTCTGAACTTCGTCGAAGATGATGACAGAACGGCGTTCTTGGAGAATGACATTATAGATAGCCTGCAGACGCAAGAAAATATAGTCAAGATCCATCAGGTCGTTGAAAAGCGATTTAACCTCTTCCGATGCTCTTGAAAAATCTATAAGCATGTATGTTTCGTACTCTTGACGTGCAAACTCTTCAACAATGGTGGACTTGCCTACCCGTCGGGCACCTTTAATCAGAAGTGCGGTCTTGCCGTCACGTTCCTGCTTCCATTGGAGCATCCGGTCGTATATCTTCCGTTTGAAAATCCTTATCTCTGACATAATATATCTATGTTTTGGGTGCAAAAATAAGTAAAAATTCCAGAATCCCCAAATTAAATTGCTGCAAATATTCCAAAATCCCCAATTTTGAACATCTATTTTATTCCAAAATCCCCAATTTTCAACAATATAGGCTCTCCGACTTGGTGGGAAGCCGATAGTCTCGTCATCGTGGAAGCCATAGCGGCTTCCACATTTTTAAAGTATTTGTCAAAATGCTTGGCATTATAATCACTTTTTCGTACCTTTGCAGGCATAATAGCATTAAACGAAACAAAAACTAATGATTATGAGAAAACTACTTGCAACCGTATTCATGACATTCGGCACCATGGCGATGACGGCGCAGACGTTGCCGTACCAGAACCCACAGCTGACAGCCGCCGAGCGTGCCGACGACCTGCTGTCGAGGCTGACGCTCGACGAGAAGGTGAAGCTGATGATGGACCAGTCGCCCGCCATCGCGCGACTGGGCATCCCGCAGTTCCAGTGGTGGAACGAGGCCCTGCACGGCATTGGCCGCAACGGCTACGCCACCGTCTTCCCCATCACGATGGCCATGGCCGCGTCGTGGGACGACCAGCTGCTACACCAGGTGTTCACGGCCGTCAGCGACGAGGCCCGCGTCAAAGCACAGCAGGCCAAGCGTGCCGGCAAGATACAGCGCTACCAGAGCCTGTCGTTCTGGACACCAAATATCAACATCTTCCGCGACCCACGCTGGGGACGCGGTCAGGAGACTTACGGCGAAGACCCCTTCCTGACGGCGAAGATGGGCCTGGCCGTGGTTCGCGGTCTGCAGGGTTACTCCTACGACGGCAAGCCCCTTGACAGCAAATACATGAAGCTGCTGGCCTGCGCCAAGCACTTCGCCGTACACAGCGGTCCTGAGTGGAACCGCCACGAGTTCAACATCGAGAACCTGCCCGAGCGCGACCTCTGGGAGACCTACCTGCCAGCCTTCAAGGCGCTGGTACAGGAGGGCGACGTGGCCGAGGTGATGTGTGCCTACCAGCGCATTGACGGTCAGGCCTGCTGCGCACAGACGCGCTACGAACAGCAGATACTGCGCGACGAGTGGGGCTTCAAGGGACTCATCACCAGCGACTGCGGTGCCATCCGCGACTTCCTGCCGCGTTGGCACAACGTGGCACGCGACGGTGCCGAGGCGTCGGCCAAGGCCGTGCTGGCAGGAACGGACGTGGAGTGTGGCTCGGAGTACAAGAACCTGCCGGCTGCCGTCCGTCGTGGCGACATCCGCGAGGCCGACCTCGACCGCTCGTTGCGCCGCCTGCTCGTCGCCCGCTTCCAGCTGGGCGACTTCGACCCTGACTCGCTGGTCGGGTGGACCAGGATTCCTGCTTCGGCAGTCGCCTCCAAGGAGCACAAGCAGCTGGCCCTCGCTATGGCCCGCAAGAGCATCGTCCTGCTGAAGAACAACGGCGTGCTGCCTCTCCCCTTGCCCCCCTCCCCTCGTACCTCGCACCTCGCACCTCGTACCTCGAACATAGTCGTCATGGGTCCCAACGCCAACGACTCGGTCATGATGTGGGGCAACTACTCTGGCTACCCCACCCGCACCATCACCGCCCTGGAGGGCATCAGCAGGAAGTGCCAGACGCCGGTCGGCTATATCCAGGGATGCAGTCTCACGCGCAACGAGATGACGGAGAGCCGCTTCAGCGACATCCTGTCGCCACTCGGTGCCAAGGGCATACAGGCCACCTATTATAATAATACGGAGATGCAAGGGACGCCTGCCGCCACCGTCACCCTGACGCAGCCTGTAAGGCTGAGCAACGGCGGCAACACGGTCTTCGCCCCGGGCGTCAACCTCGAGAACTTCTCAGCGCGTCTCGACGGCACCTTCATCCCCACACGCGATGAGACGCTCGTCTTCGACATCAGCGGCGACGACAAGCTGCGCCTGCTGGTCAACGGCGACACCATCGTCGACATCTGGAAGGTGCGCCACCGCATACAGGGTGCGAAGAAGGAGCTGAACGTCAAGGCCGGACAGCACTACCGTCTGCAGATAGACTACGTGCAGGAGACGGGCTACGGTGCCCTGAACTTCGACATCAAGAGTCTGGTGGTTCCCACTGCCGACCAGCTGCTCTCACAGATAGGCACGGCGGAGACCGTCGTCTTCGTCGGCGGCATCTCGCCCTCGCTCGAAGGTGAGGAGATGAAGGTCAGCGAGCCGGGATTCCGCGGCGGCGACCGCACGTCGATAGAACTGCCGCAGGCACAGCGCGACGTGCTGCAAATGCTGCACAAGGCGGGGAAGAAGGTCGTCTTCGTCAACTGCTCGGGCTCGGCCATCGCCATGGTGCCCGAGGTGGCGTCGTGCGACGCCATCGTCCAGTGGTGGTACGACGGCGAACAAGGCGGCACGGCGCTGGCCGACGTGCTCTTCGGCGACTATAACCCCAGCGGCCGCCTGCCCGTCACGTTCTATAAGAGTACCGACGACCTGCCGGACTTCCTCGACTACACCATGCGGGGCCGCACCTACCGCTACTTCACCGGAGAGCCGCTCTTCCCCTTCGGCTACGGTCTGAGCTACACCTCCTTCGAATATGGCAAGCCTGTCTACCGCAACGGCAAGGTCAGCGTCAGCGTGAAGAACACGGGCAAGCGCGAGGGACTGGAGACGGTACAGGTCTACATTCGCCGCACCGCCGACAAGGAGGGGCCGCTGAAGACGCTACGAGCCTACCAGCAGGTGCAGCTGAAGCCCGGCGAGAGCCGCACGGTGACCATCGCCCTGCCCCGCTCATCGTTCGAGACGTGGGATGCGCAGACCAACACCATGCGCGTCGTCGCCGGACAATACGAACTGATGGTGGGCAGCAGCAGTGCCGACAAGGACCTCAAGAAAGTCGCCACGACCCTAAAATAGGCCACATCTTTGTTTTTGCAGCGGACGGAACGGACGGGACGGACTGGTTTCGCAGCGGACGGACACGGACGGACACGGACTTGTTTATCCGTGTCAGTCAGCTGCTGAAGGATAAAGAATTGGCATAAAAATTTGGCAATTTCGAAATATTGTTGTATTTTTGCAGCGTTAAATGAATAATATTATGTCACAGACGGAATATATTACTATAAAAAAAGCATCACGCAAGGTTCTTGACCGACTGCGCCAGATTGGTATTGAGAAGGCTCAGCGGCTTCAGAAGACCCAAGAACGATGGGAGGCCGGAGAATATAGTAATGTTGAAATTGTCCAGTTGTAGAATATGGATGATTTCGTCCGGATTTTCAGGTCATCAGACGGTGACGTGTATCATATAACATTGTCTGAAGATAACAATGTTTTATCTTTAGAGACCATAGAAGCATTGGAAGGTGTTACATTGGTTGGTATAGAACTCCGACGGCTTGTGGGTAGCCATACAACAGGCCATTCTGTGCTTTCTGCTATAGAGGATACTATAGCGAAATTCTTTTCTGAAAAAGATGATGTCATTATTTGCTATTATTGTGATTTTATTAATCCTATTCCACATACATCTAAAAACACGATGCCGCCACAAGAGTATCGGAGTAGATTGTTTGACAGAATGTTTCATCGGTATGTCAAGCTACATCATATCACGGACATTTGTTTGTCGGTAGTAGAAATAAATGGTATCAATGAAAAATATTATTTCCATGTCATTTATCGTGTATCTCATTCTCAACTTGCATCATTGATTGGCCGTGATTTGAAGGATGGGTTTGATAAATAGCTTCTATATCGGGAGAATACCTATGGTCACAACAAACGAACCCTCGGGACGAACTGACGTCCCGAGGGTTTCTGCTGATGTTATTTCTGTTAATCAGAGTTCGTTCCAGAGGGAGTTCTCTTCGTATGAGAGCGACTCGCTTTCAGGGTTGTATCCCTCACTCTTTGCGCCGAGCGAACCTGCAAGGATGGTATTTTCAATGTTGACCACCACCAGCTGAACATAAGGTTTCTGATATGTCTTTTTCATATTGCGATTTTTCCTTTCCATAATTTATTTTACAATAACCTTCTTACCATTCACGATGTAAAGACCCTTCTGAGGAGCAGCAACGCGCTGACCGCTGAGGCTGTAGACGGCAGTCGTCATGTCGGCCTTCTTCACGGTCTCAATGCCGGTCGTCTCGCCAAGGTCGAGATTCAGCGCACGGGCTCCTGCGCCAGATGCCTTCAAGTAAGCGCGGAAGGGCTTTACCGTGGCTGCCGTTTCAGTCACGAGGTAGAAGTTCACTCCATTAGCATTATTCTGCAGCACATAATTGTTGGCATCAGCAGCAGCCGTCATTGTAGCATAACCACCGTTCAGCAGACCGTTGGTCACCTCGCCGTTAGCAGTAGCAGCGATACTAACATTAGAAGCCGTGAACTCATAATCACCAGCAGTAGCTTTGATCATCACGGGGCTATTAGCGGCAATAGCATCAACACTACTACTGGTGATAGTCTCGCCATTGACAGCTGTCAGATTGTAAGCCTCAACGCCTGTGGGCTTATCGGCACCAAAGGGAATCATCATCGTAGCGTAGCCGGCGTCGCTCACCTTCTTCGTGAACTTCGCGTTCGTAGCGGTGAAGGCAACAGGAGCCTTGTACGGCTGGCCGTCGGTCAGTTCGAGGTTGGCGCAAACGTTATCAACGATAACGTTCTTGGTGTTAGACAATTTACCAGCATTAGCCACAAACAGGCAGTTGGGATTGACAGATTCCAATGCAATAGCTGAAGTATTTGTAAGACCAGTTGCATCAACACATGTAGCTGTAGCATCTGTAAGAGCAGCGGTAACACTCGCCGTCTTGACACCATTACCACTAATTACATAATCATAAATTGGTTTTTCTTCAACCATATAGATACCCGAAATAGAAGAAGATGTTCCACTTGCTGGACGAATTGAAATCAACTTGTAATTATTAACTGAAGCGAAAACATCTGATAACAACAACTCATAATAGCCTTTTGCATTATTCCAAGTAAAATTGAAGGCTTGCTGTCCATTAGCAGATGAGTTAAAAAACAATGCACGAGGAGTATTGGAACCGTCTGAATATATCCTGATAGCTTTATAGCCCTCTACGTCTGAATAGTTTTGACAGTTCTCGCCACTCCAATCGACTCCATAATATGCAGCACCTGTCGCTTCGTTAACCCGATAATTAGGAGTATAACCTGTGGTCTCCCAGTTTTCGCCATTCTTATGATAATTCGTTAAGCCACTCATAAGCGCTTCTTCACCAGGATTTGCAGAAATCACGCTACTATAAAACTCAACAGAGGTAATAGTCATTGAACCAGTTGTAGCTTTTGCTCCCCATATCCATGCTTCAATACTGGTTTCTTCTGCCATACTTGCAGCAATGTCTTTACGACCATAAATATTAGATCCATATTTATATCTCCAACTATTAACTGAAATTCCATCAAGGATATCATCTCCAGAGTAATTCACCTTAAAACCGTAGACACTTGACATATCTACAGCAGGTGAAAAATCAATCTTTAAATATCCATTTGTATTACCTGGGTCTGCATATGAATTAGTAACAATCCCTGTTTGAGGGTCTAAAGAAATACATCCCCACGCTTTCAAATCTGTTACATCTACAACAGCCCTTCCTGTTGCGTCAAAGGCAAAAACAAATGGTTTCTCAATATAACAATCTGTAATAACTACCGACGCTTGATTTTCTCCATCTACAGTTTGCCCTGTTTTTGCACTCGTTGGGCTCCATATAGTAATATCATTAATACTCTCAAAATTACAAGTAGGATTAGCTTCTGCAAGTGCTGCAAGGTCAATATTGTTTTCTCCTGAAACAAGATTGTAATCAGCATAATGATCTGATGTATCTTTAATCCTCAACCTAACATTGTCAATATTATCGCTCATATCAGACAATGTGGCATGAATCTTAGTGTAAGTAGTAATATCTCCTGATGGAAGAGCCGTAAACAAAATCTGCCATCCATTAACTGCAGTGAATCCCATAGTGTTGGTTTCAGCATTCCATGTAGCACCTGTAGCTACAGAAATAGAAGCATACTTCTTAGTCGCATAAACAGAATTTACCCCCCCCCACTCCACAAACAAGCAGTGCGAAGGTGAGCATTAATTTTGTAAATTTTTTCATGTTTTTAGTGATTTAATTAATTATTATTGTTAATCGAAAAAATGTCCTTTAACGGTTTGCAAAGGTACTACAAAAGGCGCAAACGGAGTAATTCGTTTGTTGCAAAAACTTTCAAAAATGTTTCATTACGGGCCGTTTTCCCTATTATGGTTGTTATAAGCTTCTAAATATTAACAACGACAACAAGGACAACTTAGACAACTATCCTTCTGCGTTTGCAAGAAGAGTTGTCCAAAGTTGTCCTTGTTGTCGTTAATAAAAATATCCTGTTGTCGTTAAACGATAGCTTTATGCTTCAGGCTCTGCCTTCTTCTCTGCGGCTTTCTTGGCAGACGCCTTCTTCGCAGCAGGTTTCTTGGCAGGCTTCTCGGCCTCGTACTTCTCGAGCTTGGCCTTCAGGCGGGTAATCTCCTTGTCCTTCATCTCAATCTCGTCACCCTGGTTCTTGATGGTGGTGAGCAGACCCTCGAGCTCGTCGTTGTCGATGTCGAGCGGATAGAGGGCGTTGACACGGTTGATGAAGTCGCCGAGGATGTTCATGTAGTTGGTGAAGGCATCGAACGGTCCGCTGTAGATACCACGGTCGAGACCCACGTTAGAGGGCTTGGTGGTCATGAAGCGGAAGTTGTTGGAAGCCTGCAGATAGTCCCAGTCCTGATTGATGCGCGGGTCGTTGGCAATACGCAGACGGTCGGCCACGGAGTATAGCTTCTGGAAAGCCTCACGCTGCATGGCGTTGCCGAGCCAGCAGGAGCAGTCGCGCTCCTCGTCAACCCACGACAGGGTGTCGGGCACGTCGATGGCGCCTACGCTGGGCACCTTCATGCAGATCTCCGTCGGTGTGGCGAAGTCGATGCCCTTCTCCTTGGCGCAGGCGGGCAGAGCCTTGAGGAATTCGAGGATGTTCGACGAGAGCGGCTGGGCAATGCCGAGAGCCGACAGCTCCATGAAGATGTTGATAATCTTCTCCTCCTCGGGGAAGCGGGCGATGCGGTCGATATAGGCATCGGCAAAGAGGGGATAGCCGTCCCACTCAGCGTTGTTGAAGCGCAGCGAGATGTCGTCAGAGAGTTCCACGTCGCGCAACAGCAGCTTCAGGTTGGGCGCAATGTTGCAGTTGTAGACGTAGTGTGGCGACTTCCAGCCCAATACGTGCTTGGCACCCTCGGTAAGCATACCCTTGAAGCCCATGGCAGCTATCTGGCCGCCGATGTCGTCGCTGTAGATGAGCGAAGAGTTGCGGGCCACGGTAGGCTTCTGGCCGAAGAGTTCCTCAATCTTCTTGCACTGCTTCTTGACGTCGAGGGCAAAGGTCTCCTCGTTGGCTAACGACGAGAGGCCGTGGCTGTAAGGCTCGGCCAGGAACTCCACGCAGCCCGTCTTGGCCAGCTCCTGCAGTTTGGCAATGACCTGCGGAGCATGATACTCCAGCTGCTCGATGCCCGTGCCGGAGAGCGAGAAGGCCACCTTGAAGTACTTGCCATGCTGGGCAATCATGTCGCCGATGGCGGTGAGTGCCGGCATATAGCTGCGCTCGGCAATGTCGGTGATGCTACGCTCGTTCTCGTAGTCATCGTAATAGTAATGGTCGATACCGATGTCGAAGAAACGGTAGCGCTTCAGATGGATAATCTGATGTATCTCAAAATATAAACAAATGGTTTTCATGTTCTTTTATCGTTTAATCGTTTAATCGTTTAATCGTCTTGTTGTTACTTAGGCGGTTTCCCAGCCGAGCGTGCGGCGATAGAGCGTGCGGATCCAGCGACCCACCTTCTCCCAGGTTATCTGGTCTACCTCGCGCTTGCCCTCTTCCTTGAGATACTGGAAGAGCGACTCGTTCATACAGATGCTGTAGATGGCATCGGCCAGGGCGTGGATGTCCCAGTAGTCTACCTTGATGCAGTTGTTGAGAATCTCGGCACAGCCAGACTGCTTGGAGATGATCGACGGCGTGCCGCACTGCATAGCCTCGAGGGGCGAGATGCCGAAGGGCTCACTGACCGACGGCATGACGTAGACGTCGGAAGCTTTCAGGCACTCATACACCTGCTTGCCGCGCATGAATCCGGGGAAGTGGAAACGGTCGGCTATGCCGCGCTCGGCGGCGAGGTGAATCATGGCGTCCATCATGTCGCCGGAGCCTGCCATGCAGAAGCGGACGTTGCGCGTGCGGTGGAGCACCATCGTGGCGGCCTCGACGAAGTATTCGGGGCCTTTCTGCATGGTGATACGTCCGAGGAACGTGACGATTTTCTCCTTGCCGGTGTGGTCGGGACGCGGGATGTCCTGATACTCCTGCGGCAGAGGATAGACGGCGTTGTGGACGGTGAAGCACTTACGCGGATCCTGGTGATACTGGTTGATGACCGTCTGGCGTGTCAGCTCCGACACACACATGATGCAGTCGGCCCAGTCCATGCCGTTCTTCTCGATAGAGTAGACGGTGGGGTTCACCTTACCGCGAGAGCGGTCGAAGTCGGTGGCGTGAACGTGGATGCACAGGGGCTTGCCGCTGACCTGCTTGGCATGGATGCCAGCGGGGAAGGTCAGCCAGTCGTGAGCATGAATGATGTCGAACTCCTCGGTGCGGGCCACCTGGCCGGCGATGATCGAGTAGTTGTTGATTTCCTCATGCAGGTTGCCAGGATAGCCTCCGGCAAACTCCATAGCGCCCAAGTCGTTGACGTTCATATAGTTGAAGTCGGCATAGATGTGCTCGCGGAGCTTGAAATAGTAGTCGGGGTCCATGATGT
This sequence comes from uncultured Prevotellaceae bacterium, assembly GCA_900316475.1. Lineage (GTDB taxonomy): Bacteria > Bacteroidota > Bacteroidia > Bacteroidales > Bacteroidaceae > Prevotella. The sequence goes on from ONDA01000002.1 coordinate 60,260, forward strand.
TCCCTACCCTGCTCTTCACATAGTCGTAGTCGACGTCGCGGTAGGCAATGGGCACAGCATTCATAGCCACGATGCGGCAGGCGTGTTGGCTCTCGTCGCCAAAGGGATGCGGCAGGCAGAGCACGGTCTCGATGTCGCCCTGGGCCTTCAGACCCTCAGAAATGCCATAGTTTGCGGTGGCCAGTCCACCGAACACGTGAGGAGGATACTCCCATCCAAACATTAATACTTTCATACAGCGTTCCTCCTATTTACTTTTGATATGAATACTTCTCTAAGAGCTTCAGCGTGCGCAGGATTTCGGCCACGTTCATGGCGAAGGCCATAGCGCCGCGTCCGTGGAACGGCGGGTTGCCGTCGAAGAGCTCGGAGATGGTACCGATAGCGTGATAGTCAATCTCGTCCTCGTAGCCCACCATCTGCCGCTCGATGAACGACAGGCGTGAGCGCTTATAGAGTTTCAGGCAGGCCTCCATGTAGAAGCCGCCGAGCCACGGCCAGGCCGTTCCCTGGTGGTAGGCATAGTCGCGCTGTGTCTGCGGACCGACGTACATCGGGTTGTAGCCGCCACTCTTCGGCGACAGCGAGCGCAGGCCCTTCGGGGTGAGCAGTTCGCGCGTACATATATCTACTACGCTCTTCATCTGCTGCTGCGACAGCGGCGAGTAGTCTAAAGCGACGGCGAAAATCATGTTCGGACGCACCGACCAGTCCATGTTCGTACCGTCCACATAGTCAAGCAGATAGCCGTATTCGTTAACGAAAGTCTCGACAAACGACTGCTTGGCCAGCGCGGCACGCTGCTCCAGCGCGTCGGCCTTCTCCTGGTTACCCTGTTCGGCCAGCATGGCGGCACAGAACTTCAAGGCATTGTACCACAGGGCGTTGAACTCGACGATATAGCCCGAACGGGGCACGACGGGACGGCCGTTGGCCGTGGAGTTCATCCAGGTGACGGCCTTGTCGCGACCGTTGGAGTAAACGAGTCCGTTCTCGTCGAGACGGAGGTTGGGATGACCGCCGGCAATGATATAGTCGACAATGTCGGCCACCAGCTTGCCATACAGGCGGTAGCCCTCGTCCTTGCCGACAAACTTGACGTACTGCTGCACAGACCAGATGGCCCACAGGGGCACGTCGGGCTGCTCTATCTCGTAAATCTTCACCGACAGCGGCTTTTCTTCCATAAAATCGCGCAGTCCCTTCTCGGCGGTCTTCATCACCAGCTCGAAGTAGTCGCGCTCGTCGATGGCCAGCGTCAGACCGGGCAGGGCGATGAACGTGTCGCGGGCACGGGCCTTGAACCAAGGATAACCGGCCAGCAGGTAGCGGTCGTCATTCTTCTGACGGTTATGGAACTGATGGGCGGCGGTGACCAGGATATGATAGAAGTTGTCGCGAGGGGCGCGCAGGGCCACCTCGTCGTCGAAGAGCTTCTTCAGACCCGCGGCCTTTGTCTGCGACGTAGAGGCGGCGAAGACAATAGACTCGCCCTTCTTGATGGGCATCTCGAAATAACCGGGCACGTAGAGATCCTCGTTGGAGGCGTAGCCACGCTCCTGCTCCTTCGGATACTCGATGCCGCGATACCAGTCGGGCATGAAGATGAACTCGTTCTTCTTAGAGAACTGCATATACAGGTCGGGATAGCCGGCATACATGCAGGTCTTGATACCATGGTCCACCTCGGTGTACTCGCGGCTGGCCGTCATGTTCTCATGGGTGAACTGGCGCACAGAGCGGAAAGCGAGGAAGGGACGGAAACGCAGCGTCGTGGCCGAATGGGCATCGACCAGCGTGTAGCGGATGAGGATGCGGTCCTCGTAGGCCTGGAAGATGACTTCCTTCTTCAGGACGACACCGCCCACACGATAGGTGGTCGTCGGCACGAGACTGGCATCAAACTCACGAATGTACTTGTGTCCGTTAGGACTGAATGTGTTGCCCTGATACTTGTGGAGACCGAGGTTGAACTCCGCGCCATGCTGGATGACCGTACAGTCGAGCGACGACAACAACACATGGTTGTCGTCGTCCAGTTCGGGTACGGGAACGACCAGCAGACCGTGGTACTTACGGGTGTTACAATCGACGAGCGTCGACGAACTGTAAGCACCAGAACGGTTGGTACGGAGCAATTCACGACGCAGACTCTCCTGAAGGTTAGTCATCACGGCTTTTTCGAATCGTAAATAACTCATAGTTCCTATTTTAAGGTTGTAAATTTTATTGCTTTAGATTTTGATAGCCCAAAGGTAAGCATTTTTTGTCAGTACACAAAGGAATTAAGGATATTTAAGATATCTACAAAAAAATGAGAGGCAAATTAAACCATTTAACAGGGAAAAAGTCTATAATATTGGACGTGTATAAGTCATTTAGGAAAATATTACATCAATAACCCTAACCAACACATGCACCATCATAGATGCCTCCTGATAATAGCGATACTGCTATCCAGCCTGACCCACGGCAGAGCCCAACAAGCGGCCCTGCAAGGCAGCGTCGTAGATGTTGAGACCAAGCTGCCAATGGCCAGGGCTACCCTACAACTCTATCGCCCCGGCAAGAAGGACACCACCTTCATAGCAGGAACACTGTCGAATGTCAAGGGAGCATTCACGTTCGGCAACGTGGCGGCCGGCAACTACCTGCTGAAGACGTCGTTCTTAGGCTACGAGACACAGACGAAGGCCGTCAGCGTGGTGGCCCGCCGCACAACGGCGGTAGGACAGATTGCCCTGAAGCCGGAAGCCGTCCTGCTGAAGGAGGCCGTGGTGACGGCCCAGCTGCCGAAGATGGTGGTGAAAGACGACACCGTCGTCTATAACGCCGATGCCTACAGCGTGCCCGAAGGGTCGGTCATCGAGGCACTGGTAGAGGCACTGCCGGGTGCCAAGATTGACGACGACGGCAAGATTACCATCAACGGCAAGAACGTCAAGAAGTTCAAACTGGACGGCCGCGACTTCATGACGGGCAACAACGACGCTGTGATGAAGAACCTGCCGAGCTACGTCATCGACAAGGTGAAAGCCTACGACGAGAAGAGCGACCTGAGCCGTATGACGGGCGTGGACGACGGCGAGGACGACTTCGTGCTGGAGTTCGTCACCAAGCGCAGCGCCCGCAACGGTCTGCAGGCCAACCCCGACATCGGCTACGGAACGGACAACCGCTACGGCATCCGTCTGACGGCCATGAAGCCCTTCGGTGCCGTGCGCTACACCTTCATGGGCAATGCCAACAACGTGAACGGCCGCAACTTCACCGGACGAGGCGGACGAGGAAGAGGCAACAACCAGGGACAGCGCGAGACGAAAACGGGAGCACTCGACATCAGCTACGAAGACGGCAGGAAACTGAGAACCAGCGGACGTGTCACCTGGACACGCAACGACGCCGACAACTGGAACCGCAACGCCTCGGAGAACTTCGTCAACACCCGTGGCGGCGCCTTCTCGAACAGCATCAGCCAAAGCTACTCGCGCAGCAACAGCTGGACGGGCAACATGAACCTGCAATGGACTATCGACTCGGTGACCAACCTGTCGTTCCGCCCCAATGCCAGCTTCTCGACGAACGACAGCCGCTCGGCATCGACGTCGGCCTCGTTCAACGCCAACCCCTACGACTACGTCAGCGACGCCCTGAGCATCGAAGGCCTGAAGACGATGGCAGACAGCAGCCTCATCGTCAACGACCGCCGCAACAAGTCGATGGGCGAAGGCAGCTCCAAGGACGTCAGCGCACAGATACAGCTCTACCGCCGCTTCGGCAACAAAGGGCGTAACGCTGCCGTCAGTGCGAACATCAGCTATCGCGACGGCAGCAACGACAACGGCAGTCTGTCGGCGGTACACCTCTACCAAAAGAAAGACCGCTTCGGCAACGACTCCACCTACCAGACGAACCGCTACACGGCATCGGCCAACGACAACTTCAGCTACAGCTTAGGGATAACCTACACCGAACCGCTGCTCACATTCACGCCCAAGCCCGCTGCCGAAGACACGGTGTCAGGCGCTTCTACAGCGGGAAGAAACCGCGGACCCTTCGGCCGTCGCGGCGGCGGCAACCGCTCCTTCGGCGCCCAGGGACTGTTCCTGCAACTGAACTACCGCTTCCGCTACAGCCATCAGAAGAACGACCCGTCGACCTACGACCTGCCCAACCTCAATGACGCGGTATTCGACAACCTGATGAACGAGTACCGCGAGTGGGTGGCACTCTTCGGCGCACTGCCAAGTCCCTACGAGACCTACCTCAGCAGCCGGCTGTCGCGCTACTCAGAGCGTACGGAATACGGGCACAACATTGACCTGCAGTTAAGAATGGTACGCGAGAAAATCAACATGAACGTCGGCGTGAGCATACAGCCGCAGAAGTCGCACTATGTACAACAGTACTTGGGACGGCCGGTAGACACGGTGCGCACGGTGACAAACCTCTCGCCAACGCTGAACCTGCGCTACCGGTTCAACCAGCAGACCAACCTGCAAGTGCAGCTGCGCGGACAGACACAACAGCCGAGCATCACACAGCTGCTCGACATCTACGACGACACGAATCCGCTGAACATCTCAATGGGTAACCCGGGACTGAAACCGTCGTTCACCACCAACCTGCAGATAAACTTCCAGAAGCAGCGGGCACCAAAACTCGTTGAAGACAGCCTGGGCTACCAGATACCAAAGGCACAGCGACACTGGAGTTTCAACACCAACGCCAACTGGCAGCGCACGAGCAACGCCATAGGTAACATCGTGACCTATAACGAGACTACAGGCGGACGCACCTCAAGACCGGAGAACATCAACGGCAACTGGAACGCACGCGTGGGGGCATCGTTCAACATCGGCCTGGACACACTGAACCGCTGGGACGTCAGTGGCGGCATCAACGGCAGCTACAACCACCACATAGCCTACGTCAACCTGAACCGCACGGCGGAACCCGACCGTAACGTCACGCACAACTATAACCTCGCGCCATCGGTGTCGCTGAGCTTCAGAAACAAATGGCTGAACTTCTCGCTGAACACCCGTCTGACCTACGCACAGACCAAGAACCGGCTGCAGGCGTCGAACAACCTCACGACATGGAACTACAACTACGGCGGCAACACACGCATCACCTTCCCATGGGGGTCGCAACTGTCTACAGACTTCCACTTCTTCAGCAAACGCGGCTATGCTGACGCGAGCCTGAATACCGACGAGAAAATATGGAACGCACAGCTGAGTCACAGTTTCCTGCGCGGCAAGAAACTGACGGTGATGCTGCAGTGGTACGACATACTGCACGAACAGAGCAACTTCACCCGTACCATCAACGCTAACGGCTGGCGCGACTCAGAGGTGAACGCCATCACCAGCTACGCCATGCTACACGTCAGCTACCGCCTGGATATGTTTGGCGGGGGCGGCAAACGCGACGGAGAACGCGGCGGATGGGGCGAAGGGAACAGGCAGCGTGGCTTCGGCGGCGGGCGCGGCGGAGGCTTCGGCGGTGGCCGAGGGGGCGGCGGCCGTGGCGGCAACTTCTAAAGTCAGTCGGGTATCATAAAGTTGACAACCTCCTGCTCGACATTGACGCGGAAGACGCCGACGGGTGTCTTCATCAGACGGCCGTCAATGCCCACCAATGCGTGCTTGGCCTCATCGACGAAAACTTCACGGGTGCGGAAAGGATGGACATTGCGGTGGTTGAGGAAACGGCCGGTAATGAGCAGCCACAATCCCTCGATGAGCTGTACCATCTCAGGATGATAGACTACCGAGACGTCGAGCATACCATTATAAGGCACGGCATTGGGTGTCTGGCCGTAGCCTGGCCCTGAACCGATACAGACGGTCATCACCTTACGGTCGATAGTGTCGCTGTTGATACGCAACTTCATCTTATACTCCATACGGTGGAAGAACATCACAAAGAGCGACGAGATAAAAGATAAGGTACGCGAGCCAAAGAGACGGCGCGTCTGACGGCGCAGGTTCATGATGTCGGCCGTCATACCGATGTTCAGACAGTTCAGGAAGTAGCGGTGACACTTCTCGTTTTTCTGGTTGGTATAGCGTATGCAGCCCAAGTCGACACGACGCACACGACGTTTCGCCAGCCAGTCAACGGTCTGTTCCAACTTGTCTTCGTCGAACTGCCAGAAGCGGGCGAAATCGTTCATCACGCCGTTGGGAATGACGCCAAGGGCTATCTCGTCGCGCAAGCTCTTCTCGACCCGCATCAGACAGTTGACGGCATCGTTCAGGGCAGAGTCACCCCCGACGACGATGATGGTCTTGTAGCCGTTGTTGATGAACATCGTCATCAGACGCTCCACGGAGTCGGCAGTCTCGCTCTGCACCATGTCGAAACAGATGCCGTGCTGCTTCAGCACTGCATCAATTTTCTCCCACCGCTTCTGCTTGCTGGTGAATCCCGTCTTGGGACAGTACAACACGCCCCATCTTGTAGTCATTACTGCCATAGTTCTATGATTCTTGTTATTTTATCTTCCATCGGCAACGTGGCGTCTATCCAGTGGATGGTGAAGCCGCGACGCTCCATACCGCGGAACCAGGTCATCTGACGCTTGGCAAACTGGTGGATGGCTATCTCCAGGCGCCGGAACATCTCGTCGTAGGTTGTCACGCCCGTGATGTATTCCGTCACGTACTTATACTCTAAGCCGTAGTAAATCAGGTCTTCGGCCGGTATGCCCTCATCGAGCAGGACGCGCACCTCGTCAATCATTCCCTCGTCCAGACGAGCCTTCAGCCGACGGGTAATCTTCTCGCGGCGCAGTTCGCGGTCGATGTTCACACCGATAATCAGCGACGGTACCGGCGGCAGTTCGCGCAGCGGCACAGGATGCTCAATATTGTATGTCTCAATCTCAATAGCACGGATGGCACGCTGACAGGAGTCGACGTCGGTCTTGTTATGCATCGTCGAACCGCTCTTCGCTTTCAACGCAACGAGCATCTGTGTCAGCTCGTCTAACGTCTTGCCCTCGAGACAGGCACGCAGTGCCGGGTTCTGAGGGACGGGCGACAGGTGATAACCCTTGAGCACCGCCTCGATATATAGTCCCGTGCCGCCACAGAGAATCGGCGTCACTCCCCTACTCTGTATATCCTGATAGGCATCGTAGAAGTCCTGCTGATACTGAAAGAGATTGTACTTCGTACCCGGCTCACAGATATCAATAAGATGATACGGCACATCGCCATAGTCGGCCAGGTCCTTGCCCGTTCCGATGTCCATCCGGCGATACACCTGCCGGGAGTCGGCAGAGATAATCTCGCCGCCGATTCGCTGAGCCAGCGCTGCCGCCAGCGGTGTCTTGCCGCTGGCCGTCGGTCCGAGTATGGTAATCATCTGCTTCATTACGTCGGCAAATGTACAAAAAAAAAACCGTCCGACAAAATCGGACGGCTATTTTTTACCTTTGACGGAGATTATTTCAGCTCAGCGAGGTACTTGATGGTGCGAACCATCTGAGAAGTGTAAGAGTTCTCATTGTCGTACCAAGCAACAACCTGAACGAGAGAGTTGCCGTCGCCAATCTTGCTGACCATGGTCTGGTTAGCGTCGAACAGCGAACCGAACTTCATACCGATGATGTCGCTCGAAACGAGCTTCTCCTCGGTGTAGCCGAACGACTCGTTGGTGGCAGCCTTCATGGCAGCGTTGATGTCCTCAACAGTCACCTCACCCTTGACAACAGCGTGCAGGATGGTGGTAGAACCTGTGGGAGTCGGAACGCGCTGGGCAGCACCAATCAGCTTACCGTTCAGCTCGGGGATAACGAGACCGATAGCCTTGGCAGCACCGGTAGAGTTAGGAACGATGTTCTGAGCACCGGCACGAGCGCGCTGAACATCACCCTTGCGCTGAGGACCGTCGAGAATCATCTGGTCGCCAGTGTAAGCGTGAACGGTGGTCATGATACCGCTCTGGATGGGAGCGAAGTCGTTCAGGGCCTTGGTCATAGGAGCCAGACAGTTAGTGGTGCAAGAAGCAGCTGAGATAACAGTGTCGGCGGGAGTCAGGGTCTTGTGGTTCACGTTGTAAACGATGGTGGGCAGGTCGTTGCCGGCAGGAGCAGAGATAACAACCTTCTTAGCACCAGCGGTCAGGTGGGCAGAAGCCTTCTCCTTAGAGGTGTAGAAACCAGTGCACTCCAGAACGACGTCAACACCCAGCTTACCCCAAGGCAGCTCAGCAGCGTTAGGAACAGCATAGATAGTAATCTCCTTACCATCGACGATGATAGAATTGTCGGTGCAGTCCACAGTGTGCTTGCCCTCACCGAACTTGCCGCAGAAACCACCCTGAGCGGTGTCATACTTCAGCAGGTGAGCCAGCATCTTCGGGCTGGTCAAGTCGTTGATTGCTACTACTTCATAACCTTCAGCCTCGAACATCTGACGGAATGCGAGGCGACCGATACGGCCGAAACCGTTAATTGCAACTTTTGTCATTTTTTTGTTTCTTCTTAAATGGGTTATACCTATTTGTGATTAAAAATTTGCGTCTTAGAAACACTTTTTATTGTTTTCGAGCGCAAAGTTACAAAAAAATTCCTATATTTGCATCCGAAATCAGTATTAATTAAAGTGAAAAGTGCGGTGACTGGCGCGAAAACTGAGATATGTCAAGTCAGAAGGCCAGCTATTGCAAAACACAGATGACAATTTTTACATTATATGATTCGTTAAACTTTAAAATTTAGAATTATGGGATTTATTAAAGAGTTCAAAGAATTTGCCATGAAGGGCAACGTGATGGACATGGCTGTCGGTGTTATCATCGGTGGCGCGTTTGGTAAGATTGTCAGCTCGCTGGTCGATGACATCCTGATGCCGCTGGTCGGCGTCGTCACCGGCAACATTGACTTTACCAAGTTAGCCGTAGAATTCGGCGAGGGCGATTTTGCTGCCAAGCTGACTTACGGAAACTTCATCCAGAACGTTGTCGACTTCCTCATAGTCGCCTTCTGTATCTTCTTGATGCTGAAAGGTATCAACAAGCTGAACCGCAAGAAGGAAGAGGCTCCTGCTCCCGAGGAGCCCAAGGGTCCCACGCAGGAAGAGCTGCTCGCTGAGATTCGCGACCTGCTGAAGCAGAAGTAAACCACCAGGTAAAAACAGGAAGCCCGCCGACGTTGGCGGGCTTTCTGCGTTCTAAGCCATATCTTCCGGTCTTAACGCGCTTGGCAGAACGCCTCGCAGCCCGTCACCATACCTTATTTATATAGTTTCTTTCCGTTCTTGATGATGATGCCTTTATACGAGTCGTCCACACGCTGCCCAGCGAGGTTGTAGATACCGCCGGTGCTGCGAGCAGCAGGAGCCGTTACCGACATGATGCCAGTTGTCTGAGGACGGTTCTGCACCCGCTCGGCCTCTGCCCATGCGTCGGCGTCCGTTCTCAGGTCGCTACCCAGATAATAGCCTGTGTTGGTGGGCTGGTTGTAACCGATATTCTCGTTCAGACAGCCCATCCAATAGCAGTGGTCGGTCATAAGCCATGGGAACTTGTGACTGGTGGGATACCAGGTGGAGAAGATCTTGATGTCTGCAAGTCGGGTGACATCGGGCAGGATAATCTCCTCGCGCCAGTCACCGAAGATATCGCCATACCACGAGGGGTTCGACTTTGTGCCGTTGATGAACGTCTCCGAGTAGCGATACATCGTAAAGGTGCGGCCGTACTTCGGGCTCTGTATGATATTGTCCTCAATGAGCTGTCGCGAGAGGTTACCGTCGAACCAAACGGCCATGCCGCAGCCACCCTTCTGCCCCTTGGTATTGATATTGGTCTCAGTGCCGTCTTGCTTGATATAGTTGCCTTGATAGTAGAAAAACTCGCAGCCCGGATATTCGGGGAAGAAATCGCCCACCAGACAGCGGCCCATATCGTTGGGTTCAGCACCGTCCTTTTTCCAGATGACGGCACCGTCACGGGCATCATGGAGTGCCACCATCGTCTTGCCCGACTCCAGGCAGTGGAACATCTGCAGGCCCTCACGCTCAGGCAGGAATTTCCCCACGTGGTTGGCATCGCCGTGCCCTAAGCGTGTGTTCCAGAGGCCGATGCCGTCGTGGTCGACGGCCATCGAGCCATACATCACCTCGTCCAGTCCGTCGCCGTCGAGATCGGCCACGTTCAGCGAGTGGTTACCCTGAGCGGCATAGGTACTGTGTTTCTGGCCGTCCTTGCCCGTTCCCTTGTCGTTGGTGTCGAAGCGCCAGCGCTTTGTCAAGACGGGAGAACCATCCTGTACACGGTAGTCCCAAGCCTCAATGACGGAGCGGTCATAGACGCCGCGCCCGATGACGACGGATGGCAGTCCCGTCTCGTCGAAGCATCCCACGCCCACACGGAAGGAGCAGGCCCGCTTCCAGTAGTCGTCGCCCCAGATCTTGCTGGTCTCGCGGGCTATGAAGTTGTCGCGCGCCAGCTCACGGCCCGTCTTGCCATCGATGATGCTGATGAACTCCGGTCCTGCCGAGTTGTAGTGATCCACCCATCCGGGGTCGGCGGTGTTCAGGTTGCCCCATGTACGGTAGTCAATCTTGCCATCGCCGTTCACATCGGGAATCTCCGTGCCGTCGCCGAAGACAGTACCCTCACAGGTGCGGATGGCCATCTCGGCACAACCGTCGCCGTCGAAGTCGGCCACGGCAAAGCTCGACGAGTTGCCGAGGATGATGCCCGGTCCGCCCTTCACGCGCCACAGCAGTGTGCCGTCGAGCTTATAAGCGTCCCAGATGACCGCCCAGAGACAGTCTTTCTGCGAGTAGCTGGCGCCCGAACCGTCGCTGACGATGTTGCCGCTGGCATCCTTCACGCTCTGAAGGCGCTTCACCACAATCTCGAACTCGCCGTCGCCGTCGAGGTCGCCCACGCTCACATCGTTGGCCGTATAGACAATCTTACCCGTATTAGCATACACGTCCTTCGTGTCGGCCAGCGGGATGCTGATATAGGGTAGTCCGCCGGAGACCTGCGCCTTCGTCAACGTGAAGGCGGAGAGCGTCTCGTCGCTGCCCGCGTAGGTCAGGCGGTAGTGGTTGTCGCTGGTCTTACTGGCCGAGCCGTCCTGAAAGCAGGTGCGGTTGCGAATGTTTGTGGCAATCTTCTTCTCAGCCCCCGTGCCGATAGCGCGGTAGAGGTCGAAACTCGTATCAGCATTGTCGCCCGGCAACATACGCCACGATACGAGCACCTTGCCCGTATGCTGCTGGTAGTCGCCTAAGGAGGCGTCCTTCTTGCCGTTAATACTTGCCCAAAGTGCCCTGTCACCGAGGCTATTAGTCTGTGCCTGCCCCATATTCGATATGAACAAGGCAGCAATAAAAGTTAGTGTTGATAGTTTCATCTTATGGTTAAAAGCCCGCCGACGTTGGCGGGCTTTCTCTTGTTAGTTATCTGACGATGACTTTTTTGCCATTCCTGATATAGATGCCGCGCTGCGGCGTTACTACCTTCCGACCTTGGAGGTCGTAGACGTTCTCCGGCGTTTCATCTGTACCGACAGTCGGTATGGACTCTATTCCAGTAGGCAACTCGTCGAAAATGTCGATGAAACCACGGGCGTTAGCCTCCGTCGTCGTGAAGTAAGCCTCGAAGGGCGATGCCGCACGATAAGTGACGAACTGCGAACCATTAGCGTTCATCGCGTACTTATCGTAAGCAGCCTGCACCGTCTCGTAGGCAGGTCTCAGCGTCCTCACGCCATTTGTCGTGCCAACAGCCTGTAACGAGGCCTTGACGGTAGCACTGGTAGCCGAGAAGGTCACCGTACCGTTCACCCTGTAAGCATCGTCATACATCGTGTTGTTAGGCATAGCGATGATGTAGGGTTGGTTGGCATACAGGTAGTTAGAAGCCGTAAAGCCCGATGAACCGAAACCGTAGAGCCAGAAGGGCTTCTTCGTATCGGAAGTACCCGACCAACGGCCGAAGGGCACGAGTTCGCCCTTTGTAGCATGACTGATCTTCGTCGGCTGGAACGGCAACGTGATGGTCTCCCACCCCTGTGCAGAACCGTTACCTGTTGTCTTTGTGAACGAACGGCTGTAGGAGATGTTGGTGGCCGTAAATTCACGCGGAGCCCAGAAAGCATAGCCGTTTGTCAGCGTCACCTGTGTAGCCGTACTGCCTATCACCACATTCGGGGTGGTATAAGGTGCGTATAAACTTGACGTGACGTAAAGCAGAAGGTTGGGATTGCGTACCGACGATGTGGGCAGCATACCTGATGTGAGACCACGGGTGGTCTGCCAGTCAATATAGCATAGGGCCGAACAGTCGATGAACAGGTTGCCGGGCACCGATGTCACCTTATTATATACCGTGACACCCATGAGCTGCTTACAGTTACCGAAAGCCTGACTCATTATCGTCGTGGCCGACTCAGGCAGGAAGATGTATTTCAGCTGGGTATCGGCAAACATCGACAGACCGACGACATTGTCGGACGTTGCATAAGCCGGCGACTTATAGTACTCACCGCCAGAAACGATATTGGCATTCTCAAGATTCAGGGTCTCCAGCGTAGCCGTCACAGCCGTATTGCTGTAGTTAATGCCTGCCAACTGTCTGATGTAGCGGATGTCAGTGCCGTTAATCGGACCAGTAATGACCAGTTCCTTGACACTGGCAGCCGAATAGCCGCTACTGGCAATCGCCGTCTGCAGATTTCCTGCCGTTGTCATCGTCAGTGTCATGGTGCCGTTGTTAAAGGCGACGCCACCACTGATTCTTGTCATTCCGTTGTGAGAATAGACATAGCTCTTCTTGTCTGCCGTTTCCGCTGTACCACTGTAATTAGTGATATTACCATAGATAATGACATCGTCACCGATAGCAATCTGAGGATTACCCGTCACCCACGGCTTGTTCTCCAGATAGTAAGTACCATAAACGCAGAACTGGTTAGCCGTCGTACCGTCATCCGAGATATAGAACGTGGCAGTGCCATAATTACTGGAGAATGTATATTTTATCGACGAGATCTTACCCTTGATGTAGTATTTCTGCGATGATGTCGAACCTACAGACAAACCCAAGGCAACGTTAGTAGCAGCTACTGCATTATAGGGGTTTGACAACGTACCGTTACCCGTGGCGGTGGGGGTTGTACTGCCGCCCTGCTCGACGATAGCCTTGAACAGCTTCCAACCATTCTTTGACTGATATTTGCTCTTCGTTCCTGCGGGCACATAGAGTGTGGCGACATCACAAGTTCCTGAGAACGCGTCATCGGCTACATCGAACGGCGTAGTGATGTCCGATGTTATCTTCTTTAGATTTTGATTACTAGAGAAAGCATATCCATCAATCTTCGTTACCGTTGCCGGAATGTTTACCTCTTCTAAGCTACTACATCCCGAAAGCGCCCACCCGCCAATTGTCTTAACGCCATTGGGCAAGGTGATGGTCTTCAAGTAATCGTGCCCCCAGAATGCGTCATATTCAAGTTCGACTACCGTTGAAGGAATGGTGTAAGTCGTCGATGTATTACCAAGAGGATAAGCTTTCAGTATGGTCTTGTTTTTGTCAAAGAGCGCACCACGGGTGTCAGTCGACAGCTTAGAACTCCCCGAAGCGACGGAGAAACTCGTCAATGACGACATGGAGCTGAACGAAGTTGTCGCAACACTTGTCACCGAGGCAGGTATCGACAAGGTCTTAATCGATGAATTGCTAAACGTCGACGAGCCTATAGACTGTAGCGTTGTAGGTAGCGAAATACTGGTCAACTTGGCCTTATAGAAAGCATATGAGGCAATAGCCGTAACGCCACTTCTTACGCTGAACGAGGTGGCCGTCAGTCCCTCCGGGTATCTCACCAGCGTCTTTAAGTCCTTGGTATAAAGCACGCCATTAAGAGCGTCGTAGCTGCTACTGCCACTCCCTACATAGAGGGTCGTCAACGCCGAACAGTTGTTGACGAACGAACTGCTCACACTCGTCACTGAAGCTGGGATGGACAAGTCTACCAACTGTTTACTATTGCCGAAGCAATTTGACTCTATCGACGTGATAGTATTCGGCAAATAAATATTGGTCAGTTTACTGTTATAAAACAAATATGCGGGCAGCACATTGTCTTTGGAAGCCGTGTATGAACCGTAATATTCCGTGGGGTCGCCGCCGACGATAGTAGCATTTTTACCGTCCTTCGTCAGACGCAGCTTCGTCACGTTACCCGTGGTTGTCAGATCGCGTATCACCTTCAGGTCGGCACCGTTCAGCGGACCGGTGACAACCAGCTCGGTGACGTTAGTCGTCGAATAGCCACTGTTGGCAATGCTCGACTGCAAGGTACCTGCCGTAGTCAGCGTCACCGTCATCACACCGTTGGAATAGGTGACGTTGCCCGTCGAGCCGCCACCGCCCTGCTCGACTATGTTGGTGAACTTGTTCCAACCTGCCAATGACTGATACTTGCTCTTGGTTCCTGCCGGCACATAGAGCGTGGCTGTCGAAGGGATACTATTAAAGACAGTTTCGCTGAGGGCGGTAGGTGAAGTGATGGCCGAGGTCACACTCTTCATAGCAGCATTGCTACTGAAAGCATAGTTATCAATCTTCGTCACCTTGGCCGGAATGTTGATTTCTTCCAAACTTGAGCAAGAAGCGAACGCATAGCCACCAATGGTTGTCACGTTGTCCGGCATGGTAATCTTCTTCAGGTACTTATTCGTCCAAAACGCATCGTACTCAATCTCCGTAACCGTCGATGGAATAGTGTAAGTCGTTGAGGTATTGCCTTGAGGATAAGCCTTCATTATGGTCTTGTTCTTATCGAAAAGGGCTCCTCGCGAGTCCGTTGACAAAACGGCATTACCCGATGCGACAGAGAAGCTCGTCAAAGCAGTCATAGCACTAAAAGACGATGTACTCACAGTTGTTACTGAGGCTGGTATTGAGAGAGCGGTCAATGACGAATAGTAGAATACCATAGAACCGAACTCTTTCAATGTCGTCGGCAACGTGATACTCGTCAGTTTTGCGTTTGAGAAAGCCTGATCACCAATCTTGGTGACACCACTGTTGACGGTATAAGACGTACCGGTCTTTCCTTCCGGATATTTCACCAATGTCTTGCCGTCCTTTGTATACAATACGCCGGAGTAGTGAGTGTAACTGGCATTGCCGTTCTCCACATAGATAGCCGACATAGCTGAAGAACCGCTAAAACAGCTACTGTACAAAACTGTCACAGAGGCAGGAATGGTTATACTTGTCAGTTTTTTGCAGTTGCTGAGACATCCATAGTCAAGCTTAGTAATTGAGTTCGGCAGCACAAGGTTCTCCAGTTTCGACGAATAAAACAGATATGGGGGAAGCACATTGTCGTTTTTTGCCGTATAGTCATCATAATACTTCGTCGTATTTCCGCCGACAATGTTAGCACCAGAGATGTCGAGTGACGTCAGGTTACCTGTTGTACTCATATCGCGCAGCACCTTGAGGTCGGCACCATTCAGCGGGCCTCTGATGACCAGACTCGTCTCCGTGCCTGACACCTTCGTGTCGAGGGTGCCGGCGGTAGTCAGCGTGATGACACCGTCATCTTGTCCGGCTTCCTTTGTCAGCGTCGTGTTATTATATACCATGTCCAACATCCAGAAGGTGTTATCACTGCTTAAGCAGTAAAAGAACACGCTGTCGGTGAGCACCAGTCTGTTTCCGTTGTTTTCAATACGGAAAACGATGTCGTCTTGATGCACATTGATATAGCCCTCATCACAATCGTATTCGTCGAAAGCACCTATACAAATCACCTGGTTGGAATACTGTGTATTTCCACCAGTGAAACTGTATGTTCCAGTCATACGTTGGCCTACCGGCACATGTAACTCCGTCTTGGCCGCGTTCAGCGTACCATAGAAATAATTATAGGTGGGTGCTTCACAACCTTCTGAATAGAAGAAGGGCGACAAGTTAGCAATCCACACCTTGTTGCTGGAACTATTGTCAGCCGTAATAGTCACAGGCCATGATGCAATATCGGTTCTGTTACTACCAACAGCAGTGTATGCACCAACGAGTGCCGAGGCGTTGCTGATGGCCTTCATAGGTGCCTTCATCATACCATTGCCAGACGATGCTTTCACCACAGACTTCACCTTGACCTTGCGCGGCTGGGAGCCGGCCACGGCAACCGTTGCGCCAAGCAGCAGCACGGCGGTCATCATATATTTCAGTGTTCTTGTCTTCATAATCATCTTCTCATTTTAAGGTTATTTGTTCACTGAGCGCGATGGTACATTGGGCGTCGGGTTGTCGCCGGCGTTTGGCGTATTGGGATTGGCTGCCTCCAAGGTCACTGTGAGTGTGTTCGATGAATACGTCGTTCCGTACGAATTCTGTACATACGCACGTACATAGTACCTTGTACCAGCCACCAAGACATTATGGTCGACTGTACCGTTATACGTACCGCCCGTAGAGCTACCGCTCCAATACGTATAGTAGTCGCTTAGGGTAGGCGTCGAATTCGTGCTACTGTAGCAGACACCATAGTTAGTTGAAGCAGGATTCGACGTGAACGTCATCGAGAACTGGAATGATGAACTGGTGGGATTGCCAACACTGAACGCCGTGATTACGGGTGCATTGCCGGTAGACGCCGCCTGTGTCACGGTGACAATGCGGTCGGCAGTGTAGCCATTTTTCACTGTCACTGTAGCTGTACGTGCGGTAGTACCCGTATTGGCCGTCACGGATACTTTGACAGAATGGTCATAGCTGCTGCCGCTGGCCGGGGTCACCGTACACCACGTCTGGTTTGAAGATACCGTCCAGGCGTCGGTCGACGTCACGTTGAACGTCTGCTGTGTTGCCGTGGCATCGAAGGACAGCGACGTACGGTCAACCGTCAGCGAATGTTCCTCCGTAGGAGTAGGCTCAGTACTACCCTCCCCACGTTGGCGTACTGTCAAGGTGACAGAACGCTCCAACCCGCTGATCTTCAACTGCACGGCGCGTTCGTTACCAGTATTCGGCGAAGCTGTTTCTATCGTGACAGTGGCGTTCCCAGAACCTTCCTTAGGGTTGACAATCAGCCAGTTGGGGATATTCGTTATCATCCACTTGCAATTAGCCGTCAGCGAGACACGTTCTTGTACACCTGTCGCACTCGAGAAATCCAGCGACGACGGACTGACCAGTATTTGCTCACTGCTGACGACGACGTCGTCTTTAGCGTCACCGCCACTGTCACTGGGGCATCCCATCAGGAGCAAGGACGACATCAAGAGCAGAACTCCATATATTTTTCTAATCATACCTTATTATATATATTACTTACAGATTTCTATTTTCTGAATCACGCCAGACCTCGCTCAGGATCTGCCACAGGACCTTACACCTTATTATATATATTAGAAGTAAATCAGCAGACCGAGATGCATGCCGAAGCCCTCCGTCCATGCCTTGATCTTGTCGTCTTTTTCTAAGATCTTCGCTGTATTGTCCTTGTCGATGGCGAAGAGATACTCCGGCGTTGCCTGCAGGCTGAAGTGTTCGCCGAGACGGAAACGGAAGCGTGCGCCGGCCGTTCCTGAGATGGTCGTCGTCTTGTCGTAGCCGCTCTTGGTGGGCTTGCTCAACTCCTTGCCGGTGATGAAGTTCATGGCACCGCCCACCAACGGGGTGATGGTGAAGGCGTTGGCCAACTTGATCTCCCAGCCTAAACGCAGGAAAGCCCGCATAGCCGTATAGTTATACGAGGCCATCAGGTCTTGCGACACCTTGTTGTAGAAGCTCATGTCACTGCTCTTCTCGATACCATAGATGAAGCCTGCCTCAGCATTGAAGCCGCCAAAGTTGATACCTACAGAAGCCTCCGGGCCCATCAGTCCTACAACGTTAAAGCCAGCGCCCACATAGACGGGGTGCTTCTTCTCGGCAGACGTTATCTCGATGACAATGTCGTAGACGGCCTTCGACTCCACGGTCTCAGGGATGCGGTAGTCGCGGATGATACCCAAACGCGGGTGACGGATGGTGATGAGCTTCGTGCCCTTGGGGACATAGATAAGCACCTCGCCCGTTCCCTGGACGGCTTTCAGCACGCCGAGATTCGGGGAGTACGTAAACTGGCCGTCCTTGGCCGAAAAGCGCAACAGGGCACCCTCGACGCCGTTGTTGTCCTTGACGCCAGCCTTCGAGGCCGTCAAGTCGGTCATGTTACGCTTGAACTTGGCAATGCGGAAGTCGGCCTTGCTGTCGTCGTTATCCTGTGCCATCACTGTTGCCGGCATGAGCATCACTGCCAGCAGGAAGAACAATGTCTTAATATGCTGTGTCATAGCTTTCATTGGGACTGCTGGGCAGCACGAAGTCGCCCAAGGTGAATACGTCGTTGGGGTTCAGTTTCTGGCCCTTGTTCTTGTCGAGCCATTCGGGTTGCCACGTACGGACGTGGATCTGCGGGGCATCGGGATTCGAGAAATCCCAGATCATGAAGACGTAGCCCTCGTCGCTGTAGCGCTGCGAGTTCCACTCCTGGCGAAGCGTCACGGCGTAGATGTTCTTGTCCGTGGGGTGTGCCTCGATGGACACGTTGTCGAACTTCACGCGGATATAGCGGTTAGCACGGAAGGCGTTCGAAAGATTACGCAGATATTCCTTCTTGGTCTGCTTCTTATAGAGCACCTGCGGACTGGCAGGCATCACCTCCGAGGGCTTCGACTTGATGACGCGGCCGGTAATAATCAGGGCGTCGTCGCTGAACACCTGCTGCATGAACTTCAGGTCCTTCTTCTCATAGGCCGTGCGGAACTGCTCTACGTAGTCGCGTATCTCCATACGGCGGCGCTCGTCGGTAATCTCGTTCTGACCGGTCAGCGCCTTGCTGTACATCTTCATGCTCACCGTCAGGTAGAAGCTCTCCATCTGGCCTTGCTTGTTGAAGTTGATGACGGCTTCCTGGTATTCGGGCTCACGGTCGTCGATGTTGTCGGCAGGCCACATCATAATAGGCAGACAGCGCACCTGATAGCCGTGGTTGGTAGTCAGGCAGCGCTCCACAATCTCTTCCTCTTCACAGACGAAGTGGATGTTCGACCAGAGAATCGTCATCTCCGCACGCGACTCAGGCGTAATGTTCAGGCCCGAAAGCTGTAGCGGCGTGCCCGTCCTGCTGGCACGATTGGCCTCGGTCAGCAGTCCCGAGATGGTTCGTTCGATATTCGTCTTCAAATTCTGATTGAAGACACCGTCATTCAGACGCAGGGCCACTCGCTCGGCGCCCTTAGGCTGTGCCATAGCACCGAGAGCCACCATCATACAGGCGGCAAGTGCGGCAATGCTGTTAACTATTCTTTTCATATTGCGTTCAGCTTATTATTCGTTCAACTGGAACCAGATGGCACCGCAGCCACCATAGTTAGTAACAGAGTCATTCTGACCAGTACGCAGGTTCTTGCGCGAGTTCTCGCTGCCTGGTCCCAGCACGGCACGGATGCGGGCATCGGTGTCGTAGACAATCAGGTAGCTACGTAGCGGGTCGCGCATCGTGCGGTACTTACCCATCTTCGTAATCTCGCCATTGAGCTTCAGGGGCACCATCACACTCTTCAGGTCGTAAAACGAGCGTACGGCCAGGATCTGCTCCAGCGCCGTTCCCGTGCCAGCCACAACGTTGTTGCGCTCAGCGACACGTGCTGCAGCGCGCTCCACGGCGGCCTCCTGCTCGGGAGTCATGCTATTGCCGTTCAGCAGGTAGACATCGAGTATCTCGTCGTCGCTCAGGCCCTCAATGCTGACGACACTCACGTCTGGCAAATTGGCCGTCTCGCGGGTCGGCGCGCCATTCTCTGCTTCTGGTGCGTCCTCGGCATTCTCCGCCTTGCCGGCAGGCTCTTCTACGCCGTCCTCAGGCTGTTCCTTGAACTTCACCTTGTAACCGGCCTCGCAAAGCAGTGCCGCCAGCTTCGCCAGCTTGACACAGGTCAGCACGCGGGTCTGCGAGCCGCGCTTCGTCTCCAACGACTCCACCAGTTCACGCACGTCGTCGGAACTCAGTTCCACATCCTTGTCGTGGGTCTGCTCGGCAGCCCATTGGTCGGCTTCGTGCATCATCTCCTCAAAGGCGGCGTCCAAAGCCTCCTCGCGGTCGACGCGCGTAGCTTCACCGTAGACGTAATTCGGACTCGACTTAATCCTGTTCATCTCCTTCTGCACGTCACGCTGTGCATTCACCGGCAGCAAGCCGACGAGCAGTACAATCAGTAATGCAAAAATCTTTTTCATCTATTCATATTTTTTTTTATTCTTAGCTCTCTCTATCTTGTGGTTGCGTGTCAGCATCAAGGCGTTGTGCATCGGCACATAGGTGTGAAGCCGCGCCTTGATGGTGCCCTGACGGTTGTCAATGACCGACAGTGGGATGACGACCGACATGACATGGTTATAATACTCATGCTCGTTGACGGCAAACACCGAAGCGCAAACCTCGTCATAGTCTACCGACTCGATGCCGAAGTAGAGTGTACAGCCAGTAGCCTCACAATGGGCTATCCACTGCCGCAGGGGCACGCTGAACTGCTTGTTCTTGAAACCGTAAAGTATCTGTGTCACATCCATCTGGTAGTCGCCCGACACGTCGCCCGACAGCATCATGTTGGCTGCGGTCTCAGCCGGGTGCGACACATCGTTTACCAACCGGTAGCGCTGGTCCGACTTCCGACAGTAATAAGTGCTGGAACTGATGTTCTTGCGCAGATACCATCCGCCCTCGTGAGTATAGTAGAAGGGCTGGGCCGACGGCGTCAGCGTTGCCACGTCGGGCTCGGCCACCTGCCATTCTCTCAGTTGCTGCCGCGTCAACTCATACTCAAAACCGTCCTCGGCCTCACTCTTGCTGACACCCAGCAGCAACTGGTATTCCATAGGGAACGTCACCGTCAGCAACTCCTGACCGCTACGTGTCCATGTTGCCACATATATTTTGTCGTCGGTGCTGTAGCCAAAGCCGTCGCCGGGATGCAGCGTCGCTACCGTTGCCATGGAGCCATGGACGAACTTGAAACGGTCGTCGCGCAGCATGTGCTTCACCGTATGGTCAGCAGGCGGGTAGTTCAGCAACAGGAAATAGCGCTCCAGGAAATCTGTCAGCACACGCTGGGTGCCGTCGCGACGGAGCACATCCGAGAAGATGTCGTAGCCGATATTGTCGATGCGACCGCCAAGGACGCGCACATACACCCGCCGGCCACCAACCTGCATAAAGTTGTAGCCTTCGGTCAGACCGGTCGTGCTAATACCAGCACGACCCGCCAGAGCCTTCAGCTCCTGCGAGCGGAATGTGACTGCCGTCGCGAACTCAGCACAACACAGCAAAAACACCAAAACTACAGCCCGAAAATGGCGCACGATATTCATCATGGTGCAAAATTAAGCATTTTTCATAAAATAACCAAACAAAATCGCTTGTAATTTCAAAAAAGGAAGAGAACTGTTTGGAGAAAGGATGGTGACACCTCTTACACCTGGCGCTTAACTACCTGATTATCATCATCATCTTTCCAAAGGTCAGTCGCACCTAAAGTAGCACCACTGGTGACACCTGATAATAGTGGCCGACCGTGAAACATTTCTGAGAGGCCGTGAGATTTTTCTGTAAGGCCGCGAAAATTTTGCGAACGGCCGCGAAATTTTTGGCTTTGCCGTGAAACATTGCTGGCCAAGAATTGTTTTCAGGAGAAGAAGCGTTGGTGCGACCACTGGTGTGCCCATTGGTGCTACCATTGGTGCTACCAAAAACGTCGCTAAACGGCTGATAATCAAGGCTGGTGTAAGAGGTGTCACCAAACTGCGGTCCTGCGCATAGGAGCGATAGTCTCAGGGACGAATAGAAAAGACAAGCCCCTCCCCTAACAAGGGAGGGACTTTTATAAAGAAGAAGTTCCGAAATACTTCGTTCGGTTTTTATTGCTTATTCCCACTCGATGGTTGCAGGTGGTTTTGACGAGATGTCGTAGCAGACGCGGTTGACGCCGCGTACTTTGTTGATAATCTCGTTCGACACCTTGGCCATGAAGTCGTAGGGCAAATGAGCCCAATCGGCAGTCATGGCATCGGTCGAGGTGACGGCACGCAGGGCCACAGGGTTCTCGTAGGTGCGCTCGTCGCCCATGACGCCCACCGAACGGACGGTGGAGAGCAGCACGGCACCGGCCTGCCAGATCTGGTCGTAGAGCGACACCTCTATCTCGCCATTCTGCATATCGGCAGGCACACCGGCAGCCAGCACGCGACGGGCTTCCTCGCCAGAGAGCTTCACCTTGTAGTCGCGCAGGCCGCGGATGTAGATGTCGTCGGCATCCTGCAGGATGCGCACCTTTTCACGGGTGATGTCGCCAAGGATGCGGACGGCCAGGCCTGGCCCGGGGAAGGGATGACGGGTGATGAGGTGCTCGGGCATGCCTATCTGTCGGCCTACGCGGCGCACCTCGTCCTTGAAGAGCCACTTCAGCGGTTCACAGAGTTGCAGGTGCATCTCCTTTGGCAGTCCACCGACGTTGTGATGGCTCTTGATAACCTTGCCCGTGATGTTCAGCGACTCGATGCGGTCGGGATAGATGGTGCCTTGGGCTAACCACTTGGCATCAGTGATTTTCTTGGACTCAGCGTTGAACACCTCGACGAAGTCGCGGCCAATGATTTTGCGCTTCTGTTCTGGTTCGGTGACACCGGCCAAGTCGGCGAAGAATTTCTCGGAGGCATCGACGCCGATGACATTCAGTCCCAGCACCTTGTAGTCGTCCATCACCTGCCGGAACTCGTTCTTGCGCAGCATGCCGTGGTCGACGAAGATACAGGTCAGACGGTCGCCGATGGCCTTGTTCAGCAACACGGCGGCAACAGAGCTGTCGACACCGCCGGAGAGTCCGAGGATGACACGGTCGTTGCCCAACTGCTCCTTCAGTTCGGCGACGGTAGAATCGACGAACGAGGCTGCCGACCACTCCTGACGTGAGCCGCAGATGTCGACCACAAAGTTCTTCAGCAGCTGTGTGCCCTGCACGGTGTGGAACACCTCCGGATGGAACTGCACGGCCCATACGGGCTGCTTAGTTGACGCAAAGGCGGCGTTGCGGACGTCTTTCGTGCTGCCGATGACCTGGAAGTCGGCAGGGATGGCGGTGATAGTGTCGCCGTGGCTCATCCACACCTGCGAATGCTGTTCGAAACCCTTGAACAGGGGGTTCGTGGTGTCGACGGTCTCAAGATTGGCACGGCCATACTCACGGGAGTCTGCCTTCTCGACCTTTCCGCCAAGTGTATGCGAGATGAACTGTGCACCGTAGCAGATGCCAAGGACGGGCAGTCGGCCTACGAACTGCGAGAGATCGACCTTGAAAGCCTCCGGGTCGTGTACCGAATAGGGCGACCCGCTCAGGATGACGCCGATGACACTCGGGTCGTCCTTCGGGAACTTGTTGTAAGGCAGAATCTCGCAGAAGGTGTCCAGCTCGCGCACACGGCGGCCGATGAGCTGGGTCGTCTGCGAGCCGAAGTCCAAAATGATAATCTTCTGTTGCATAATCTATAATGTATTAATAAAGTCGTTTGCTTCGTCCAACGTATCAAGCTTGCCGACATCCATCAGGCGGAGATTCGTTGCCTCATAGCCGCGAATGAGGTGGTCGGAACAGGCTTGCAGGTAGAAGTCCATGATGGGGAACCGCTCGGGCCACGAGGCCATCAGGGGAAACAGCGAGGGCGAGAAGACGTGAATGCCGGAGAACGCCAGCGAACGGCCCTCACGGCCTTTCACCTGTCCCGTCTCGACGTTCTTCCAACCTATGAGTCGCAGGTCGTCATCAAACTGGAGGTAGCGCTTCGTCTGCCGCTCGCTGACGACAAGCACCGACTGTCCGGCCTCGTAGACGGCCTGCAGATTGAGGTTGCTGAGGATATCGACGTTATGGATGAGGATGGGTGAAGAGGTGTCGAACAGCGATTGCGCTTTCTTGATGCCGCCACCCGTTTCCAAGAGTCCGCCGGTCTCGTCAGAGATGCGGATGTCGAGGCCGAAGTAGTCGTTGGCTTTGAGATAGTCGACAATCTGCTGGGCGAAATGATGAACGTTGACGACGACACGCTGGAAACCAGCAGCACGCAGTTTCATCACGACATGCCACAGCAGAGGTTGCCCCCCTACCCTGACCAAAGCCTTCGGCATCGTGTCGGTCAGCGGCTTCAGGCGGGTACCCAGCCCCGCAGCGAAAATCATGGCTTGCTTCATATCTGGCTGCAAAATTACAAAAAATATATGAATAACAAGCAGGTTTCCATTTTTTTTCGTACCTATGCACCGATGAATAAGATAATGACATACCTGTACATGGTCATACTGACAGCGACAGGCGACGCTTTATACGACAAAACGGCAACAAAGCGCTGCCGTTTGTCACATCATAGAGCTGCCAAAGTCTGGGTGATGCCCTGCTCGCGGTGGCAGATGCGCACCTCGATGCCAAACTTGCGATGCAGGTGCTCGGCCAAATGCTGGGCACTGTAGACAGAACGGTGCTGGCCGCCGGTACAGCCGAAGCAGAACATCAGCGAGGTGAAGCCGCGCTGCAGGTAACGGCGCACATGGGCGTCGGCCAGACGGTAGACGGATTCGAGAAAGGTGAGAATCTCGCCGTCGTCCTCAAGGAATCGGATGACGGGTTCGTCCAGTCCTGTCAGCTTCTTATAGGGTTCGTAGCGTCCGGGGTTGTGGGTGGAGCGGCAGTCGAAGACGTAGCCTCCGCCGTTGCCGCTCTCGTCGGCAGGTATGCCCTTGCCGTAGCTGAAGCTATAAACGCGCACCACCAGCGGTCCCTGGGCGTCGTACTTCGAAAACGTTGCGGGGCCGTCCTTCGGGTGGGGCTTATAGGGGTTGCGATCGGTTGTCTTATACCCGTCGGCACGCGCCGCCTCCACCTCTATCTGCTGGAACTGCGGCAGCTGACACAGACGCTTCAGTACGTCGATGAGGTGGGGATAGGGGAACCGCATGGTGCTCAGCAGTTCGCGCAGGTTCTGTATGGCTGGGGGTATGGAGTCTATGAAATGCTGCTTGCGCTCGAAGTAGCCCCGGAAGCCGTAGGCACCGAGCACCTGGAGCGTGCGGAAGAGCACGAAGAGCGAGAGGCGGGCCACGAACTGATGGCTCGTGGGCACCTCGGTGTACTGCTTCAGCGCGTTATAGTACTCATAGACCAGTTCGCGGCGCAGCTTATGGGGATAGCGGGCCGAAGCCTGCCACAGGAAGGAGGCGAGGTCGTAATAATACGGTCCCCGGCGACCGCCCTGGAAGTCGATGAAATAGGGTTGGCCGTCTACCAGCATGACGTTGCGCGCCTGAAAGTCGCGATAGAGGAAGCACTGCTCGTCGCCGCCCGCCGTCAGGTCCTTGGCCATCAGGCGGAAGTCGGCCTCCAGCTTCAGCTCGTGGAAGTCAATTTCCGTAGCCTTGAGGAAGCAGTACTTGAAGTAGTTCAGGTCGAAGAGCACGGAGTCTCTGTCGAACTCCGGCTGGGGGTAGCACTGCGAGAAGTCGAGACCGCGGGCACCGCGCAGCTGGATGTTGGGCAGCTGGCGGATGGTCTGCTTCAGCAGCTGCTGCTCGGCCAGCGTATAGCGGCCGCCGGCCTCTCGACCGCCACGGATGGCGTCGAACAGCGAGACCGTCCCCAGGTCGGTCTGCAGGTAGCGCAACTCGTCGGCACTCGTTGCCAGCACGCATGGCACGGGCAACTGGCGCTTGGTAAAGTGCTGTGCCAGACAGATGAAGGCATGGTTCTCGTCGCGGCTCGTACCTATACATCCGATGACGGAAGTGCCGTCGGCTGCTGTCAGACGGTAATACTGCCGGTTGCTGCCTGCACCGGGCAATTTCTCAGTAGTGGTGGGGTCTGCCCCACTCCACTGTTTATATAATTCCAATAGTTTCTGCATACTTGCTGCAAAGGTAAGCAAAAATCTCCGAAGCGCCAAACGCTTCGGAGATTTTATGATCAAGTTAGCTTCAATTTACTTATTTCAGTATTTTCTTTCCATCCACGACATACACACCCTTGCGTGCAGTCTGAGAGCTTACCTTGCGGCCTTGCAGGTCATAGCCTTGGCCGTTGGTCGACGTGCCGTTGACAACGGCGCCGATGCCACTGGCCTCGTCTATGACGACGGTATAATAGACGACCGCAGGAGCCAGACGGTAGTCGGTCTCAGCACCTTTGACACTGATGATGGCCGTGCCTACACCGACGACAGTGAGAGCACCCGTCTCGGCATCGACTTTCACCACGTCCTCATTGCTCGACGAGAAGGTAATCTTGCCGTCGTAGTCCTGTGAACGGGTGACGGTGGGAGCCGTAGGTGCCGGTTGTCCGTACTCGCCTTTGACAACCGTCTCCGACAGAGTGAGGAAAGCCTGGTGCTTCGTCCAGCTGGCTACGTTCAAGGAGACGGGCAGGTTGTTGTCTTTTGTGCTTCCACTCACCCACGAGTAAGGCCACTTGGTTTCATATTCGTAGCTGTTGTCAGCCCCCACCAGCGAAGCCACGTCAGGGCCATTATTATAGAACACGAAGTAGCGTATGCCGTCTACGAAGATTTCCTTCGGCTCCATGGCCTGCCCCTTCGCCTTCAGGTTCTTTACACGGCTGACGTCCAAACGCTCATGGACACGCAGGCCGACCTCAGTAGGCGATATCTTCACGGCCTGCACCACGGGGCGCTGGTTGTCAATCTTAACTATTGTTTCCTCGATGTTCTCTTCCTTCACCACGTCTTTCAGGTCGAGCCACATCAGCTGGTTGTCGAAGGCCTGCACCCTTTTCAGTTTCGGGCAGTTGTCGGCAATGAGCAACTGCAGCCGGTTGTTCTGGGTATTGATAGCTTGCAACAGCGGATTGTCTTTCAGGCAAAGCGCGCCAAGCACGTTGTCGTTGCAGGTAATGTCGTTGAACTCGGCACAGTCCTCGATGGTGGTGTTGGTGATGTCGTTATTCAGCATCATCAGCGCGCGGACACTGGGCAGGCGTTTCATCGTGAGCGTCTTGATGGTGGTGTAGCGTATGTCGATGTTTTCCATTCCGTTGCAGTTCTCAAGGTTCAAAGAATTAAGCACCTGCTTCTGATCCTCATTGCCTGTGACTACGACCGAACTGAGCGCGTGGTTAGCGCTGAAGTTGAGGTCGGTGATGCCACTGTTGCTCATATGGAACATCCTTAGGTTGGGCAGTTGGCTGACGTTGAGTGTTGGCAGTTTCGTCATGCCGTCGAGGACAATCTCTTCAACGCTGGTGGGCAGTTTGACCGAGCTGGTATTCGTGCAGCGAAGCATCTCAAAATTGGTAAGCAGCGGGTTGTTGCTGAAGTCGAGTGACGTCACTCCGCTACATTGCTGTAGCGAGAAACGATACAACTTCGGAAAGAGGCCCGGATTGATGGACGTGATGGAAGGATCGTCGCTTGAACCATAGTACAGGCAGAGAAACTCCAGGTTCTTGAAGTGCTCGGCTCCCTTCAGGTTCAGGATGTTACCGGCATTGATTTCCGTAATCTGCGCCAGTTCGTCGTCGCTCAGGACGCCGTTTCCGTCTGCATCATAACTGTTGGCCAGGTTGCGCAAATTCTCATCAGGGAAATTTGCGTCGTTAATCGTCACACTTGCTCGTGCACTTACCAACACGAGCAATAAAGACAGCAAAGTAATGTTTTTTTTCATAAGCATATCATGTTACAGTATTATCGAAAGTGCAAAATTACGTATTTTACGCTGCTTCTCTCCCCCCCAAAAGGGTGGAATTACCGAAAAAGCGCAAAAAAACCACCCTTTTGGGGGGCGTCTATATAAAAAAAGGTGTATCTTTGCAGGCATTATGCGCATTCGAAGAATTGTCATCGTACTCTTGTTCGCCATCACCCACCAGGCGGCTTCCGCCTATAACGACCACCGCAACACGAAAGTTGATTCCTTGGAAGCTGTGTTGGCAAGTGGAAGGGTGCTGACGGACAAGGAACTGTTATCGGCCTACGACGAACTGACACGCGGCTATCTGCCCTACAACGGTCAGAAGTGTGAGGAATATGGACGCCGGGCCTTGGCACTGACCTACAAGCTTGACAATCTCCTTATACGTCAGTACACGCTACGCCACTTGGGCCTGCTGCGCTACGGGCGCGAGGAGTACGACGAGGCGCTCAGCTACTTCCAGCAGGCACTGGCAGTGACCGACACGATGGCTACTCAGAAGCGCTACACGCAGAAAGACCTCGACGACGCACGCTCCAGTCTCTACGGCACTATCGGCAATCTCTACAACATGCAGGACAAGGCTCATCTGGCCATTCACTACTACCAGAAGGCACTGCCTATCTTCGAGCGCAACGGGTGGCTGGAGAGCCAGTGCGTCTGCTACTATAACATCGGCGAGCTATACAGGCAGATGGAGAACCATGCCGAATCGGAGCGCAACTACCTGGAAGCCATAGAAAAGGGTAAGACGTCGGGCGACTCGCTGATGATGACGCTGCCCAAGAAGGGACTGGCAGACATATACTTCGACATGGGCAAATACGGCAGGGCGCTGCAGACGGTAGACGAGGCTTTGGCCTATTACCAGACACACCGCGCCGAAGAGCCCACAGACTATGCCACCACGCTGGCCCTGAAAGCCCGCATCCTCCTACAGCGCGGTGAACGCCCACACGACCTCGTCAAAGAAGCGCTCGCGTGTATGCCGGACGACATCATGTTCGACGACGCCAGCTCCATCTTTCTGGCTGCCTGCGAGGCGGCAATGGCCGAAGGGAAATGGAAAGAGGCTCTCGCCTACGGTCTGCGCAGCGTCCATCCTGACTCTACCGCCACCTACAGCGACAAGGACGGCTATAGGCTGTTGGCCGACATCTACACCGAACTGGGACAAAAGGAAATGGCCCGCAAGTATATGAACAATGCGTATGACATCATGAACCGCTACGCCACCGACCACTACCAAAGCGGACTGTCGCAGATGAAGGTGCTCTACCAGACGGAGAAGAAGGAGGCACAGATAGCTACTCTCGACAAGGAGCGCGCCCTCTACCGCTGGCTACTGGTGGCTGCTGTCGTCGCCATCGCCGCACTGGTGACCGGCACCATTCTCATCATTATCGTTCAGCGCCGGCAGAAAGCACTGATGGTGGCACAGGTGGCACTGGAAGCCGAGACCAACGAACGGCGCTTCCTGGCGCGTGACCTGCACGACGGCCTCGGCAGCATCCTGTCGCTGGTACGCATCAAGGCGGAGAAGACAGAGGTCGTGACACTCGTTGACAAGGCCATCGTCGAACTGCGCCGCACGGCTCACCACCTGATGCCTGAGGAGCTGCTGAGAAACGGACTCGTGTCGGCACTCAACGACTTCGCCGTCAGCGTGCCAAACACCACCTTCAGCGTCTTCGGAGACATCCAGACTGACAGGAATCGCGAACTGGTGCTCTACCGCTGTGCCTACGAACTGGTGAACAATGCCATGAAACACGCGGAGGCAACACATATCGGCATACAACTGATGCAGGACGGCCACGAACTGGTGCTGACGGTCAGCGACGACGGCAAAGGATTGAAAACGGAGAACGATGGGATGGGACTGCAGAACATCCGCGAACGCATCAGCAGCTACAAAGGCGTGATAGACATTATCACGGCTGAGAGCCAAGGAACAGAAATCAACATCAAACTACCACTATGAGCGTTTCCAAATACAAGATTGACGTCTATATCGTCGACGACCACACGATGTTTACCGAAGGACTTGCCGATGCCATCAACCACAGCGACAAGGCGCACGTCAGCCATACGTTCACCACGCTCGACGCCTGTCAGCACGCTTTACAGGAACGACGGCCCGACGTCCTGCTGCTCGACATTTCCATGCCCGACGGCGATGGGGAGAAGTTCTGCCAGTGGGTCGTCAGCGAATACGAGAAAGTAAAGATTATCGCCGTCACCGTCCACGACGAATATAGCGTCATACAGCGTATGCTCGACAACGGCGTCCACGGCTACGTGCTCAAGAGTGCTCCCATCGACGAACTGATAGCTGCCATCGTCAATGTCTGGCAGGGAAAGGTGCACATCTGCGAACAGGTGAAAAACATTCTGCAGCAGGGTGCACAAAGGCAGGTCGTACTGTCGCACGTAGAACAAAACATCCTGAAACTAATCTGTGAAGGGATGACGAACCCAGAGATTGCCACGCAACTGCATCTGAGCAAGGAGACCGTCAACTGGTACCGCAAACGTCTTCTGAACAAGTTCGGCGTGAAGAATTCAATCAGCCTGGTGCGCCTGGCCCTGGAGCAAAGACTTGTATAACGTCTTTTCCGAGAAGATAGGTGACACCTCTTACACCTCCTATACGTACGTACAAACTCGAAAGCGGAATCGCAACTACTGCAGCGTGACGGCCATGAGGCCGATGACGACATCGTTGCTGAGGGTGCGGACGGTGAGGCTGCGTAGCTTCTTCTGCGCATTCAGCGGCATTTGCAGCAGTTGGGCGGCGCCACCGGGAATCTCACGGCCATAGACACCCTTGATGTTCAGTTCGCTACCGAGGTCACGGCTGACAATGAGCTTTCCGTCGGCTGTGGCCTGCCCCAGACAGACACGCAACGGACGGGGCTCAGCGACACGGAAAGCCTTACCGTCGACGTAGTAGTCCTGCTCAATGGGACACCAGTTGTCAGGATTGCGCAGTGCCAAAGTGTCAGTCGTGTTGTCAGTATAAGTGACGACGACGAGGCCGTTGTCGATGCGACTCTGCATGTGGTTGGTAGAGCCAGCCATGAGCAGGTTGGCCACCGAGGCACGCCCTTTGAGGGGTATCGTGACGGCGTCGGGGTAGTTATCCCAGAGCGAGGTATAGACAATGTTCGGGCCGTACTTTGGCGTGCGGAAGGGAATGCCCGCAACGTTGACGACGTCGCGCACGATGAGTGAGCGGAAGATGCTGTCGTTGATGTCGGCCGTCAACTGCGGGTGGCACCACTCGCCAATGCCCTGAACGGGAATCTGCAGGGTGGTGGTCTGCGGTCGGGGCGAGAGATACTTGTTGTTGAAGATGTCGTCGACCTCGGCATTAAAGAGTTTGTCGAGGGTCTGCGGACGCGGCTTGGCGTCGCTCGTCAGTTCGTCGATGCCCAAACGCGGTTTGCCTTTCACGATGGGGTGTGTCAGCGTAAAGTTGTAGTCGGGCAACGGCACTTCGATCACCTGATGTTGCTCGCTGCTGCCCTCGACATCGTGGAAGCGTCCTCCACCGCAGTTCTGTTGCACGACAATCTTCAGCGGCTGACGGAAATCCTGGGTGATGTCGTAACGCTCCACGCCGTCCTTCCGTGTATAGACGTAGGACAGATAGGGCGTCTTGACGGCGACACTGTCCCACTCACTGGGGAAACCGGGACGGATGATGCAGCGGCCGTCGAGGGCCTGGGGCACGATGCCGAAGAGACCTTGCAGGAGTGTGCGTGAGGAGATGCCGATACAATCGCCGAAGTCGCGGTAGCACTCGCCACGGGCCGCATCGTAATAGCTGATCTGACCGAAGTTGCCGGGGCACTGGCCGTAGTACATCTGATCCATGACGTTGGCTTTCAACAGCTCGTAGCCCGCCGAGCTGCGGCCAGCCTCGAAGAAGGCCAGGGCGGTGTGCATCACCTCGGCAGCCGCCACGTTGTTGATACTCCACGAATAGGGCATCCAGTTGGAGGTGGCAATGGTATGCAGCCCCGTCTTCCCGACGGGAATGCGTGGTATGTGCCCACGAACCCAACCGGTGGCCTGCCACGCCTGTTCCGGGGTGCAGGCGCCGCAGTCGACAGGGGTGTAAACACTCCAGACTGCGGGACTTTCGTGCAGTCGTTTCAAGCCCATAACATCCTGATACTCAGCCCAAACACCACGACCGTTCAACCAAAGCCGCCGATTCATCGCTCTCAGGATAGCCTCGGCCTCGTCGCGGTAAGGTTGCGGATTCTCACCGATGATTTCGGCGATGCGAGCAGCCAATTTGTTGCCCCGGTAGTTATAGGCCGAGCTATGAGTGACCGCCCCACCATTATAATATAAAGCGTCACTGGCCCAGATGCAGCAGTAGGCATCGTAGAGGTGGTCGCCGTCGGGGTCGTAGTTGCGCTTCTCCCACGCCAGGTGGCGCGTGATGACGGGCCACATACGGCGCATATAGGCCGTATCGGCGTCGTATTGGAAATGCCACAACAGCTCGTCCATATAGTTCAGGTTCATGTCGTAGTGGTGCATCTGGTCGTTGCGCTCAGGATTGCGGCAGATGTAGCCGTCGGAGTACATCTGCGTGCCCCACCGCTTCTCGGCACGGGCAAGGTTCATTGCTGAGTCCTGCGAGGGATGGGGAATGGTGGCAGGCACGTTAGTCACCTGACTCTTGGCGTAGGCATCGAAATGGCTGCGCTGACGGTCGCGCCAGCCTAAGACGTCGCCAACATAGGCTGCCCGCCAGCCCGCCAGCGGCATGCGCCAGCCGATGCAGCCGTGGAGCCACGTCTTGCCGTCCCAGTCGCCGTCGGCAGCCAGAGCCAGCGCTCCACCTAAGGTATTGATATAGGGGTCGGGGGTTTGGAAGCTGATGCGGCTGGCCAGCTGACGGAAATGCTTAGCCGCAGCCAGATACTCGGTGTCAGCCGTCTGACGCTCAGGCACCCGCAACTGGTTCAGGTCAACCTCAATGAATCCCGTCCCGGCATCCAATGGCAGCGTTACCTCCTGCAGCACCGGCCCCTTGGCCTCGAAGCATCCGGGCTTGTCGGCACCGATGTCGCCATTGCGGTGAAGTTTCGGAATAGCGATGTTGGCCACGCGTCCGTGAATCGTGGCACGGCCCATGAACTGCGGACCGTAGAAACGCCAGATGGCGGCCTCGCGGTCGGGACACGCCACCACCTCTATAAACAGCTCGGCCCCACCCCACCGGGGGTCGCCCAGCCGGTAGGTTCGCTGCCCTGCCTCATAGCTGGCCACACAATGCGCTGCAGAATCAAGGGCGACCGACAGGCCGTCCACCTCGAGCGTAAAGCTGATGTTACGATGGTAATTCTTCTTCACAACGGCAAACACCGGGCGGTCGCTGGTCTCCAAGCGCCAGTCGGTCGGACTGCCGTAGAGGGCACGGGTGAAGCGGTTCGTACCGTCTTCGCAGACGAAGGCTCCACCAACAGGGAAATATTGCTGACTACGCTCGACACCAATCTTGTCGAGGTTGTAGGATGTGGACTCAATGAAGTCGCCAACCTTCTGCTTCTGGGCAAAGAGGACGCCAGGTAAAAGGGCAAGTAGTAGATATAGTTTTCGCATACGGTTGCAAAGTTAGCGATTATTCTTCATTCTGGCAAACTTTCTCAGCAAAAAAAACGGAACGTCCTCTCGACGTCCCGTTTTTCAAAAACAAACTACTTAAAAACTAATCTACTAAAACAAATCAAAAATATCTTTTCTGGGTGCAAAATTACTACGTTTTCATACATCTACCAAATAAAATTGTCTCAAAACTTTTCGTTTTTGATTTATGTCAAAGCGGAGGAACAGCCTTATAGCCATTCCTCCGCTTTTTGTTATGTAGACTTTACAAACCAGCCGATTACATCATGCCGCCCATGCCCGGGGCACCACCCATCGGCATAGCTGGCTCTTTCTCGGGCTTGTCGCAGATAAGGCACTCTGTGGTAAGGAACATACCGGCGATAGAAGCGGCGTTCTCAAGAGCCACACGGGCAACCTTGGCGGGGTCGATGACACCGGCTTCACGCAGGTCCTCGTACTTGTCGAGGCGAGCGTTGTAGCCCATGTCGCCCTTAGCCTCACGCACCTTCTGTACGACGACGGCACCCTCAAGTCCGGCGTTGGTGACAATCTGGCGCAGCGGCTCCTCAATAGCACGGCAGATGATATTGATACCGGTCTGCTCGTCGGCATTGTCGCCCTTCAGACCGGCCAGAGCCTCCTGAGCACGGATGTACGTGGTGCCACCACCGGCAACAACACCCTCTTCGATAGCGGCGCGGGTTGCGCAGAGGGCATCGTCGACGCGATCCTTCTTCTCCTTCATCTCTACCTCAGAGTTAGCACCGACGTAGAGCACGGCAACGCCACCGGCCAGCTTGGCCAGACGCTCCTGCAGCTTCTCCTTGTCGTAAGAAGAGGTGGTAATCTCAATCTCCTTCTTAATCTGGGCGATACGGTCCTGGATGGCCTGCTTGTCGCCGGCACCGTTGACGATGGTGGTGTTGTCCTTGGAGACTGTCACCTTGTCACACGTTCCGAGCATGTCAAGGGTAGCCTGCTCAAGCTTCAAACCCTTCTCCTCGCTGATGACGACACTGCCTGTCAGTGTAGCGATGTCCTCGAGCATGGCCTTGCGACGGTCGCCGAAACCCGGAGCCTTGACGGCGCAGATCTTCAGACCGCCACGCAGACGGTTGACAACAAGCGTGGTAAGAGCCTCAGAGTCAACATCCTCGGCGATGACGAGCAACGGACGGCCGCTCTCGGCAGCAGGCTGCAGGATGGGCAGGAAGTCCTTGATGTTAGAAATCTTCTTATCGTAGATGAGGATGTACGGATTCTCCATCACGCACTCCATCTTGTCGCTGTCGGTCATGAAATAAGCGCTCAGGTAGCCACGGTCGAACTGCATACCCTCGACAACACCGATATGGGTGTCGCGGCTCTTAGACTCCTCGATGGTGATGACGCCATCCTTGCTGACCTTGCGCATAGCCTCAGCCAGCAGTTCGCCAATCTCCTTATCGTTGTTGGCACTGACGGTTGCCACCTGCTCAATCTTGTCGTAGTTGTCGCCAACCTGCTCGGCATTCTTGGCGATGAACTCGGTGACGCACTTCACAGCCTTGTCGATACCACGCTTCAGGTCCATGGGGTTGGCACCGGCGGTGACGTTCTTCAAACCCTCTGCAACGATAGCCTGAGCCAGGATGGTAGCGGTGGTCGTACCGTCGCCGGCATCGTCGCCGGTCTTAGAGGCTACGCTCTTGACGAGCTGTGCGCCTGTGTTCTCGAACTTGTCTTCCAACTCGATTTCCTTAGCGACGGTCACGCCGTCCTTGGTAATCTGGGGAGCACCGAACTTCTTCTCGATGACGACATTACGTCCCTTCGGGCCAAGTGTCACCTTCACTGCGTTTGCCAACTGGTCGACGCCCTGCTTCATAGCATCGCGGGCCTCAATATTGAATTTAATATCTTTTGCCATTGTTTTTTTCTTTTTTTAGTTCGTTTATTCGTTTTTCGATTAATCGTGTATCCGATTTTTCGATTAAACGTTGAATCGATGAACCGATTAGTCACCTTTTCAACATTACTTCTCTATCACTGCGAGCACGTCGCTCTGACGCATCATCAGATATTTCTCGCCTTCGAACTCCAGCTCCGTGCCACTGTACTTGCCGTAGAGCACTTCATCGCCAGCCTTCAGAATCATGGCTTCGTCCTTCGTTCCCTGACCGACGGCCTTGATGGTGCCGTGTAGGGGTTTCTCCTTGGCAGTATCAGGAATGATAATACCACCGATCTTCTCTTCTGCCGGTGCGGGTACTACCAGCACGCGGTCTGCTAATGGTTTAATGTTCATAATACTTATTTTTTAATAATGTTTTAAACGTTGTCTGCCACCTTACTAGCGAAAACCGTGCCAAAACGTCGGGACTGACATTTTGGCACGTTTTTTTGGCACAAGAGGAAAAATCCGTGGATGGCTCACTCTCACCTCTCACCTCTCACTTCTCACTTCTCACCTCTCACCGTGACTTACTGGATATTCACATTCACCGCCTTGCAGTTGTCGATGAGCGAGGGGTCAAAGGCTTTCTTCTCGTCACGGACGCTGATGTTCTCGAAAGTGAAATCTGTCAGGCGGTACTTGTCACTCTTGCCCACGTCGAAGAAGTTCTTCGTCGTCATCTGGATATTGCGAATCAGAATATTGTTACACTGCGACAGCGGCATGTCCTTACGGTCTTCGGGCTTGAAGAACTGCGTCCATGGACGGACGACGAGGAAGGAGCCGCACTGGCCGGTGATGTCCTCAACGGTGACGTACTCGTAGTGCTGGGGAGTGTCGGGACGCATTTTCAGCCATAGCACGCGGGTGGCGGACTTGACGTGGATGCGGCGCAGGATGACATTGCGGTCGTCGAGCGACTCGGAACCGAGCGTCAGACAGCCATGCACCTTTCCGTATGTACAGTCCTCGATGATGATGTTGCGGCAGGGGCCATTATTCGGGTCTTTGTCGGCCCAGGTGCCCTTACCGCCTTTCAGCACGACGGCATCGTCGTTGACGTGCATATAGCAGCCGTGGATGAGGACGTTCGAGCAGACATCGAGGTCGATAGCGTCGCTGGAAGGCGCACCGCGCTTGGGGTCGACGGGCGTCACGTTCTCCGTCGGGGCATAGATGAAGCAGCCTAAATAACGGACATTCTCGCAACGGTAGAGGTGGTTGGTCCAGAACGGCGAATTGATTATCTTCACGTCCTGCACGGTGACATTCTTTGAATTAGAGATGTATACGTTACGCGGGCGCATGGCTTCGAGATTGGTGCAGTTGCGGTTGTACTTGCGGCGAATCCAGAACTCCTCCCAATAAGGCTGGCCGTTGCCGTTGATGGTGCCGGGACCCGTAATCGTAAAGCCGTCGACGCCGTCGGCATTGACCAAAGCGGCGAAATAGTCGAGCGTCTGACCCTCCATACGGGTCTTGACAACGGGGAAGTGCTTGATGCGCGTAGAGCCTTGCAGTTCGCCTCCCTCCTCGATGAGCAGATGGGTCTTGGGCTTGAAAAAAAGGGAACCCGACACGAACGTGCCACGGGGAATGACGACAACGCCCCCACCCTCGCTGGCGCAACGGTCGATGACGGCCTGCAGCCGCTCGGTCTGCACCTCGGTACTATAACCGTCGACGCCGTAGTCGGTGACAACATAGCGCTTCAGCCCCGACAGGTCGACGCGAGTGGTATCGCTAAACCACTCGGAGACAGGCGTGCCGTCGGGCCACAACTGCTGTTTCTGCACTTTTTTCTTTCCCATTGCCGTAAGGCACGCCAAGGCAAGCATCAACGACAAAATAGCTCTAAATTTCATACGTTTTTTGTTTTAGTAATAGTTTTCTGGTGCAAAAGTAAGAAATTAATCCGATATTTTGACGATAATTTGAAAAAAAGTACTAACTTTGCCCGCATAAATCATTAATGACCATTATGAAAAGTTTCTTAAAGTACTTTTTTGCCACAATCTGTGGCTTGTTTGTATTTACGTTTATTGCAGGAATCATCTTCTTTGCAGTTATAGCCGGTATGGCATCATCGGACAAGGCTGCTCCTGTCGTGAAAGAGAATTCCGTCTTCGTGCTGAAGATGGACGGCACCGTACAAGAGTGTGCCGAGGAGGGTACACCGCTCGACATACTCCTCAGCTCTAACGACATGAGCGTCATGGGACTCAACGATATTGTGGACGCCATCAAGAAGGCTAAAAATCACCCCGACATCAAAGGCATTTACCTTGAAGGCGGAACGACCAGCTATGATGCTCCCGCCACAGCACAGCAGATACGCGACGCACTGAAGGACTTCCGCAAAAGTGGCAAGTGGATCATCGCCTATGCCGACAACTATACACAGCAAGGCTACTATGTGGCTTCGGTGGCCGACAGCGTGTTCCTGAACACCACTGGTATGATTGAGTTGAAAGGTATCGGCGGCAAGCGTGAGTTTATGACGGGACTCTACGAGAAAATCGGCGTGCGCTATCAGGCCGTGCGAGTTGGCAAGTACAAGAGTGCCGTAGAAAGTGTTACCCGCAAGGATATGAGTCCTGAGAACCGCGAACAGACGGAGGCTTACCAACAGGGCATCTGGAAGCACATGCTGAAAAACATGGCTGCAAGCCGCAAACAGCTGACGGTGGAGAAGATTGACCAGATGGTAAGCGACAGCATCCTGACCTTTGCCGATCCCAACGACTACTTGAAAGGTGGACTCGTCGACGGACTCTTCTACCCCGACAACATTATCAATGTCATTAAGAAGAAGCTCGGCACAGACGACGAGGTGAACCAACTGCTGCTCAGCGACATAAAGGCCATGCCAGCCCAAGAGGAAGAGACGGGCGACGAAGTGGCAATATACTATGCATTCGGCGAAATCATCGATCAGGCAACAGAAATATTTTCTACCGAGCACAACATTGTCGGCAAAGAGACAGTAGAAGAACTTGACAAACTGGCAGAGAACGACGACGTGAAGGCCGTCGTGCTGCGCGTCAATTCACCCGGTGGCAGCGCTGTTGCCTCTGAACAGATTTGGCACGCCATCAACCGACTGAAAGCCAAGAAGCCCGTGGTGGTATCTATGGGTGGCTATGCTGCTTCTGGCGGCTACATGATCAGCGCTGGCGCCAACTACATCTTTGCCGAACCCACCACGATAACAGGTAGCATCGGCATCTTCGGTCTGATTCCCAACTTCACGGGCTTGGTGTCCGACAAGTTAGGCATCACCTTCGACGGAACGAAGACTAACCGCTATACCGACTTCGAAGAGAATCTGGTACTGAGCAATGACAACGCTGCAGAAATAGGCTTTATGCAGACGTATGTCGATCGTGGCTACGAGTCGTTCCTCAAGATTGTGGCCAACGGCCGTAAGATGAGCCGCGACCAAGTGCACGAGATAGCTCAGGGGCGTGTCTGGCTGGCTACCGACGCACAACCCATCAAGCTCGTCGACAAACTCGGCTCCTTAGACGACGCTGTGAAGAAGGCGGCAGAACTGGCCAAGGTTAGCGAGTATCATACAAAGAACTACCCTGAGCCTGCCGATTGGATGACAAAGCTCATGGAGAAGACGGAGAAGAAAGGTACATACCTCGACGAGGAACTACACGCCGTGCTCGGCGACTTGTACCAGCCACTTATCAACGCTCGTCGCGACCAGCAGCGCAATCGTCTGCAGGCTCGACTGCCCTTCTTGCTGAATTTCTAAGATGGAAGGCGACTTCATTAAAATCAACGAGTGGCTTCAACCACTGAGCTGGCTGTACGGTGCGGGAGTAGGCTTCAGGAATTTCCTCTTTGAAGTGGGAATATTGAAAAGCCGCGTTTTTCAGACACCGGTCATCTCAGTGGGGAACATCACCGTGGGCGGCACAGGCAAGACTCCGCATGTGGAGTATCTCGTCCGGCTGCTTCAAGACAAAATGCGGATAGCCGTGCTCAGCCGTGGCTATAAGCGCAAGAGCCATGACTTTCTGATTGCCGATGAAGACACGCCGATGAAACTCATTGGCGACGAACCTTACCAGATGAAACAGAAGTTCCCACGCATCACAGTGGCCGTCGACAAGAAGCGAACTCGCGGCATCAGCATCCTGGAGAACAGCCAACAGGCGCCGGACGTCATCCTGCTCGACGACGCATTCCAGCACAGGTATGTGAAGCCGGGCGTCAACATTCTGCTTGTCGACTATCACCGCCTTGTCATCTACGACAAACTGTTGCCGGCCGGCCGACTGCGTGAGCCACTGAAAGCCAAGGACCGCGCCGACGTCGTCATCGTCACTAAATGTCCCAAGGAACTGAAACCCATGGACTATCGTGTCATTACGAAAGCCATGAACCTCTATCCCTATCAGCACCTCTTCTTCACAACGCTTGACTACGAACCGCTGCAACCTATCTTCAGCAAAGCGCCAAAAACACCAGGCCCACTCGCACAGCAGAACGTACTACTGCTGACGGGCATCGCTTCACCTCAGCAACTACAGGAGGACATGAAACCACAGGTGAAGAGCATCACACCGCTGACTTTTGCCGACCACCACGATTTCAGCCAGAAGGATATAAAGCGGTTGAATGAGACTTTTGCTGCCATGACAGCACCAAAGTGTATCATTACGACAGAGAAAGACGCTGCACGGCTGGCACAGATAGACGGCCTAAGCGACGAAGTGATGAGCAACATCTACGCCCGGCCTATACGCATCTGCTTCATGCTTGAGCAAGAAGAGACATTCAACAATCTCATCACCGGCTACGTCATCAAGAATTCGCGAAA
The DNA here is from genome assembly GCA_900316475.1 of uncultured Prevotellaceae bacterium. Classification (GTDB taxonomy): domain Bacteria; phylum Bacteroidota; class Bacteroidia; order Bacteroidales; family Bacteroidaceae; genus Prevotella. Next base: position 100,454 of record ONDA01000002.1, read on the forward strand.
CCACATCGTGGCACAGCAAAAAGACGACAACAAAGTGAAGGAGGAAAATGTGGAAGAAACAAACAAGCCAAAGAAAATCGTCTTCCGCTGACAGAACAAAAAACAGAATTATGGAAATAGCAAAAATAGGAGAATTCGGTCTCATCAACAGACTGACACAGGAGATTAAGCCAAAGAATGCATCGACGATGTACGGCATCGGCGACGACTGCGCCGTGCTGAACTATCCCGACAGCGAGGTGCTTATCACTACCGACCTGTTGATGGAGGGCGTACACTTCGACCTGACTTACATTGACCTGCAGCACCTTGGTTACAAGGCTGCGATGGTGAACATCAGCGACGTCTTCGCCATGAACGGCACGCCACGCCAGATGACCGTTTCGTTAGCTATCAGCAAGCGCTTCAGCGTAGAAGACATCGAACAACTGTACAACGGCATACGTCTGGCCTGCGACAAGTGGAACATCGACATCGTGGGCGGCGACACTACCTCTTCTTTTACGGGACTGGCCATTAGCATCACCTGTATCGGCGAAGCCCGCAAGGAGGACATCGTCTACCGCAACGGTGCCCGCGACACCGACCTCATCTGCGTCAGCGGCGACCTCGGTGCTGCCTATATGGGACTACAACTGCTGGAGCGCGAGAAGAGCGTCTACTACCAGATGGTAGACGAAGCAAAGAAGAAAGGCAAACCCATGCCGGATTTCCAGCCCGACTTCAGCGGCAAGGAGTACCTGTTGCAGCGGCAACTGCAGGCAGAGGCTCGTGGCGACATCGTCCAGAAGCTGCGCGAAGCGGGCATTCACCCTACCGCCATGATGGACGTCAGCGACGGACTCAGCAGCGAACTGTTGCACATCTGCAAGCAGTCGGACGTCGGTTGCCGCATCTTCGAGAAGCAATTGCCCATCGACTACCAGACGGCTGTCATGGCCGAAGAGATGAACATGAACGTCACCACCTGCGCCCTGAATGGTGGCGAGGACTACGAACTGGTATTCACCGTGCCCATCGGCGACCACGAGAAGATTGAGCAGCTGGAGGACGTGAAGCTCATAGGCCACATCACCGACCAGAAGTTCGGCCACGTGCTCGTCAGCCGCGACGGTCAGGAGTTTGAACTCAAGGCGCAGGGCTGGAACTTTGACAAATGAATCATAAAGAATGAGGCCGAAGGTAGCAATCATTGACCCGAACACGCTGGCGGCTGTAGGACTGAAACAGCTGCTACAGAACGTCATACCTATCATGACGGTCGATACCTTCGGCTCATTCGCAGAATTGGAAGCTAATCAGCCCGACGACTATTTCCACTATTTCGTGGCAATGAACATCGTCATCGAGAACAGGCCATTCTTCTCTGAACGCCGGCAGAAGACCATCGTGCTGACACTCAATTTCGACACGACATCGCCCATGGCAGAGTTTCATTGTCTCTGCATCAACGTGCCCGAGAGTGAATTGGTACGCTCGCTGCTGATGTTACAACAACATGCCCACTCTGGCGGCAAGCACCTGCCACAGATGCCGCAGGTGCTCCAGCAAAAGATTCTCAGCGACCGCGAAATTGAGGTGATGGCACTCATCGTACAAGGCTTTATCAACAAGGAGATTGCCGAGCAGCTCAACATCAGCCTCTCGACCGTCATCACCCACCGCAAGAACATCATGGACAAACTGGGTATGAAGTCGGTATCGGCACTTACCATCTATGCCGTGATGCATGGCTACGTCGACATCAACAAAATCTGAACATAAAAGCGAGACGACCGAATCGGCCATCTCGCTTTTTTTGTGTCTTGCGACACTTCATTTATTAACCCTTTTTCCTCTATTTATTATTTAGCGTAGGCAACAGAACGGGTCTCACGGATAACGGTGATCTTCACCTGTCCGGGATAGGTCATCTCGTTCTGAATCTTCGTAGCTATCTCGCCGCTCAGTGCCTCGGTCTCAGCATCCGACATCTTGTCGGCACCGACGATGACACGCAGTTCACGACCAGCCTGAATAGCATAGGTCTTTGTCACACCAGGATAAGACATTGCGATAGCCTCCAAGTCGTTCAGACGCTTGATGTAAGCCTCGACTATCTCACGGCGGGCACCGGGACGGGCACCTGAGATAGCATCGCACACCTGCACAATCGGAGCCAGGAGCGTCTGCATCTCCATCTCGTCATGGTGGGCACCGATGGCGTTACAGATGTCGGGCTTCTCCTTGTATTGCTCGGCAATCTTGGCGCCATAGAGTGCGTGAGGCATCTCGCTCTCCTCGTCGGGCACCTTACCGATGTCGTGCAACAGACCGGCACGCTTGGCCTTCTTCGGGTTCAGACCCAGTTCGGCAGCCATCACAGCACAGAGGTTAGCCGTCTCGCGGGCGTGCTGCAACAGATTCTGGCCGTAAGAAGAGCGGTATTTCATCTTGCCGATAATACGAATCAGTTCGGGATGCAGGCCGTGGATACCGAGGTCGATAGCCGTACGCTTACCCGTCTCAATAATCTCGTTGTCGAGCTGCTTCTTCACCTTGGCAACCACCTCCTCAATGCGGGCGGGGTGGATACGACCGTCGCTGACCAGCTGGTGCAGGGCCAGACGGCAGGTCTCGCGGCGCACGGGGTCGAAGCCACTGATAACAATTGCTTCGGGCGTGTCGTCGACGACGATTTCAACGCCGCAGGCTGCCTCCAAGGCACGGATGTTACGACCCTCACGGCCGATGACACGACCCTTCACGTCGTCGTTATCGATATGGAACACCGAGACGCTATTCTCGACAGCGGTCTCCGTAGCCACGCGCTGGATGGTCTGGATGACAATCTTCTTAGCCTGTGCATTGGCGTTCAGCTTGGCCTCGTCCATAATCTCGTTGATGTAAGCCTGAGCGTCGGTGCGGGCCTCGTCCTTCAGACTCTCCACCAAACGGTTGCGAGCCTCCTCGGCACTCAGTCCACTAAGTTCCTCCAGCTTCTCGCGCTCTTTCAGCTGCATCTTCTCCAACTCCTCCTGCTTCACGGAGAGCAGTTTCTTCTCGTTGTCGATACGCTGCTGCTGGTTGTCAAGGTCATTCTTGCAGCGGCCAAGTTCCTCCTGGCGCTGGTTCAGGCTAATCTCACGCTGCTTCAGCTTGTTCTCGCTCTGCTGGATGTGCTGGTTGCGCTGTTGCACCTCCTTCTCCAGCTCTGCCTTCTTGTTCAGGAATTTCTCCTTCACCTCCAGCAGTTTTTTCTCCTTAATCACTTCAGCCTCCTTACTGGCAGCCGTCACCATCTCGTTGTATTTTCCCTTTAGTACATAACGGAAAATCATGTATCCGCATACGCCACCCACAATCAGGGCAGCCACGGCAATGATAATTGATAGAACCATAATTTAAATCTATAATAGGTTAATAATCTTCATTTCAACACCTCGTCAATGTCAGAAGTCAGGCGCTGAAGAAGATTATTATATGAGTCGATTTCCTTGCTGGCGTGCTCCATCTGGTACTTCACCGCCATCTCCAATAGAGCCGTGGCAGCGATGAAACGCTCGCCTTTACGCCCCCGGAACATCTCGGCAAACTTACCATAGGTAGTCTGCACCAGCTTCTCGGCATCACGGTAGTAGCCCTCAGCATCGGGCTGCACATAGATGTCGATGCGCTCGTCGCAGATATTCAGACTTATATGTTGTTTTTCTTTCTTAACTTCAGCCATAGCTTCTGTCACTATTTCTTATTCTCATCACTAAGGATGGTGATGCACTTATTGACCTCACGAATCAGTTTCGACAGCCGATCCTTGGCTCCCTGCAGGTCGCCGTCGGTAATCTCCACCATACGTGCCATCTTCAGTGCGTTGTAGTCTTGTTCACTACGAGAGAGCTTTTCCTGCAAAGCCTTGATGTCCGCTTCATTCTTGTCGACCATACGATACAACTCCTCATTCTCTTTCTTCAGTTCCTGAAAGCGGAGGATGAGTTGCCGTACGCGGCCTTCAAACGCAGCTAAAACAATCTCGTTCTGAGTCATGGCTACACCTTTTTGAAGTACAAAGGTAGTTATTTTCCTCGTAACTCTCTGCTTCTACGCCAGTTATTTAATAATAATTAAGAAGTTGTTTATTTCTTGTCGCTATCAGCAGGCTGCTTTTCTTTTTTGGCCAGCATCACTACGCGATAGATAAAATTGGTAACCCACTGCTGCGAAAAGCCCAACTTCTGGTTGTACTTACGTACGTCGACCACGGCCTTCATCACACTGGCATCCGTAAAGTCGTTCTTGTTGAAGATGTCGCCGACGGTCTTCTCAGTCATCGTGTAGATGGCCTTCTTAAAGAAGCTCGGCACGCGCAGCTTGAACTTCATCAGGTTCGTCGTCAGCATCATCAGTTCCTGCGTAAAGCCCTGGAACTGGTACATATACGTCTGCACGTCCTGCGGCGTCTTGCAACGGCGGCGGATGCTCTGATCAATCTCCTTGGTGAACGACTCATCCATCTCATACATCTCCACCATCATCTTCGTCACGCGCTGTTTCTCTGCCACGCCGAGGCGGTTGTTCACCGTAGGCACCTTCAGCGTCTGCTTGAACACACGCAGGTCGGGCAGTGCTGCCAGGTTCGAGATATGCAAGTCGGCAGCCATCACTGCCTGAAAATACACGCGGATGAGCGTCATGAAGTCCTCCATGCCGCCAACCTTCTGTTCCTCCTCTTTCTTACCGAAAAGTTTATTCCAAAATGCCATTTTTCCAAATATTACGAAACTGCCTGCAAAGTTACGAAAAAAAGTTGACTTGGAAAAGCAATTTTGGAGAATTAACGCGACAAAGTGCATAGACAAAGGCTTTTCGAGGAAAAACGAAGCAATACAGTCGGAAGGCTCTACGCAAATCTTGGAAGATTGCGGCAAGAGTTCGGTTGCCAAATCGAACTCGGCTTTGCCGCTTGCCTTAGCAAGAACCCTGTCAACCGCCCTCAGAGACAAAGAAAGTGGCGGCTTTTGGCACATGCAAGGTGCCGATTGTCATAGCCGACCTAAACTTTTAACACTTTGGAACTGACTTTCCTCATTCTGCCGTGATTTGCGTAGTGGAAGAATACTCAAAACATTGTATTTTTGCAGCCCGAATTTAGACATTGGAGAAAGAAGTACGTCAAGAAGCACTTTTTCTGTATTGTTCTACGCGAGCAAGAGTAAGTTGAAGAATGGTATTGTACCTATCATGAGAAGAACTTTATGCTGGCACACTAATGATTGGTTCGCCGAGGGCCAGCGATATACCAGCAAGGGTTTTAGTCGTGAAGTTATGCCGACCAGTGAGCCATTTAGAGATTTCCGACTCCCGCTTACCCATCTTTGCGGCCAACTCCTTCTGTGTGATACCTTTCTTCTTCAGCAAGGCATCAATGCGGTCTGCAATCTCAAACGAGAGGTTGAACTCGGCACGGGTCTCATCTGAGACGTTTGCCAGACACTCGCGAAATAACGGATTAGTAATCATATCTCAAAAACTTTGTTGTCTATTCCCACTATCATGTTCTTCTCAATTGTAATGCTGCCGTTCTGCTGAGCCTGTTTCAACAACTCGTCAAACTACCGTTGAAGCAAATAGAGTATAGGCTCACGTTGTCGTTCTGCTCGATGGTCTTCAAATTAATCGTTTTCATTGCTCATTGTCATTTGGTCGGTGCAAAGATACAACTTTTTTCTTATAATTCACTTAAAAGTGAAGAAAATATATTAATTTTGTTGTCAATTTGTGATATTCATAAAAAAGTGAAGCCTATTATTAACTTTTGTCTAACTTTAGCCAAGAAAGCTGCACCATCTGAGACGATGAAAGGTGAGAGATTGGTCGTTTGTACAAACTACGCATGTCACATGCAATCTCTTGGGAATCTTCTCTGTTTATTATTTCGTATAAAGCAATCTTCTTGCACTTTGGAGGTTATATGAATCAATTACTATATATCGTCTGGAATCCGGACCTCGTAGCATTCAGACTGGGTCCTCTGTCGGTGCGATGGTACGGGCTTTTGTGGCCAATCGGACTCGCACTAGCCTATCTCGTGGTGAAACGCCTGTATAAGGAGCAGAAAATTAAGGACGAACTCCTCGCTCCACTTTTCATCTACAGTTTCTTCGGTATCCTGATTGGTGCCCGACTGGGGCATTGCATCTTCTATCAGCCTCAGGATTTATCCACATTCCAAAGTGATAGGCTATATCGCGATGTGCGTAAGTGCCACCATATCGCCCAGCCTTAGAGAAGATACCAATGGCACCTGTCTTTTCTATCCATGTCTTGACTGACAGAACAAAGTTATTACTGCCCGCCATATTTCTAAATGTACCGAATTCGGTACAATTAAAATTTGGATTGTAGAGCATTTCCCATTCTCCAAGATACTCAATCGTACTTACATTAATCTTTGCCATAGGATAGTCTCTTCTATTAATATATGTGTGCAAAGGTAGTTCAAAATCATGAGACTAAAGAAGAATGAGTGAAAAATCCTTCAAAAGTTTTGTAATCTCGTTTCTTCTGTGTACCTTTGCACCCCAACAATGAGCCATTAAAACAGGCTGGTGGCTCAGCGTCGAGTGGTCTTACAATACGCATATCGCGGCAGAATACGGAAATCAGAAGGTTTCCAAATCGTAACCTCGAAAACTGCGTTATCTCCCAAACCTCCGATAAACAAAGATGGTTTGAGATTTCTTCCAAAGTTACGAAAAGTCGAGAGCAGAACAAAAGATTTTAATTTTTTTTATGCCGAGACAGAGAAGTTTCCTTGAGCAAAGCGAAAAACTTCGCCGATTTATTGGCAAAGGTACGAAGAAAAATGTAGTAACGAAGCGATTTTGGAATAATGCGTTACTAAAAATTGCTTAACAGGACGAATAAAAGTTGCCAAAAGTTTGCAAAGCCATTAAATTATATGTATCTTTGCAATCAAACTTCAAAAAGACTATGAAAGGAATTGTATTAGCTGGCGGTAGCGGCACACGCCTCTACCCTATCACCAAGGGAATATCGAAACAGCTAATTCCCATCTTCGACAAGCCGATGATATACTATCCCATCTCGGCCCTGATGCTGGCAGGCATCCGCGACATTCTGATTATCTCGACACCACACGACCTGCCGGGCTTCCGCCGCCTGCTTGGTACGGGTGAGGAGTTAGGCGTGCGTTTTGAGTATGCCGAGCAGCCGTCGCCCGACGGACTGGCACAGGCCTTTATCATCGGCGAGGAGTTTATCGGCGATGACTGCGCCTGCCTGGTCCTGGGCGACAACATCTTCTACGGCTCCGGATTCACCGGTCTGCTGAAGCAGAGTGTGGAGAATGCCGAGAAGCACGGACTGGCGACGGTCTTCGGCTACTATGTCAACGACCCGGAGCGCTACGGCGTGGCAGAGTTCGACAAGGAAGGCAACTGCCTCTCTATCGAGGAGAAACCTGAGCACCCGAAGTCGAACTACGCGGTTGTGGGACTGTACTTCTATCCCAACAGCGTGGTCAACATTGCCAAGACCATCAAGCCCAGCGCACGCGGCGAACTGGAGATTACGACCGTCAACCAGGAATTCTTAGCCCAACAGAAGCTGAAGGTGCAGACGCTACAGCGCGGCTTTGCCTGGCTCGACACGGGCACCCACGACTCGCTGGCCGAGGCGTCGACCTTCATCGAGGTGATTGAGAAGCGGCAGGGACTGAAGGTGGCCTGCCTTGAGGAGATTGCCTACAAAAAGGGCTGGATAGACCGCGAACGACTGAAAGAGCTGGCTCAGCCAATGCTGAAGAACGGCTACGGACAGTATCTGATGCAGTTAGCCACCCTCTGAAAGACAGGAGTACTTTAGAACATAAGGACAGGAGTACAAGAGTACAAAAAAGCTGGAAGCACAAAACTTCCAGCTATTTTTTTGATAAGGAAAACAGTTCTTACTTTACCTTTTCAACGATGGCCTTGAAAGCCTCGGGGTTGTTCATAGCCAGGTCGGCGAGCACCTTACGGTTAATCTCGATACCTGCCTTCGAGAGGGCACCCATCAGCTGTGAGTAGCTCATGCCGTTCAGACGAGCGGCAGCGTTGATACGCTGAATCCACAGGCTGCGGAAGGCACGCTTCTTGTTACGACGGTCACGATAGGCGTATGTCAGACCCTTCTCCCAGGTGTTCTTGGCTACTGTCCAAACATTCTTGCGGGCTCCGAAGTAGCCGCGGGTGAGCTTCAAAATTCTCTTACGCTTTGCTCTTGATGCAACGTGATTTACTGATCTTGGCATAGTTTCTTACTTCTTTAATGTTCGACAATAGGTTGTTTTAACGGAGACACAACAGGTCACGAACCTGCTTCATGTTTGTCTGGTCAACGAGCGTTGAACCGCACAAATTACGCTTCTGCTTCTTGGTCTTCTTTGTCAGAATGTGGCTGTGGTAAGCGTGATGTCTCTTTACCTTACCTGTACCGGTAAACGAGAATCTCTTCTTTGCACCGGAGTTTGTCTTTACTTTTGGCATTTTTTTAATGTTTTAATTGTTTATAAATTAACGGTGGCAACGCATATACCGGGCGCAGCGCACCTTACTAAATTCTTTACTCTTCAGTCTCCGTCAGCTTCTTCAGCGCATCGGCCGAAATCTTAGCATTGGCGAACAGTCCGCCATTTGCAGGTGTCTCGGTGTCAATCTCCGGCACCTCGCTGGCCTGCACCTTCTTTGTTTCCTTGGCATTAGCTTCGGAGGCCTCACGGTCGCGAGCCTGCTGGCTCTTCTTCTTCTCGCCGGCCTTCTTCGGTGCCAGGTAGAGGAACATCTTCTTACCCTCCAACGACGGCATGCCTTCGACCTTGCCCACCTCTTCGAGGTCGTTGGCAAATCTCAGCAGCAACACTTCGCCCTGCTCCTTGAACAGAATGGAGCGGCCACGGAAGAATACATACGCGCGCACCTTATTTCCTTCTTCCAGGAACTCGCGAGCGTGCTTCAGCTTGAACTGGTAGTCGTGCTCGTCGGTCTGGGGGCCGAAACGGATTTCCTTCACCTCCACCTTCACCTGCTTGGCCTTCATCTCCTTGGCGCGCTTCTTCTGCTGGTAGAGGAACTTTGAGTAGTCGATGAGACGACAGACTGGCGGGTTGGCGTTAGGTGAAATCTCGACGAGGTCAACGCCTTGTTCACGGGCCATATTCAGTGCATCGCGAGTAGGAACGACGGTAGAACCGTTGTCACCGACGATGCGCACTTCACGTACACGTATCTGTTCGTTGACACGGTACTGTTGCTTCATTTTGTCATTCTTCATCCACTATTTTTTCAAAAATCGGCTGCAAAGGTACGAAAAGTCAGTGAATTAACAAAACAATTTTTCAATTATTTTTGTCTCCGTAATCATTTTTTTACAAAAAAAAAGAAAAACGAGCAGACAGGAATGACCGCCGACCTTTACCGTAAGCAAACCTCACCTTTACCGTAAGCAAACCTCACCTTTACCGTAAGCAAAGGTTCTCCTTTACCGTCAGCAAAACACGCCGTTGCTGTTGGCAAGCTCATAGGGAGTCATTTTTCCCAGAATTCGCAAACTTTTGACGACAAACATTGTTGTAATTACAAATAATGTTGTAACTTTGCAGCAAAATACAGAACGACTAAACAACTACTTATGACGGACCATGTTCTTTTCATTCTGGCACTGATGGCTATTGGCCAGACAGCTGCCGCACAAGGACCGCGTCGCGGTTTTCAGCGTGAAGCATTTACTACCGAGACACCGATGGTACACGACCCCGTTATGGCTAAGGACGGCGACACGTATTACATTTTTTCCACGGGCATGGGCATCAGCCAGATGACATCGAAAGACCGCAAGACGTGGACGGTGCTGCCACAGCCCGTGATGACCGTCATCCCCGGCTGGACGACGGACTCCGTACCTGGATTCGGCAACCACGTCTGGGCTCCCGACGTCATCCAGTGGCACGGCCGCTGGTGGATGGCCTACAGCTGCTCCACCTTCGGCAAGAACAACTCGGCCATCGGTCTGCTCAGCAGTCGCACCCTGCGTGCAAGAATATGGAAAGACGAGGGATGCATAGTGACCTCGCGCGACAAGCGTGACAACTGGAACGCCATAGACCCCAACTTCGTCATCGACGACAACGACCAGCCGTGGCTCGTGTGGGGTTCGTTCTGGGACGGCATACAACTGGTCCGCCTCGACACGACGATGCATATTGCCCAAGGCGCCAAGCCGCGCACCATTGCCCGCCGCTATGACCCTGACTACAAGCCCACGGAACCGAACTTTTACCTTTGCATGCTGGAATCTGAGCAGGTCTAAGTGTGAAGGAAGCTTAAAGCGAACTGGTAACTTTTTGGGATGTGCTCCGTAAAGGGATTCA
>ONDA01000027.1 GCA_900316475.1 uncultured Prevotellaceae bacterium
CGCGGGCTGGACATTTACAGGATGGACGGGAACGGGCCTCAACGGTGCCCAGATGACGGTCACCATCGCTCAAGGCTCTACGGGTCACCGCCACTACACCGCTACATGGACAGCCGATGAGCTTGCCACTGACGACAGCGGTGCCTATGTCATCAACACGAAGGATGACTGGAATCGTTTCTGTGCGCGTGTAAATAGCGGCAATAATTATTGGGGCGAAACCGTCAAACTGACCGCCGATATCGGTACGGCTCAAGATCCTGTCACCACCAAGGCTGGAGGTGTGGTAGGTATTGATGTTAGAGATTTCCAGGCGACATTTGATGGTCAAGGATATACACTGACCGTAAACTACATTGACGGAGCACCGTTCCAATTCACTATCAATGCAAGAATTAGCAATCTGCATGTAACAGGCAACATCACTGCCAACAGTCAGTTTGCGGCAGGTCTTGTGTCAAGAGCTTATTACGGGCTTACCATCGAGAACTGCCGCAGTAGCGTTGCCATTAGCAGCAGCGTTTCTGGCGATGGTACCCATGGCGGCCTCGTTGGCGTTGCCTATCAAGATAATAACAGTAATGTCAACATAACGGGTTGTCTGTTCGATGGCTCCATGACTACTACCAATAACACCAACAACTGTGGTGGATTCATTGGATGGTCAAATAATTCTTCCCTAACGACCCTCAGCAACTCGGTCTTAAAGCCCAGCAGCGTGTCAAACGGTATGTTGGAGAAGACATTTGTTCGCTACAATAGTGATACGGCTCCGACTATTACCAACACCTATTATGTCCATGTCGATAATCTGACTGAGAACCAAGGTAAGGAGGCTCATACTATCACTGCCGGAGAGAATGTGTCCAGCGTCGCCATCGGCGGTACGGCTACTGAGTATAACGTCAGCGGCATCACCGCATACGAAGGTTCTAATGGTCTCAAGTACGGTAGCACAGTCTATGCGGGCATCAGCGATGCGGTGGACCTCGCACTTACTGCCAATCCTCCGGCCCACTACACCGTTGACAAATACACGGTCTCTGCAGGTAGCATCACGAAAAACAGTGCCACCAGCGCCACACTCACCATGCCAAATGAGGATGTGACCATCAACGCCGATTTCCTCTACAACGCCAGCTACATTGCAGCAGACGGCACGCTACAGTCCCATACCGCTACTGAACTCACCAGCAGCGACCATGAACTCACCAGCGGATGGTATGTGGTGAATGGTACGGTCTCCACCGCCCCTTACGTTGTCCCACTTTGGGATGATTGGGCCGGCTCGTATAATTACGTTGCCTCTTCGCGCATCAACATCAGCGGCGACGTTAACATCATTCTCGCCGATGGCGCTACGCTGAATGCCGTAAATGGCACCTACACAGGCCCGGAGTTCCAGGAAGGCCGCGAAGCATCTGGCGGTATCCACGTGCCCGCAGGCAGCAGTCTCACTATCTACAGACAGAGCGGAGGCACTGGCGTGCTGAATGCAGAGACCAATTCTTCTGATGATGCTGCTATCGGTGGTGGATATCCGGGCCTCGGATGGGGTAATGCTCATGCTGGCACCATCACCATCTATGGAGGCACTATCAATGCTATAGCGTACGATAGCGGCATAGGTGGCACTCAAGGCAGCCACGGAGGTACCGTCAACATCTATGGTGGCACAGTCACAGCTCAATGTAACATGGGAGCTGCCATCGGTGGCGGTGGCAGCTGTACCGGTTTCACAGTTAACATCTCTGGTGGTACCGTTAATGCAACAGGTGGCACTGGAGCAGCAGCCATTGGTGGCGGCGGTTGGGGTTACGGCGGCACGGTCAACATCTCTGGCGGTGTCATCAACGCTACAGCTAATTACAGTACTTATCTCAATGACTATGAAGGCTACGGCATTGGCGGAGGAACGGATTGCAAATCATCTACGACCGTCAACCTCAGCTGGACCAACACTACCGACCGCATCACGGCCACCAGCTACAACGGCACGGTGAACCTGAAGAAAGCCTTCCAGGATACCGACGGCGCCACCTGGAGTGCTGCTGACAACATCAGTACCAAGCCTGACGGCAAGACGCTTTACCCAGCAAACACCCTTCTCTTCTTGGCTGACAATGCTGACAACAGCGCCGACATCAGTGCGGCTAACGGCAACACACGTAATGTTGTCCTCAGCGGCCGCACGCTCTACAAGGACGGCAAGTGGAATACGCTGTGCCTGCCGTTCAACCTCACGGCGGCGCAGATAGCAGCGCATGCGGACTTCGCAGGTGCAACGCTGATGGAGCTGAACACAGACGGCACGAACGGTTTCTACACAACGGACGGCACGCTCTATCTGGCATTCAAGGAGGCCACAGCCATTGTGGCGGGAGTACCGTATCTGGTGAAATGGGACGCTGCAGGCGATGACTTCACCTCGCCCGTGTTCAGCGGCGTGACCATCGACGCTAAAGCCTCGACCACGGTGAGCGATGCCGACACGGGGTTGCAGGAGGTACAGATGGTGGGCTGCTACTCGCCGACGACAAGAGCATCCTGTTCCTAGGCGGCGACAACACGCTGTACTACTCGGCCGAGAATCGCAACATCCGCTCGTGCCGCGCCTACTTCTCGGTACCGTACCTCAAACAGAATCCCGGCGCCAAGGCCCGCGCCTTTGTATTGAACTTTGACGATGAAGAGGCGACAGGCATTCTTGAAGTCTCTGCAGATTCAAAAGAAATGACGGATGATGCATGGTATTCGCTCGACGGTGTGCGCCTGAGCGGGAAGCCTACACAACGCGGTATATATATCAATAACGGAAATAAGGTCGTAATTCAGTGAAAGATATGAAAAAGAATTATATGAAGCCCGCCATGTACGTGGTAGAACTACAGCATAAGACGCATCTGCTGCAAGCCAGCCAGACAAACAGAGTCCAGACCAGTGGCCTCGACAGCGGCGACGAGCTTGAGGTTAGCCAAGAGGGCGGCGGCAGCGATATCTGGGACAGATAATCGCAATCACGGGGACAGGTTTGATTGAGTTTCGGAATTCACATCAAACAACCTGTCCCCATTGATTCGACGCATCGCAGTCTCTGACACCCCGCAACGCTGTTGCGTTTTTTTCGGGAAAATATACGCCAGATTGGAATAAATTGAGTAATTTTGCCCCATAAAAGGCAAGCGGCAAAGCCGAGCGCATTGAGCAATTTGTAGCAGAACGTGGAATTGAGTACGGTCTCCAAATCGTAACCTTGTTTTTCCTCAAATTCCCAAACTACCTTTATTTAAAGAAATCCTGCGAATTCTCACAAAGTTACGAAAAGTCGAGTGCAGAACAAAAGATTTTAATCTTTTTTATGCCGAGACGGAGGAGTTTCCTTGAGCAAAGCGAAAAACTAAGCCATTTTAGTCTGTAACGAAAGACGGATTTTGGAGAATTAACGCAGAAAGCGCGTAAATAAAAGGCAAGACGGGGAATAATGGGGAATCAAAGGACGAAGGGAAAAAGCAACTTGATACGGATTGGTGCAAGAGTTAGGTCTCTAAATCGGACTCGGCCATGCCGCTTGCCAGAGCAAGAACCCGCTTGAGTCATCGCAGACAGTTAAAACCGCTCCTTAGAGCGTCCTACTTCTTTCTTGATGGTTTCGAGGTTAGTCTGGAAACGCCTTTGATTTACAGCCTTTGTCGCATCCATAAACCAGAACGGACCACAAGTTGGGGCAAAGTGTTTGATGACCTTTGATCTGACCGCCACCTCAATAGTCTGAATAGCCTTGAAGAGCAAAGCCTTCAAGTCCTTGTCGAAATAGTAACAAGCTAACACCTCTTCAAAATGACTGTTGGGAAGGAACTGATGAGTATGATGATCAGCTTCCAAATGATACCAGTAGTCTGCCAATCGGAAGTAACTGATAGCATTAAGAGTTTGTTCTGCCTTATTGGTATCAGCAATCATCAGACCTCTGCTTTGCAGTGTCTGGATCTGCTGTGCCAACGTCATTGCTTGTTTGGTATATCTCATGTCTATATACAAAAAATGTCCCGCTGGGTACGCTGTTCTTATGGGAAGCGGGCGGGATTTGTCGTTGCGAAGATAGGCTTTATTTCTGAATCTTCCAAACTTTTTGAGACATTTTTTACAGAAAAAGCAAGAAAAATGGGTTCACAAGGCTTGTGAAAACGTTATTTTTGTATAAAAACAGTTGAAATTCCAAAATAATGTGTATCTTTGCAGTGTCCTTTCTGAATGCTGAAAGCCCTTTGGGAACAGATGACCGATGGTCAGCGATGCACCTTTGGGTAATCACAGGAGGGCGGGATACATACATACAAAGGCGTTTTCTGAACGCTTTGGGTTTGACGGCCTAAGAATCTCGCAAATTCAAACTGTTAGTCAAAACCGAAGCAACGGAAACGCCCCTTGAGGTGTAATTATTGTACCCATCTACGTGGTGGGCTATGATATATACACGGGCGTGGGGCTTTCAGCGTTGCTCGGTTCGACTAACAGGGCAATGCGAGAGCCTTTAGACCGTGGACCGGGCACAGAACTGGCTCCACGTTTTTCGTGTGTATATGATAGTAACATTAACGGATACAATAAATAGTTAAAGAATTGTCATAAATATGAAGAAGAAATTGTTAGCAATTAGTGGCGCACTTGCAATTGCGGCAGTTGCATTAGTCTCTTCCTGTGGCGGCGACATTAACACTGTTGGCGACTCGCACTTCAATGCTGATGGAACATTGCCAGATTCGGTTGACACAATTTCCTTGAAGCCTTCTGCTCCTACGAAAGTCAAGTTCTATGTAGAAGTTTCCGGAAGCATGAACGGATTCTTCAGGGCTAACAAGACAACCAATTTCAAAAAAGACGTGTGGCAGATTCTTAGCTACTACTCAGCAATTGCCCCAGAGATAACCATTCTGACAAACGATGGAAGCGTTGGCAGCAGTTATCCTCAGACTCAATTTCAAACGCTAATGAATACGGGAGCATTTGTCAGTTCCGCTTCGACAAGAGTTCCTTTGATGCTGGAATCGATATTCAACAATCTAAAAACAGAAGAGGGAGAGGTCGCAGTCCTGATTTCAGACATGAAATATAGTCCTGTTGGCGCTGCTGCTCCCGAAGTCTTGATGAGCCAATATAGCACCGATATTAGCAAGATACTTGGCACTCGAAAGAAAGCTGTTAGCCTAATCGGGGCTACTTCCGACTATTTAGACAAAAAGGGAAATGTGACGACAGACAAATCACCTTATTTTTTCTTCGTCATCGGTAATGGAGAGCAAGTCGCTTTTATGAGAAACGGCATTTCTACGATGCTGGAAAACAACAAGCGACTCGTTGACAATATTGAAAGTGGTTTTGATTATGGCGTACCTACATGTTCTTTTGGTATTCCAGACAACTGCTGGCAGTTGGATGACACTACCCCAACTTTTGTAGGATTTGACGAGTCTGCCAATGATACATGTACGATAAAGATGGAAGTCCATCTTGAAAGCTATCGATGGATTGTAGCATCAGAGTCATATTTCAAAAACGCATTCAAGATAAAGACTCTCTATGGATCGAATGTGGAACTGGGTAAGGTAGAATTTGATATTAAGAACATAACAGACAAAGAACTTGTCCGCACTGCTACTGCTATCGCAGAAGTAAAGGTATTTGATATGGCTATGGACTCAGAGGTGCTTGAATGGACATTAGAGCTCCCTGATACAGACTATACCCTTTTCTGCCCCTACTTTGACGGAGCAATCAGTGAAAACGACCCAACAAAATCATATTCTGTAGCAGATTTCGTGAAAGGCATCTTCTATGGTGGTGTTGTTAATAAGACATTAAAGCCCAATTACATATTAATTTCTAAAAACTCATAATAACATATGAAACTCTTAAAGCTATATAGTTGGATTACTGGTACAATGGCTGATTTTGCAAAGCCTTATTCAGGAAACAAGGCTCTGTATAACCAAGCCAAGGGATTTTGGAACAAGCTAGAGAACTCTTCTTTAGTTATCGTTCTAATCTTTTTGATTTTAGGCATTGCATGGGCTGCCTATTACTATACATCTTATAATAACAGCCCGGGGCGTCACTATACACCAAAGCACTGGATACTATTGCTCCTTGCTACAGTTGTCGTTACCTTTCTTGTAACACTTGGCTTTGAGTATTTAGCTGTTGAGCCAAAAATCAACGGAGCATTCTTACTTGAAGTGAAGATAGCGATTGCTAATGCACTTTACGCAGCATTTGTTTATCTTCTCACCTCTATTGTATGGTGTAATACATTACCGACGAACGCATACAAGATGTTTAAATTTTGAACAGTTATGAAGAAAGTATTCGTATTCTGCATCGGAGGAACTGGCATCCGTGTAATGAAAAGCATAACGATGCTTATGGCTGGAGGAATGAGTACCAATGGCTATACAGTAGTGCCCATTATTCTTGACCCGCATCTTGACCTCGAAGAAAAGAAGAATTTGCATTCGTTGATTGACAACTACGAGTCAATCTACAAGCAAAGTATCAATAACGGCACTTCGACATTGAATCATTTGGAGGGATTCTTTAATTCTGAGATGCTCACTATTGGCGAGTTAAACAACCAACTAAACGATACGCAGCAGGCAACAGGTAGCAAAGAAAAGTTCTCCTCATACATAGATGTTTCAAATCTGGGAACAAGAGACATTAACAACTATCTGGTTGAGACACTATTTTCTACCAAGAACCTGAACAACCCATTATCTGTCGGTTTCAAGGGGAATCCCAACGTAGGAACCGTTGTGTTAGGCGACATGATAGAAGGTGCAGATTGGTTCAAGGCCTTTAAACTTCATTGTGAGAAAGACGACCGAGTATTTATCATCAGTTCTATTTTTGGCGGCACAGGAGCTTCGGGCTATCCTCTGCTTGAAAAGAAGATTCGTGGAACGAATAATCAACCGACTGTCAAGAACGCCTTAATGGGTGCCGTTACGGTTTTGCCCTATTTTGGTCTGAAAGACCCGTCTTCATCCGGGAGTGATATAGATTCCACGAACTTCTATACGAAAACGAAAGCAGCACTGGCTTATTATCAAAACACTGTGCAATCCGATTATCTGTACTATGTCGGAGAAAAAACACTTCGTCAGGTCTATGAGAATGATGAACAGAAACAAGAAGATACTGCCAATTTCATTGAACTGGTTGCAGCTTCTGCTTTGTTCGACTTCCTAACAAGAGAAAGACCTGAGCGTCGTCAATATATGACAAGAGCCATTGAGGATGACAAGGAATCCATGTCATTGCCTTCTCTGGGAGATGGTTATAAAGATATTGTCAAGTCAGTAGCTGACTACATGATTCTACGCCAGTTAGTCGAGCATTTGAGTGACGAGCCTTTCTTTCCTCTTTCAAAAGATCGCGGGTTGAACAGTTCTTTCTATAAGGATTCTGCATTCCTATCACTGAAGCGTTTTACCGATGTGTATTTCAAATGGTATCATGAACTGGCTACAAACAATCGCGCTTTTGCGCCACTTCACTACGACAATCCACGTATGATGTCAGGATTCATTAAGCACATGAACCTTGATGCCAAAGACGATTCATATTACCTTCTTGAAATGATTAAGGCAAGCAATGCCTATAAAGCAAAAGACCATAGCAACAAATTCAGATTTTTCCTGCAATTTGCCTATGAAGCAATCAATCACTATACAAAGAAAATTTACATATAATTATGCCAAGAATAGATCTAAATATAGTTGATAGAGGAGCCCAAGGAACATCTTGGACTGCAGACAGTATTGCGCTGACCGCAGAAAGCCTCGACGAGGTAATGGAGCAAAAGACCGATAATAGCGGTGCATTAAATTCCCTGCCCACTCCTTTTGCACGTTTCTTTGTGGCAAAAGAGGCATTCCGCCGCTTATTGGCAGAAAACCTCAACAGTAATAATGAGGCAGGATTTGCGTATAGCCAAATGGTATCGGACATACTCGATGTATACGAACTCCTCTTTAATCTCACATTCCATAAAAACAACTCATGGAAACGTGGCGAAAGATTGGAGTTGCGAGAATGGAAGAGTCAGGAGAATCTGGCAATAATCAAGGCAAAGATGCCTGTATTCTACAATTCAATAGAAGAGTATTATAACACAGACATCAAGGAGGACAAGCTCTTTTTTCTGGTGTTTTCTGACAACGGCAGAGAAGTATTGCTTGCGTGCAGTTCTCCATTTACAGGCTTTGCAACCCCACCCGACATGGATAAGTCTATGGCAAAGACCGACGGTGTAGCTACACTTGTCTTTGCAGGCGAGCAATATAAGGATTTACATATCAGAAGGAAATCTGGAGGTGAATATTTCCGCGACGTTAAGCCTTTCAGCGAAAGAGAAACTGATTTCAAGAACTATATGTTCAACACGTTGTTTGGCTCTGACGACGTAGACGGCAGATTCAAGGAGATAAAAGAGTTTGTCAGAAGCTACAAGTTGGATCCCGACATACGCAGTGACTACAAGCAGAAGCTGGCTCCAGTTAAAACTGACCAAAACGATGATTTGATTATCAACGGGCTTCGCATTCAGGAACTCAACGAAATTGACGTCAACAATTTCTTTACTGAAACGCTCATTAGACTACCTTACAGAATTTCCAAAGACAATTTCATTGCCGTTACTTATCAGAATGATTTCACAGGGAGAGACTATGATTATCTTCTGCCCTTCAAGCCGGAAGTGATGGGTCTGTTCGATAATGGCCATCTGGATGCAGACATACATATCAACAGGAACTCTGTCACGGCTTATCTCCGCTATAATAATAAGGAATACACGAAGGAGTATGCTTTGGATCCTTTCCAAGCTGGACAAGGCAGGATTGTAGACCTCCAGGGATGTAAAATCAGTTTTGACTTAGGTATCTTCCCCAATATCCTATCTCATAAAGTACAGGAGAACAACTATTTCAAGGTACTTGTAGTGGGCGCTGATGAAGACCCAGAAGCTCCTAACTTTAATATCGACCAGATTTCGTTATCGTTCTTTAGGAACGGAGAAGACGGATTTGAGCACATCAAGGAAGTTACTGCTGAACAAAATGCCTCATTTGGAACATGGCCTGCAGTTGTGCGCTCTCGACAAAAGACAGAATTGGAAGAAAGCGGTACGAAGTTCTATGAGTTGTACAATACTACTTTTGACCTTATTGAGGTGAAAGTGTTGAATTATACGGGGCTCATCATGCCTATATGGCGTAGAAGCCAAGCTACGAACGAGACATATACTTATGCTATTGACCTAGGAACATCTAACACGTTTATGTCTCGTTGTAAGAATGGGCCTGATGGTCAGCCAGACTTAAGCCGTAAGCCAGAACTCTTTAAGATGGAGAAACCTATGGTCAGTTTCATGCATGAGATACCCAACGATCAACAATTCTCTTTGACGAGAAGAATAGAGGACTCTATCTTTGATAAAGCCAAGAACAAGATTAAGACAGAGTTCTTGCCAGCAATCATTGATGGAACGGACTATAAGTTCCCTATCCGTACTGCTATTTGTGGTATTCACGACCGCTCAAAGAAACCAAGACTATTTGATAATCACAACATTGCCTTTTTCTATGAAAAGTTGATGGCAAATGAGGACCAAGAGGTACACACAGACATCAAATGGGACAAAAACGAGGACATGCTCCGGATATTTGTACGTGAATTATTGTTGATTATCAAATGCGATATCTTGCAACGTAACGGCGACTTAGACCGCACAAAACTCGTATGGTTTAGCCCGCTTAGCTTCTCTGGCACGGAAAAGGAATTGTATCAAGACATTTGGACAAATGAGCCTAAAGAGGTACTTTTTATACAGAAAGAACAGATAAAGCAATACTCTGAGTCTGAGGCGCCCTATTACTACTATAAGAAGATGGACTATATAGTAGATTCCGACGCAGTGACTGTTATCGACATTGGAGGCGGCTCTACAGATTTCGTGTATTTCCAAGACAACAAGCCTGTAGTAGCCAATTCTGTTCATTTCGGATGTGATGTTCTGTGGGAAAATGGTTTCAATGCCTTTGGTAATGCAAGGGACAACGGTATCTTTAAACGCTATGCAGACACCATTCGCTTCGAGAGGAAAGACCTTGAAGACTTGAACGAGAGTTTCAAGAATGTTGATGCCGTCAAGACGAAAGACATTATTAATTTCTGGCTTGGAAATGAACAGTATTGTGGTATCATCAAATCATTGCGAACAGACTTCAAGCCTGTTTTCGTTTATCATTTCACGTCAATACTGTTCTACATGGCAAACATGTATAAGGACAATGGACTTGCAGCACCTCGTACAGTCGTGTTTAGCGGCAATGGCAGTAAGTATATTGACAGCTTCATTTCGACAGAATCTGAAGTATTGGAGAAAATTATCAATACTGTGTTTGGCAAGGTGTTTGGGGGAACGCATAACATAAACCTGAAACTTCCCGAAGAACGAAAGGAATCTACCTGCTATGGCGGTCTTTATCGTGAGCCAACAGCACCTAAGGTTAAAGATGTGGTTTACCAAGGCGATAGTACTAGGAACTATCAAAAAGTGTCAGACATTACATCGAACTTTGATTCTCTGAAAGTAGCACTTCTAGCGAAGTATAAAGAATTGAACACTTTATACAAGTCAGTCATTGACTTGCTTAAACAAGAGAAGATTATTGATAGTGCTGCCAACACGAAGAAGTACCTTGATGCTGCCGCTTCTGACATGGGGACACCTCTAACCACATACTACAAGACACAAGTCAAGGAAAAATATGGAGAAGAGGTAGTGTACAACGATTCAGTCTTCTTTATCCCTATTATCAATCGCGTGTTTGAAATGACAAAGCTATAGAAGTATGAACACTTTTGAAGGAACACTCCTATTCTCTGCTGTTGTCTTCGTCATCTTCCTTGGTTTCCAAATGAAATTCTTTTTAGAAACTATGAAGTATAGGCGTTTATTCAACGATTTCTTTTTGAAGAATTCAGAGTACTCAACATTCCAAAAGGAGATAGGCAATGAAAGTATAACCCAACTTGGTCGTGTGGGAACAGAAGGAAGTGACTTGAATGTCTTAATAGACGAGATAAACCATTACGTTGCAAAGACAAAGGGCACGACGGACTTCTCTGTAATCCAAAATAAAGTTGAGCGAAAACTCAATATGCGTTATGACCAGTCTGTTGCAAAACTAGCATTCCCAACCTATCTCGGTTTGATGGGAACCTTCCTTGGCGTGTTTATTGGAATTTTAATGTTCCTTCGCGGTTTTGATGGAGCCAATAATATTACCGATGACTCCATCAAGAATCTTCTTACAGGCGTACTTGTTTCTATGTCAACAAGTCTTGTTGGTCTTTTGTTGACAACAATTAATAATGCAAAATCCGGAGAGGCACGAAAGAACATAGAAGAGGATAAAAACGAGTTTTATGATTTCGTTCAGACTGAACTGATGCCATCTCTCGATGTCTCAATGGTTCTTGCTATTACGAAACTGCATGAAACGGTTGACCGTTTTGAACCAGCATTTGACAGAGTGATAAACCGATTCCAAGATACCTTTGACCGTTGTACCAAAGCCTTTGGTGACAGCTTTGAACAAAATGTCACAGCAGTCGCCAATGCAGTTGATACCATGGGTAAGAATATGGACAAGATTAACGAGAATATCAGTTTGCAGAAGCAACTGCTATCTACTCTGAAGAGCGATGAGATTGTCAAGGGTTTGGACAAATACATTGAAGCGGCCAACCACTTTGTTAGCATTACGCAGTCTCTTAACAAGTTTGAAGAAGCACGGAGAATGCTTTTGGCAGCAACACAGGAAGCCATCAATCTTCAAAACGCATACTCAGAATCGCTTAAAGTTCCAAGAGAGGTGGCTGTTAGGATTAACCAGATTCTAGACAGAATCAAGAATTTTGAGGAGAGTATCCAGCGTCTTGGTCCGCAACTTGACAGACGAGAGATCCTTGGCAACGATGTGGTTAACGCCATCCATGACCAGATAAAAGGCATCTCTAAGAAAGGAAAGATTGCTGATAAATATCTTGAAATGGCAGATGGTAAACTCGAAGACTTGTTTACTGCACAGACGGCTGTCATTGAGAGTATGAATAAACGATATAAGGAAGCTCTGGAAGGCCACATTGATGGATTTGAATCAATGATTAAGCGTCAGACAGAAGAACTTGAAACAAGGCACAAGGAGTTCATGCAGGCAATGGAGGAGAAACTCAATATTGGAGAAATACAAAAGGACTTTGCATCACTCAGAAAACTGAACGACATCGCCACTGAACTGTCTAAGTTGACAGAAGATCCTGTAAAAGCAGATGAACTGAATGAAATTCTCCAAAAGATTCAGGAAGAAATCAGTAAAATAGAAATCAACGACAATCGAGGAGGCGGTGGATTGTTTGGATTCGGTAGAAGATAATTGAGTATGGACGGAAAAAACAATAGTTCATTTTGGCCAAGTTATGTGGATATTATGACAACGTTGTTTGCCATAACGCTTATCTTATTTGCCGTCTCATTTAGCCGTTTCAAAATCAAAGAAAAGCAACTGCAAAGTCTTGTTGATGAATATGAGAATATCATCACCGTCTACTCTACTGTAGGTTCCATTGATTCAACCAAATATTTTGGATACAATGAGCAATACCTCAAACACCTCTTTACTGTCGATGTGGAATATCAGCGAAAAGAGTATCATATAGACAAACTAGAACTTGATGTTACAGACCCAGTTAGTGCTAACAACAAGAGGGATAGTATTGTGGCTGCAGGAGAGATTATCAAGAACACCATTCTCCAACTTGAAAACTCTGACTCCATCAGGAAGAACATAAAGTTCTTGGTTGTTATTGAAGGGCAATCTTCAAAGATTCCGTTCTTTGAGAACGATTGGAAGAACAATTATACGCTTTCTTATCTGAGAGCACAATTCCTCAATAATTTCTGGAAGGAGCATGGCATAGATCTGTCAGCAATTCCAAAGTGTGAGCTGATAATATCAGGTAGCGGTGAAGGAGGCGTTCCGCGTATAGAACCGAATGAGGAAGAACTACATAAAATAGCTTCTGATGACAAAGAGTATAAAAAACTATGGGAAGACGAAGAAGGCAAGAATCAACGCTTCTTGATACACATAGTTCCTGTCATAGGAAATATTGATGTAACTAAAGAAAAGATCAATAAACTTCAAGGTAAATAAATACTCATGGAGGCTGAGACGGACATCAATAACGAATATGAAAAGCTTTTTGGCAGAGCAAAGTCCATTAACCTTTTCGATACTGACGAAGAGTACGAAACTCTTCGAGAGTATGTTTTCAGACAGTCAAGTGATTATATAAGGAGTCGCGCCCTTCCCTTTGATGACATCAAACTGATGCCATACAACGAATATATATGGAAACAAGAGATAGAGTCTGCCACCAATGACGGTAAACATGTTTTCTATATCAAGCAAAGCCAACCATTTTGTAAAGCTGCATGCTATTTTGATGCAAGCAAAGGAAACATCGTCCTCCTCCGATATAGCTATATTGCTAATTCAAATTCATATAACAAAGATTTCGCCCTTTTGACAGGCAGAAGAAAGCTCTTGATGAACAAAAGCTGTCAGGATAAAAAAGGGAGATACTTAACAGAGAATGTTAGGTGCCCTTCGCCATTGGTAACGGCATCGTATGTCCTCGGACGCAAGGCAGACCTGTCTGAATGGTGTGATGAGAAGGGGAAATCCATAGTTACGTATTATTCAGAGTTGGCAAGGTTGCAGGCACAAGAGATAAAGAAGAAAGAGAAAGAAAAAGATGAACAGAACAAGGGGATAGTATTGTTGGGGTTGCTTAACGGTATTGCTAATTACCTAACTAAAAAAATAGCGAGCAGGCACATTTTCTATATTGAAGAAGATGGAGTTTGTAGTGCTTCTGGCTATTTGGAAGAAGACTCTAAACAGTTCTTCATTCAAAAAGGAAGTTTAGTTTCCAAGGAATCAGACATATTATATGCCTCCTCTCAATCTGGCAAGGCAAGACTACGGTTTCTTGATAAGGCTTGTGTCTTAAAGGCTCACTATTATTGCGTATCAAAAGACGCGAAATGTCGTTCTGCATCAGCGGCGGCATGTTATGTGTTAGGTCGAAAAGCTGATTTTACCGCTTGGAAGGATGATAAAGGAAAGTCATTAGAAGAAGTCTATCCGAATCGTTTCTTTGCTCCGCAAACCGAATCATCCCAATTGCCATTTATTTTTCCTCCAGACGAGCCACCGCTTTTCCATATCGTGAAAACGGATGATGCAAAAAGGTTTTGTCGTGCATCAGGAACTTATGATAGTACCGGAAATCAATTTCTCATTTTAAAAGACAGTATCTTGTCATTAGATGTGTCATCATCTTATCGGTATACTGCTTCAGATTACCAACGGCAGAAGTTTATCAAGTTGAACTGTGTCAAAAAGTCAAATGGCTTCGTTATGAAACGTGATGCGTTGTGTGACTCCCCAAGTGCAGCGGCGAGTTTCGTACTTGGTAGGTCTGCTAATGGGTGGCTAGAATGGAAAGACGAATCAAACAAAACGCTTAAAGAGGTTTATAACCATTAGTCAGTATGAAGAGGTTTATCATTGGGTTTATCATTACAATTCTTTTCCTTGCATTTGCCATTGGTCAATGCAATAATACGGCAGAAGAAGACGCTGGCGAGATGGTATCCCTATATTCCTACACCGAAGAGGAAAACGAAGAGGAAGAGGATGTTGTTATACCCGCACAAGAGATAGAAGAGAAGAATGAGATAGACATTGTATCTGAACACGAAGAGACTGTAGGGAAGAACGTTGCGGATGTTGATGGAATTGATGTCAATGGAATCGTTCTCCTACCGTCAAACATTCCTAGCCAGTTGTTGTCTCGCACCGCATATTGCTTATCCTACAATAAGGAAACACGCTGTCCCAATTGGGTCGCATGGCATTTGACAGCAGAGCATGCAGATGGCGAATGGGCCAGGTCGAATGACTATCGTGAGGATTTTGATGTACCTGCACCAAGGGCAACTAATGAAGACTATAGGGGGAGTTCGTGGTCAAGAGGCCACATGTGCCCTGCGGGTGATTGCAAATGGGATGCGAACGCTATGAGCGAAACCTTCTTGCTGTCAAATATGTGTCCTCAGGATAGAAGCCTCAATAGTGGCTTATGGAACAGAATAGAGATGGACTGTCGCAAATGGGCACAAAGGTATGGTAGCGTATACGTCGTTTGCGGGCCATTGCTTTACAATAAAGAACATGAAACTATTGGTGTGAATAAGGTTGCCGTTCCAGAGGCTTTCTTTAAGGTGATACTATGCATGAAAGGAAAGCCCAAGGCTATCGGTTTCGTTGTCAAGAATAATCCTGGGACAAAGAAGAAAGACCAATACGTAAATACTGTTGATGAGGTCGAACGCCTGACTGGTTATGATTTCTTTCCTGCTTTGCCTGACAGCATTGAGAAGAAAGTTGAATCTTATTCAAATATTGATGATTGGAGGTGATGATTTATGAAGTTGGATAAGAGTCATATCACGAGTGGGATTGTTGGGGCAATCATGGGGGCGAGTTCTGTTATGGGAATTAACACCGTGTCTGACAACGACAACGCGATTTCGTCTTTCTTTGATTCAAAGTCGCATTGGGGTAAGGCATCGATGTATGACAGAGTGGAGGCTGATGCAGACGGTGATGTGTTCATTACGACAAAGGGAAGGAAATATCATAGAAGAGGTTGCTACATTCTTAGGCAGTCGGATGAAGTGAAGCTGGCAACACTTTCAGACGTTATTGAAGTAGGCTATGAGCCGTGTAAAAAATGTAGGCCGTGAATTGCTTAATTTGAAACTTGAAGATGAAACAAGTCTATCTCATTCTCGCAGCCTTGATGCTGTTGTGCTTGGCACCGATGCCGTATGGTTATTTCCAGTTGGTGCGGTTTGTGGCGATGGTGGCGTTATGGAACTTATTGCCACAACGGCTCATTCTGATACCCTCGCGGGAATCCCATGGCGGCAGGGTCGACAACAGGATATTTCGTGAGCAGAGCCTTGATGTCTTTCGTGAATGTGTTAGACGGGGTGATGCTGTTGAGCCAATAGGCGATGTAGGACAGATGGGGATAGAGTTTGTCGGGTGCTATTTGCTTGTTGGTTATCCATTGATTTGGCAGACGATTAGGAAGGTTGGGCTTAACCACGATGTTGGCATTCCAAAGGCGGGCATGGTGGGCACAAATGTTACGAATGACTGTAATGCAGCGAAGCCAGTTGCGCATATACTCGAACTTGGGAATCATGAAACTGCGGCTGACAGCTTTCTTTGCAGCACTGTCGTTCATGTTGGCATAGAGCTTGGAGAGTGTTCCCATCGAAGCCACTTCGAGTGTTTTCCACACAGGAGGCATGGAAGGTGTGTCGTATTTGCGGAAGTGTTCCAAAATGAACTCGTCCTCAGAACGATTGAGTTCTTCTTTCAGGTTGATGAGGTTGCTTTGGAACATGGTACTGCTATCAGCAAGTGTCGCATCCATAAACCAAAAGGCTCCATGTCGCTCAGAGAAAAGGCGGATAAGACGGGTACGCACTGTGACCTCTATTTGCTGAATGGCAGCAAAAACAAGCATACGCAGCTCTTCATCAAAATGATAGAGACTGATAATCTGAGTGAAGTGCGAGCCTGGCTTGAAAACATGATTCAGCTTGTCATTCTCCATCAGTCGCCAATAGCCAGCAAGACGAAAATAGCTGATAGTGTCAAGTATAGACTTGGCTTCTGCCTCGTTGTCGACAATAAGTCCACGCTGTTTCAGAATGTCTATCTGTTGTTGGAGAGTCAGCAGTTGCTTGGTATAGTTCATAAGCGTATAAACAAAAAATGGCCCGCCCTGGTACGCTGCATTCCTTGCGGACGAGAAGCGGTGGCGGGATCTATTGAGTGCAAAGGTACGAGTTTTATTCGAGGCGACCAAATGTTTTGGAGAAAAAGTGCATAAAATGATGAAAAAAAGTTTATGATGAAACAGGTTTATCTCATTCTCGCGGCCTTGATGCTGCTATGCTTGGCACCGATGCCGTATGGGTATTTCCAGTTGGTGCGATTTGTGGCGATGGTGGTATTCGGTTTGATGGCATACCAATACTATTGTCGCAATAAATCAATCGCCGCAACGGTGTTTGGTGTCCTGGCATTGTTGTTTCAACCGATATACAAGATTGCATTGGAACGTGCTACATGGAATGTGATAGATGTGCTGGTGGCGGTGCTGCTTGTTGCACTGTTTGTATTGGAGAAGCGGTTGGAAAAGAAGACCGCAATTAGCTATCAGCCGCTACCACCCCAAGATCATATAAAGATTGAGGATAATACAATTGAGTTCAAGTTAGACGGCAAACTATCACCCAAGGAACTGGTGTATGTAGCCAGCGAAGAGGATAAAGCACTATCGGAACTTTTTGAGAAGCATCCCGAGGTATTGGAAGGTTGGGGACAGATGATAGGTTTCCATATCATCTATCTACCTCTTCTCATTAAGAAACTGAAAGACAAACGAGTACTTCAATACAGGGCACCCTATCTCAACGATGTAGAACTTTCGGAAATATCCATTGGGAATAACTTTCTGCTTCAGTATCTGGAGAATCCTTCAGACAAAGAAAAGATAAAACAAGGATTCATTCGGACTGAGGATATACACCGAGGGAGGGACGGAAAGGATAAAGCCACAAATCGTTTCTATCCCTTGTCATCGAAGAGTGGAGAGCCTTTGGCTGACCAACTCCATAAGATAGGTAAGCAAATTGCAATAGAAAAAGAACGGCATGACAGACTTCTGGAAAGCTCGACTCAAAGTTATGATGAATGGGGAGATACCGAATGCGATTCTACCAATTTTGCTGATGATAACTTTAGCCCAGAGGAGCAAGAAGAAACAATTAACGTATTGATGGAGGAAGTGCGAGAGCGAATCGGCAAGTTGCGCCAGCGTGGTATTGCAGAATATCTTTTGGAACAGTTGATTCACCCAGACAACCGCCTGAGCCGTCTTGTTATTACAAAGGATTGGCGTATCCTTCTCCCAGACTATAACAATATGGAGATTAAGATGGAACCACTGGTAAAGGCTGTCTATCTGTTGTTCCTTCGTCATCCAGAGGGGATAACATTCAAGCAGTTGCCAGACTATCGGGAAGAACTAACGAGAATCTATAATCAGTTGAAGCCAGCAGGATTGACAGACAGAGCAATACAGAGTATAGA
The DNA here is from genome assembly GCA_900316475.1 of uncultured Prevotellaceae bacterium. Taxonomy (GTDB): domain Bacteria; phylum Bacteroidota; class Bacteroidia; order Bacteroidales; family Bacteroidaceae; genus Prevotella. Next base: position 18,372 of record ONDA01000027.1, read on the forward strand.
GGATGTGACAAATCCCATGCTCAATTCTATCAATGAGAAGTGTGCCCGCATCAGGGCCGCCTTTGTCGGGCAGTTTGATGAATATATGGCGAAAAGTTACTATATAGATGGACTACGTGGAGAGGCTAAGAAGATAGCATTGCCAAGAAATCTTGTGACTTGGGAGTAAAATTATACTTTCACAAGGCTTGTGACAAAACAAATATCTCCATTTGAGAATAATTTCGTACCTTTGCAGTCGATATGTACACAATAAAGGAAATATGTAGCGGGGGATCTATGATGGTGCGGAGCGTGTTGGGCAGGAAACGGGAGTATTGTATCCAATTCAACAAGGAAAAGAATGGTTGTTGGTATGTGGACTTTCCTCATTGGCCTTTCTCTCATGACAACCTGGCTATGGTATCTGGTGCAGATAAGATGCTGGAACTGCTTTCTGATGGTAATCTGTTCGCGAAAAGCAAACAGAGCATTCACTTTTTGGCGGTAGTACCTATCAAGTGAAGTATGAGCCATTCATAAAGCGGTATAAGCGAGATTCGTTGTGGATTTGTCCAGTCACGCTGTTTGTGTTGGGGCATTATCCAAAGTTCATATACATTAAGAGCTTGTAATAAATGAAGACGTTTATATTTGGCTTTGCCGCTCTTATTCTCATTGGGATTGTTGTCGTGTCCCTTCCCAAACAAGGAAATGGGGACGGTAAGCAAAAGGCGGTAACCGTAGAAGACAGTGTTGATGACGATAACTGGCTCTATATCGAGACATTATCCAATAAGGACATCTATTTCAAGGCAGACACATCGCTGCCTGACAATCCTGTTATCAACGATATGATGGATGTAGCCAATGGCTATGCTATCTTGAGGGCGGCATATTGTGATGTGGAATTATGGTTCAGGTTTGGCGAGGTAGTCAATGATACAATAGGACTGCTAAAGATCAATGTCATCAAGGATAGAGGTATGAGGGCAGCAGCGGAACAGTATGTGAAGACGCTTGTGAGCATCTTGCCAAGAGATACTGCCCTATGGAATCAGGAGGATTCCGTGTTATGGGATCATGTATGGTCTGCCTATAAGGCATTTGCCGACAAACTATCGAGCCGATTTGCATTGAACCATTATGGACAGATTACAGATAAGGACGTTGAGAAGTATATGGATATTAAGCAGTTCATTCCAAACTATGACTCAGTCTGTAACCTGCGAAAGATACAATCAGAAGAGAGTAACAGCTATCTGAAAAGGATGTTGTATGAGACCAGTAGTTTTGACAAGGAATGTCTTTTCGCTATTGAGATCGCCCACCAGAATCGGCACGAAGAACCACATCCCGCCATCCCGCTGTTGGAACATCTGATGATGAAGGGTAAGTTCTCACGCTATCTACATGAGATGTGGCGTACGTGGCGTGTTCTTAAGCAGGTGGCAGAAAGTCCATCCCGTGACGGTATGATTCTAAATTTGGAGTACAATCAAATGCGTTACCGTTGCCTAAACACTATCCTCAAGCAAATCGTCAAGAATCCCAAAGACATCTATGCAATCAATGACTTCTGTTTCTTGGCGACCTACGACAATATAACCCGCTATAGCGAATATATGTTTGGGAACTCAGCCCCATTGGAACACATGATGCTGTTTCCAGAGATACTTGAGGATGCCGATGAAGAAAATGAAGACAATGGTGAAACTGATGGTTAGAAATTGTGAATAGCATTTGGTTATTTCAAAAAAATGGGCGCAGGGGAAAAATGGCAGGTGGACATACGCTTACGAAGCTGATGTTGAGCGTCACTATGGTGTGTTTGGCGTCCTTGCACTTTTGTGTTAAATATCTGTGGTAAATAGTAAATTTTGTGCAGAATAGTATTGCGAATTGGAAACTTATCGTTATATTTGCACTCAAATTGTAGAATGATGGAACAAAAGGTATTTCTGATATTATCGGCTGAAGCACAGCGGAACCGACTCTTTTGTGCCGTTAACAAAATAACGAAAAACGACTATGAACAGGATTAAGACAATTGGTGTTCTGACCTCTGGCGGCGACTCGCCAGGTATGAACGCAGCCATCCGCGCCGTGACGCGCGCAGGCATCTACAACAATTTTACCATCAAAGGCATCTACCGTGGCTACGACGGACTCATCAAGGGCGAAGTGAGAACCTTCACCACCGAGGATGTCAGCGGCATCATCACGAGAGGCGGTACTATACTGAAGACTGCCCGAAGCAAGGAGTTCATGACCCTCGAAGGTATGCAGAAAGCTTATGAGACCTGCCAGAGAGAGGAAATCGACGCCCTCATAGTCATCGGCGGCAACGGCTCGCTCACCGGTGCCCGGAACTTCGGTATGGAGTTCGACTTCCCCGTCATCGGACTGCCCGGCACCATCGACAACGACCTCTACGGCACAGACTCCACCATCGGCTATGACACGACGATGAACACCATCATGGAGTGTGTCGACCGCATCCGCGACACGGCCAACTCTCACGAGCGCATCTTCTTCATCGAGGTCATGGGCCGCGACGCCGGTTTCCTGGCTCAGAACTGCGCCATCGCCTGTGGTGCCGAGGCCGCCATCGTGCCCGAGGAGGCTACTGATGTCGACCAGTTGGCAGCCTTTATGGACCGCGGCATCCGCAAGTCGAAGAAGTCGTGCATCGTCATCGTCTCTGAGAGTCCCAAGTGCGGCGCGCTCTACTATGCCGACCGCGTGAAGAATGAGTTCCCCGGGTTCGACGTCCGCGTATCCATTCTCGGCCACCTGCAGCGCGGCGGTTCGCCGTCGGCCCGCGACCGCATCTTAGCCAGTTGCACCGGTTTAGGCGCCGTTGAGGCCATCATGCAGGGCCAGCGTAACGTCATGGTCGGTATACGTAACAACGATGTGGTCTACGTGCCCTTCTCCGAGTGCATCCGCACCGACAAGCGCTTCGACAAGCGACTGTTGACGGTATTAGACGAACTAAGCATTTAGAGAAAGAAAGCTGAACAGTAAGCCTGCAACCGGTATTTACATTAAGAATGGAAAGAAATATAGCAATAGTAAGTAGAATTTCATAACAATATCAGTTTATTTTTGTATCTTTGCAGCCAAATTGCAAAGTGAAATGAAAATACTGATTACAGGAGCCAGCGGCTTCATTGGCTCGTTTATTGTAGAAGAGGCACTGAAAAGGGGACTGGAGACGTGGGCAGCAGTGCGCGGCAGTTCGTCGAAAGCTTATCTGCAGGACGAGCGCATCAACCTGATAACGTTGAACCTGTCGTCGCGCGAACAGCTCGTTGAGCAGTTGCGTCCCCATCAGTTCGACTACGTTGTCCATGCGGCTGGAGTCACGAAATGTATCGACAAGCGTGACTTCCGCCGCATCAACACCGAGGGTACTAAGAATCTGGTACAAGCGCTCCAGCAGCTGCAGATGCCGCTGAAGCGCTTTGTCTACCTCAGTTCGCTGAGCGTCTACGGTGCCATCCGCGAACAGCAGCCCTACGAGGAAATCCGCGAGACCGACACGCCGCAGCCCAACACCGAGTACGGCCGCAGCAAGCTCGAGGCCGAGCGGTGGTTAGACGGGCTGAAGGACTTCCCCTGCGTCACCCTGCGGCCCACGGGCGTTTACGGTCCACGGGAGCGCGACTACTTCCTGATGGCAAAGAGCATCAAGGGTCACAGCGACTTCGCCGTAGGCTACAAGCGTCAGGACATCACCTTCGTCTACGTCAGCGACGTGGTCCAGGCCGTCTTCCTCGCCATGGAAAAAGGACAGCCGGGGCGCAAGTATTTCCTCAGCGACGGCCAGGTGTACCAGTCGACCACGTTCAGCGACCTCATCCACGAGGAACTGGGTCGCCCGTGGTGGATACGCATCACAGCCCCCGTCTGGGTGCTGCGCATCGTGACCTTCTTCGGCGAATATATTGGGCGGCTGACGGGCAAGATTTCTGCCCTGAACAACGACAAGTACAACATCCTGCGCCAGCGCAACTGGCGCTGCGACATACAGCCTGCCATCGACGAACTGGGCTACCGCCCGGAGGTTGACCTGAAGGAGGGCGTTCGCCGCAGTATCAAATGGTATAAGGAGCAGGGCTGGCTGTGATTCGGGAATTGTTTGCTATAGAGAAGAAGTCGCAGCGCGGACTGATAGCTGCGGAGTGGGTGGTCGTTGGCTACGCTGTGCTGACGACGCTGATGATGCTGTTCCTGTGGACGAAGCTGCCCGATGCCGGCGCGATGCTCATGGGGCGTTTCCGTGCCCTGGTGACGATGGCCGCCCTGTGGGGGGTCTACAGGATGGTGCCCTGCCGTCTGACGATGTTCTGTCGCGTGGCACTGCAGCTGGCCATGCTGTCGTGGTGGTATCCTGACACCTACGAACTGAACCGCGTACTGCCTAACCTCGACCACCACTTCGCCCAGATGGAGCAGACACTCTTCGGCTGTCAGCCGGCGCTGCTCTTCAGCCAGAAGCTCACATGGCCCGTATGGAGCGAGCTGATGTACCTGAACTACTCCAGCTACTTCGTACTCATCCTTACCGTCACGCTCTATTACTTCCTCTGCCGCTATCAGGAGTTCCAGCGCGCGTCGTTGGTCATCATAGGCTCCTTCTTCGCCTTCTACGTCGTCTTCGACCTGCTGCCCGTCACAGGACCGCAGTACTACTATTTGGCCGCCGGTCCCGACAATATCGCCGCTGGCGTGTTCCCCAACGTCGGCGACTACTTCCTCACCCACAACGAGATGATGACCATGCCGGGCTATCAGGACGGCTTCTTCTATCAGTTTATGGTTCACGCCCACGCCGCCGGCGAGCGGCCCACGGCCGCCTTCCCCAGCAGTCATGTCGGCGTCACAATCGTCATGCTGATGCTGGCTCTCCGCACCAAGTCGCGGTGGCTGTCGTGGTTCGTCGGCGTCATGCTGGCACTGATGTGTCTCTCGACGGTCTACATACGTGCCCACTATGCCATCGACGTCATTGCAGGCCTCGCCGTAGGCTTCATATTCTATATCATCATGATGGCTGTCTCTGCCAGGGGCGTGTCGAAGGCGGGTAGACAACATTAATTCAAGAATTCTAAAGAAAAATTTCTTTTTTCTTTTAGTTTTGTCACTTATTTTGTAACTTTGCAGCCGCAATTTTCAAAAGACTATGGTTGAAATACGAAAAGTAACAACTAAGCGTGAACTGAAACAGTTCATAGAGTTTTACTACGATTTATATAGAGGCAGCAAGCAGGCTGTTCCCTATCTGTACTTCGACGAGCTGGCTACACTCCGTCGCGAGAAGAATCCGTCGTTCGAGTGCTGTGAGGCCGACTACTTCCTGGCCTTGCGCGACAATAAGGTGGTGGGGCGTGTGGCAGCCATCATCAACCGTCGTGCCAACGAGCAGTGGCACGGAAGGCAGGTACGCTTCGGTTGGTTCGACTTCATTGACGACCAAGAGGTGTCGGCAGCGCTGCTGGGGGCTGTCGAGGAGTGGGGACGCCAGCGTGGCATGACGGAGATGGCGGGCCCCTTGGGCTTCATCGATACCGACCGTGAGGGAATGTTGATTGATGGTTTCGACGAACTGTCGACGATGTATGTCAACTACAACTATCCGTACTATCCGAAGCACATCGAGGCTATAGGTGGCTTTCGCAAGGACAACGACTATGTGGAGCTTCGCGTAAAAGTGCCCGAGGACGAAAACCATAAGTTCCACAAGATAGCCCAGATGGTGGAGAAGCGCTACGGACTGAGCGTCCACAAGTTCACTCGCCGTGAACTCATCGACGAGGGCATGGGGCGCGAGGTGTTTCGCCTGCTGAATGCTACCTATAAGGATTTGTATGGATTCAGTCAGCTGTCGCAACAACAGATAGACAAGCTGGTGAACGACTACATCAAGATAGCCGACCTGAATCTTGTGACGGCTGTTATGGATGGTGACAGTATGGTGGGCTTCGGCATCACGTTCTCGTCATTGAGCCGTGCCCTGCAGAAGACGCGCAACGGACGGCTGTGGCCTTTCGGCTGGTGGCACGTGCTACAGATACTGAAGCGGCATCGTACCGACACCGTCGACCTGTTGCTCATCGGCGTACTGCCAGAATACCGTTCGAAAGGTGCCAATGCCCTTATCTTCGACGACCTCATCCACCAATATCAGCGATACGGCTTCAGCTGGGCAGTTACCGGACCGCAGATGGAGAGTAACGAGGGCGTCCTCGCGCAGTGGCAGTATCTGGACAGCGAGATTGTGCGCCGCCACCGCTGCTACCGCAAAGAGCTGGCTTCCGTTTAGACGGCGCTGTAGCCCGTGGTGGCAATAGTGCGCATCACGTCGCCGATGTTCAGCTCCGTGTAACCCTTCTCTTCGAGCTGGCGACGGTTCTGTGCCAGGACCTCATCCTCCTGCGCGTTATTGTTGTAGGTCACGAACTTTCCTTTCCCTTCGGCAATCATCCAGCCGACAAGTGCTACGGCGACAAAGACCGCAATGGCAATGATGGTAGTCATATCTCTTTATTGTATTATTTTTGTTATTATGATGCTGCAAAGTTACGGCAAAAAGTTCAACCAGCCAAATCTTTCGCTATTTCTTTGTGGGAGAAAATAAAAAAACGTATCTTTGTAGGCTGAAAACGCTTTTTGAATATGGGACAAGCAATCATCGTAGCAGTTATTGCCATCATTATCGTGGCAATGCTCGTCTACAGTTACGAAAGTAAAATCAAGGACTTGAAGGAAGGTTTCGTCAGGCAGATAAGCCTGGTGAAAGAGGCTCACGAAAGTCAGATAGCTGCTCTACGCCAGATGAACGAGGAGCAGGTGAAGAGTCAGATGGAACTCATCAGGGAGCAGATGCAGACCACCTCGGAGAAGGTGCTGAAGCGCCGGCAGTACGAATTAGGCGAGGAGAACCTTGAACAGGTGTCGAAGATTATCGATCCCCTGCAGCGCAGTCTGAAAGACATGCAGGAGGCCCTGGCCAAGAGTAAGGAGCAGCAGGCTGAGGCCTTGACGCGACTTGACGAAACCATCAAGATTAACATGCAGCGCAGCGAGGCCATCGGCGAGACTGCTGACAGGCTGACACGGGCTCTGACGGGCGAGGTGAAGATACAGGGCAACTTCGGCGAACTAAAGCTGAAGCAGCTCTTAGAAGACCTTGAACTACGCGAGGGTGAGCAGTTTGACACCCAGGAGACACTGCGCGACAAGGCTGGCAAGTCCATGAAGGGCGACGACGGACGAGGTATGATTCCCGACTTCATACTCCATTTCCCCAACAACCGCCACGTCGTGGTAGACTCCAAGATGTCGCTCACCGACTACGAGCGCTATATGAATGCTGAGGACGGCAGCCCGGAGAAAAGCCAGTTTCTCAAGGCACACATCGACAGCGTCAGGGCACAAGTCAGACGACTAGCGCGCAAGGAGTACACCCGCTACCTGCCCGAAGGTTACAACCGCTTGAACTTTGCCATTATGTACGTGCCCATAGAGGGGGCGCTGAACCTGGCGCTCGTCAACGATGCTACGCTGTGGCGTGAGGCTTACGACGAGGGCGTCATGATATTGGGGCCGCAGACAATGTATATGAACCTGCGCGTGCTCGAAATGATGTGGACACAGGTGCGCCAGCTGACCAACCAGCAGGCTATGATGGACGCCGCCAATACCGTGATAGAGCGCGTACAGGACTTCGGCCAGCGTTTCTCGGATGTCGAAGCCAGTATGAACGATACACTCAAGAAGATGGCGCGCCTGAAGATTACCACTGCCGACGGCGGACCAAGCATCATCACCGCTGCCCGCAACCTGCTCAAAGCTGGGGCGCGAGAGAACAAGAAAAAGAAACCGCTGGCTGAGATGGACGACTCGCTGTTTCTCGATGCCGACGGCGTGAATAATTGATTTACTCCAGTGGGATCTCTGGGTGCTGCACAGCTAAGGGGAGCCCCTTCTGTGAGAGGTAGAACATATAGAGGATGACGGGTTTCGTGCCACGGTTCTCGCCGTGGTGGATGGTGTTCACCATCTCGACGACAGCCTCTCCCTCATGCACCACTTTCTCCTGGCCGTCCTGACCGATGATGGTCAGTTCGCCCTGCACCAGAATGCCGTAGTTCATGACGGGGTGATGATGCCAGCCCAGTTTCTTTCCGGCAGGGAACTCGTACTTCACGGCCACCAGTTCGGGACGGCCCTGCAGGTAGTCGGGCAGTTCAACACCGTCCCAGCTCTTGTCGGTGCGTATCAGTTCCTCACTCTTCACCTCCTGGGAAGTGTTCTCGATTTGCTGATTCTCTGTCTGTACGTTCGCTTTCTTGCAGCCTGTCATACAGACCATTGAGCCGCAAACGAGGGTGGCGGCCATCACCCAGTTAATCATCTTCTTCATCGCTTTGTATTTATTATCTTATGATATCCGACAGTACATGAACGTCCGGCCGGATGATAACACCGGAAGTTAAATTTTGGTGCAAAGATAATGCAAAAAGTTGATTAACAAAAGTTTTTCGTATTTTTTTTATTTCTCCGCTGCTCGGCTGGGTAGGATTTGCAATCCGTCATGAACGACGGATTTGAGGTTAATACCGATTGTTTTCTCCCTAAAGTTTGGTCAATTGAATAATTCTTTGTAATTTCGCGGCATAATCGCATATTATGAAGTTTACAGAAGAAATCAACGAAAGCTACACCATGGCCGAGGCCATCAAGGAGGCTCAGCGCTGCCTGCAATGCAAGGTGCCGCAATGCAAGAAAGGGTGTCCCATCAGCAACGACATACCCGACTGGATACACGAACTGAAGAAAGGAAATCTGGGCAATGCTATCAGCATCATCCGTACCAAGAGCAATCTGCCCGCCGTCTGTGGCCGCGTCTGCGCCCACGAGAAGCAGTGCGAGGGCGGCTGCGTGCTGGGCAAGAAGGGCGAGCCAGTGAACATTGGCAAGCTGGAGCGCTTCGTGGCCGACTTCGACTCAGAGAACCAGCTGACCCACGAGGACATGGCTGAGAAGGTGCGCGGCAGGGTGGCCGTCATCGGCGCCGGCCCGTCGGGCATCACCGTGGCCGGCGACCTGTCGCGTATGGGCTTTGCCGTCGAAATTTTCGAGATGGAGGCCCAGTGCGGCGGTGTGCTGCGATACGGCATACCTGAGTACCGGCTGCCCAAGGAGGTCGTGGCTCGCGAGATACGCTACATCGAGAAGATGGGCGTCGTCATCCACCGCAACACCCATGTCGGCGTTGAAATCACTATCGACAGCCTCTTCGCCCAAGGCTTCGATGCTATTTTCATCGGCACCGGTCTGGGCAAGCCCAAGTCGCTGGAGATACCCATCTGGCAGCATGGCCGCCTGATTTCCGAGGGCGAGGAGGGCGTCAAGTGCGGTCAGCTGAAGCGCATACGCATGGCCACCCACTTCCTTCGCCGCGTGGAGCTGATTTCCGAGGGCTACATGAAGCGCGACGAACTGCCCGTCGACGACGGCGCCCGCGTCTTTGTCATCGGCTGTGGCAACACGGCTATGGACGCCTCACGCACCGCCCTGCGCATCGGGGCATCCAGCGTGGACGTCATCTACAACAGGGGCATCGACACCATGTCGGCCTTGCGTGCCGAGTACGACGATGCCGTCAAGGAGGGTGTACACTTCAACTGGTGGAGCGCCATCACTGAAATCCATGTCGACGACAACCTCGACATCACTGAGATTGTGCTGGAGACCACTGAGCCAGACAAGGCTCCTGTGCGCCAGACGCTGCCCGCAAACAATATCATCATGGCCATAGGGGCCACGCCCAACACCAAGATTGTGCGTACCACGTCGGGCCTCCAGAACGACGACCGCAAGTTCCTCGTCACCCGCGAACTGCCTTACGGCATGACCACTCGTACCGGCGTCTTTGCCGGAGGTGACGTGGCCAACCGCCAGGCTACCGTCGTCCACGCCATGCAGGATGCCAAGAAGGTGGCACAGGGCATTGCCCAGTACGTGGATGCCGTCAAGCTGATGAAGACCATCAATCTCTATGAAAATAAGTAGCAAGATGAAAAAGATGCTTTTTGTCTTTGCGCTCTGCCTGATGGCAGCGTGCAAAGGGGAAAAATCGCCTGCTGGCGTGAATACTGCAGAGGAGCTGGCAGCCTTTGTCAAAGAGACCTACACCGATGTCTTTGCAGCATACGCAGAGGCTAACAGTCAGGGCACCGTGCCGGACATATCAGTTTTCGACAAGAAATACCTGACCCGGAGTCTGCAGGATTCGCTCAATAACGAGGAGTTCATTGACGCAGATTATTGGCTTCAGGCCCAGGACTTCAGCACGCCTGTCTTCGACATCGTTGATAGCCGTGCCACCGACGAGAACAGCGGCTATGTTGACATAGCCATCAAGGTCTTTGGGCGGGACAGCGAGTCAGTGCAAGACTGCCGTGTGATGGTAAGAAAGGAAGATGGCCAGTGGAAAATCGGCGGTTTCCAGAGCAGGTGAGATTTGCATCGGTGGGGAAAATGTGGGAAAAATCGGCAGATGTGGAGAAATAAAGAAGTGCTGTAAGTATTGTCTTACAGCACTCCCTCTTTTGTTGTACTCTTCAGTACCCAGAGCCGGGGTCGAACCGGCACGGGTTGCCCCACTGGTGTTTGAGACCAGCGCGTCTACCGATTCCGCCATCTGGGCCTTTTTGCGGTGCAAAGGTAATAAGAAAAAATGAAATGACAAAAGTTTCCGCTAAAAATCTTAAAAATACTTGCTATTCTCAATAATATTCCGTATCTTCGTGGCCGAAAACCTACTAACTCTTCAATCTATACGTGATGGAAATATCAGAAAAACATTTCGGCATCATATTGGCCGGTGGAAGAGGGCGCCGTCTGTGGCCTTGCAGCCGTGAGCAAAAGCCCAAGCAGTTTATCGACTTTTTTGGCACTGGCCGTACACAGTTGCAGCAGGCCTACGACCATCTCATACGTCTCATCCCTCGCGCAAACATTTATGTCAGTACGCAGGTGGAGTATGCTCATTGGGTTAGTGAGCAGCTGCCGGAGCTGCCTTCCGATAATATTCTGGCGGAGCCGGTAGCCCGCAATACGGCGCCGAGTGTGGCGTGGGCCGCCTATCGCATTTCGCATGTCTGTCCTGACGCTCGTGTTATTATCATACCGTCCGACCAGGCCGTCATCGGCGATGATGCCTTCCGTCGCGACGTGCTCAACTGTCTGGACTTTGTCGGCAAGAAAGACTGCCTGATTGCCATGGGTGTGAAGCCTACGCGTCCTGAGCCAGGCTATGGCTATATTCAGATGGGTGAGGAAACGGAGACGGAGGGCCTGTATCGTGTGCAGTCGTTCACTGAGAAACCCGAGCGCGATTTTGCCCGTATATTTGTAGAGAGTGGTGAGTTCCTGTGGAACACCGGCATCTTTCTGGCTAATGTGAAGCATCTCGTTAACAGTCTGCGGCGTATTCTGCCCGTTGTGTTGCGCCTGATAGACAAGGAGGATATGATGGTGACGATGAAGCAGGAGCTGGCCTTTGTCAAGGAGAATTTCTCTAAGTTCCCGAACCTCTCGATGGACAACGGCGTGCTTGAGAAGTCGCATGGTGTGTACGTCATGCGGTCAGGCTTCGGATGGGCCGACATGGGTACGTGGCACTCCATCTACGAGAGCGAGCAGAAGGGTGAGGGCGACAACGTCGTGATTGACTCTGAGGTGATTTTGGAGAACTGCCGTGACAATATCATTAAGATGCCTAAAGGACATCTGGCCGTCATCAACGGTCTGGAAGGCTATATTGTGGCAGAGTCTGGCGATGCTCTGCTGATTTGCAAGAAGGGCGACTCGTCGGCGCTGATTCGGAAATATGTCAACGAAGTCAGGCTAAAATACGGTGATGAGTTTGTCTAAGAGGTGAGAAGTGAGAACTTTGCTGCCGCCGTTCCGCTGGTTATGTTGCGGGACGGCGGCAGCAAATTTTTCACATTCCGGTTATTTACTTCGAAAATTCTGCAAGGATTTTCGATGCAATCTCCTTGAACTCCTCTTCCGTCAGCTTCAGTTTCTCGCGGCGGAAGTCGGCGTCCTGTTCCGTCTGCATGGGGATGAGGTGGATATGGGCATGAGGTACCTCCAGTCCGAGCACCACCTGTGCCACCTTGCGGCAGGGGAATGCGCGCTTGATGGCGACGGCCACACGCTTGGCGAACTGCTGGTAACGTGCCAGTTCGTCGTCGTCCATATCAAAGAAGTAGTCTACCTCGCGGCGGGGAATCACCAGTGTGTGGCCCTTCACCAGCGGGTTGATGTCGAGGAATGCGTAGAACTCTTCGTTCTCGGCGCACTTGTAGCTGGGAATCTCGCCAGCAGCAATCTTACTGAATATATCCATAATACGATGATTTATCCGACGGTAATATTGTCAATTCTCAGTTTGATGGTGCCGCGTGGAATCTTCACCTCCACCTCGTCGCCAACCTTATGGTTCAGCAGTCCCTGGGCTATCGGGGTGGTGATGCTGATTTTGCCCTCGCGCAGGTTAGCCTCGCTCTCGCTGACGATGGTGTAGGTCATCTTGGCCTTGTTGGCCAGGTTTGTCATCTCCACCTTCGACAGAATCTGCACCGAGTCGGTCGACAGTCGCGAGGTGTCCACGATTTTGGCTTCCGCGATGGCCAGTTTCAGCTGGTTGATCTTTGCCTCCAAGTGGCCTTGCGCCTCCTTGGCGGCGTCGTACTCACTATTCTCACTCAGGTCGCCCTTGTCGCGTGCTTCCGCGATGGCGGCCGATGCCTTGGGGCGTTCCACGCTCTCCAAGTGTTTCAGTTCGGCTAACAGTTTGTCGTAGCCTTCTTGTGACATATATGCCATAGTTACTATTTTTTTGATTTACAATATACAAATTTTAGGCAGACAAAAAATAAAGAATTCCGACGCACGCTTTTGATGTCGGAATCCTCGGATTAATATGTCTTTGTTATCTGCCTGCAAAGTTATGCATAAATTTTGAGATTGCCAAATTTTCTGACGAAAAAAAGTGAGAGAGAAGAGATTTTTTCGTATCTTTGCAGCATGAACGACGTAAGAGAAGACGAGAAATATATGCGTCGCTGCCTGCAGCTTGCGCGCTGTGGGCGGCAGAATGCTAAGCCGAACCCGATGGTGGGAGCTGTGATTGTTGACCCTCTCACTCACAGGATTATCGGCGAGGGTTATCATGTGCGCTGTGGTGAGGGTCATGCCGAGGTGAACGCCTTCGCCTCGGTAAGTGCCGCCGACGACGCGCTGCTGGGCAGTGCGACGATGTACGTCTCTTTAGAACCCTGTTCCCACTACGGCAAGACGCCCCCTTGTGCCGACTTGATTGTGCGTAAGGGCGTGCGGCGCGTCGTCGTCGGCTGCGTCGACGAGTTCGCCGAAGTGCAGGGTAGGGGTATCCGCCGGTTGCGTGATGCCGGCATTGACGTCACTGTCGGCGTCTTGGAGGAAGCCTGCAAGGCGCTGAACCGCCGCTTCTTCACCTATCACCGTCTGCATCGCCCGTACATTATATTAAAATGGGCACAGACGGCCAATGGCTTTATCGACGACCACGGTCAGCCGCTGCAGATATCATCGGCATTCACCCAGATGCTGTCACACAAGTTGCGCGCCGAGGAAGATGCTATCCTCGTGGGGCGTGTCACCGACGAGCGCGAGCACCCGCAGCTCACCGTCCGTCACTGGCGGGGTCCGTCGCCTCGTCGGCTGGTGGTCGACCATTTGCATCCGCTGAACCTCGAGAGCCTGTATGCTCACGGCGTGCAGTCGCTGATTGTAGAAGGCGGTGGCAAGACCCTGCAGTCGTTTTTGGATGACGGCCTGTGGGACGAGCTGCGTGTGGAGACCAACCTGGCGCTGACCGTCAGTGACGGGACGCCGGCACCCCGGCTTCCCCGTGCCGTCGCTGTTGCCCGTCGTGAGCAGTACGGCGACAACATCATTGTGAACTACCAAAAAAAGAATCTCACACCGTGATGTGAGATTCTTTTTTTTCTGTGGGTTATAGTGCCCGTCAGCTTACTTCGTCAGGTTCACCAGCGTGTTGCGGGCGGTGGCAATCTGCTCCTTGGCATCCACCAGCTGGCTCTTCAGCTCGTCGACGGTAGTAGCGTTGAGTACTGCCAGCGGAGCGATGGCCTGAGACACGGGTGAGATTTCGGGGTCATACTCTGTCAGACGGTCCAGGGCGTCCTGAATGAGGATGAGGCGGAAAGTCACGTTGGCAGCAGCGTCATCTGTGAACGAACCGATGAACTTATCAGTGTTCTGCGAGGTGATGTAGAGCTGCTCGACGAGCGATGTGGCCACAATCTGCCAGAAGTAGTTGATGCGGCCGTTCTCGTTCATGGCATCGTACAGAGCCTGTGTAGCCTCATAGACACCTTCGCCTTCTTTCACAGCCTTGAACGAGGGGTCGTTGATTTCGGCCACCAGTTTGCCGATAGCCTTGTCATAGTCCTCAACGGGCATCTCGTAGAGCTTGGCCAGCTCCTTGTCAACCTCGATGGCGCTGAGCACGCGGTACTTCTCCGACAGCGTCATGGCATTGTCGGCAGCGGCCAGGTCCAGCAGATAGTCGGGCTTCACCTGCTTCTCCTCCTCGGTCAGTGCAATCTTGCCGTCCTTCTCGACGACGGGCAGCTGCTTGAGTTTTCCTAATTCTGATGCGAGGCTGTCGAAGTGCATCTTGATGCTGGCCTCAATCTGTTCCTGTTCAAAACTCTTTACCGAGTCCTCCTGCTCAGCGTTCTGAGCGGTTTTGTTGCCACCGCAGGCGGCAAACATCATGGCTGCAAAAGCCACGGCAAAAATTGATAATTTCTTCATTTTACAAAAATTTTAGTTATTAATAATACTATTACTATCATACTCATGAGCAGCATCACGGCCAGGTTAAACCACAGGGTCTTCACCTTCCACGGGCCTATTATCTTCATGCTGCTGTAGAACGGGGCACGGCCGATGTGGCTCGAAGGCGTCAGGAACACCAGTCCGGCACGCGGCACGATGTGGTTGTCGACGACGTCGAGCATACGTCCTTGGTCGGCACCTGCTACGAACTCCTCTAACTTCAGGTTATAGTTGTCGCGTTTCAGCTGTAGCATCCCGTCCTTGCCGTTTTCGCGGATGAAGCGGCTCATCAGGCGGTCGCCCCGCAGTGTCGCCTCATTACCGCGCTTGTTCAGCACGTGCCCGGCATCCTTCAGATACTCGTGCAGCGAGGCGTAGTCGTAGTTGCCGCTGTAGGGCTTGATGCCGCAGAATGCTGTCAGCACGGGCAGGTTCTCCTTGATGGTCAGCAGGTGGCCGGGCTTCACCTCGCGCCCGCGTTTCTGCTCGTCCTTCATCGTCTCGAGCTGCGACTCCAGCTCGTAGCGTACGCCCATATTATAATATTGGTTCTCGTACTTCTCACGGTCGATGTCGAAGAACGGCTTCTCATAGAGGTTTTCCGTGAACGACGTGACGGCCAGTGCCTCGTAGGCCCATCGTGAGGGTATGAGGTCGCCTATTACCGGCACGTTGCCTGTGGTGCTCTTCGGCGTCAGGTCCGAGAAGCTGACCACCAGTCCGCAGAGCAGTATCTGCGGTATGAGGAGTATCGGTATGCTGATGTAGATGGCCACCACCGAACTGAGGCACTGTGACAGCAGCAGCCCCGTCAGGCCGGCCAGGAAGGCGGTGACGAAGAGTATGAGCCACCACACGCCCAAGAGTCCTTGCAGCCCCATGATGGTGTTGCCCACTATAATGAATAGGAACGTCTGCAGCAGTGCGACGCCTGCCATAAACAGGATTTTCGACCATATATAGCTGCCATACGACAGGTGGAGGAATTTTTCGCGCTTCAGCAGTGCCCGGTCGCGGATAATCTCCTCTGCCGAACCGCTCATGCCGATGAATGTGGCCACGATGACCGACATGAAGAAGTAGCTCACCAGGTTCTTGTTGTCCATCACGGTATAGCCGCTTGGCGGGGCATAGCGCGTCAGGAACGAGCATACCAATGCCAGCAGCGGTGCCTCCAGCAGCGTGATGAGCAGGTATTGCAGGTTGGTAATCTTCGTGCGGAAGTTGCGGTGCAGGAAGATGGCCAGCTGCTTCAGCGGTCCCGGCTTACGCTGGTCTGACGGTGGTATGTTGCTGACGGCGGGCTGCTTCATCGGCTTGCGGTGCTTCAGGTACAGCTCGTGCCACTCCTGTGGTTTCATCTTGCGCTCGTCCGACAGTTCGCCGGTGCTGGTGAGTGCTTTCTCGTCGATGATGTTCAGCACCACCTCCGGGTTCACGTTGCCACACATGGGGCAGGCGCTGGTCTGGGCGTCGGCATAGCAGGCCGCCTCCTTGAAGTAGGTGATGGCGTCGATGGGGTTGCCGTCGAAGACGGGGTAGCCGCCCTTGTCGAGCAGCCACAGGCGGTCGAACAGCTTATAGACGTCGCTCGACGGCTGGTGAATGTTGACAATGATGAGCTTTCCCTTGAAGGTCTGTTCCTTCAGCAGGTTGATGACCTTCTCGGTGTCCGACGACGAGAGTCCCGACGTCGGCTCGTCGAGGAAGAGCACCGCCGGTTCGCGTATCAGCTCCAGGGCGATGTTCAGGCGCTTGCGCTGTCCGCCGCTGATAAACTTGTTGATGGCCGAACCCACCTTCAGGTCCTTGGCGGCCTCCAGTCCCAAGTCCTTCAGGATTTTCATGACGCGGCGGTCCAGCTCGTCGCCGGCCATACCCTCGAAACACAGCTTGGCCGTGAACCACAGGTTCTGGTAGACCGTCAGTTCCTCTATCAGCAGGTCGTCCTGCGGCACGAAGCCTATGAGCGACTTTGCCGCCGGTTCCGAGATGTCGTGGCCGTTGATGGTGAGCGTGCCCTCCTGCGGCTTCATACTGCCGTTCAGGAGCGAGAGCAGCGTCGTCTTGCCCGTGCCGGAGCCGCCCATGACGGCCAGCAGTTCGCCGTTGCGGAGCGTGAAGCTCAGGTTGTGTATGCCGTTGTCGCTGCCGGGGAATCGGAAGTTGATGTCGCGTCCGCAGTACTCTACCGGGTGTACCTTCTCCACCTTTCCGCCCATCCTTTGCTGGTAGGCTTCGATGATGGTGGAGTAGTAGACGGGCCGGCCGTTGCGGCTCTTCAGCACACTGCTTTGCAGCATCACCTGATAGGCTCCCGGCAATACTGGCACGTCGTTCAGCAGCAGACTGTCTGGGCCGGTATAGGTGAATATCAGCACGCCTGTCGACGGCTCCAGAAGCGTCTTTACCTGTCCGTCGCTGCCCTCTAATGGGAGAATCATCACGTGCTCCGTCTCACGGCCACTCACGTAGTCCTTATAATCCGCGAACACGCTGTCGGGGATGTGGAACTGCTCGGCCATCGCCTGGAACATCGCCGGCGTACCCTCTTTGAATCCGCAGAACTCCATCAGACGGAGTAATAATAGCGACTCCTCGCGCGCCGAACTGTTGCCGTGCAGATTGGCGCAGATGGTCTTCACCGTCTCCGTCATGTCCATATTGTCTGTCAGCTCATACGCACTGCGCATGTCGCTGTACAGGTCCAGGTAGGCGTCGACGTTGCGGATGCCGAAATGATGGCGCAAATAGTTGCTCAGCATGGTTTTTGCCCATGCCTCGTCTACTTGCTCTTCCTTGCCAAACAAGGCAAACAAGCTAAGAAAACTGGATAAAATGATATCGTTCATTCGTTTCTTAGCGCGAAATTAACGTTAATTGCCTGCAAATATATGAAAAAAATCACGTAGCGGACAATTCCGAAAGGTTAAAAAGAATTAAAGACTCGTAATTGGACTATTTGCGCCCGAAATCTGCGGGTACTTCGCCCCACTTTTGGGTCTCCCATTTAATGATAGGATTGCGGAAGTCGTGGGTCTGCAGCCACCGTTCTGCCCGTGCAATAATCTGGTAGAGCGGCTCCGTCTGCGGTGTCCGTTCCAATTTTGTCTTACACTGCCGTTTCCTCACCCAAAGCATGGCGTTCACCGAGTCCGAGTAGATGGTTTTCGTGTGCAGTCCCTGTTGCCAGCAGAGTGCCAGGGCGTGGACTATGGCGAGGAATTCGCCTATGTTGTTCGTGCCCTTCATCGGACCGAAGTGAAACACGCGGGCACCGGTAGCCAGGTCGATGGCCTGGTACTCCATCGGCCCGGGGTTGCCCGAGCACGCCGCGTCCACGGCCCAGGCGTCGGCCGTCACCTCCGGTGGCAGCGGCAGCACGGTATCATTTCTGTATGTTGGTGGATTCTGTAGCATATTCTGTCCTCTCCGTTATATGCGTTCCAGCCCCGTAAGCTCAGCTCATTAGAGCACTATGCCCAATGCGCGAGCTACGGCGTTCTTGATAAATGCATTGATGGTTATGCCGGCCTTTTGGGCTGCCATAGCCGCACTACTATGAATCTCTGGCGTAAGCCGTACGTTAAGCACACCTGAATATGGCTTACGTGGTTCTACGCCCTTTTCGGCACATAATGCCAGATAGTCGTCTACAGCACCCTCGAAGTCTTCTGTCAATTCCTCAACCGTAGAACCTTCGTAGGTGATACTGTCCTTAGCCATGCCCTGAACTTTTCCAAACAGGCATTTGTCTTCTTCGCTATACTCCACGCTTCCCGTATAGCCTTTGTACTTCAAATATCCCATATCTTTGTACCCTTTACTTGATGTAATTGTTCGTTAAAAGAAAATTCAATATGTCACGCATCAGATAACCCTTTATGACATTACTTGGATGGGGCTTATGCATGATGTATGAGTTCTTATCCTTGGCATTATAGAACTTGACTCGTGAACCTGAGGTTGAACCTTTGTTGTCAAATTCGAAACCATAGCCTTGAAACAGGCTTACAATCTCTTCGAAAGTAAAGTCTCGAGGCTGGGTCTTGAATCGTTTTATGAGTTTGTCTTTCTTGTTCATCGCCACAAAGGTAACTATTTTTAGTTGCGTTTGCAAATAATTGGCCAAATATTTTATATTTATGTATAAAATCAGCCGAAAGTACATTGTTTTTGGGAAAAAGTCAAATGCCAGACAAAAAGCAAACGGAAGTCACGCTGACTTCCGTTTCCTATTCTCATTTTTTGGGGAACAAATCAGGGATTGAACTTTCCCACCACTTTTTCTTTTTTACCCCTTATCTTCAACCACTAATTGCACTAATTACACTAATTGAACGAATTATAACTAAGTTGCGAATTTTCGCCGCAAGTGCCGATTGCCTGCGCGTAGCAAATTAGTGTAATTAGTGAAATTAGTGGTTCTTAAAAGGTTTTAGGGGTGGGAAACTTGAGTCGGGGATACATCATTCCAGCCCCCCCAGTGTCCTCTGAACTACATGCGCTCAGGAACCTCGATGCCTAAGAGCGCCATGCCGTTCTTGATAATCTTGGCAACGTTCTTGGCCAGGACGAGGCGGACGGCACGCTTGTCGGCGTCGGGCTCGTTGAGGATGGAGTAGTCGTGGTAGAACTGGTTGAAGACCTTCGTCAGTTCGTAGCAGTAGTTGGCAATGCCCGAGGGGCTGTAGTCCTTGCCGGCCTGCTCGACGGCGGCGCCGAACTCGTTCATCTTCTGAATAAGCTCAATCTCCTTGTCAGAAAGGGAAGCCCCCCCTACGGCCCCCGAGGGGGCTTCTATAGTTTTAAGGGCAGAGGCAATCGTGTCCCCCTCGGGGGACGAAAGGGGGGCTTTGCGCAGAATCGAGCGGATGCGGGCGTAGGTGTACTGGATGAAGGGACCCGTGTTGCCGTTGAAGTCGATGGACTCCTCGGGGTTGAAGAGCATGTTTTTACGCGCGTCGACCTTCAGTATGAAATACTTCAGGGCACCCATGCCGACGATGCGGGCTATCTCGCGGCGCTCCTCTTCGGTCATGTCGTCGAACTTGCCCAGTTCCATCGACGTCTTGTAGGCGTCTTCTACCATCAGTTCCATCAGGTCGTCGGCATCGACCACCGTTCCCTCGCGGCTCTTCATCTTGCCGTTGGGCAGCTCCACCATGCCGTATGAGAAGTGTACCAGCTCCTTGCCCCACTTGAAGCCGAGGCGGTCGAGTAGGATAGAGAGCACCTGGAAGTGGTAGTTCTGCTCGTTGCCCACGACGTAGATCATCTTGTCGATGGGGAAGTCCTGGAAGCGCATCTCGGCGGTGCCGATGTCCTGCGTCATATAGACAGAGGTGCCGTCGCTGCGCAGCAGCAGTTTCTGGTCGAGACCCTCGTTGGTGAGGTCGGCCCAGACGGAGCCGTCGTCGTGGCGCTCGAAGAGTCCTTTCTTGAGACCCTCCTCCACCTTGGCCTTACCCTTGAGGTAGGTCTGCGATTCATAGTATATCTTGTCGAACGAGACGCCCATCTTCTTGTACGTCTCGTCGAAACCGGCATACACCCATGAGTTCATCTTCTCCCAGAGGGCGCGCACCTCGGGGTCGCCCTGTTCCCATTTGACGAGCATCTCGTGAGCCTCCTTGATGAGCGGTGCCTCGTCCTTGGCCCGCTTGGCAGCCTCGTCGGGAGCCATGCCGGCCTCCACGAGCTGTGCCTGCAGCTGCGACTGCTCCTCGCGGTAGTGTTTGTCGAAGAGCACATAGTAGTCGCCGATGAGGTGGTCGCCCTTCTTGCCGCTCGACTCCGGTGTCTCGCCGTTGCCCCATTTCTGCCAGGCCAGCATCGACTTGCAGATGTGGATGCCGCGGTCGTTGACGATGTTCGTCTTCACCACGCGGTTGCCGTTGGCCTCCATGATCTGAGCCAGCGACCAGCCGAGCAGGTTGTTGCGCACGTGGCCGAGGTGTAGCGGCTTGTTGGTGTTGGGCGACGAGTATTCAATCATCACGAGGGGAGAAGCCTCTGTTGCCTGTTTCGTGCCGAAGTGGTCGTCCTGGTCGATGGCTTGCAGCAGGCTAAGCCAGGCGCCGTCGCCGATGCTCAGGTTCAGGAAACCTTTCACCACGTTGAACTTGTCGATGGCCGTGCAGTTCTGTACGAGATAGTCGCCAATCTCCTGGGCTGTCTGTTCCGGACTCTTCTTGGCGGCCTTCACAAACGGGAAGACCACGAGCGTCAGGTTACCCTCAAACTCGCTGCGCGTTTTCTGCAGCTGCAACATCTTCTCTGTCGCATCCATGCCGTAGAGCGTCTTCACGGCCTCGCCGGCAGCCTTGCTTATCAATGCTTCGATATTCATCAGTCTATATGCAATTTGACTATTTACGATTTACAATTTGTATTTTCGGCTGCAAAGGTACAAAAAATAAAATAAAAAGCGTAACTTTGCCGCCGAAAATGAGTAAACATGTAATAATAAGGTATGAAGATTTTTGCTATCGGCATGAACTATGCCGCCCACAATAAGGAGTTACATGGTATTGTCAAGCGTCCCGACGAGCCAGTCATTTTCACCAAGGCCGACTCGGCACTGCTGACGCGTGGCAAGCCGTTTTTCGTGCCCGACCATCTGGGGCGTATCGATTACGAGACCGAGGTGGTGGTACGCATCTGCCGTCTGGGTAAGAACATCCCCGAGCGCTTCGCCCACCGCTACTACGATGCCGCCACCATAGGCATCGACTTCACCGCCCGCGACCTGCAGCGCCGTGCCAGCGAGGCCGGTCAGCCGTGGACCATCAGCAAGGGGTTCGACGGGTCGGCGGCCATCGGCGAGTGGGTAGAGAAGGAGAAGCTGCCCGACATCCAGCGTCTCAGATTCCACCTCGACATCAACGGGCAGACGGTGCAGGACAGTCAGACCAGCGACATGCTCTACAGGGTCGACGAGATTATCAGCTACATCTCTCGCTTCTTCACCCTGAAGACGGGCGACCTGCTCTATACGGGCACCCCCGCCGGCGTGGGGCCTGTCCACATCGGCGACCATCTCGAAGGGTGGCTGGAAGAGCGGAAGGTGTTGGACCTGCATTGCAGATAAGAGGTAAGCTGCACAGCACGGACCGGCCTCTCTGTATTACAAGCCTCCCCAAGCCCCTCAGGGGTTTGGGGAGGCTTTTTGCTAACACCTCTTACACCAAGCACTGATTGTCAGACACTTAGCTAACTTTCTACCCACACCAATGGTCGCACCAATACCCACACCAATGCCCACACCAAGTGTCGCACCAGCCACTCTCAAAATGTTTCACGACAAAGTTGAAAATTTCGCGGCCTTACAGAAAATTTTCACGGCCTTACAGAAAAATCTCACGGCCTCTCGTAAATGTTTCACGGTCGGCCACCATTCTTGCCCTTTTTCTTGGCCGCTCGGCGCTTGCGACGCTTTGCTTGCAAAGAATGCGTCTCCTTGCGTCGCCGAGCGCCCTGGTGTCACCTTTGGTGCGACTACAGGTGCGCCTTAGCTCTCAAAAACGGCTACTGATTTTCAGATAGTTAAGTGCCAGGTGTAAGAGGTGTCACCAACTTCTCTTTTATTCAGCGTACACAGCGGAACCGCCCCTTCTGGGTTCTCGGCTAAGCAGGAAATTGCAGACGGCAAAGGGCGTAGGTTTTCTAACCTTGATGAAATGAACGCATGGCAGCGTGGAACAATGCGCCACTCCATAAATTACTTTTTCCATAAGTTTTTGTTTTAAAAGTTAAACGAAAAATCTGTGTAATCCGTGCTGTCTGTGCATAAAAATTTGTATCTTTGCGCTCGAATTACGAAGAAACACGGCATAACACAATGACCTATCAGGAACTATGGCGACCGCTGACGGCGGTCTACGACCAGCGTGAGGCGCAATCCGTGGCGCGGATGGTGTTGGAGATGCGCTTCGGCCTGACGCTGGCCGACGTGCTCTGCGGACAGATGCCCGACGAATGCGACCTGCGGCCGATACAGCAACGGCTGCTGGCTGGCGAACCCGTGCAGTATGTCATCGGCGAGGCGGAGTTTGGCGGGCGGCGCTTCCGGGTAGCACCCGGCGTGCTCATACCACGACCGGAGACCTACGAGCTGTGTCTGTGGGTGAGCAATAGAGGAGAGAGGAGAGAGGAGAGAGGAGAGAGAATTGACAATAGAGGAAAGAGGAGAGAGGAGAGAGGAGAGAAAGAGGAGAGTATTCTCGATATAGGCACGGGGAGCGGCTGTATAGCCTGCACCCTGGCTGCCGAACTGCCTGAGGCTGAGGTGACGGCGTGGGACATCTCCGAGGAGGCGTTGGCCATCGCCCGTGAGAACGCCCGGCGCACCCATGTCCATGTGTTGTTCGAACAGGCGGACATCCTTGACCCTCGTCTCATTGCCGCTTCACCCCAGAACCGGTATCAGGTTATCGTCAGCAACCCGCCCTACATCTGTCAGAAGGAGCAGGCGACGATGGAGCACCACGTGCTCGACCACGAGCCGCACCTGGCCCTCTTCGTGCCCGACGACGACCCGCTGCTGTTCTACCGTGCCATCGCCCGGTACGCCAGCCTGTCGCTCACCCCTGGCGGTAGCCTGTATTTTGAAATCAACCCCCTCTACGCCACCGAGTTGTCTGCCTTGCTCAGTGCGATGTCGTACCACGACATCGCCCTCAAGAACGACCAATTCGGCAAACCACGAATGATAAAAGCCACACGATGAAAGAAGTAACCGAACAAGGAGCCTACCTGCAATTAGCACAGCTCTGCGCCCGCAGTGAGCACTGCCAGCACGACCTGACGGAGAAGATGCGGCGCTGGGGCATGACCGACGAGGCTCAGGCCCGCGTCATGCAGCGGCTCGTCAGCGAGCGCTATGTCGATGACGAGCGCTATGCCCGTGCCTTCGTCAAGGACAAGATTCTCTATAACAAATGGGGTCGGCGCAAGGTGGAGCAGGCGCTGTGGACGAAACGCATCGACGACGACATCCGCACACGGGTGCTCGACGAGGTCGACGACGAACAGTACGTCGGCGTGCTCCGTCAGCTGCTCCGTCAGAAGCGGCGCAGCATCAAGGCCGCCAGCGACTATGAACTGAATCAGAAACTGGTGAAGTTCGCCCTCAGCCGTGGCTTCACCTACGACATCGTCCGCAGGTGTGTCGACGGCGATGTCGACGAGGTGTATGAAGAAGATTAGCATCTGGCAACGCTTGCTCGACCTCATCGCCCCACGGCTCTGCGTGGTCTGCGGACGACGGCTGTCGCCGGCGGAGCGGGTGCTCTGTGCCGTCTGCAACCTGCATCTGCCGCGCACGGGATTCCAGCAGTCGCCTGCCGACAACCGTATGGCGCGCCTCTTCTGGGGTGTCATTCCCGTGGAGCATGCGGCGGCTCTGTTCTACTACGAAGCCAGCTCGCCCACCAGCAATATCCTGTACGACCTGAAGTATCACGACCACCCGGAGATTGGGCGCGAGATGGGGCGGCTGATGGCCCGCGAGTTGACGGCTTCAGACTTCTTCGAGGGGATAGATGCCATCATTCCCCTGCCGTTGGCCAAGAAGCGCCGGCGGCAGCGTGGCTACAACCAGAGTATGGAGCTGGCACGCGGCATCAGCGAGGTGACGGGGCTGCCTGTCTGGAACCAGATTGTCCGCCGCACCCGCTTCGTGAAGAGTCAGACGCAGATGGGGCGTCAGGAGCGTATGGAGAACGTCGCCGACGTCTTCGAGGCTAAAGACCTCAGCGCTATCCGTGGCCGCCATGTGCTGCTCGTCGACGATGTCGTCACGACGGGTGCCACGATGATGGCCTGTGCCCGTGAGATACTGAAAACCGAGGGCGTCAGAGTCAGTCTCCTCGCCCTCGGCTTCACAAAGTCTTGACGCCTGAACGCCTTACAGCTTGATGCGGCGGGTCAGCATGATGTAGCCAACGCGACGCTTGCCGAAGCCGGGGCCGCAATTCTCCTTGAACATATCGTGGAGCGGCATGGAGAACTGCAGGGTGAGCGACGAGGGGTCGTCCTTGTCGAAATTGGTAAAGGCGAAGTCGAGGCCTAAGCCGTCATCAAGGCCAGAAGAGCCATTACAAATACTTTTCTTTTCATGCCAATATAATTATATGTGTCAAATCTGCCGTAAAATTACGTTTTTTTTCTCTTTCTGTCAAGGGAAAAGGAAATTTTTTGTAACTTTGCAGCCAAATTAACGATTGAAACTATGGAAGTAAAGCATCAATTTGCACGAAAGCTGATGGAGATTCAAGCCATCAAGTTGCAGCCGCAGGAGCCGTTCACATGGGCCAGCGGCTGGAAGTCGCCCATCTATACCGACAACCGCAAGACGTTGGGGTTCCCCCGTCTGCGCTCGTTCGTGAAGTTAGAGCTGTGCCACGTCATCCAGGAGCAGTTCCCCGAGGCTGAGGCTGTGGCCGGTGTGGCTACGGGTGCCATCGCCCAGGGTGCCTTGGTGGCCGAGGAGTTGGGACTGCCGTATTGCTACGTCCGTCCGAAGCCGAAGGACCACGGTATGGGCAACCAGGTGGAAGGCGAACTGAAGAAAGGCTGCAAGGTGGTGGTCGTCGAGGACCTTATCTCTACCGGCGGCTCGTCGCTGAAGGCTGTCGAGGCGCTGCGCCAGTATGGCGTCGAGGTGATTGGCATGGTGGCGTCGTTCACCTACGGTTTCCCCGTTGCCGAAGAGGCTTTTGCCGCTGCCGGTGTGAAACTCATCACGCTGTCGAACTACGATGCCGTCATTGAGGCGGCTGCTGAGACAGGCTATATCAAGGAAGACGAGAAGGCCGTCCTGGCTGAGTGGCGCAAGTCGCCCTCGACGTGGAAGCAGTAATCTATCGAAAAAACCGAAAATCGTCAATCCATAAATCGTAAATATAATTAAGGTGGGACTATTTGACAACAGTACGAAGTTTGAGAGTAGCGTGAAGCAGATTCCCTACTCGCAGGAGGCCGTCTACCGTAACATCAGCGACCTGAGCAATTTGGAGAAGGTGCGCGACCGCGTGCCGAGTGACCGTGTGAGTGATTTCTCGTTCGACGAGGATACGGTTTCTCTGAACGTTCCGCCGGTGGGCGAACTCAAGTTGCGCATCATTGAGCGCGACGAGCCTAAGTGTGTGAAGTTTGAGACGGCGCAATCGCCCGTGCCCTTCAACGTGTGGATTCAGGTGCTCCCCGTCACCGAGACGACCTCTAAGATGAAGGTCACGGTGAAGGCCGAGCTGAACCCGTTCATCAAGGGCATGGTCAGCGGTCCGTTGCAGGATGGTGTCGAGAAGATTGCCGACGCCCTTTCCAAAATAGAATATGTATAACGAAATAACGTTATAACGTTATAACGAAAAAAGACGATGAAACTCTGGGAGAAGAACTTTGAGATAAACAAGGAGATAGAGCGGTTCACCGTAGGTCGTGACCGCGAGATGGACCTTTACCTGGCCAAGTATGACGTGCTGGGTTCGATGGCTCACATCACGATGCTCGAGTCCATCGGACTGATAGGCAAGGACGAACTGCCCGTGCTGCTCAGCGAGCTGAAGAACATCTACGCGCTGGCCGACCGCGGCGAGTTCGTCATCGAGGACGACGTTGAGGACGTACACTCACAGGTAGAGATGCTGCTCACCCGTAAGTTGGGCGACATGGGCAAGAAGATACACTCCGGCCGCTCGCGTAACGACCAGGTGCTGGTAGACCTGAAGCTCTTCACCCGCCACCAGCTGATGGAGATTGCCGAAGAGGTGAAGGTGCTCTTCGACGAGCTGATACAGAAGTCGGAACAGTACAAAGACGTGCTGATGCCGGGCTACACCCACCTGCAGGTGGCCATGCCCTCATCGTTCGGCTTGTGGTTCGGTGCCTACGCCGAGAGTCTGACGGACGACATGCTCTTCCTGCAGGCCGCCTACAAGATGACCAACCGCAACCCCTTGGGGTCGGCGGCAGGCTACGGCTCGTCGTTCCCCCTGAACCGCACGATGACCACGCAGCTGCTCGGCTTCGACTCCATGGACTACAACGTCGTCTACGCCCAGATGGGTCGTGGCAAGATGGAGCGCAACGTGGGCTTCGCCATCGCCACCATCGCCGGCACGCTGGCAAAGCTGGCCTTCGACGCCTGTATGTTCAACTCGCAGAACTTCTCGTTCGTCAAGTTGCCGAAGGAGTGTACCACGGGGTCGAGCATCATGCCACACAAGAAGAACCCCGACGTCTTCGAACTCATCCGCGCCAAGTCCAACAAGCTGCAGTCGCTGCCACAGCAGGTGACGCTCATCATGAACAACCTGCCCGTGGGCTACTTCCGCGACCTGCAGATTATCAAGGAGGTCTTCCTGCCCGCCTTCGACGAACTGAAGGACTGCCTGCAGATGGCCGCCTACATTATTAATAAGATAGAGGTCAACGAGCATATCCTCGACAACCCGATGTACGACCCGATGTTCTCCGTCGAAGAGGTGAACCGCCTCGCAGCGGAAGGCTTACCCTTCCGCGACGCCTACAAGAAGGTGGGGCTCGACATCGAGGCCGGACGGTTCACGCCGAACAAGAACATCCACCACACCCATGAGGGCAGCATCGGCAATCTGTGTAACGACCAGATTCAGCAGCTGATGCAACAGACGTTGGACGGCTTTGGCTTCGAGCGCATGATAGAGGCCGAACGTAAACTATTGGAGACCCACCCCTAACCCTTCCCTGAACGGAGGGAGCATAGTTGCCGTCATCGCTGATATGAGGAGATTTGTTCGTAGCATAGTGTCTGCCCCCCTCCATTTAGGGAGGAATTGGGGGTGGGCATTCTTACTCACACTCTTTTTGGCGTGCGACGACGCCGAAGACAGTGTCTACCGTAACTACCGGTGCTTTTTCGTGTTCGATACCACCCTGCACCCGGCTCCCTGTCACCTGACGGCGGCCTTGGGCAATCCCGGCCATTTCCTGATTGTCAAGACCCGCATGGCACAGGGGGTGCGCCATATCATGACTACCCGCAACTACGATCAGGCAACGGAGGATGTTACCCTGTCGACCGTCAAGGAGACGCAGACGAGCTGCCAGCTGGGCGCCGGTGGAGCCATCGTCATCGGGCGAAGCAGCTATACGGGCTTACTTGTAGCCTACGAGGGACAATGTGCCAACTGTCTCGACAACCTCGGCGGCACTAACTATCCCCTGACGTGGACGAAGAACGGTCAGCAACTCACCTGCGCACGCTGTAAACGGTATTATGACGTCAATAACGGCGTCGTGGCGTCGGGCGATGCGGGACGGCAGCTCTACACCTACTACGCTGCCTTCGACGGTGCCATTCTGAGGGCATGGAACTAAACTCTAATCTTAAATTGTGTAAAAGTTTTGGCTGTTCCATAAATAAAGCGTAACTTTGCACACGAATTTTGGCCGCAATGGTGGAATTGGTAGACACGAGGGACTTAAAATCCCTTGGCCAGTGATGGCTGTGCGGGTTCGAGTCCCGCTCGCGGCACAAGAGATTATAATCCTAAAAACGTTTTTACTTAAGATGCAAAAAAGTAATTTTGTTCTTTTGTCAGTAGCAGGTCTTCTGCTCTTGACGTCATGCGGTGGCAAATTGGGAGCCCTTTCAGCCGATAACTTTACGGTAACTCCTAATCCGCTGGAGACACAGGCCGGAAAAGTGACCGCTACCATCAACGGCACCTTCCCCGAGAAGTATATGAAGAAAAAGGCCGTCGTGACCGTCACGCCGGAACTGCGCTATGCCGATGGCCAGGTGGCCAAAGGTCAGGGTGCCACCTTCCAGGGAGAGAAGGTGCAAGGCAACGACCAGACCATTCTCTATCAGGTTGGCGGACGCTATAACATGAAGACCGCTTTCGACTATCTGGATTGTAACAAGGCCGATATGTATCTGACCTTCGACGCCAAGGTGGGCAAGAAGACCGTCACGGTTCCTGCTGTCAAGGTGGCTGAGGGAATCCTCGCTACCAGCGAGCTGTATAAGCAGACGCTCAAGTCAGCCCAGGCCGCTATTGCGCCCGACGCCTTCCAGCGTATCACCGCCCAGAAGCAGCAGGCTGACATCAAGTTCCTCATCCAGCAGGCAACCCTGCGCCAGAGCGAACTGAAGAACAACTCTGTACAGGAGTTTGTGAAGCTGCTTGAGAAGATCAACAACGACCGTGAGGGACTGAACCTGAAGGACGTCGAGGTGTCGGCTTATGCTTCACCTGATGGTGGCTATGACCTTAATGACAAACTGGCAGCACAGCGCCAGAAGGCAACCGAGCAGTACGTACAGCAGCAGCTGAAGAAGGTCAAGCTGGCCGACGCTGCCGTCGATGCCAAGTACACCGCTGAGGACTGGGACGGCTTCCAGGAACTTGTCAAGGCTTCTAACATTCAGGACAAGGACGTCATCCTGCGCGTCCTCTCTATGTATAAGGATCCCCAGGAGCGCGAGCAGCAGATTAAGAATATCTCCAGTGCCTTCCGTGAGCTGGCCGACGGCATCCTGCCCCAGCTGCGCCGTTCGCGTATGATTATCAACTACGAGAC
Organism: uncultured Prevotellaceae bacterium; assembly: GCA_900316475.1. Taxonomy (GTDB): domain Bacteria; phylum Bacteroidota; class Bacteroidia; order Bacteroidales; family Bacteroidaceae; genus Prevotella. The sequence goes on from ONDA01000027.1 coordinate 47,859, forward strand.
CGTGGGTCGCAGCGACGAGCAGATTCAGCAGCAGCTGAAGGCAGACCCTACGAAGCTCAATGTCGAGGAATTGCTCTATGCCGCTACGCTGACCGAGGATAACAACAGCAAGGAGGACATCTACAAGCTTACGACCGAGGTATATCCCAACGACGCCCGCGCCTATAACAACATTGCTACGATAGAGTTTGCCAAGGGAAATCTCGACGCTGCAAAGAAATACGTGGAGCAGGCCCAGAAGGTCAGCGCACAGCTGCCAGAGGCTGCCGCCAACCTCGGTATGTTGGCACTGGCAAATGGCGACCTGCAGGCTGCCGAGAACTATATCAGCCAGGCTACGGGTGCCAATGGACTGGCTGAGGTACTGGGCAACCTGAACCTGGCAAAGGGCAACTACGCACAGGCAGAGCAGGACTTCAAGGATGTCTACTCCAACAGCGCTGCCTTGGCACAGATTCTCAACAAGAACTATGCATCGGCAGCTGTCACGCTGAAGTATATCAAGAATCCCGACGCTACCACTGACTACCTGAAAGCTATCCTCGCTGCTCGTATGGGCAAAACCAGCGATGCTTCTGCCGCCCTGCGTGCCGCCATTGCCAAGGATGCTTCCTACGCCAAGTATGCTGCTAACGACTTGGAACTGCAGAAGGTAGCTAAGTAGTCTTCTCTGATGAAGAAAGCACTCGCATATCTGCTCTTCACCCTGATTGTAGCCTCTTGCTCCTCTTCGGGCGGTACGTTCCGCATGAAGGGTAAGTTCAAGAACTTCAATCAGGGTGAACTGCTTGTCTATAGCCTCATGGGTAAAGGGCGCATCGACACCATCAAGCTCACCGAGGGACGGTTCAACTACGAGGTGCCTCTTGAGGACACCGTCCTGATCTCCGTCGTCTTCCCCAACTACTCTGAGATTCCCGTCATTGCTGCACCAGGGGGAAGCGTCAACATGCAGGGCGACGCCTCGCACCTGCGCGAGGTAAAGGTCGAGGGCGACGACGACAACCACCTGCTGACGGAGTTCCGCCTGCAGATGAACGAGGTGACGCCGCCTGAGATAGAGAATACCGCCTCGGCCTTTATTACCGCCAATCCCGCGTCGTACGGCTGTATCTATGTCCTGAACAAGTATTTCCTGCTCAAGAACAAAGCCCCCTACGACAAGGCGTACAACCTGCTGTCGAAGATGCACCAGGCAGCGCCACGCCGTCTCACCAAATACCTCTACCAGCAGTTGGCTGGGATCAGGTCTGTCAAGGTGGGCGACCGGCTTCCGAAACTTTCAGCCAAGACCATCAATGGCGCCAATGTCACCAACGCCGACCTGAAGGGCGATGTCAATGTTATTACCGTCTGGTCGTCTTGGAACTATGAGTCGCAGAGCATACAGCGCCAGCTGCACCGCCTCAAGAATAAGTACGGCTCTCGGCTACAGCTCGTCAGCATCTGTATCGACGGCAATCTTGCCGACTGTCGTCAGACAGCCCGTCGCGACTCACTCTCGTGGCCCGTTGTCTGCAGTGGCCAGATGTGGGACACACCCCTCGTCAAGCAGTTGGGCTTCTTTGCCGTCCCCGACGCCCTTATCGCCGACCGTAATGGTCGCATCACCGCCCGTCAGTTGACAGGCACCGCTCTCTACGACGAAATTGAGAAACGGCTTAAATAATCTTTTTCTCCTTTTTTGTCTTTATATTGTCCTCGGAATTCATGAAGAACCCTGTCACCATCAAGCCACAGACCTTTGCTGATGTACTGAAGGGTGAGGGTGAGCCTGTGAAATACGTGCAGCAGTTCGGCAAGTAAGCGTGCCGGCGACTATATGCTCAGCTCGTCGAGCACCTTGATGAGCTTCTTGTTGAAAGGCTTGTCGGTACGGATGCACTCCGAGAAGGGTACGTAGACCACCTCGTTGTTACGCACACCCACCATGACGTTGCGCTGCCCCTGCTTGATGGCTTCGATGGCACCGACACCCGTGCGCGAGGCCAGGATGCGGTCGTGGGCCGAGGGACTGCCGCCGCGCTGCAGGTGGCCAAGGATGGAGACACGTACGTCGAACTCCGGGAACTCCTTTTTCACACGGTCGGCATAGTAGAGGGCACCGCACTTGGGACTCTCCGACACGATGACGATACACGACTTCTTCGACTTGCGGATGCCGCGAGCCATGAAGTGTGCCAGCTGGTCTTCCTCCATCATCTCCTCGGGGATGATGGCTGCCTCAGCACCACAGGCAATGGCTGAGTTCTGAGCCAGGAAACCGGCGTCGCGGCCCATCACCTCGACAAAGAAGATGCGCTCGTGGGAGTTGGCCGTGTCGCGGATGCGGTCGACACACTCCATGATGGTGTTCATCGTCGTGTCGTAGCCAATGGTGGAGTCGGTGCCGTAGAGGTCGTTGTCGATGGTGCCGGGCAGACCGATGCAGGGGAAGTCGAACTCCATGCCGAAGTTACGGGCACCGGTGAGCGAACCGTTGCCGCCGATGACGACCAATGCGTCGATAGCCTCCTTCTGACAGGTCTCGTAGGCCTTTTCCATGCCTTCCTTGGTCATAAACTCCTTCGAACGGGCTGTCTTCAGGATGGTGCCGCCACGGGTGATGATGCCGCTCACGTCTTCCGTCGTAAACTGCTTCACCTCGCCTTTGATAAGGCCGTCGTAGCCGCGGTAGATACCCTTGATGTTGAAACCATTGTAAATGCCGGCGCGTGTCACGGCGCGGATGGCGGCGTTCATGCCGGGGGCATCGCCTCCAGAGGTCAGGATACCGATAGTCTTAATCTTTGTCATAGTCAGTTGTTTTTTAAATTCGATTCTGCCGCAAATATACAAAATAACTGAGAGAAAAACAAAGAAATTCTTTTTTTTCTTTTGTTTCTGCCAGTACGATGAGCCGCCACTAGCAGGTCTGTTTATCGTCACGTTGCACGCAAGCTCCTGAAAACCAGGAGGTTACGGCGTGACGACAAAGTGAGAGCGTGACGACAAACGGGCATAGCGACTTGTAAGTTGTTGACAGTCAGTGGATTTTGTTTTTAGGATTCTCCTGGCACCTGCCTTTTCCTTGGAACCAAGACGCTGATGTCGTATCTTTGCCGACAATTTCAGACACAACAATCAGAAAATGTATGTAAAGATGGAAAAAGAAATCCTTTTCAGTGACGTTCCCCAAGGATGGGCACTGTGTTTCAACCAGCAGTGTGAGAAGAAAAACTGCTGTCTGCGGCAGCTGGCGGGCGCCAAGGCTCCCCATACGGTGCAACAGGCGGTATGTGTGACACCGGCGGCATGGGCCGACGGAATGTGCAGCCAGTTTGTTGAAGCAACGCCGGTCAGTCTGGCCCGTGGCTTCGACCGTGCCTTCCTGTGCCTGCACAGTCGCGACGCCCGCCATGAGCTGCGGCTGGCGCTCACCGAGTATTTTGGCAGCCGGGGCAGCTACTATCGCCATAAGCACGGAGAACGCCTGCTCACTCCCGACCGACAGCAGACAGTGGAATCGCTGTTCCGCCGCTACGGCTATCAGCAGCCGGAGGTCTTCGACGAGCACATTCTCGACTACTGCTACGAATAACCGGCCTCGGGAACATATTCCCAGGGCGTGGGACAAAAGTCCCAAGCACTGGCACAAACATCCCATACTGTAGAATTTTTATCAATGATTTATTAACAAAAAGGAGAACAAGAGCTATGAAATTTACACTTTTCAGGAGAGACAAGAACAACCAGTTGCACATCAGTACCAGAACTATTGAGCAGGTCATGGCTCGCATGACCGCCACAGCCAAGCAGGCCGCCTACGAGGTGTATCCCAACGTGGAGATGCGAAGAGACTCGGCAGGTACACCCGTGCCGCGCGAGCTGAACGGAGTGGTGGTGCTGACCTTCGGCAACCTGCCGGAGACCAGGCGTCGTGATCAGGTGAAAGAGACCGCTATGACGCTGCCCACCACGCTGGCCGCCTTCAACGGTGCCGATGGCGAGAGTGTCGTCGTGCTGGTGCGGTATCAGGTGGGCAGTCAGGACTTCAGCCTGGCCGACACGCTGGCCGACTCGGCCTACGAGGATGCCGTCGTGATGTATTCGCGTGTCACTGGAGCCGATGTGCGCCGCGAGGAGCCGTCGGCACGCATGCACTTCACCCTGCCGCACGACGCGCAGCCGCTCTGCCATGCGGAGGCCATACCGCTCGACAGGAACGTCAACGGCGAAGAGACCTTGCGTATCATCAAGTTGCTGAACACACGCTATCTGTTCCGCTTCAACACCCTGATGGGGTTCACCGAGTGCTGCTCGAAACGGTCGGTGAGTCAGGAATGGAAGCCCGTGGACGACCGAATGATCAACAGCCTGACCATCGAGGCGCGGCTCTCGGGGCTGGACGCGTGGGACAAGGACATCCGGCGCTATGTGATGTCCGACATGGTGAAGGCCTTCAACCCCATCCAGGACTTTCTGGAACGGGCGGAGCAGGCCTGGGACGGACATACCGACCACATCGGACGGCTGGCCCGCACGGTGCCGTGCCAGGTGCCCCAGTGGGAAGGGTGGTTCCGCAAGTGGCTGCTCTATATGGTGGCACAGTGGCTGGGCATGACCCGACAATACGGCAACAGCGTAGTGCCGCTGCTCATCTCGGAACAGGGCAATAACAAGTCGACATTCTGCCGGCGACTGCTACCCGAGTGTCTGCAGTGGGGATACAACGACAACCTGCTCATCACGGAGAAAAAGGCCACCCTGCAGGCCATGTCGCAGTTTCTGCTCATCAACCTCGATGAGTTCAACCAGATTCCGGCTACCATCCAGGAGGGATTCCTGAAGAACGTCATCCAGCTGGCCCGCGTGAAAATCAAGCGGCCCTACGGCAAGCATGTGGAGGACTTTCCGCGACTGGCCTCGTTCATCGCCACCACCAATGAACACTCGGTGCTGGCCGACCCCAGCGGCAACCGCCGGTTCATCGGCATTGAGCTGACCGGCAGCATCGACCTCTCGCGGCCCATCGACTATGAGGGACTCTACGGACAGGCCGTCAACCTGCTGAAACGCGGCGAGCAATACTGGTTCGGCGAGAGCGAGGTGAGAGACATCATGGCGCACAACCGCCAGTTCCAGATACTCTCGCCTGCCGAGCAGTGGTTCAACGAGTGTTTCGACATTGCCACCGACGAGAGCGACGGCGAATGGCTGACGTGTGCCGCCATCTTCAACCGGCTGAAGCGCTATGCCGGCAGCGGCTTCAAGGGTAGTCTCAACCATTTCGGGCGCGTGCTCAACAATATGAGAGGACTCAGCCAGAGGCGCTCGAACATCGGCAAGCGCTATCTGGTGCGAAGCAAATAAAAGCGGTACCGTTGTTACCGTCACTCATCACAGTTGTCGTCACGCTGTATCATGTTGTATTTCAACAACATAGAGCAGCGTGACGACAAAACGTAAGAACAAAATTAATGTAATCGTTATTATTCTGTGACCGCGCGAACACTTAAGCCGATGGCGCGGGAATGGCCTCCTCCTGCCCCCCCTCTTGTGTAATAATAACTTTTATCGATGCTCATATAATACGCATACAGCGAGACGCCATAAGGGTAGAGCGCAGAAGTCCAATATGAACCGCTGGTGCCACCATCTTCTGTAGTACCTAAGTTGCGTTGGCCTGCAGCAGGCAGGAAAATGGAATTGCCAGTGTAGCCAGTCTTCTTGCTGGTCACAATATAACCTGCTATGCCGGTGCCGTTGTAATCATCTGTCCACTCCCAGTTGCAATTGCTACTATTCTCAAGTTCGTCAAACTCAGTCTTCGTCGGCATACGCCAGGAGCCTCCCCAATTGGCACGGGCGGCATCGTCGCCAAGTTCCAACTGAGTCATGTTATCGACAGGGACATCGTCGCTGAACCAGGAACTAGAACTGCTCGTAGAACAGTATTTTTTAAATTTGAGCGACGAGCCGTTGTAGTAGCCGAAGGTGTAGGACGGCCAACTGTAATACGTCTTCCCTGTCGTACTTCCTTCGGTATATCCCGATGTCTCTCCCCAGGCAAAGTACGTGCCGTAGCCGGTTTCCGTGGTGGCTCCGACATTCATGTTGGCCCATTTCACACTCAGTCCGAGATCGACGGCCTCAGCACCTGCAGGGGCATTGGTGAGTTCCACCACGGGGTTCACTGTCACCGTGCCCTCGCTCGTCCAGCCCGTGATGGCGGTCGTGGTGCCCACGGCGCGGAGGTTGACGGTGATGTTCAGCGTGTAGAGTTGCCCGGCGGCGAAGGCCTTGCTGGCGACGCTGTAGGTGGCCGTTCCCTTGTCGGTGACGATGGAGAGCAGCCCGCCGTCGATGGTCTGCGCGGGGATGAGGGCGGCACCGTTGTTGCTCACGGCGATGCTGGTGGCCGAGCCCGTGGCCTCACCCACTTCGCCCGTGGCCTGATTGAACGAGACGGTGGGCTTTACGTTCAAGATACTGACGCTCGTGATGCTCCCGACGCCCGCTCCGGCGGTGATGTTTACGCAGAGTTTCGCCATCTTGTGCGAGAAGGCCAGGTTGACGGCCTCGGCCTGCTTCGCTTGGTTGTTCACGGAGGCAAACATCAGGTCGCTGGCCTTGTAGGAGGCATCAGCGGTCTGGTCGGCGGCCACGGTGAACGTCGTGCCTGCCGTGGCAGGATAGTAGGCCACGATGTCGATGTTCTGCGAGCCCGCGGGATAGTACGGCGCGGGGTTCGGGGCGGTCATCGTGCCGGCGGAGCCGGTAGTAAACGTGTAGTCCGTCCACTCGCCAGCACCCGTGTTGCTGATGCGCACATTGACGCTCTCGTTGCTTGCGAACGTCCCCTCGTTCAGGTTCTGCGCGGCGCGGGTCATGCCATTCACGCCCTGTGCGGCGCGGGTCTCGGTCGCATCGATGGTCGAGTACGCCAGCGTCACCGGCACTCGCTGCTCTACGTTATCAATCGGGCTGTCGTCCGAACTGCAAGCCGTCAGCACCGTCATAGCTGCGGCGAAAAGAATTTGCTTTGTCTTCATTGTCGTATTTCGTTTTATTGTTTTACATGTAGATGTCCTCATCGGTCGTGCCGCCGTCGCCCCATCCGTTGATGGAGTTTCCGCCTTGCACTGGTTCTGGGTCGCTGGTGCAGAGCATCCCATGCTGTTGCAGCATGACAACCCGCATCGCCGGTTTCTCGTAGTATCTTTTCTGTTCTGTCTTCATACGCTTATCGATTTTGATTGTTGTTGTTCAGGACCTCACACCGTGCCTGTCCCCCTTTACCTGTTCCGTTCATTCGGGGATCATGGGGACAGGTTGTTTGAAGTGAATTCAACGAATTCATTCAAAAACCTGTCCCCATGATCTTTATGGCTTTCGGGGCCGCCCTCCTTGATATTCTACTCGACCAGGCGAACCAGGCGCACCGAATACCCGTAGTACCGAGAGCTGCTGTTCTCGGGACGCACATTGCCCGGACCGAAGAACACGTAGTACGCGTAGTCCGTGCCAAGGGCCGTACTCGACCAGTAGTAGCCGTTCGAACCGACACTGCCCACCGGAGTGCCACTACGGCGGCCGGCAGCCGGCAGGAAAACAGCACCATGAGCCTCGAAGTCATTTGACCAGTCAGTATCAGTGATGCTGTTAGCGGTGTAGGCAGCATCTGTTGTATTGTAAGAAGTCAGGCTGTGGTAGCTCGCGCTCCAGTCATCGGGCAGCAAGATTACACCTGCCACACCATTCACTGTAGCCTTGGCGTAGAGAATGCCGGAGGTCGTGGTACGCTTTTTGCTGGAGTTAGTCCCGAACAGATACTCCCACTCGCCACCGCTGCCGCCAGTCAGCGTGCGCCAGCCAGTGCCCATGTTTACTCCCCAGTCACCATTAGCATAGGTGTCGGTGAGGTTGTAAGCACCGGTGGGGCCGTAATGTGTGCTTGTAGTGCTCGTTGACCAAGGCTGGTAGGCAGAGCCATAATTAGTGATTGTCTGATTAGAAGTTCCCCAGCCGAAGAGGTCTATCCAGCCTGTGTATGACGAGCTGATGGAGGCGTTGTTGCTCTTGGTTTCCTCAACTTTCACATTACCTTTTGTGGCATCACCAACATAGTCATACTGATTCTCCGCAAAGCGCCAAGTATTGCTGCTTGCCTGATACTGCAGATTACCCTTCGAGAAATAAACTTTGTCACCGCTGCTGTTGATGGTGAACTTGCCGCCGATGGCACCCGTGGGAACGGCGGCCTGCTTCGTCATCTTCACCCCGACGCGGTAGTACTTGCCGTTGGCGAACGTCACGTTAGACTTCTCGTAGGTATAGGTATCAGAGCCCACGGTGGCCGTCAGCGTGACGGTCTGGCTCGCGATGCCGGGAATGGCAACATAGATTTCACTGGTGGCCGAGGCGGGGGTAACGGTGTAGGTGTTGGTGCCGTCGCTGACGATGAGTTCCGTCGCGTTGAGAGGCGTTGTGCCGTCAGCCTTGTCCACGAGCGTGAAGTTCACGATGGCCTGCTGGTTTTGGAACGTTGTAGTGGCCTCAGTGGGGATGATGTTGCCCGTGGCCGATACGCTCGCCACCTGGACCGTGGCCGTGGCATAGTCATACTTGGCGGCGATGTCTTCAAGCGTGCCCACCTGACCCGTGTAGTCCAGTTCGCCGCTGCGGGGGAACTGCAGGGTCAGCACGTCGTCTTTGGCGATGGTGATGTCGCTGAGCGAGCCCTTCAGCGTGGCGGTGGCAGCGTTGGCATCGGGCTGCAAAGAGCCTGTGGCCCAGTCGGAGCCTTTCTTCACGAAGATGTTTTCCGTAGTAGCCCATGTGGCGTTGAGCGTCTTGTTATCTTCACCGCCGAGCGCGAGGGCGCGGGTGGCGACGCGGGCATTGGCCTCGTCGCCCGTGGACTTCGTGGCCTGAATGGTCATGGTGTACACTTGCTGACCTGCGGGCTGAGCAGGCTGCAGGTCGATGGTGTTGTCGTCGCTGGAGCAGGCAGCGAAGGTGCCCGATGCGATGAGCAAGGCGGCCAGGGTGCGGATGTTTGTCATAATCTTCTTCATAGTTGTGTCCTCCTTAATTCCAGTCCTCTTCTTGCGCGTCACCATAGCCCGAGCGCATGGACTTTACACCGCTGGCTTGCAGCAGATGCGTCTGTTGTTGCAACTTGACGATGTTCATCGTCGGTTTCTCATAAATTTTCTTTTTCATAAGCTGTTGATTTTATTAATTGTTAATACCATAATTATATATTGTCGGGGATTGACGCGCTTGGATAGTTCAAACCACGTGAAGTAGATGGTGTAGAAGAGGGCTGCGAGGTTGTTTTAGTTGTTGAATTTGATTTGTCTATGTCTGACTCTTGTTTTGGCAACCGCTCCACGAGGTCGTGGACGGCCTGGGCCATCTGCTGCATGGCCACGTTGCGGCGGCTGATGGTCTGGTAGAGCAACAGACCGAGGCCGGCAATGACGGCTACGAGCAACAGTACGAGGATGATGATGAGTAGTTCCATACGATTCGTGACGTTTGTTGAATTCGGTGGCGAAGATACAGAAAAGGCGGGCCTCCGTCAAGGGAAGTCCGCCTGTTGTCAGTCCAAAACGGCAGAAAGCACCGTCCATTTTGGCAAAAAGGCTATTGCAGCAGCGATTTACGGTAGTCGGAGGGCGACATACCGTGCATATCCTTGCAGAGTCGCTTGAAGGTGGTCAGGGTGAGACCGCAGTCGTTGGCAATGGCCTCGATGGTGTAGTCGGGATGCTGGCGAAGCAGTTGCTCGGCCAGCCGCATACGTTTCTGGTTCAGATAGTCCTTCAAGTTCTTACAGCCACTCTGCTCCTGTATGATGCGGCTGAAGGTGGTTCGGTCTACACCCATCAGGTCGGCGAGCATCTCACGGCTGAGATCGCTCTGAGTGTAGAGACGACCTTGTTCCACGGTGTGGTCGAAGGCGGCAAAACGGGTAGAT
>ONDA01000059.1 GCA_900316475.1 uncultured Prevotellaceae bacterium
ATAGGAGGGGTTACTTTTTGAAGTGAAAACTAAATTTGCCTGTTTAAAGGCAGTTTCAAACGAATATTAATCAATTCCGATTTTTATCGGACAGCAATACACTTAAATACCTGAAAATCAGTGGATGTTTTTGAGAGTGAAGTCACACCTGTAGTCACACCAAAGGTGACACCAGGAAATAGTGACAGGCCGTGAAACATTTACGAGAGGCCGTGAGATTTTTCTGTAAGGCCGTGACGTTTTTGCGAGAGGCTTGTACGTTTCCGGCCTCTGCCGTGAAACATTTTCGGGAACACCAAACAAAATACTAAAGAAACGAATTTGAATAATTATTATAATTTTGCCCATAAATTTGAATAATTATAATTTGGGGGATTTGAAGACTTGGTATACGCTTTGTCTGCGAATAATTATTATAATAATTTGTGGATTAAATTATTTCAATTATTCAAATTCGTTTCAAAAAAAATATTCGCTTGACCTACATTGGTGCGACACTTGGTGCGACCACTGGTGCGACCACTGGTGCGGGCAAACTCTTCACTAACCTGCTGATAATCAGCTTTGGTGTTAGAGGTGTCACCAAAAAGCCTCCCCAAGCCTCCAGGGATTGGATTACCCAAGCCCTAAGAAAAAAGCCCACCCAAGCTTTTGCTTTACTAAATTGTTCAAGAAGTCAAAGCTAAAAAGGACAGAAAAGGACTTGCACATTTCTCCCTTTTGCCATAATTTTGCCGCCAAATATAAAAAAAACAGCTCACAAATGTTGCAACTTTCAGAAAATATGCCTATCTTTGCCCCGTCAGTTGAGAAAGACTGGCGACATCGAGGAGAGCTATTAAGCTTTGACCCGCTAGAGAATCTGCAAAATTCAACGTGTACGGGTGAGAAGTCTGAGAGCTGCTTCTCCTGCAGTAGCATATATACTGCTTACTCCGTTATGGAGTCGGTTCACATATATACCTGCAGGTGTGAGCTGATTTCATTCTTACGTACACAGGTATTGCAGAACCTTCTAGCTAAAGAATGCAAGAAGGCTCACACTCTTTGCGCATTATTACGAATTATTATAAACTACAAACTAAAAACTGAAGATATGAAAAAGGAAGTGTTATTTGTATTGGCAGCAATCATTTCTGTTGCACTGTCATCGTGCTCTTCAAATAGCCCAAAGGAGATTTCTCCGACATCTACAGAATTCACTACAGGTGGATTGGCCAAACTGATTGAGGTTGTTGACGAACCTTGCCAACTATCCTATGCAGAACAAGAGGGCACAATAGGAACCCAGTACATCAAGTTGAAAGTCAAGCTAAGGCTGACAAAGGAAACTCCTGAATTGCAGAATATAGATGCCCGCGACATCGATTTTGTTGGTTTATTATCTGTGGCAACGATTAACTTAGTCGATGAAAATGAAACAAAAGTCCAGAATTTAGATGTGAAGTCTGAGGATGTACTTAAATTGAAAAAGTTACTGCAAGGCAAGAAGGGTGATGAAGAAACGATTACGTTTCAGGGGGAATTCCATAATTCAAAGGACGCTCCCAAGTGGTTTGCACAATCAGCAGCCTTTACGCCTTACCTGACAGCCGATATTCAGACTGATTACGTAAACACTTTCTCGACAGTCATGGCTGGTTCGGAATCCGTCCATCAAGCCGCCATTATCAATGATCCTGATGGTTACACAAACGTGCGTGCCGCAGCAGATGGTAAAGCGGAAATAGTAGCGAAGATTGTTGATGGCGAGCGCTTCTTCTTTGACGAGGTGCCTGGCAGCAAATGGGTGAAGGTCTATCGTACGGCTACGGCAGATGCCGAGTGTATAGGCTATATGCATAGTAGCAGGGTTATGCCAGTTGGAGGTGGAATAGCTGCAATGACAGATGACGATGAAGAAGTTGATTTAGAGATAGAAAAAATGATAGACAGGTTTGCATCTTTTGTTAGCCAACTGGAAAAAGTTGAAACTATAGACGAAGTTTATCTAAAACGATTAGAAAAAGAGTATAAGGATATTAATAAATCTGCCGAAGGTATTTCTTTCCATGATCTGCCTGCTACCCAGCAGAAGCGTGTAAGAGAGTTGAGAGACAAGATGGAGGAAGAAGTTGAAAGGATTAAGAAATTGAGATATGGATTCTAACGATTGATTATAATAATCAGTTATGTTGTTTCCCACATAATAAAAAATAGGAGTTTGCCGAAAATCCTTAGAAGAGTAGGCGTTAAATAGTTACATATATGAAAAAAGAATTTATTTTGTCCGGACTAGTTTTACTGGCACTGATTTTACCCATGTGCGCATTTGCTCAAAAAGATCCTACAATTGACGCTGCGATGAAAATGACTAAAGGTGGTAGATTCCTTGATGCAAACTATAAGATTACAAAACCTTTGTCTGGTTTAATAGCTAATGGTTCTGGAGTGGCAGCAGATCCGTCAAAACACAAAGTTACATTTGAGATTATTAATTTTGGTAATAACGGAAATACAGTCATTCTCACTTTAGAACTTGGACAAGACGGCATAGATGCAGGAATTGGTAGCACTACAACATACTCATGGTCAGGACAAAATCTCCATGTGGTTCCAGGATATGGAGGAGGTGCTGGTATGTTGGCTGTTTTAAGAGGTAGTAAAGACTGTGGTGCCTTAATAGGCTCAGGGGGAAAATGGGTGGCAAGTGTTAATTCGGGGTCTAACACCTATACCATCAATGACTTCAAAAAGGGAATGACACGCGCTGAAGTAGAAAGTGTTGTCGGTCAATTGGGAATGAGCCAATTCAAATTTACACGCAACAGCGGCAACCTAAAAGTTTACTCCCTATTTTGGCTTGATATGAAGAAACAATACAATTTCTTTGGTACAGACTATAAATACCAAATGCGTAACGACAAAAAGTATGGTGACTTTTACTTTGATGCACAAGGGAAACTTGTAAAGTGGCTATTATTCATGTAATTTGCAATATCAAAATACAATAAAAGCATATTATTTATAACAAATTTAATTCTTTACCAATTATGAAAAAAAGACTATTCTTTATTTTTGCATTGCCTTTGATTTTGGCGACAGGATCATGGGCAGCAGTAATCGATTTGTCAAAACTTGCAAATTACACTAATTATGAGGCAAAGAACGGTGACGTAATAACAGGGGCTACCAACACCTGTAGCGTGACAATTGCAGCTGGCGCTACGGTGACTCTCAAGGGAGTGAGCATAATCGGCTACGTGTCCTGCATACAGTGCAAAGGTTCTGCCGCTATTATACTGGCCGATGGAACAGAGAACACGCTGACAGCCCAAAATTCGCAAACTCCAGCCATCATGGTTGGCGGTGATGGCACAACGCTTACCATCAAAGGCAAAGGCATATTGAATGCTAAGGGCGCAAATAATTGCGCGGGCATTGGCAGTAGTAGAAGGAAATCCTGTGGCAACATCAAAATAGAAGATGGAACTATCAATGCTATGGGTGGTGAGTTTGCTGCTGGTATCGGAAGTGGCTATAATGGTTCGTGTGGCACCATTACCATCAAAGGTGGAACCGTCACGGCTACTGGCGGTCAATTTGCTGCTGGCATCGGTATTGGTCAAAATGGCTCCTGCGGTGCCATCATCATAGCCAAAGGTATAACCAAAGTAACTGCTAATAAGGGAGAATATGCTGCTTGCAATGGCATTGACGCGGGATCCAATAAGTCGATGACCATCGAAGATCAGTCGAAGGTAACACAGAACTAATCCTCTCTTACGAAAATAGATGAGTTATTCAAATAATGGACGCAAACTATAGAAGAAAAAAAACAATTCCCTTGGCTGAGTCGTAAGCATTCGATAAACTACATGTAGTAATACCTGTATATTACAATAACAGCAGCTATAACTTCATATACTATAGTTGCTGTTGTATTTTTCTTGTACCTATATGTGATACCTATATCATGCTGTTTTGGTCATGACAGATTCCGGATGTATAAGTTTCCACTTATGTGGTAGCATTTGTAATAGTTCCTCGTGTGATGCTTTTACGTGATATGGCATCTAGCTGATAATGTCATTGAGGAAATCCCCCCGGATTGACATCATGGTTCCTGCATGTAGCCAGCAGTGAGCTGACTACTGCCATATTCTATGCAGCCTCGTGGTTCCCGCAGAAGAGGTAGTTTTTCCTGTCCAGCGTGATGGGACGTATCTCATTTTCCACAAGATGGTACCCTCCACGATGTTATCAACATCGCGGACTCCTCCCTTGTCAAGCAGAAGCCTGCCGTCTTCAAGATAGCGCATCATGTTGTCCCATCAGGTATATGCGTTGAGGTGTTGTATCTCCATAATTCCATGCTCTGCCATCGGACGATTCTCATCGAGTACCTGCTCGAAGTGACGGCGGATATGTACCATGCAGTTAACCAACCACACATCAGGGTTTGTCTTGAAGGCCACCTCATAGCCTACAAAATCTTCACCTTGGTAGATCAGGGGACTCTAATTTATGGAATTAAGAAAATAATAAGCAATGAATAGACAAGAAGCAAACAAGCAGATTCTTGATATGTAAAATGGTGGAAAAAGACTGACGGTTCCTTCCTGCAGTTGATAGAGCACGTCCGTCAGAACTTCCCCTATATTCAAATTGAAGAGTATTAAAATATGAATACTATTTACAATCAACTGAAGGAGTCTCCATTGTTGTACCTGTCTGGAGGTTCTAAAGGACTGTTTCACAGCAATTTCCTCTATTGGCTGGGAATGAACTACCGAGACTCATTCCAACAGTTAATGACCAAAATGTGCTGTATCAATGCTCCGTGGCTAGAGGGTTGGGCAATTAGGCGGGAATCGTAACCTTACCCATCACAGGCACCACACCATGGTACCCTCCCCGAGACAATCAGTCTCGTGGTCCCTCCCTTCTCCTTACTCTTGTTCACATAGAACAGAATGAAAAAGTACTTCTCATGTCTCTTACTCCATTTTTAATTTTGGCTGCAAAACTACTATTTATTTTGGCATCCATCGTTATGCAAAATGTAGCAGTTTGCGGAATAAGAACGGGTTACCACTTGGCAACCTAACTCCTTCAGCATTCCTCCCTAATTTGCTTTCTCCTTCAATTTGAAGTTCCTCGTTTTTCCCTTGATTGCCTTTATTTTAGGCCGAATTGCGTTAATCTTCCAAAATCGCTTCGTAACTACAACTTTTTTTCGTAACTTTGCAGCCAAATCGCGAAAAAATCATATTTCTATGAAAGAGTTAGCACTAAAGTACGGATGTAATCCGAATCAGAAGCCCTCGCGCATCTATATGCAGGAGGGCGAGTTGCCCATCGAAGTGATTAACGGCCGCCCCGGCTACATCAACTTCCTCGACGCCTTCAATGCATGGCAGTTGGTGAAGGAGCTGAAGGAGGCCACGGGACTACCCGCCGCCGCCTCGTTCAAGCACGTCAGCCCTGCCGGTGCTGCCATCGGTCTGCCACTGAGCGACACACTGAAGAAGATCTACTTCGTCGACGACATCAAGGGTCTCGACGACTCGCCCATCGCTTGTGCATACGCCCGAGCCCGTGGTGCCGACCGTATGTCGTCGTATGGCGACTTCGTGGCTCTGAGCGACACCTGCGACGCCACGACGGCCCTGCTGCTGAAGCGCGAAGTGTCTGACGGCGTCATTGCCCCCGACTTCACCCCCGAGGCTATCGAGATACTGAAGGAGAAGCGCAAGGGGACGTATAACGTCATCAAGATGGACCCGGCGTACCGTCCCGCCCCCGTGGAGACGAAGCAGTGCTTCGGCATCACCTTCGAGCAGGGACGCAACGAAATCAAGCTGGACGACCCTGCCCTGTTTGAGAACATTCCGACGCAGAACAAGACTTTTACTGCTGAGGCCAAGCGCGACCTGATTATCGCCCTCATAACGCTGAAGTACACCCAGTCGAACTCCGTCTGCTACGTCAAGGACGGACAGGCCATCGGCATCGGTGCCGGTCAGCAGAGCCGTATCCACTGTACCCGTCTGGCCGGCAACAAGGCCGACATCTGGTGGCTGCGCCAGCATCCGAAGGTTCTGGCATTGCCGTTTAAGGATGGTATCCGCCGTGCCGACCGCGACAACACCATCGACGTGTACATCTCCGAGGACGAGCATGACGACGTGCTGCGCGACGGTCAGTGGCAGCAGTTCTTCACCGAGCAGCCCGAGGTGCTGACCCTGGAAGAGAAGAAAGCCTGGATTGCCCAGAACACGAAGGTGGCCCTCGGCAGCGACGCCTTCTTCCCCTTCGGCGACAACATCGAGCGTGCCCATAAGAGCGGCGTCGAATATATTGCCCAGGCTGGCGGCTCGGTCCGCGACGACCATGTCATCATGACCTGCGACAAGTACGGCATCGCAATGGCGTTCACCGGGGTACGACTGTTCCACCACTAAAGACCCACCCCCGCCCCCTCCCTGTATGGAGAGGAGCAAACACATTGGAGATATGACAGGAGAAGAAGACTTCCAGAAAATTTTGGAAAATGGTATTTCGTTCGGCCGAGGGGGCGAACGAAAAGACCCCAATGAAGGCAAGGTGAAGACCAAGGCCAAGAAGAAGCAGTACATCACCGGTGCACACGGCAGCGGCTCGGCTCGTCAGAAAGCCAAGTATCGCGAACAGCGTGCCAACCGCAAGCATAAATAAGCATAGAGGTGGAGAAACTAACCGTTCTCCACCTCTATGCTTTTATCGGCAGGGTGAACAGGAACCTGGCGCCACCCGTATAGCCATAGTCGTAGGTGACATCGCCCCCCAAGAGGCGGGCCAACCGCCGGCTCAGAGACAGCCCCAGCCCCACCCCATCGGCATAGTCGTCGAGTTTCACGAAATTATCGAAGATGCGCTCACGGTTGTCAGGTTCTATACCGATACCCGTGTCGGCCACGCTCATCACCAACTGCTGACCTATGACCTCGCATTTCAGCGTGACGCCACCCTTCTCCGTGAACTTCACGGCATTATCGAGGAGATGACGCAGAATCAGGCGTACGTTAGGCTCATTGGTATGCACCTTGAAATCGTCGGGCAAGCTGGACGCATAGCGTATGTCGAGACCTTTCTCGTTCACTTTCTTCTGTTCCTTAATCACCTCCCGACACAACGTATTGACATCCACGTCGCTACGGCTATGCAGACTCTCGCCCTCAGACATTTCAAGCACCTCGCTGAAGATGTCGGTAAGCGTTTCCGCATTTTTCGAGATGCGGTCTTTCATATCCTGACGCTCCTCTTGGCTCAGCTCGAAATCGGAACTGCACAGCAATTGCGAGAAACCGTTAATGGCATTCAGCGGCGTGCGCACCTCGTGGCTAATATTGCGGATAAAAGCCGTCTTCAGACGGTCGCTCTCCTGTGCCTTGTCGAGCGCCAGTTTCAGTTCCTTGTTGCGCGCCCAGATCTTGCGCACTAACCGCCGG
Organism: uncultured Prevotellaceae bacterium; assembly: GCA_900316475.1. Lineage (GTDB taxonomy): Bacteria > Bacteroidota > Bacteroidia > Bacteroidales > Bacteroidaceae > Prevotella. The sequence goes on from ONDA01000059.1 coordinate 7,473, forward strand.
CGGCCCATGATATACACAAAGATATAGACGCCCGTCATGACCCAGAACGCCGTTTTCCAATTGTCGGTCTGCTTTTCGGCCTCGGCCAGTTGCTGACTGACATCGACATCGGGCAACGCGTTATTGTCTGCAACAGACACCTGCGCAGAAAGCGACAAAAGAGTCAGGAATACGAGGATTCTCAACGGTTTCATCTATAGCCTTTTTGATTTGCGGCGGCAAAGTTACAAAGAATTCGGCAAATAGACAAAAGAACAAATGAAAAATAAATTTAAAATAATTACTCCACACGGAGAACTTGGTCGCAATAGTCGACCACAGCGGGGCGATGAGTGATAAAGATGACCGTTTTGCTGTGGTCGGAGAGGATGTTCTCCAGCAACTGGCGCTCGGTGTCGGGGTCGAGAGCCGACGTTGCCTCGTCGAAGAGCATAATGCTGCGGTTGCGCAACAGTGCACGGGCAATAGCGATGCGCTGGGCTTGTCCTTCGGAGAGTCCGCCGCCAGCCTCTGTACAGACGGTATCGAGCCCTTGCGGCAACGTGGCCACGAAATCGCCACAGACGAGACTAAGGACTCGCCAGAGTTCGTCATCGGTAGCGTCGGGACAGCCCATCAGCAGGTTGTCGCGGATGGTTCCGCTGAGCAGTGTGTTTCCCTGCGGCACGTAGACGAAGTTACAACGCAGAAGCGGCGAAACGGCGTGCGAACAGCCGTCGGCATACACCTCTACCCTACCCTGCTGCGGACGTATAAGAGCCAGGATCAGTCGCACCAGTGTCGTCTTGCCGGCTCCCGTCTCGCCAAGTACAGCAGTACACGTTCCGGGGCGGAAGTCGAACGACAGGTTGCTAACGACAGGCTCGCCACCCTCTTCGTAGGTATATGAGACAGCCTCGAACCGCACCCCGCAGGGTGACGGCATCAGCACACTCTCGCCTTGCTGTTCCTGCGGTGCTTCCCGTAGTTCCATCAGTCGTTCGGCTGCCGTAAACACGCCGACGAAAGCAGGAGCCAGACGTGTCAAGTCGCGTGCCGGTCCCTGTATGCGGAACACCAACTGCAGGAAAGCCGTCATCTGACCGAAGGTGATGGTGTGAGCACTCATGCGGACAGCGCCCCAGAGGAAGGCCACGAGATAGCCCAGCGAGAAGCCGCCATTGACAAAGAGGTTGCTGGCTATAGAGAACTTCGTCCGCTGACGCACATGCTGGCGCAATGCTGTCTGTGTGTCGCCGAGGCGGTCCAGCATACGGTCGCCGGCCTCCAGCGTCTTGATAAGCATCCTGTTCTGGACGGTCTCCGTCAGCAGACTCTGCACCTGACTGTCACTGTTGCGCACACGCCGCGTGTACTTCCGCATCTGTGCGACGTAGATGCGGCTGACGAGGATGAACAAAGGCAGAATGGCCACCGTGATACAGGCCAGCCAGAAGTCCATCTGCATCAGGTAGAAGAAGGCACCGACAAAGAGCGTCACCGTCGACAACGTCGTCGGCAGGGTTTCGGTAACAAACGACACCACCGTCTGCACGTCCTGTTCCAAACGGTTGATGATGTCGCCGCTGTGGTAACGGTCCTTGCCGCGCCACTCGGCACGCAGCAGGCGGTCGAGCATCTGCTGCTGCATACGGTTCTGAGCCTTCACGCCGAGGATGTTCTTGATCCACACCTTCGAGATGTTCATCGCAAACTCACAGGCAATGATCAAGCCCATCAGCGCCACCCGCCAATAGATAGAGCCTGGCCGAACGCCGGCCGCCGTATCAATAGCCCGCTGCATGGCCCACACCATCAGCAGACTGCAGGCGACACCCATCAGTCCGAGCGAGGCATTGAGCACCACCTGGCGGCGGTTGCCGCGCAGCACCCGCCACAGCCACCGCAGCAGCTGTCGCACGGTGTACTTACTGTCAGGATTATGCAGTCGTTCTATCAGGTTTCTCATTGCTTAATTCTTCACTCTTCACCCTTCACTTATCTGACATCCGCTCCCCACATCATCTTCTCGCGCAGGGTTGCAAAATACTTCTTGCCACTCCGTTTCACCACCTTAATATTATAAGGAGCCCTACGCAGACGCAGACGGGTACCCTCCCGACAACTCTCCGAGCGTCCGTCGATAGCCACGAGGAACGAATGACTCCGGCTCTCGACGTCGAGCGTTATCTCTGCCGAGTCGGGAATGACGATAGGACGTATGTTCAGCGAGTGCGGAGCCACAGCCGTCATCAGCAGCACACCCGTGCCCGGCACGATGATGGGCCCGCCGTTCGACAGCGAGTAGGCCGTAGAACCCGTCGGCGTCGAGACAATCAGTCCGTCGGCCTGATACGTCGTCAGGTATTCGCCGTCAATGCTGGCACGGATGCTGATCATCGAAGCCGTATCGCGCTTCAGGATGGCCACATCGTTCAAGGCGCAGTCAGTACCCGAAAGTTGTTCGCCCTCTGCCACCACGCGGATGACGGCCCTATCCTCTACGGCAAAGTCGTCGGCATACAGGGCTTTGAGGCACGACTCTATCTCATGGGGAGCAATGTCGGCGAGGAAGCCGAGGCGCCCCATGTTGACGCCTAAGATCGGGATGTTACGGTAGCCAACACGGGCCGCCGTCTTCAGGAACGTACCATCGCCACCCATCGAGATGGCGAAGTCTGCCTGAAAGTCATTTCCCGAGAAGATACGCTTTGCCGGAACGTCAATCTGCTGACCTTCTTTGAGAAAGTCATAATACTCCTTGTCGACCAACAATTCCGCACCGAACTCATTGAGACAGGACAGCACCTTTTGGATGCTGGCAGACTTCTTTGTCTGATAAATATTGCCGAAAAGGGCAAACTTTAGCTTACGTTGTGACATTTTTCACTTTGTTTTGCCGTTATTTGACGGAAAGTTTGTAAATTTGCTGCAAATTTAGTGATTTTCCACGAAAAGAAGAAGAGATTATGGCAAAAGTTTATGTATTCTTAGCTGACGGCTTCGAGGATGTCGAGGCCCTGATACCCGTTGACGTGCTGCGTCGCGGTGGCGTAGAGGTAGTAACAGTGAGCACGACGGACTTCCCGCTGGTGGAGTCTGCTCACGGCGTGAACATCGAGGCCGACCTGCAGTTCGAGCAGTGCGACTTCGCGGACGCTGACCTGCTGATGCTGCCCGGCGGCATGCCGGGTGCCGCCAACCTGTATGCCCACGAGGGTGTCTGCAAAGCTGTCTGCAACCAGGCTGCTGCTGGCAAGAAGGTGAGTGCTATCTGTGCTGCTCCGGCCGTAGTGCTGGCTCAACTCGGACTGCTTGAGGGTAAGAAAGCCACTTGCTACCCCGGCTTCGAACGGGCACTGAAGGATGCCGGTGCCACCTACACTGCCGACCTCGTCACCGTCGACGGCAACATCACCACGGGCGAAGGCCCCGCGGCTGCTTTCCCATACGCTTACGAACTGCTTTCGCAGCTAATGAACAAGGAGGTGAGCGAGCAGATTGCCGAGGGCATGCGATTCAAGCACCTGATGGCGAGGTAATTTTTAGCAGCGGACTACAGGACTTCAAGACTTTGAAAGCATACAGTTTGCAGCGGACTACAGGACTTCAAGACTTTGAAAGCATACAGTTTGCAGCGGACTACAAGACTTTGAAGCATACAGTTTGCAGCGGACTACAGGACCTCAAGACTTTGAAGCATACAGTTTGCAGCGGACTACAGGACTTCAAGACTATTATGTTGTACGAAGAATTATCAGGAAAGATTTTGAAAGCATACTTTGCTGTGTTAAAGAATCTTGGCACTGGCTATTTGGAGTCAGTCTATGAAGGTGCATTATGCATTGAGTTAGACGAACTCGGTGTCCCATATGTCAGGCAAAAACATCTCAACGTCATATATAAGGGACATAATATCGGTGACTTTGTCGCAGACATTATTGTAGACGACAAGATTGTCTTAGAACTTAAAGCCGTATCCAAGTTAGTTCCTGCACATAATGCCCAGCTCATCAATTATCTCACCATTACAGGATGCAGGATAGGACTGTTGCTTAACTTCGGCGAAGGCCGCGACTACAAACGCGTCTACCTGAAAAGTCCTGAAGTCCTGTAGTCCGCTGCAAAATAACAACGAAAGTATGGATTATGTTATCATCGTTGCAGGCGGCAAGGGCCTGCGTATGGGCAGCGACATTCCGAAGCAGTTCCTGCCTGTCGGCGGGCGGCCGGTGCTGATGCGCACCATCGAGCGGTTCCGTGAGTTTTCGGCCGACCTGCAGATCATTCTTGTGCTGCCCAAAGCCCAGCAGGACTACTGGCGCGAGTTGTGCCAGCAGTATCAGTTCCCCCTACCCGAGCAGGGAAAGGCAACGGGCAGGCGCGCTTTGCCCGGGAATGGGGCCAGCAGCGGGTCTTACCTGCTGGCCGACGGCGGCGAGACGCGCTTCCACTCCGTGCTGCACGGCCTCGCCCTGATTCCCGACGAGACCCAGGGCGTGGTCGGCGTCCACGACGGCGTGCGCCCCTTCCCCTCAACAGACGTCATCAGCCGCTGCTACGAGACAGCACGGCAGACGGGAGCCGCCATTCCCGTAGTGCCCGTGGTCGAAACACTGCGACATATTGTCAGCAGCGAGCCACAAGGCTTCAGAAGTTCGCACTCGGGAGCGAAAGTCCTGAAGTCCTGTAGTCCGCTGCAAAACCCAGAGGGCCATGCCGATAGCTGCGGTAATGGTTCGATAACCGTTCCCCGCGCTGACTACCGTCTCGTCCAGACCCCACAGACGTTCGACATCCAACTACTGAAGACCGCATACCAGCAGGCCCTGAGCCAAACCGCGGGCGAGCCGTCGCCCGGCAGTGCGGCCGGCGCTTCTGCCGCCGCCTTCACCGACGATGCCAGTGTGGTCGAAGCCTTCGGCCACCCCATCAGCCTCGTCGAGGGCAACCGCGAGAATATCAAGTTAACGACACCCTACGACCTAAAGATTGCCGAAGTACTCATCTGAATGACCATACTCAACCAAGACATCATGTACCTGCCGGGCGTAGGCCCCAACCGCAAGAAGATACTCAGCGACGAGCTGGGCATCCAGACCTTTGGCGACCTGCTGGAATACTTCCCTTACAAGTACGTTGACCGCTCGAAGGTGTACACCGTCCACGAGCTGACGGGCGACATGCCGTTCGTGCAAGTCGTCGGCCATGTCCTGAGTTTCGAGACCTTCAAGATGAGTGCGCGTAAAGAGCGCGTCGTCGCCCATTTCAGCGACGGCACGGGCGTCATGGACCTCGTGTGGTTCGGTGCCGGCGGCAAGTATGCCAAGCAGAACTACCGTATCGGCACAGACTACCTGGTCTTCGGCAAGCCCACCGTCTTCAACAACCGCATCCAACTGAGCCACCCCGACATTGACGAGGCCTCGAAGGTAGACACCACGGCCATGGGGATGCAGCCCTATTACAACACGACGGAGAAGATGAAGAAGATGGGGCTGAACTCCCGCTCTATAGAGCGGTTCACGAAGACGCTCGTGACGACACTGAAAGAGCCGCTACAAGAGACGCTGCCCGACTTCATCATCCAGCGCCTTCACCTCATGGCGCGCGACCAGGCCCTGCGCAATATCCACTACCCGCAGAATGCCCGCGACCTGGAGCGCGCCCGTGTCCGTCTGAAGTTCGAGGAGCTGTTCTTTGTACAGCTGAATATATTAAGGTATGCCAGCGACCAGCGCCGCAAATACCGCGGCTACGTCTTCAGCCAGGTCGGCAATACGTTTAACACGTTCTATTACAACTACTTGCCCTTCCTGTTGACCGAAGCCCAGAAGCGCGTCATCCGCGAGATACGCAAGGACATGGGCAGTGGCCGGCAGATGAACCGTCTGCTGCAGGGCGACGTCGGCAGCGGCAAGACCCTCGTGGCACTGATGTCGATGCTCATCGCCATCGACAACGGCTACCAGGCCTGCATCATGGCACCTACGGAAATCCTGGCCGAACAGCACCTGCAGACCATCATGCAGTTTCTCGGCGACATGCCTGTCAGCGTAGCCCTGCTGACAGGTATGGTGAAGGGGAAACGCCGTCAGAAGGTACTCGACGCACTGCTCGACGGCTCCACCCACATCCTCGTCGGTACACATGCCGTCATCGAGGACACCGTGAAGTTTGCCCGTCTGGGATTCGTCGTCGTCGACGAACAGCACCGCTTCGGCGTGGCCCAGCGCGCCAAGCTGTGGTCGAAGAGTGCCAACCCGCCACACGTCCTTGTGATGACAGCAACGCCCATCCCCCGCACCTTAGCCATGACGCTCTACGGCGACCTCGATGTCAGCGTCATCGACGAACTGCCGCCGGGGCGCAAACCCGTTGTCACTCAGCACGTTTTCGACCGTTCGCTACCCTCGCTCTACGACAGCATACGGCGCCAGATTCATCAAGGACGTCAGGTGTATATGGTGTTCCCGCTGATAGAAGAGTCAGAGAAGATAGACCTCAAGAATCTCGAAGACGGATTCCTGGCTTTAACCCAGGTGTTCCCCGAATTCCGGCTGAGCAAAGTCCACGGCAAGATGAAGCCCGCAGACAAGGAAGCAGAGATGCAGCGCTTCGTCAGCGGCGAGACGCAAATCCTCGTTGCCACAACGGTCATCGAGGTGGGCGTCAACGTGCCCAATGCCTCGGTCATGGTCATCTTTGATGCCCAACGCTTCGGTCTCTCACAGCTCCACCAGCTTCGCGGACGTGTAGGCCGTGGTGCCGACCAGTCTTACTGCCTGTTGGTAACGCCCTACCAACTATCGGAAGACACCCGCAAACGCATCGACATCATGTGCGACACGAACGACGGGTTCCGCATTGCCGAAGCCGACCTGAAACTGCGCGGCCCCGGCGACCTGGAAGGTACGGCACAGAGCGGCATGGCCTTCGACTTGAAGATTGCCGACATAGCACGCGACGGACAGCTGGTACAGATGGCACGCGACGAGGCACAGAGCATCGTCGACGAGGACCCTGCATGCAACAGCGAGAAGTACAAAATCCTATGGAACAGACTGCGTGAACTGCATAAAACAAATATTAACTGGGGTGTTATTTCCTAACATACGTAAACGTTTGAGTGTTAAATTACACCAAAACAATGTTAAGAAATTATGGAAGCGACTTTTTTCTGAATTATTATTCGTATCTTTGCAACCGTGTTTTCTACTCTTGCAGAAAATTACAGACGTCTATAACCGAAAATAAAAAATATAAATGATTAGGAAATTAAAGAAACTTTTTGCTATAGCTATGGTGTCCATCGTTGCTGTTCCCTCACAGGGACAAGACCTGTTGGCACGCCAAGCCCCTATTGACCGTAAGATGAAGGCTGTAGACTCAGTGGCACTGAGTCGCCTGATTCAGATTGAGCAGATGGGTTCGCCCGCTGCCGACCTCTATCAGGACTGGGAGAACCACTACGCCCACCGCGAGACAGCCCTCCCCGATACCTTCCGCATCGACCTGCGCGACTTCTGTATGCCGACCGACAGCCGTGTGCTGACATCAAACTTCGGCGCACGCTGGGGACGCCAGCACAAGGGACTGGACATCAAGGTCTACATCGGCGACACCATCCGCGCTGCCTTCTCAGGCAAGGTGCGCGTCGTGCGCTACGAGCCGGGAGGCTACGGCAACTTCGTCGTCATCCGCCACTACAACGGTCTGGAGACCATCTACGGACACATGTCGAAACACCTGGTGAAGCCCGACCAGGAGGTACGTGCCGGCGAACCCATCGGACTGGGTGGTAATACCGGCCGCTCCACAGGTTCACACCTGCACTTCGAGACCCGTCTCTGCGGCGTGGCCTTGAACCCCGCCCTGATGTTCGACTTCCGCAACCAGGACGTCATTGGCGACTTCTACACCTTCCGCCGTTCTTCTTATTCGCGTGAGTCGGCTCAGGCCACTCGTCTGCGTGGCGTCGGCGGTGCCGTATCTGCCAGCAACGGCGGCGAAGACCAGCTCTACACACAGAGTGCCAGCAGCAAGCGTTCAGCTGCCACGGCAGCCCGCAGCAACACCCGCTTCCATAAGGTACGCCGCGGCGAGACGCTGTCGTCAATTGCCCGTAAACGCAACACGACGGTCAATGCCATCTGCAAGCTGAACCACATCAGCAAGAACATCCGCCTGCGTCCAGGACAGATTCTCAAATACAATTAAGCTACAATTAACCAACCATCAAAGATAACAGAAATAAATGAGTCGGAAAATCATTCTTTGCGCACTGCTCATCCTCTTTGCCTCAGGCGACATCGCTAATGGCAAGGTGAGAAAGTCCGCCAAGAGAACCGCCAAGACAACAACCGTCATACAAGAAAGCGAAAAGGAGATTGACAACTTCGACTTCCTCTACGAGGGAAACGACGACCTGAACGTCGAATACGACAATATGGCCATCAACGGCCTGTTAGACGAGGCTATGTCGCACATCGGTGCCCGCTACCGCAGCGGCAGCAAAGGCCCGTACGCTTTCGACTGCTCTGGCTTCACCAGCTATGTCTTCCGCCAGTTAGGCGCTGGCAACATCGGGGCCTCGTCACGCGACCAGTATGCCCGCAACATGCCCGTCAGCCGCAGCGAGATGCAGCGCGGCGACCTGGTGTTCTTCACCAGTCCGCGCTCTGGCCGTAACGTAGGTCATGTGGGCATCGTCGTCGATGTCGACCCCATCACCAACACCTTCAACTTCATCCATGCCAGCACCAGCGACGGTGTGAAGATTTCCAATTCCAACGACGGTTTCTATGCCCGACGCTTTATCGGCGTGAGAAGAGTACAATAACCCATAAGAGATATGAAGAAGCGCATCGCTTTACTATTCTTGATAGGTAGCTACACAATGGCTACCTATTCTGTTTCTAACGACACCCTGACCGTTGCCATGGTGGGCGACATCATGATGGGAACGACGTACCCCGATACGCTGCTGCCAAAGAAAGAGGGTGCCCTGCTGTTCAAGGACGCCAAACCCATACTCAGCAAGGCCGACATCGCCGTTGGTAATCTTGAAGGAGCACTTTGCGATGGTGGCACCAGCACAAAGGACACGCTCAAAAACGCATACGCATTCCGCACACCTACCAGTTACGCGCATCATCTCAAGGATGCCGGTTTCGACTTCCTGAGTATGGCAAACAACCACGCCAACGACTTCGGGCCAGAAGGCATAGCGGCCACCGAGCACTGCCTCAGGCAGCAGGGTATCAAGTATGCAGGACTGAAAGGCCGCACCGAGACGGCCATCATCGAGCGCAAAGGTCTGAAGATAGGACTCTGCGCCTTTGGGCATAACCCCTATACGCTGAAGCACACAGAGCACGACTTAAATACCGTCAGTCGCATTCTCAGCGAGCTGCGCAAACAGGCCGACATCATCATCGTGTCGTTCCACGGCGGTGCCGAGGGACAGAAATACAAGCATCTGCCCGACTCTATGGAGACCTTCTACAAAGAGAAGCGCGGCCATCTGCGACGCCTGGCGCATTTCTGTATCGATCACGGTGCCGACATCGTCTATGGCCACGGGCCGCACGTCGTGCGTGCCACAGAAGTCTACAAGGGGCGGTTTATTGCCTACAGCCTGGGAAACTTCTGCACCCCCTACGGCATGAACCTGAAAGGCATCTCAGGGCATGCACCCATCATCACCGTCAAGACCGACCGTCAAGGCCGTTTCCTTTCCGGCGCTATTCACTCGCTCTATCAGTGGCCTGGTGTGGGGCCGCGTACTGACAGCAAGCATGGTGCTGCCCGACAAATCAAGCTATTGAGCGAAGCGGACGTGCCAAAAAGTGAAGCCACTATCGACGCCAAGGGCAGTATCCGACAGAAATAACCCACACCTCTTACACCTGGCACTTAACTAATTGATTTACAATATACTTTCGCAATGGTGTAAGTCGCACCAATGGTCACACCAATGGTAGCACCAACAGTGACACCTGATACCAGAAAACGTCACGGCCGCTCGTGAAAATCTCACGGCCGCTCGTAAAAATCTCACGGCCTCTCGTGAAAACGTCACGGCCTCTCGTAAAAATCTCACGGCCGCTCGTGAAAATTCCCCGCCGGGAATTTTTTGCCAGAGGCCGCGACGTGGTGTAAGCATTGGTGCGACCACTGGTGCGACCATTGATGCGACCATTGGTGCGACCAACCTACGGAAAAACGGTATTGATAATCAGCGGGTTAAGTGCCAGGTGTAAGAGGTGTCACACATTGTTTTGATTGAAACGGTAATCACGACAGTCTTAGGCCGTTCTGTTATCTCTTTCATTTGGATTATTTCTGTGCAGCCAGCTACTATGGCTATTAGCTCAATGTTGGGTTCTCCATAATCCTTACTGTTTTTTGAAAGTTAGGCATAAAGTGAAAGGGTCACGAATTGTTATTTGAGTTTCATTTCGTCGTAGTTCATATTGTTCTATCATTTATTCAGTAGTTGTTCAATGGCGGCGACTACTGCACTCGGATTAGAGGGCCAGGGAGCACCCCCGGGGACGAGTCGCCCTGTGGTATCTACAAGTCGGTAGGTGGGGAAACCACTCACTTCCAGATATTGTTCGATGGCGCTTTCCTGTGTTTTAGGCAGGTTGTAGTGAATGGCATTGTCGGTGTCAAGATGATTCTGGCGGATGTAAATGCGCCATGCCTCATCAGGACTGTTGTTGCAGAAATAGAGATAGACGACGGGCTTGCCTTCCAGCATTTTCTTCAAGGCTGGCACATACTCCATTTGGCCACGGCAAGGACCGCACCATGTGCCCCACACATCCACATAGATGACATATCCCCGGAATGGTGCTGTGATATGCTCGAATAGTGCTTTCCCATCAGTGATGTCCTTCAGTTCTTCTTCTGGCACTCGCAATGAGGCGGGAGAGCCTGCTTTTGGTGCCACCACCTCTTGACGCTCATTCTCGGCCAGGAAGTCCATGATACGTTGATTAGCGTTGTCGATGGCTTGGATGAGACGGGGATGATGAACCTCTTGATGAGCCAGTTCTAATATGCGCGGCGATGCGACGTGACTCTTTCCATCAATGTCCCTCCAGTATTGCGCTATGAGTGGCTTGCCCAAAATGGGGATGATGTCGGATTGGAAGACATTGTTCAGTGAAACGTCCGTGTTGATATGGGTGCGTACTTCTTTCTCAATTTCTGCAAAGTTCTTCACCTTCTGCATTTCCTCGTCAGTCAGTTGCACCTTTCCTTCTTGGTGAAGCCGAAGCAGGAACACATCGGGGTCGGTCAACAACCGAT
>ONDA01000009.1 GCA_900316475.1 uncultured Prevotellaceae bacterium
AGGTAAGTGAAAATTCTGACATGGCAAAATCCTGGGCAACTTTTTGTTGCTCAGGCACTTATAAATAATGTTAAACTATAGTGTTGCGGAATTAAGGGATAAATGAATGCTCACATTCACTTCGCTCACTTAATCGCAATCTTTTTGCCGCCGCGGATATAGACACCGGCGGGCAGGCCGTCGGTACTCGTTGCCGTAGCCTGACGGCTGACGAGCCGGCCACGGAGGTCGTAGACGTTGCAGGGATCAGCGTCGGCCATCGGGCCGCTGATGCCTGTGTCAATACCCGTCACGACAAGGATTCCCTCACTGATACGGCTGGTATCCCAGGTATAGGCTGCCGGCAGGTCGAACTTAGGCGTGCCGCTAAACGTGCCGCTGAGGGTCCACAGCTTCAGTTCCTCACCGACCTGCAACTCACGGTTGCCGACGAGCGTCACCTTCACCGTACCGTTCATAATGATATTCTTGGCTTTCACCTGAGAGGTCTTGGCCGTGCTGACGAGGAACTCTACCGTAGCGCCGTCGTTAGCGGTTAACGTGTTGTTGACGGTAATAGTACCCGGCGAAACTTCATTGACAGCAGAGGCGCAGGGTATCAGCAGACCACTGCTCTGCAGGGTAACGGAATGAAGCAGACCCTGTCCTACAAGGCGACCTTCGCCCTTGACAACAGTAGCATTCGTACCGTTAAGCAGTGTAGCAGGATTGAATTTATAGAATGCCACCGTGCCTTTCTCCACGGTCAGCACACCGTTCATCTTACCCTCAGTCATTGTCATCTTACCCGTACCGCGCTTGGTCAGAGGCGAGGCGCTGACACCGATAGTGCCACCATAGTCGTCCTTACGCGCGGAGGTGATACCCACCTCGGTGGTCAGCGAGAAGTTCTCGTCGCAGTCGACAACCCATATACCCGAGCCGACAAGGGCACCCGTACCGCCAAACTTCTTCACGCGGATGCTCTTGCCCTGGTTGTCCAGTCGGGCATTGGCATTCACATTGACCGTGGCCTTCGGCATACCATTGGTATTGCCCAGCATGAAAGTGGGGTCGTACGATTTCTTGTTCTGACGGTTGTTCTTACCAATATTGATTGTACCCTCGAAGGCACTCCAGTTGCCATTGAAGTAGGCACGCACGCCGCCAGTGTAGACATTGAATGTGCCCGAACCCGTCAGCGTACCCGTATAGGTACCACGGAAAGAGGAATAGAAGGTGCCGGACTTGCCCTGAGGAACAATAAAGTTCGTCGTATTGGAAACGCCGCTGCCGCCTTCCATATTGGCGCCCCATACCGTGCCACCCTGGAACTCAACGGTCTTGGGCAGAGACTCTGCATTGGAAGAGGTATAGTTGCTGACAACCGTACCGGCCTTGACAACCATCTTCGAGAAGGTGTTGGTCTCCGTACCTATTTCCATAGAGCCAGCACCTGTCTTGTTGACGATAGCACCGCTACCCTTGATAGCCTTGTTGAAGATGACGCTCTTGCCCGAAGGCACATCCACGGTCGTCTCGCCGCTGACATTGAGTGTCTGATCGGTGATGATGACACCATTGATAGCCAGCGTAGCACCGTCATTCAAGGCAATCTGCGACTTGGCGCTACCTAATGAGCCCCAGTCCTGACCGCGGTTGTTGGCCAGCATGGCTACTGTGACCTTACCGCCATTGATGACCGACGAGCCGATGCGGTTCCAGTTGTTCAGCGTGACGCTGCCACTACCGTTCTTGGTCAGCACACCGCCGCCGACGATGCTGTCGCCGCTGAGGGTGTAGCTCTTCGTCTCGTTGTTGAACGTCACGGACTTCGCACTCACGGCACCCTTGATGGTGACGCTCGTGGAAGCTGCCTGGTCGTCAAAGATGACATCGTCGCCAAAGGCCATGACGCTGGGCTGTCCCTCGAAGAGGAAGTTCTCGCCAACGGCCTGCTGCCACGTGTTGTTACCGACTGTACCATTCCAGGTCACCGTGCCGGCAGCACGCATATCCTCGACCACCAGCATCAGTTTGCCATTCTCATGACGCAGCGACGTCTTCAGGCTGTTGCCCAGACCGTCAATGGTCAGGTCGGACACTTGACCGGTGACAGTGCCGATGGTACCGAGTTCGTAGGTGCCGGCAGCCAAAGTGCCGGTATAGTTAATCTGTAGCACGGGTGACTTATAGCGCGGACCGAAATTCTTCCAGACATCGCCCGTCTTGGTCTCAATCTTCAGCGTGGTAGCATTGACCTTGTCAAACTGTCCATTGCTGCCGTCGATAACGATACGTGAGCCAAAGCCCATGTCGAGCGTCGTGGTGGTGATAGTGCCCACCTGATTCTTACCGCCGGGATAGATTGTGGCATTATAGTCTGCCTTGATACCGCCTTTGAAGTTACCACCGTTGGAGATCAGCGTCGTGTGGCGGTTCAGCCACAGCGGACTGCTCTCGAAGGTGCCGTCGAACTGGAGTGTTCCCTGCCAGACGTTGGTCTCGCCAGTATGCTTCTCCGTGACGTTCGGCAAGACGAGGATGCCCTCACCCTGCTTGATAAGGCGGGTAGCACCGCTGAAGGCACCGCCGGTCAGCGTCGTGGTATAGGTGATGACGGTCTGTGCCGGCTGCTTCGGCGTGGCTGTCGTGGCCTGCTGTGCCCCGCTGCCCTTGACCCATACCGGGGCGTTGACCGTTAATATATAAGGTGAAGCACCGTCGGCAACGGCAATCGTCTTGTCCTCATAGCCAGAAATGAGCAGATGGTCATCAGTGGTCTGAATGGTTCCCGTCACCTCGGTACGTCCCTCTAAGACAACTGCGGGCGGCTCTTTCGTGATGCCCTCCATCTCGCCGAGGAAGAAGCTGACATGAGGCGGCTGGTTATAGCCAACGGGCTGCCAGGTCATGCCATTACGATACTCGTGGTCGGCCCACAGCGTGGTAATGCCGTGAGGCGAGGGGTAGCTGGTGGTCTGGATGATCAGCTTGTCGGCTGTACGGGTGACAATTTCCTCTCGCCAGTCGCCAAGAATGTCGCCAAGGAAGCAGGGGTTGTTCTTCGACGAGTTGTTCAGGTTGCCCTGACCCATCCAGCAACGGCTGTTAGCATAGCTGCGATTGGTGCCCACCTCGTTCTGTCCGGGGGCCTTGTAGACACAGGGTGACTTCTCCGTACCCGGTGAGTCCATAAACTCATCAAGCAGGTCGCCGTCCCAGTAGACGCGCATGTTCACATGGTCATCAGTGAAACCGGTAAGACCGCTGATCTGCTTATCAGCCACTAAGCTGATGGCACCGCCAGAAATACCGACGGCACCGGGGTAGCTGTTATAGAAATTACCGGCCATGCAACGACCGTTGTCACTACCGCCGCCAGTGGTATAGCGCAGTGTCTGAGTGGTAGCGTCGGTATAAGCGATTCCGGGAACCACAGCACTCTCCAAGCAGACGAACTGCTCCAGGCCCCAACGGTAGGGGTCGAAGTCGCCGCAATGCTGGGCGTCGCCGTGGCCGTATCCTGTAGTAGCCAGACCATAGCCCGTATCATCGATGATCATCGAGCCGAAGACAATCTCGTCGCGACCGTCGCAGTCGACATCAGCGATAGCATAGTTGTGGAAACCGTTGCCAAACCAGGGCGAACCACCCTGATAGCAGTTCCAGCGCCACAGCTGGGTCAGTTCGTGGGTTTGCTTGTTGACGCTGAATGCGCAGAACTTATGACGCGTATAGGCACCACGGCCTAAGAAGATGGCGGGGTTGCGACCGTCTAAATAGGGAGCGCCGAAATAATGCTTCTGCATACGGTGCCCAAGGTCGCCCCAGACATTGCCATCGCCCTTGGTCTCGTTGGCCTCAAACTGCGGCAGCGGATATGCCATCGGCGTCCAGTTCTCACTGCCATCCCAGCCGTAAGGCTCGCCCGTCTCACCGTTCAGGTAGAGCAGGTACTCATTGCCTACGCCCATATACTCGGGACGCTCGCTGTTGAGACCCGCCGTCATATTACCAATCTTGATGGTCTTGCCCGTCTTGGTATGGATAATCATATTGTCGGCACCACGCATCAGCGCCTCGGCCTTACCGTCCTGATCCCAGTCGTAAAGGATAATATCGAACTGCTCGTCGGGACCCGACATCAGGTTTGGTCCCATGTCAATCCACCACAGGCGGGTGCCGTCCATCTTATAGCACTCGTGCAGGTTGAAGTCGGTCTTGTTAGAAGATGAGCGCAGGTTGCCGCTGTCGTTACGACGCTTCACGACGAACTCCATCTGCTTGTCGCCGTCGACGTCGGCCACGGCACAGTCGTTCAAGCTGTAGCCGCTGACGGTAGCACCGTTACGGTTCACAACGGGCTTGACGGGAATCTCCCAAAACTGGTGGTCCCACGGCTTACACTCGGCAGCCTTGCCGTTTTGCTCAGAACCCTTGACGACAGGAACGACCCTGTAGGTGGCCGTCTTAGACCCGTCGTCATCCTGAAAGTTTGACACGGTCAGGTCAGAGGCAATCTTCGTTCCATTACGATACACATTGTACTTCGTATCATAATACTCAGTGGGCAGGATGCGCCAACTGATGAAAATACCGGAACCCGACATGCCATAGCGTTCGTCCTGACCGGTCTTGTCGCCTTGGGGGATAGCTACCAGTCCACGGTCAAGATTATCGGCCACGCGCTGGGCACTGACTCCAATGGTCATTAGCCCGAGAAGGGCCAAAAGAAACAGTTTTCTCATTTGTCTTAGTTATTAGTTTCAACACTTCTGCGTGCAAAGTTAGCAATTTTCCCATAATAAACTACAATAAAATTTGTTTTTCTTACTTTTATTTTTGTTTTTAGCTTTCTCTTTTCACCTATTTTATATAAATTTGCGCCATCCGCACTGGAAGCGAGCCGGGCGCCACAGAGATTTACGACCTGCAGGGACGCCGCCTGACGACGATGAAACGCGGTGTAAACATCGTCCGCGAGGGAAACCAGAACCGGAAGGTCGTCGTACGATAACAGCAGAATGCTAATAGACGGGAAAAGGGTGCTCATCGCACCCTTTTTCCGTCTATTGTGTACCGTTCTCCGTTTCGCTCTATGATGAGGCGTCCACGGTCTATATACTTCGTTGGCGCCACGACCGTCCTGCCGTCTGCCGCGACATCGTCGATGCCGGTGACAGCATCGCCGGCTTCCATCTTGATACAGTCGTACATGATGCCGTTCTTGCCGCCAGTATTGCTAATCTGGAAACTGACAGTATTTTCGCCCACCTTCAAACCGGTATTGAGGAAATCGGCTGTATAGACATAGTGACGCCCGCTGTTGACAGCACTACGATAGACCGATGCATCTTTATAACCGGGTTTCCATGTACCCCTTGACGTACCATTCACTTTAACTGCAATGGATGCCTTTTCACTGGCACAACCAGCCAATGAGGCAGTCAGGTAGACACGGCCCGCCGGACGCTCGTCAAGATTGAACTTGACGGTCCACGTGCCATCCTGCGTCTGAGCATAATACCAGCCGGTATTCTCGTTGCTCTGACCGATGGTATAGGTAAGGCTGGCAGGCACCTGCTCCCAAAGGCCATACTGACGGGGGGCATCGCTCAGGCAGAACTCACTGCTGCGGCGGTCGTTATGACCTATCATCCACAGCATCTGCGTGTATTTCTTCGGCGTCCACGTGACGCTACCGAGGTCGTTGTCGCCAGCCGTGACAGTAATATCATCCCGCTCCAGCATATCGGTCACCTCGCCAGCCTTGGCATAGGCGAAAAGGTTGTAGTTACCGGGGCGCACGTTCTTCACCTCGAAGTTGCCATTCTCGTCGGTCAGCGTCCAGAACTGGTAGCCGTGCATCATCTCGATAGGATCCTTGCCCTTCTCCTGTGCCAGGATAACGCGCACGCTGTCAGCCCGCTGACCCGTCGTGACATTGAGATGGCCACGCACAGTACCGCGCTCACGGGGGTAGAGGGCGTTCTCAAACCACTGGTATGGCCAGTCGGCAATTTCCTTCTCTGCCTGAATACGGGCAGTAGTCACCCCGTTTTTGCTATAGGTAGGACAGATGGCGAAGGGACCGTAGAGTTTCTTCTCGCCCTCAGCCAGCACCATCGCCTGACCGCCGAAGTGCTCGCCTTGCAGCATCTGGATGGTGATGGGCGACTTGCTGGTGGCGTGTACCGTCAGCTCCTGGCGCTCGCAGCCGCCATTAAGCCATTCGTAAGAGACGGGGATATTGTATATGCCGTAATAGCTATTATTACAAAGGCCATGGAGCGTGTCGCGCTCAATGTAGTTGGCCCAGTTGTATTTGGTGTAGATACTGCCGTCGGCCAGCCGGTAGGTGGCATCCTGGATGGTGTTCTCCTCTCTTTCTGCTACGGCCATCTCGCTGTTCGACGGGATGCGGCCGTTCATACGGTAATCGACGTAACCGTTAAGCAGCGTCTCAGCAGTACGGGTGCAGACGCGCGCCTCTTTGATGGGCTCGCTGGCTGACGTGGCGGTACCCGTGGCAATGACGTAAGTGTAAAGCATCTGTACGCCCTTGCGCATGATAAAGCCCTGTTCGAAAATCGTGTTGCCCGACGTGGCGCTGTAAAGTACTTCACAGTAGTCGGGCGTATTCTTGATGACAGTAGCCTTCGAGGGGCTTAGTCCCTTGTTGCCGGCGGCGGTGGTATAGTCGAAATAGATGCCGTTGCTGGAAAGCAACTCTGTGCCTCCAAGGGTCAGTGAACTGACACGACCGCTGCTATTAATCTTGGCCACCAGCTTACGACCGTTGGCCATCGTGTTTGTCATCGTGGTTGACATACCGCTGACATTCATCGTCAGGCTCTGTGCCATTGCCCCCACGCCAAGCAATGCGGAAAAGAGTAGTGTTAGTAGTTTTTTCATAAATTATCAATAGACGGCGAATTACACGAAATGCGTCCGTGTAATTCGCCGTTATAAAGTGTTTCAAAGATTTATTTCACAAGGATTCCAGCAACATTGACGGTGCCAGTCGCGGTCTCGATGAGCAGTTTACCATTCTTCATGACCTTGCGGACAACCTTCTGGCCGTCAGCATTGACATTGGTGATGCCAGAGGGATCGTCGGGATCGTCAGGAGCATCGGTAGAAGCGTAAATCATGATGATGTCAAGACCCTGCGTATCAGTACCTCCAGCCTTCAGCGTAATGTCGGTAGCCTCCGTGATGGTGAGCAGGTCGCTCTCGGCTTCCGTCCAGTTGGTGGCATTAGCAGAGAGATAGATCTCGTTGTTCTCACCCTCACCCTTTGTCAGCGTGCAGACATAGCTGGGCGTCTTATTGGCATCGAAGAGGACGGCACGAATCTTATAAGTACCAGGCTGTAGCGACACAAGCTTCAAGTCCTCGGCCACATAGCCAGCCTTACCCATAGAAGAACGGATAGCGGAATTGGCGTGTGTGCTAAGCACGGCACCGGGAAGGTCTTCACCCTCGGAGAGGAATACGACACCCGTAAAGTCGGTCTTCTTATAACTGATAACAAACGTTGTGTCACCTTCGCCATTCTTCAGGTCAAACTTCTCCTCAAAGGGACTGCCCTTAGCACCATAAGTATAGGCATTACCTTCGCTGTCAGCCAGCCAGTAGGGATAGTTCACCGTAACAGTAGAGCCCGTAATACCCTCAGTCTTGCCAACCAATTCCTTCAGCGTTGTCGTATTGTCATCGCTAACGTATGCGGCAACCACATTGTAATTGCGAGGCACCTTGGGTTTAGCCTCTTCAATGTTAATAGTAATCAAGAATGTATTACCGAACTTTAATTCAACATCTCCATCCTTCTGAACCTCGAACTTGTAATTGGCAGCTTTGTCCGATGTACGAATAGAGTCCTGAAGGCCTGAGACAGTAGACACCAAACCGTCAATTGCAATCGCACAGCCATTCATAGCTTGAATCCATCCCTTATTCTTAGACGAATACAATGCATTAAGCGTTATAACATCACCCTCTTTACAGTCGGGTATCACCATAATCTGGTTGTTGTTGTTAAAGCAGATTCTGTTGGGATTTTTCGAGTAGCTCTTATCAGCTATATAGAAACTCTTGGCACCGAATTTGAACATAAGGTCTTCCGTCATGGGCAGTGGTGTTCCGTCAGGGAGCAAGATTTCATTATAGTTGCAGGCAGGAACATAGATGCGGCCGTCACTTGGGTTTTTAACCAATTGATATTTTGCGTCATCAGGCGTTGCTTCATTTGAATTAGCCGTTGCTTCTGCCAAAATTTGCTCCAAGGATGCCTCGTCATTACCAATGGCGAACGTCCACGACATCTTGCGCTCGGCACCACGGGTCTTGAAGTTCAGCGAATAGCCACCCTCAGCGGCTTTCTCCTCACCACCGACTTTCACCGAAGTAATCTTCAGCGTATATTCTGTGGAAGGCTCCAGTTCGAACTCAGCAAGGTCGAAAGTTACGCCCGATGCGAACGTACCCTCAATTTCGTCAAAATCAATGTCGTTGAAGGCACCGGCCAGCTTGAACGTAGTGGCAGTAGGATCTTCCACACCCGTGACATTGGGGAACGTCACCGTAATCTTACCTGTGTTAGGACTGACTTTAGTACCATCTTTCAGGCTGAACTTAATGTCACCCAACTCTACCTGAGCCAAGGCGCTAAGACAGCAAAAGAATGCCATAAAGGCGAGAGTAGAAATCTTCTTCATAAGCTTATTGTTTTAGTTATTAAATAGTCTGACTGTAGTTTCACTAATGCGCTGCAAAGATACAAAAAAAAGTATTAGTATCTCCAAATATGCGCGAAAAAAGCAGATTTTAACATTTAAAATTCCTAATTATCACAAATATCTAAGGTTTGTGCGCAAAAAAGACGGATTTTCCCTATTTTGTGTACAACAGGCGGCCGTCGGGGGTTACTCCGGCGGCGCTTATCTTGATGCGCGTCTCCTTGGCATTGTTATAGAAGGTGGCGGTGAAACGGCCTTCCTCGTCGCTACGGGCGTTGGGGTTCCAGTAGAGGGTGCGGCGGTAGTCGGCAGGTGCGGCAGGCTGCTGGCGACTGTAGTCGGGCTGGTAGAACTGGGCGGGTTCGCTGAAGCCGTGGATGAAGATATGGCGGTCGCGATAGACGACCTGCGTACCGTCGTCAGGGATGTTCTCCATGTCAACGGTGGCATCAGCCAGATGGAGGCTCTCCACCAGTGTGGAGTCCTCGTTACGGGGTTCGTAGTCGGTGAAGACACGGATGTTCTGCAGGCGCCCTAACTTCAGGTTGTTCATGATGTTTGCCGGCGCACGACGGTTATCGACAGAGCGCAGGGCGTCGGCCAGTTCGCTGGAACCGTCTATTCCCATTCCCGCCACAGCTCCTGCCATATCGGTATAGTTACGCCAATAGGTGATGCCGTTCCAGCGTCCGTCGACATTGAACTGACGCCCCAGCCGTCCCATGTTGCCGAAGAGGAATTTGGCCACCTGCATGGGGAACTGGCGCATATCGTACATACCGAAGGAGAGGCCGTAGTCCGTCATATCGTTGTAGAGGTCGTAGGCATCGCGCACATAGGCTGGCTTGTTCCAGTCGATGGCACGGCGCCCGCGGCGACGGCCTTTGACGTTGACGTTCTGCAGCTGGTGGACATCGTTCTCCATCGTCAGCTCCGACAACGAGTCCTCGTCGATGGTCACCTCCCACTCCGGGGCATGATTCTCGTAGTAGCTATACTTGTGGGTGAAGATGGGGTATGGCATGTCACGCTTCACGTAATAGTCGGGGTAGGCTTCTTCCTTGAACACCTTCACGTCCTTACGCGACATCATCGCCTTCTTCACCGAGTCCTTTTCGTCGTATGCCTTCAGGTTCAGGAAGGTTGAGCCGTAGAACGGCGGAATCTCGAACACGAAGCGGCCGCCGTCCTTGGTCATCTGCCGTCCGGCCACGAAGCCGTCTTCCATCAGCACCTCGGCCTCCACCAGCACTTCATGCTTCAGTCCGCCGTGGTTGACGCCGAGGTCGTCGTTGACATTGCCTATGCCTCCTAAGTCCATCGTCACCTCCACGGCACCGCCCATGCCGTTCTCGTCGGCCTCGGTCTCGGTCATCGAATAGCCTGTCTTGGCCATTCCTTTCTGCCAAGACGGAATCTCGTCCAGTTCCACTTCTGCTATTCCCAGCATTTTGTAGACATTGCCACTGACGGTCATCGACCGCTCTGGTGTGTAGCGCATCTGGCGGGCAGTGTCAGAGAGTTCTTTCCAGGGATACTTACGCCACCCCTGCACCATCATCAGCAAGTCGAGATTCTGACGGTGCTCCTGGTCGTCCTTTTCAAAGTAATAGGCGGGATGGGCGACGAAACCGCGCAGCTCGCTGGAGAGCAACAGGTCTGTCATGACATTACCGTCATTATAGGTAGGCTCGTCGGTACGGGTGTCGCGGACAGCCACCGAGAAGGTGGTCTGCGGGGCTGGGGTCTGCAAGCTGACGGTTATCTCCTGGTAGGGGGAGTAGGTTGTTGATGGGCTTATGGGGGAGGCGGGGGTAATGAGGCCCATTGGACCCATAGGACCCATCCCCTTAAAGAACAGCCGGTCGGCAAGGATACGGCCTTCGCTGTCGAAGACTGTCAGGTCGTTGACACCGACGGGCAGGCTATCCATCGGCAGCGGGATGTTGACGGGCGTCCCGTCAGCAACGGTGACGGGTGCAAAGTGCTTCAGCACACCGCGACAGAGCACCGAGACAGCATACTGGCCGTTGGCTGGCAATCCGCGAGTCTGAAGGGTGGCTATGCCGTCGCTGACGCTGACCACTGCCCCACTCCGCTCTGCCTTCGGCAAGTTGAACGAATACTGCTTGCCACGCCAGGTGAAGCTTGCACTCAGCCGTTGGCTGCCTGGCGTAACGGTGAACACGCCGCGCCCCGCATGGGTGGTCTGGATGGCTGTCACCTGCTGGCCGCCTTGACGCAGGCTGCCTTTCAGGTCGACGGCCTCGCCCAGCTGGTCCTTCAGTTCGAAGGCCACGCGGCTCTTCAGTCCTTCCACCAGATGGCCACCCTCGGGATAGAACGTTGCGAAGAGTTCCTCCTTCAGCGGCTTTTGCAGGCGGGTCTTCGGACGTTGGTACATACGGCGGGCATCGTAGTTGCCAGCCTCTTCAGGTTTACTATAAATAGGTAATACGCGCGTGTAGAGTCCGTCCCAGATACGATAGTAGTCGGCTGCCATCTGCCGGTTATAGAACTGCCACGTTTCAGGCGTGGTATAGGGATGCTCCGTGACGCCGAAGTTCAGCATCCAGCGGGTATAGGCGCGCAACTCGTAATAACCGGAGTAAAGCGAGTCCTGCAGCACGAACTGTCCGCAGGTGTGTCCTTCTGGGGCTACGATAATGTTCTGTCGCTCTATCAACAGGCCGTCTGGCGAGAGCAGTTCTACATAGAGGATGCGGCTCATGTCGGTCGGTTTCAGGTTGTCGGCACGTACGACGTATGCCTTGTACCACAGGGTGTCGCCCACGAAATAGCACTGGTTGTCGGTATGCACATATACTTTCTCCTGCACTTGCGACACTGACGACTGCTCCAAAGCCTGACGGATATCGTCAAGCGAACCTGCCTGTACGCCACATACGGACAACAGGAATACTGACAAAATCAATAGAAACCGTTTCATCTTTTAGTTCATGTTTTGCCTTTTGACGCAAAACGAACGTAAAAGTTTAACGCGAGATATTATTTCTTCAACTTGAAGGAATTTTCAATGCTGCTAATCTCTGCCATAAAGGCCTTGTCGACCTTCAGTCGCTGTTCTACGGTAGAGCAGCTGTGCAGCACCGTGGAGTGGTCTCGTCCGCCAATCAGCTGTCCGATACGCGAGGCGGGCATCTTCGTGTACTTCTGTGCCAGATACATCGACACCTGACGCACCAGGACGTAGTCGCGCTTACGGCTCTTGCTGAAGATATGCTGCTGGGCTACATTGTAGTGGCCGCAGACCTTCTCCAGGATGTCGTCCACGGTCAGCGGGTGGTTGTCGACCTTGACGGCACGCTTGATAACGCGCTCGGCCAGGCGCATGTCGATATTACTGTTGTAGACGATGGAGTAAGCCATCAGCCCGTTCACGACGCCTTCCAAGTCGCGAACGCTGCCGTTGGCCGTCTCGGCAATGAACTGTATGACGTCGGCGGGAATCTTCAGGCCATCACGCTTGCACTTCGCGTTCAGTATGTCGACACAGAGCTGCACGTTGGGCTTCTCCAACTCGGCAATCAGTCCGCAGGAGAAACGCGTCAGCAGACGGTCTTTCACACCTTCGAGGTCTACCGGCGGGCGGTCTGAGGCCAGGATTATCTGCTTGCCAAGGCGGAACAGGTGGTCGAAGATATGGAAGAACGTGTCGAGTGTCTTCGGCGAATTAGCCCACTCCTGAATATCATCGACAATCAGTACGTCGATGGTCTGGTAGAAGTTGATGAAGTCGTTGGTGGTATTGTGGCGCACGGCGTCGGTGAACTGCACCTGGAACAGGCGCGCCGAGACGTAGAGCACGCGCTTCTGCGGGTACATCTCCTTACAACGCACACCGATGGCGTTGATAAGATGGGTCTTACCGCAGCCCGACGGTCCAAAGACGAAGAAGGGGTTGAAGGTCGACTTTCCGGGATGCTCCGCAATGCTCAGTCCCACGGTACGCGGCAGTTTGTTGCTGTCGCCCTCGATGAACGAATTGAACGTCTTGTGGACATCCAGCTGTGGGTTCAGGTCGCGTGGCGTCGCGTCGAGGACGTTGGGCGACTGGTTGGCACGGCTGTTGGGTGTGGGCACGTCAATGTCAGCGGGCTCGTCGGCAATGACGTCCTGCGTCAGTTTGTGTGCCTTGTCGGTAACGATGCGGTAATTAAGCCTGACCTTGGCCTTGAAGCTGTTGGTCAGTGCCCAATACATTAACCTTATATAATATTGTTCCAGATATTCACAGAAATAGGCACTGGGCACCTGTAGCAACAACGTGGCGTCGCTCTCCGAGTAAGACTCGAAGACGATGGGTTCGAACCACGTTTTGAACTGCTGCTCGGTGACGTTCTGCCTGATAAGCTGGAGGCAGTTGTCCCAAAGCACCTTATGACTGTTATTCATCTGGCGTTTATGATTACTTCTAGTCTATATTATTGCAAGGTTAATGATACCCCTGAGGGTTTTGCAGGTGCAAAGTTCGGCATTTTTTCTCAATTTTCAAAATCGCACCTTTTTCTTAGCCAATTAGTTTCCCGCGTAACCCGCTTGATTATCAGCACTTACCGCGTTTCACGTTTTTCCATCAAAAGAGGGTGTTGCAAAAATCGATGTCTTTACATATCAACACTTTACGAATGTCGTAATCGGGCTTTCAGACATTTTTTTATTTAGACAAAATAAAATTACTTATCTTTTTTGCCGAAAACCGAGAAGTGTATATAGCGTTTCGGGTGAGCCTTGAAATCAATCATCAGCGAGTCGGCATGAGCCATCGTCGCGTTGAGATTATTATACAGTTCTGCGTCGCGCATCAGCAGTCCTAACGTACCTTCCTTGCTGTTCAGCTTAGCCGTCATCTGCTCCACATTCTGCAGTGTGCGGTCAACTTTTGCCATGGTAGCATCGAGATTCAGGTCGTTCAATGTCTGTGTCAGCGTGTCGGCATTAGCCATCACCCCCGTAGCCTTGTTCATCAGGACTGGCAGCTGGTGGTTCAGGCTCTTTGTCAGGAGGTTCAGTTCGGTAGCTGTCAAGGTTAGTCCGGCAGTGATGTCCTCAATGTTGTGCAGCGAATGACCTATTGTGGGGTCGGCCAGCAGGTTATTGACGGAAGCCAGGATAGAGTCGAGCTTAGGCAGCATCTTTTCTATCTGCGGCACCATACCGGCAACCCTGGCCGTCATTCCCTCCTGCTGTCCACCTCTGATGGTGTCGCCGACAGCCAGTCGCGACGCATTCACATCGCCCAGTTTCAGTTCCAGTCGCACATTACCCAGCAGGTCGCTGGCAATCTCCACTGCCGTACCCTGAGGCAACCGCATACCGCTATTAAGGCCAAGGGTTGCCACGATACGGTCGGGACGCTCATAGTCATAGTCAATACTTTCCACCGTACCGACCTTCACACCGTTGCAGTAGACGGGACTTGAGGCTGTCAGTCCTGTCACGTCGCTGAACTGCGCCATATACTTATTGTCGCCAGAAAAGAGGCTCAGCCCCTTTAGGAAATTCATGCCGAAAAACAGGATGACCAGTCCGACTATGGCCACTAATGCAATCTGTACCTCCTTAGTAAAGAACTTCATAATAGTTATTTCTTTTTATTTGCCTTATATTCGCGTATCGCATCGTTGACATTGACCTTTACCCCATCCTTAAAGGCAATGATAAATGCCTGTGGGAAGCGCTTTAGCAATTGTTTGCGCAACTGGTATATCTCGGCATAGTTGGACGATGCTCCAACAGTGTATTTATACATGCCGCCCTCTTCATAATAGTCGACATCGGTTACGCCTTTGAGTTGCGGATTACCGGTCTTCAGCCTGAAGGTACTGGTTAAGATCTGAATCTTGAAGACAGGAACCGCGGTCTGTGGTGCCGGTGCCTCTGGCGTCTCAGCTGCCGCCGGTGTTTCGTTGGCTTCCAGGGTCTCTGACGTCTCCGGGGCCGCTGGCGTCTCGGGTTCTGTAACAGGCTCCTTCGGTTCTGCCGGCACAGGCAGATAAGGCACCTTGATTCCTGGCGCCACCTTACTCTTATAGGCTACGAAAGCATTAAAGAAGCCACGCGAGAACTGCTGGACAGCCCGGTCGCTGTTGAGGAACTGCTCCTCATCGGAAGTCGAGATAAATCCTAACTCCATCAGACAGGCCGGCATCGAGGAGAGGCGAAGCACCGCGAGATTGTCCTGATGTACGCCCTTGTCCTGCCGTCCCGTTGCCGAACAGATATTCTTCTGCATGAACTTGGCCAGCTGGATGCTGTTCTCCATATTTTTGTCCTGTATCAGTTCAAACAGGATATTGCTCTCTGGCGAGTTAGGGTCGAAGCCCTCGTAGTGCTGCTGATAGTTGTCCTCATAGAGGATGACAGCGTTCTCTCGCTTAGCCACTTCCAGGTTCTCTATATACCCATGCTTGTTGCCGTCACGCCGGCTGCGGCCTAAGGTGTAAGTCTGATAGCCACGGGCAATATGTCCCTTAGGCAGCGAATTGATATGAACGGAGACGAAGAGGTCGGCCTTGGCCTTGTTGGCAATCTCCGCCCGCTGCCACAACTCCAAGAAGCGGTCGGTCTTGCGGGTATAGATCACCTTGACGTCGGGACAGTTCTGCTCAATAATGCGTCCGAAGGCCAGAGCATAGCGCAGTGTCAGTGTTTTCTCATTACTTATCTTGCCTGGAGCACCGAAATCCTTGCCGCCGTGACCTGCATCGATAACAACGGTAAATGTATTCTTCGCACCGTCGGCAGACAGCGCCAAAGCAATCGTCATACAGAGTATTGTTAACAATCTTTTATACATGGCTGTGCAAAGGTACTGCTTTCTCGTTAAAAAACGAGTAATCACCGGTGAGTTTTATTACTTTTTCACTTTTAGATGATGCGCCGACAAGCAACCCAAAATCTTAAAAATCTTTCAATCGTTGCTATTTTCAATCGTTAAGACAAGGCAGTTACCTTCCCCAGTGCAGTTCCACGCCGGCGCCGTCACAGTCGGCGCCCATCGGCGGCGTCAACTTCGTCAGCCAGAGGTCGATGCTGCTGATGACGGGAAACTGCCGGAGCAGGGCTTGGACGATACGCCCGGCAACGTGCTCCAAGAGTTGAGACGGCACCGCCATCTCACTGTTGACAAGCCGATAGACGGCGGCATAGTCAAGGGTGTCGGCCACGTCGTCGCTCTCCATAGCCCGCTGCCACGGATAGCCGATGCGCAGGGTGACGGTGAAGTCGCCGCCAACCTGGCGCTCCTGAGGCAGCACGCCGTGGAAGGCCCTAATCCTCAGCTTCTCTATCCGGATGAAGGTCTGACAGTTCATCGTTCGCATCTACAGCGTCACCATCGCCGGCGACATATTTCTTCAGTGCCCGTTCTACGCCAATCTTCCACGTGTTGATACTCTCATTGCTCAGCTGCAGCGAACTGACCAGTTTGATGACGTGGTCAATGGGCATACGGTAGCGCAAGACGCCGCTGATGAGCTTAGCGTAGTTCCAGTATTCAGGATTAAACTTCTCCGAAAGGCCCTCGACGGTCGTCTTGTAGCCACGCTTGTTCTCAAACTGGAAGTCGTAGCGCTTCGTGCCGTCGGGGTTCACGTTCTTGATAATCTTCCCCTTCGTCACCGACTTTGGCAGGATGATACCCTCTTCGTCGTCCTGCAGACCGGTGAAAATCTCGTAAGGATAGCCGTCGAGCAGCCCTACCAGAGCCACCCACTTCTCCTTGTTATTCTGGAAACGCACGACGTCGCATTCCAACGCCTGCGGGCGCACCTCCGTCACCTCCGGGTGATGGTTGCCCGCGGCATTGCATATCGCAGTGGCTGACAGTTGCATCAGCGAGGCTGCCTCTTCGGCGCTAAGAACACCTATACAGCGCCGGAGCATATCTGCAATCGTCTCTTCCTTCAGCGGCGCATCACTTTTCTGACTCATGCGTGCCAGCGTCCGAGCCACGTCATTCAAATTCTGTTCAGTAGTCATAATCCGTATATTCTGTTTTTACTTCTTAATCACTTTCTTGCCTCCGACGACGTAGATGCCGTTAGGCAGTCCGTCGAGCGAAGCTGAGCCGCACCCCACATGCCGGCCCGAAACCGTATAGACATTGTCATGAGCCGTACGGCCATCGGCAGTCCTGTCATGAATGGCTGTGGGATAGGTGTCGTTATTGGCCTTTCCATAGACGTTCGTCTGATAGAATTTCACACGGTAGGGCCACTGTTCGGCAGTACTCTCCGATTCCCAGCTGAGCCAGTCGCGCGTCCAGTAGCTGGTGGGCGCGCCGCTCACCACAAGCCACAGCGCACTGCAGTTGGCAGGACAATCGAAGGCGATAAGCCCATCTGGCGTCGCGTAGGTCGTCGACCCGATGCCGCCATACCGGCGTGTCCCGTCTTTCAGATAAGCCACGAAGCCAAACTTCCACCCGGCCTTGCTGACATTGTAGGCCTTATAGCCAGCCTTGCCAGCCTCGCCGACGAGTTCCGCATAGACCGTCTTCCCACCGGCAGGGACATTCAGACGGACGGCATTGTTACCGAAGTTTTCGATACAGTTGGCAGCCGTTGGCGACCAGTAGCCCGCCTCATCCTTGACGAGAGCCGTCTGACTGCGCTTATTGATAGAGCCAGAGCCCTGACGCCGGATGTGGTCCATATCCATCGTTACCATACGTGCCCCGTACTCCCACATCTCCTTATTGAGCTGCTCCAGCTGCTGAGCGGCCGTACCGCTCATCGTCAGGCGCATATAAGCCTGCAGCGGATCTTCGGGATAAACCGAATTGTTCCACAGACGGCCTATCACGTCCATGCCGTGTTTATAGCAGAAGAAGTCTTGGATGAAGTAGTTGTTGTAGCGCAGGCCCACACAGAGCGGATGGCGGTGCATACCGTTGAGCGTGTTCGACAGCCACTCGTTGTCGAACTGCATGGCAGGATAATACTTATAGGCCTGCCACTGGGCACACATCTCCCAGAACACGTTCAGCGTAGACTGTCCCCAATTGTACATCCAGCCGTTCTGGTTATTATTGTCGCAGTGTACCTGGTACTGGAAACAGTGCCCTATCTCGTGGGCCACGGTCTGCCCGCCACGCGAGGTATGGGCGCCGTTCGAAAGGGTCAGCAGACCTATCATGTCGTCAATACCGCTGCCGCTGGCCTCCCACTCGGTGGTATAGCGCAGACGGATGGTCATCTTATAAGTGTCCGACTTCGACTTGCCCTGATTGATGGTGATAAACTTCAGACTGTCGGCGTAAAACTCGAAGATCTTGTCGGCAGTGTCGAGGATGGTCTTCACCGAAGCGGGAACACCGGCACCGTAACCGGCCTCCCAGAACAGCACCCAATGCTTCGACTGCAGGCTGCGCTCATAGCACCACTGGCTGGCGGGATTCTTCAGCTCTGCGTCGGTGCCACAGGCATTGGGACTGCAATAGATTTTCTTGTCGACGGCGGCGATGCAGTTCTTCAGGGTGTTGGTGGTACTGGTCAGCTGACTGTTGGTCAGCGTGAAGTCGCCCACTGCCTGACGCGCTTTCTGGAGATAGGTCTTCAGACTGCCCAGGCCGTTGCGCGACGTGCCTTCCCACCAGCCGATAACGGTTTCGGCATAGTCAATACGCTCCTGCAGCGCATCGTAGTAAGCGCGCGATGCCTGAGCCTCCTTCACAGCATTCTGCAGCTGATGCAGGACATTAGCCAGTGCCGCAGCGTCGCCGCCAGCGCCCTGCAGTGCCGTCTCTGCCGCCGCAATAGCTGCCGACAGTTTCTCGGCCACAGCCGTCTGAACGCCTGTTTCAAGGAGCGACCGCCCCTGGGCTGTCAGACTCTGCAACTCCTGGACATAGCTGTCGGAGGACAACTCCCCCAGGTACTCCAGCGTGAAGTTGTCGACACACAGATAGTTACCCGTGGCATGCTCAGCTTTCAGCCCGATCTCCACATCGCCGTGTTCCTCGAAGACGGCGAATGTCACGGCATACGTCTTCATAGCCGTCACTGCGGCTTTCGAATTGCCGGCAAAGAGATAGGCTCCGGTCTGAGCCGCTCCCTTGTTAGTGGTACTGCCATCGCCGCTCTGCTGGATATGCAGGGCTGCGGCTTGCAGCCTGTAGCTGCCCCTCGGCAGGTTCTTCAGCGTCTGCGAAACGGAAACGTCGGCAATCTTCTGGCCGATGCTGACCCAGGTCTCGATGTAATAAGTGCCTTTCTTGACCGAAAACACATGATTGCTTTGCCTGCTCATGCCGTTCACAGTCCACCCCGTCGTGGCCTCGCTCTCGAAAGAGGGATTCGTGATATAGCTCGTACGGTCGACAGGTGTCTGCCCGTCTTGTGCCGCAACAGGTGCTGCTGACACGACAACAGACAACACGACCACTAAAAACCTGACCAAATCGATTTTTTTCATGTATTACGGAATTCTTGCTGCAAATTTCGGCAAAAAAACTGATACGGCCAAATATTTACTCTTTTTTTTCATATTGCCCAACAAATCGCACTATACCCACACCTATTGTTTTTATAACATTGCGAGAAGTCATTCATCGTCGATAGGATAGTTTGGCGACGGCGTGCGCATAGCACGCCCGAGGCTGTCGAGCCGCTGAACGATCTCGGGGTATTCCGCAGCCAGGTTGTGCTGCTCCAGCGGGTCGTCCTTGATGCGGTAGAGCTCTAACGGCGCGTCCTTCTTCACCGTCACGGCCTTCCACCCGCTGCTGCGTATGGCACGCTGCTTACCGGGGAACTCCCAGTAGAGGTCGCGGCTGTCGGTATCGATGTCCTGACCATAGAACAGGGGCGAGATGTCCATGCCGTTGGTATCTCGAGGTACGAGGTGCGTGATACGAGGTACGTCATCGCCCGCAGCTATCCGCGCCAAGGTCGGCATGAAGTCGGGGAAGTAGACGAGATTGTCTATCTGTCGGGCCGGCACACGACCGGGCTGGTTGACGATGAGGGGCACGCGGATGCCGCCCTCATAGAGCTGTCCCTTGCGGCCTTTCAGTCCGGCACCGCAGTTCAGCTCCTTCAGCGGTGCCTGCACGGCAGCACCGTTGTCGCTGGCGAAGATGACCAGCGTGTTCTCACGCAGTCCGAGGGCGTCGAGGGTTCCCAACAGCCGGCCGATGTTGTAGTCCATGTGGGTCACCAAGGCGGCGTAGCGCTTGGTGTTCTGCGACCAGTCGCCCTGCTCGTCATACCACGACGTGTCGTCGATGTTGTAAGGCTCGTGGGGGGCATCGTAGCCGAGGAAGAGGAAGAACGGCCGGTCCTGGTTGCGGTGAATGAACTGTATGGCATCGTCGGTCGAGATCTCTGTATTGTGGCGCACGTGGGCGTCGTTCTCGTTCTCCTTGATATTGACAAGGCTGTCGCCGTGCAGACGGTAGTAAGGGTAGTAATAGGGCGAGTTAGAGTGGACGGTGGCGATGGTCCAGCCGTAGAACTCGTCGAAACCGCGGTGGTTGGGGGCTGCCTGCGGGTCGTAGCCGTCGAGGTGCCATTTGTTGACCAGACAGGTGCGGTAGCCGGCCTTTGTCAGCACCGTCCCGAGGGTGACATCTTCGGGCAGCAGGTTGGCGCGGCGCACGATGGTGGTGTCGCCCTTGGGGCTGATTTTCAGACCTGTCATTCCGCCGGCATAGCACTGGTTGTCGCGGATGCGGGTGTTGCCGCTGTTCTTCCCCGTCATCAGCGAACAACGTGAGGGGGAGCTGATGCCGCTGCCGGCGTAAGCCTGCGTGAACGACGTGCCGGTACGTGCCAGCCGGTCGATGTTCGGCGTCTGGATATACTGGTTGCCATAGCAGGCCAGGTCGCCGTAACCCATGTCGTCGGCCAGGATAAAGATGATGTTCGGGCGCTCGGCCGTCGCCTTCTGGGGTTGGGCGCCCGCTGCCTGTGCCTGCTGTGCCAGCAAGGCGCCTAAAGTCATTAACGCACTTTTCATATCGTTTTTTGTTTGCAAATTTACAAAAAAGTTTGTAACTTTGCACGCAAAAAGAGAAAAATATGAAAAATCTACTGACGCGCCGCACCATCCGCAAATATACTGACAAGGATGTCAGCAACGAATTACTGAACCGCCTCATGGAGGAAGCCGCCCGCACCCAGACGATGGGCAACCTGCAGCTCTACTCCGTCGTCGTCACCCGTTCGCAGGAGATGAAGAAGCAGCTGGCACCGGCACATTTTGGTCAGCCGATGGTGACCGAGGCCCCCGTGGTGCTCACCGTCTGCGCCGACTTCAACCGCACCAGCTTCTGGGCCCGCTGCCGCAAGGCCGAGCCGGGCTACGACAACTTCCTCTCGTTCATGAACGCCGCCACCGATGCCCTGCTCTACACGCAGACGCTCTGCAACCTCATGGACGAGGAGGGACTTGGCTACTGCTACCTCGGTACGACGGTCTATCAGCCGCAGCAGATCATCGACGTGCTCCACCTGCCCAAGCTCACGATGCCCGTAGCCACACTGACCGTCGGCTGGCCCGCCGAGGAGCCTCCCCTCTCCGACCGCCTGCCCCTCGAGGGCTTCGTCCACCAGGAGCGCTACAACGACTACTCAGGCGCCGACATCGACACCTATTATAATTATAAGGAGCAGCTCGAGGAGAACCGCCACTTCGTCAGCATCAACCACAAGGAGACGCTGGCACAGGTTTTCACCGACATACGCTATACGCGCCGCGACAACGAGGCCATGTCGAAGACGCTCATTGAGACCCTCGTCCGCCAGGGCTTCCTGCCCCACACCGCCCTCATGGCTCCCAACGTATAAGACCTCAATGATGTAAAAGGCATCTTGGCAAGCGCAGAAATGCTCAGACAGAGATGTAAAGAGGCTGTTCAGCATCAGGAAGCCTCATTAGATTTTGGAGAATAAATATATGAGAAAATAGCAATTATTTGTCATTATAATGACCGTAGGCAGAAAGAACATCAACATGGACTTCTGTCTCAAAAATGCGATAAATAAGTCGATGCTTCTTTGTGATTTCACGGCTCCATCTGCCCTCTGGTTTTCCTTTCAACGGTTCAGGATGACCCAGTCCTGTCTTGGGATGATCGTAAAGTTCGCCTATGAACCTAAGAGCTTTTTTGTAAGCCTTAGGCTCATAGCGCAGCAGATTTTTCAAGTCAGCCTGAGCCTCCTCCTTGATGATAACCTTATATTGGCTCATAAACTGCGAATATATTTGTCGAGCTCCTCCACATTGGCAAAACTCTTGCCAGGCTGTTCCTCAGCCCGTTCTATCTTGGCAAAGAATTCCTCTTTTGTCATCAAAGTTGGGTCTTCTTTTTCCTTCACCAACTTGCGCAAATATTTAGCCACACGTTTCATCATGGGTTCACTATCGGCAAGAATCCCCATGTCACGCCAAATCTGTGCATTCAACTGTACTGATGTCATATCTTCTAAATAATAATGCAATTTCGGTTGCAAATATATGAATTAATTCTGATAAAACAAAACAAAAACAGATAAAACTATGGATAGAGAGAAACTACAACGAGGTCTTGGACTGTTCTTGGATGCGATGCGTCCATACGCAGTAAAGAAGCAGGAAAGGCAGCCCTTAGCATGAAATTGAGGGAATACCTGGCCTTATGCTCGTATCTATCATAACGAACGAGTCACGTTCTTGAATCCTCAGGAAGATGGCTACTGGCTGTTGGATCCGTCGGTGATGCCTAAACCTGCTGGTGGGGAGCCAGCACCAGAGCCTGGGCCAGAACCAACACCTACGCCCGGGCCTACGACAACTCCTGGCCCTGAGCCAACACCGACACCTTACACTGAAGAATAAAATGCCAAAAGTCAATGCCGGGGCCGACTGGCGAGCACGTCTGCACCTGTGCGACACAACATATACCCGCACCTCTTACACCTGGCACTTAACTGGTTGATTTTCAATAGGGTTTCATCACAGGTCAGTCACACCAGTGGTCGCACCAGTGGTCGCACCAATGGTAGAACTTGAGTCAGGAAAATCTCACGGCCGCTCGTGAAAATTTCACGGCCGCTCAGAAAAATTTCACGGCCGCTCGTGAAAATTTCACGGCGTGAAATTTTTCTGAGAGGCCGTGTGGTGGTGCGACTACCGGTGTCACCACAGGTGCGACTACCCTACAGAAAAAGTATATTGATAGTCAGCGAGTTAAGCGTCAGGTGTAAGAGGTGTGGGTATATGTATTTTTAGCAAGGGAACAATTGTACGTTTTTAATACAAGAGAACAGGAGGACTTTTTAAACAGGAGGACAAGAGAACAACATTCTATGTCATTATCACAGAACAATTTGTACTCCTGTCCTCATGTACTCCTGTCTAAAAAGTACTTCTGTCTTTACTCGACGACGATGGGCTTGTACTTCGGTACGAGTGTCTTCATGATGCACCAGCCGATGAGGTAGGCCACGGCACAGATGCAGAAGACCACCATATAGGCGGCGGGCTTGCCCTCGAAGCCGAAGAACGTGAAGTTGGCACCCTGGGCGGCAGCCCATGTGAAGAAGTTACCCGAACCCATGTTGATGGCCATAGAACCCAGACCGCCGGTCATCGTGCCGAGACCGACGATGGTGCCGATGGTAGACTTGGGGAACATGTCGCCGATGGTCGAGAAAAGGTTGGCCGACCAAGCCTGATGTCCGGCACCGAGCAGACCGATGAGGATAGCAGGCCACCAGGCGCTATAGGCACCGAGGGGCTGTGCCAGCAGACCCAGCACGGGGAAGCAGGCGAAGATGAGCATGGCGCGCATACGGCCTAAGTAGGGGTTCATGCCACGCTTCTCGACGAAATACTTCGGCAGATAGCCACCACCGATAGAGAGCACGGTGACGATGAAGTAGAGCGTGAAGATGAGCAGGATACCCATCGTGGAGTCGGAGGTGTAGCGATACTGGTCGCTGAAGTAGGCAGGTGCCCAGAAGAGGAAGAACCACCACACGCCGTCGGTCATGAACTTACCGACGAGGAAGGCCCACGTCTGCTTGAAGGTGAAGCACTTGAAGAACGGGATGGCCTTCTCCTCCTTCACGGCGTCGCGGTCCTGGACGTCGGCGATGTCGCTGTCTTGCTCAATGTAGTTCAGCTCGGCCTGGTTGACACGCTTGTTCTGACGCGGCTTCTCGTAGAGCCACATCCACAGCCCCATCCAGATATAGCCTAAGACACCGATGATGATGAAGGCCATCTCCCAGCCCCAGGCACGGGCCAGCAGGGGGATGGTGGCGGGAGCAGCGAGGGCACCCACCGACGCACCGCTGTTGAAGATAGAGGTGGAGAAGGCACGGTCTTTCTTCGGGAAATACTCTGCCGTGGCCTTGATGGCAGCGGGGAAGTTACCGGCCTCACCGACGGCAAGAATCAGACGGCAGGAGAGGAAGAGCCAGACGGAGATGGTGGCAATGGCGACAGCAGCATCGCTACCGGCCTGCACGGCACGCAGTGCCTCGAAGGAGTCGTAGCCCTCGATATTCATGGCCACCCAGCCGCAGCCGGCATGCATGACGGCACCCGTTGACCATACAAAGATAGCAATGAGATAGCCTTTCTTCGTGCCCATCCAGTCGATGAACTTACCGGCGAAGAGGTTGGCGACGGCATAGAACAGCGAGAACATACCGGTGATGAAGCCGTAGTCGGCATCGGTCCAGTGGAAGTCGACGGCGATGAAGTCTTTCCAGGTGAGTGACAAGACCTGACGGTCCATATAGTTGACGGTGGTTGCTAAGAAGAGCAATCCACAGATGACCCAACGGAAGTTGGACATTTTGGTTGTTTGTACAGGTGTCATAGATATTTACGATTTACAGATTTTCGATTTACTATTTGATGTCGATGACGGGAATGTTGTCCTTGTCGTTATAGTAGAGGTTCTCGCCAGCCATACCCCAGATGAAGGTGTAGTAGTAGGTGCCTGCGGCAGCGTGCATCGACCACTCGGGCGACATGATGGCCTGCTCGTTGTGCAGCCATACGTTGCGGCTCTCCTGGGGCTGACCCATGACGTGACTGATGGTCTGTCCGTCGGGCAGGTTGAAGTAGTAGTAAGCCTCGATGCGGCGACCGTGGGTGTGCGGCGGCATGGTGTTCCAGACGGCACCGGGGTTGAGCTGTGTCAGACCGAGCTGCAGCTGGCAGGGGCCTTCCTCGAGCACGTCGTTGACGATGAGCTTGTAGACGGTGCGGTTGTTGGCTTCCTCGACGGTTCCCACGGGTCCCCAGACGGCAGCCTTCAACGAACCCTTACGGCCGTCGAGGGTAATCCACTGCGTCTTGTAGTGCTGGTGGGCGGTGGCAGAGTTCAGGTAGAACTTGGCAGGCTTCTTGGCGTCCTTAGAGCGGAACTGCACCTTCTTGTTCACGTCCTTGTCCTTGCCGATGTGGCCGCGGCCGATGTAGAGGGCCTCCTTCGGCGAAAGGGCATACTCCTTGCCGTCGACGATGACGACGCCGTCGCCGGCACCGCAGTTGACGACGCCGAGCTCACGGTTGTACATGAAGTACTTCTCCTTGATGGTTTTGTCGACGTCGAGACCCAGCTCCCAGAAGTTCTCCAGCGTCAGCGTCGTGTTGACGGGCATGGCACCGCCGAAGATGAAGCGGTCGTAGTGGGAATAGGTGAGCAGGATGGAGTCTGGCGACATGACCTTCTCCATGACGAAGCGCTCACGGAGCAGCTTCGTGTCGTAGTGCTTCACGTCTTCAGGATGGCAGGCGGTCTGGAACTTCACGTGCTGAGCGCCCACGAACCGGTCGGCCTCCTGTGCATTGACCGGGGAAAGCATCAAAGCGAGCGCCCCGGCGGTTAAAAGAAATGTTTTTTTGTTCATATTTACATTGTTTTAAATTAATCTGTTATATTTTTATTGGAAACGAATATGAATAATGTGAATAATAATATCCACGAATATGAATAATAATTATTTATCAATATATGCTTTGTAGTTATCTTGGTTTAAGAGAATGAAATCATCAGACTCTGGCAAGTAAAGATAACGCTCCGTATGTAGACCGATTTCGCCAAAATTGAAGAGTATTCCTCTATTATGTTTCGTTATGCGCATATAGTTAAAGAGCTGGGCTCTATGGTCCGAAACAACTTCTTCAACAGACTTTAGCTCTATAATTATACCTTTATAATAGAAATCAGTATAATATGTTTTTTTTAGCAAAACATCCTTATAGCGCAGTCGCAGTTCTTTCTCACGTTCTACTTTCATCCCACGTTTGTCCATCTCCACTGCAAGAGCTTCCTGATAGATGGGTTCAGCCATACCACGTCCTAAAGTATTATATACCTCCATGGCAGCTCCGACTACATCGTACATATCAATATACTCCTGCTTTGTCATACAATATTGTATTTGTAACTAAAATTATTATTATTAGTGATTAAAATTATTCAGATTATTCACATTCGTTTCTTAATTTATTAATTCTTCTGCGCATTATTTTCCTCGGCGACGATGCGCATACGGTTCCACACCACCATAGCGATGGTGACGAGCGTCAGGGCGCCCATGCCAATCCACTTCAGGTACTTCACGCAGGCATAGATGACATAGCCGAAGAGCGACGAAGCGAAATCGAGCGCACCAGCCTGGAAGCCCTCGGGAATCTTGGCGGCAGGGTCCTGAGTCTGCGCATAGACCGTCTGAGCGGCCAGCGTGAAGGCCGGAGCCATGTCGGTGACGAACCACAGGCCGACGCCTACGGCAACGATACCGATGATCAGCGTCTTCACGACGTTACCCTTCGTGTAGGGCAGTACCATGACGAAGACGTAGAACATGCCGGCCAGTGAGGCTAACGGCAGGAACTCGTTGCCTGGCAGGGCGACGGCCATCAGCAGTGCCAAGGGTATGAGGATGAGCGAAGCCACGAGTGTGGTGGGGTGACCGATGACCAGGGCTGGCGACATGCCGATATAGACCTTCTTGCCGGCCCACTTCTTCTGCACCACCTCCTGCGTCTTCTCGGCTATCGGCTTCAGACCGTCGATGAAGAGTTTCGTGATACGCGGGATGAGCTCCATCACGGCACCCATCGTCACACCGAGGAACATGACTTTCTTGATGTCGAGCTGTGCCACGGCACCGATGAGCGCACCGACGATGACACCCAGCACGATGGGTTCACCGAGTACGCCGAACTTCTTCTTCAGTCCCTCGGCGTCGATGTCGAGTTTTGAGAAGCCCGGAATCCTATCGAGCAGCCAGTTGATGCCAATGGCGAACGGCGTGAAACTCTGACAGAAAGGCTGCGGGATGGAGATGCCGTCCATATCGTCGTAGTAGCCCTGGAACTTCTCGGCGGTAAGGTCGGCCATCACCAGCGTGATGATGTAGCAGACGATGGCGGCGAAATAGCCCCATGCCAGGCTCTGGTCCATGACGAAGTAGGCCACGGCACCGATAAAGGCGAAGTGCCAGTAGTTCCACAGGTCGATGTTCACCGTACGGGTACACTTCGTGATGAGCAGCAGGAAGTTGACGCCGAGACAGATGGGGATAATCAGCGCACCGACAGCCGTGTTGTAAGCCACGGCAGCTGCGGCAGGCCAGCCCATGTCGAACACGCCAAGCTGGAGGTCGTAGAGTTCGGAAATCTCCAACAGCGGACTGCCAAAGTTGTTCGTCAGCAAGGCGGTAACGATGCCGAGTCCCACGAAGCCGACACCCACATAAAGGCCTGACTTCAGGGCTTTTCCGAACTTCATACCGATGCAAACGCCGATAATAGTAAACAGAATGGGCATCATCACCGATGCGCCAAGACTGATAATGTAACTGAAAACTTGTTCCATTGTTTTAGTAAAAAAGTTTGTTTTTAGCGTAGAATACGGTGCAAAATTACTAAATATTTTTTAATTGCCGCCACAATTTGACAGAAATATTGTAACTTTGTGCCCTCAAACACTTTTTTTGACTCCTAATGAACATGAAGAAACGAAGATTATATGCCATTCTGCTGATGCTTCTCACCATGACCCTCACGGCCACGGCACAGCGACGGGGCGTAGGATGCTGGCGCGGAAAAGCCGCACGACAAATAGGCACCCGGGCACGCCTGCTGAGCCGGGCTTCTGCCGAAGACGGCAACCCGTTCATCGGCACAAAGCACGGACTGGTCATCCTGGCGGAGTTCAGCGACAAGAAGTTCAAGGCGGCCAACGATAGGGAGAAATACAATAACATCCTCAACACCATAGGCTACGACGAAGGGAAATTCATAGGCAGCGTCACTGACTATTTCCGCGATCAGAGCAGCGGCCTGTTCAACATGGTCTTCGACGTGGTAGGCCCCTATACTCTGAAACATGGTTATAAATACTACGGCGAAAATGACAGCGATGGCAATGACTTGCGTCCCCAGGAGATGGTGACGGAGATGTGTATGGCTGCCGATGCGGAGGTGAACTTTGCCGACTACGACTGGGACGGCGACGGATTCGTCGACGAAGTCTTTGTGGTCTATGCCGGGAAAGGCGAAGCCAACGGTGGTAGCGTCAACACCATCTGGCCACACATGTGGAGCATACGCGAGGCTACAGGCGCTTACGTTCTTTTAGACGGTGTACAAATTGACATTTATGCGTGCAGCAACGAGCTGGACAGCAGCGGGAACATCAACGGCATAGGTACCTTCTGCCACGAGTTCTCACACTGTCTGGGGCTTCCCGACTTCTACGACGTCTACTATAAAGGAAGTTTTGGCATGAGCGACTTCGACCTGATGTCGGGCGGCAGCTATAATGGCAGCGGATTCTGTCCCGCTGGCTACACGGCCTACGAGAAGATGGTGTGCGGCTGGCAGGACCCCATCGTCCTGTCCGACAAGGATGTGGAGGTAGAACACCTGTTGCCACTGAGCGAATATGGGGATTCTTATATCATCTATAACGAAGGGCACCCTGACGAGTTCTATATGATAGAGAACAGACAGAAAACGAAATGGGATGCAAGCCTTCCAAGCGCCGGACTGATGATTACCCACGTAGACTACGACGAGGAGATATGGGCCAACAACATACCCAACAGCATTCTCACCCTGCGCGAAGCCATAGACGAAGGACTCACCTGCGGCAACGACCACCAGCGCATGACCATCTTCCACGCCGACAACGACGATGATTCGAGATACTGGAGAGCGGCAACGGGCTATTACACCAAGACGACGCTCAAAACCGACCTCTACCCCTATCTGCTGAGAGACAGTCTGACGGCTACTTCCACGCCGGCAGCCACGCTCTACAACGTCAATCTGGAAGGAACCAAACTGATGAGGGGCGCCATCTTAGATATCACGCAGAACGATGACCTGACGATGGGTTTCCGTTATCGCGCTCCCCTACCCGTCCATGACGCCATACGCGAAATCAGCAACGATAGCGACAATAGCGAGCAGTACTACAACCTGTCAGGACATAAAGTGAAGCAGTCTGTTCGTGGCATCTATATTGTCGGCGGCAAGAAAGTGGTAGTGCGCTAATCAGTCTTGATAATAGACGCGCTTCACGCGGTTGCTGACACCCGTCAACACTTCGTAGGGAATGGTATCGATGGTGTCGCTGAGCACGGTGACGGGCAGATGCTGTCCGAAGATTTCGACGCTGTCGCCTTCGTGGCAGTCGATGCCGGTGACATCAATCATAGCGACGTCCATACAGATATTTCCCACATACTCAGCACGCTGGCCGTTGACCAGACAATAGCCGTGGCGATTGCCGAGATGGCGGTTCAGGCCGTCGGCATAGCCGATAGGGATGGCGCCGATGACGCTGTCACGCTCCAGGATGGTGCGACGGCTGTAACCCACGGAGTCGCCCGCCTTGACATGGCGCAGCTGCAGGATGGTGGTCTTGAGCGTGCTCACGGTACTCAGCATCTCATTGTTACGCGGATTCACACCATAAAGTCCCAGACCCAGTCGGCACATGTCCATCTGCCGTTCCGGGAAATGCTCGATGCCGGCGGAGTTGTCCATATGACGCAGAATCTTATGGCTGAAGGCCGCCTGCAGACGACGGCTGCCCTCGTCGAAGAGCTGGAACTGACGGGCAGAGAAGTCGTCGAACTGGTCGCTGTCGCTGCCTACGAAATGAGAGAAGACGGAGCGGGGAATGACGGCCTGCTGGTGGCGAAGGCGGTCAATGAGCTCGTCCATGTCGGTCTCTGGGTCGAAGCCCAGTCGGTGCATGCCGGTGTCGAGCTTGATGTGTACGGGCCAGCCAGTGATGCCTTCCTTGCGGGCTGCCTTCACCAGGGCGTCGAGCAGGCGGAAGGAGTAGACCTCGGGCTCAAGGTCGTAGTCGAACATCGTCTTGAACGACGTCATCTCCGGATTCATTATCATAATGTTGGCGGTGATGCCGGCACGGCGCAGGGCGACACCCTCGTCGGCCACGGCAACAGCGAGATAGTCGACACGGTGGTCCTGCAAGGTCTTCGCCACCTCGACGGCACCCGCACCGTAGGCGTCGGCCTTCACCATACACACCATCTTCGTCTCAGGTTTCAGGAACGAACGGTAGTAATTCAGGTTATCGACTAAGGCACCGAGGTTCACCTCGAGGATGGTCTCGTGGACCTTCTGCTCCAACAGTTCGGAGATTCGCTCAAAGCCGAAGTTTCGGGCTCCTTTGATAAGGATAACCTCGTCGCGCAACTGGTGGAAGGCGGTGCTGGCGAGGAAGTCCTGGGTGGTGGCGAAGAAGTATTTCTTTCCTACGAGGAAGGTTTGGGACTGAGCCGATATTTCGTCGCCGATGCCGATAAGCTTGTCGATGCCGCGCTTCATGCAGAGGTCGTTCACCTGACGATAGAGTTCGCCGGCCGGTTCGCCGCTCTGGTAGATGTCGCTCAAGATGAGCGTGCGGCTGCGGCCCTGCTCGTCGGGACGGCGACTCATGAAGTCGAGGGCTATGTCGAGCGAGTTGACATCGCTGTTATAGGAATCGTTAATCAGTGTGCAACCGCACTGTCCCTCCTTCACTTCCAGGCGCATGGCGACGGGGTCGAGGTGAGGCATACGTTCTGCCAGGTCGGCGGGCGTCAGTCCCAGGTGAAGGACGGTGGCGGCACAGATGATGCTGTCGTCGATACTGGCATCGTCGATGAAGGGGATGGTATAGTCGCCCTGCTCGCCTTTATAGATATAGGTGACATGAGCCGTCTGGCCGTCGATGGTCTGTTCCTTGACGAAGAAAGCTGCTTGGCTGTCGGTACGCGACCAGCCTATCTTCTCGCCCTGATACTGCAGACGACGGATGCAACGACTGACGGTATTGTCGTCTGACGGATAGACAAGCGCCTGCGTACCATGCATCAGTTCCAGCTTCTCCAGACACTTCTCCTCCAGCGAGCGGAAGTTCTCCTGGTGGGCACTGCCTAAACAGGTAAGCACACCCACGGTAGGCTGGATGATGTCGTGCAAGGCCATCATCTCGCCCGGCTGACTGATGCCCGCCTCGAAGATGGCCACCTCTGTCTGCTCGTTCAACAGCCAGACGGACAGCGGCACGCCAATCTGGGAATTATAGCTGCGGGGGGAACGGACGATGCGCTGCGAAGGCAACAGCAACTGGTAAAGCCACTCCTTCACCATCGTCTTGCCGTTAGAACCGGTGATGCCTACCACGGGAATACTGAACTCGTCGCGATGACGCTCTGCCAATCGCTGCAGTGCTGCCAGCGTTGACGGCACTTTCAGATAGTTGGCATCGGGCTGCGGACGGTCTGGCACCTGCTCAACGACGAACGAACGTACGCCGCGACGGTACAGATCGTCAATATAGCGGTGGCCGTCATTGCGCTTCGTGTGCAGCGCGAAAAAGAGGGTCTCTTCGGGGAAACACAGCGAACGGCTGTCGGTCAGGAGCCAGCGTACATTGGCGTCATGGTCGCCATAGCGGCGCGCACCTATCAGTGTGGTGATCTTTTCAATATTATATGTCATAGCGTTTTTTGTTTCTTTCAGAGTGCAAAGGTAGGATATTTTTTCTGCAACTCTGCTACTTTTAACATTGTTTTATCCATAAACGCATGATAGGCCTCGCTATCGGCATCAAAAGGACGGTGATTAAGGGCTGCCTTCAGCGGTGCCCACTCGCGGAGAAACTCCTTGGCAGCATCAGAGAAATAATGCGCCACGAGCTGCTGCCAGATATACGCCACTGCCTGCGATGAGGGGTGCAGCATGTCGTCGGCATAGAAGCGATAGTCGCGCAGTTCGTCCATCAGAATCTCGTAGGCGGGAAAATAGGCAGCGGACGGGCACGGACTTTCACGGACTACTCGAGCTTGGGAAGTCCGTGAAAGTCCGTTTAGTCCGATGCAAACCTTATCAACGGCCAGCAGAAGCGTGGCCTTCGAGAGCTGGGACTCGTGGTAGCCGTACTTACGGTAGCGGATAGGACTGACAGTAAAGACGACATGGACGTCAGGACGGCGACGACAGAGAAGTTCAACGGTCTGCCGCAGGTAGTCAGCGCATTCGTCAACGGTCAGCTCTTCTTCCTGAAAGAGGGCGGCGGGCCGTTTCTGACAGTTATCAACAATCTCGCCCGTCTCTTTCAGCCGGTAGACGTGGTTCGTGCCGAGGGTAATGAAGACCACACGGGGCGTCCCCTCAAACCGCTCGACAGTATGGAGCACGGAGGCGGGGTTATACATCGTGCCGTAGGGGTTGACCGTAGCACGGAACTTGTTTTCGACGAAGCGCTG
Organism: uncultured Prevotellaceae bacterium; assembly: GCA_900316475.1. Classification (GTDB taxonomy): domain Bacteria; phylum Bacteroidota; class Bacteroidia; order Bacteroidales; family Bacteroidaceae; genus Prevotella. Next base: position 32,498 of record ONDA01000009.1, read on the forward strand.
TCCGATGCTATCGGCAAAGCACGAGCCAACGAAGAGCATCTCCTCGAAAGGCTCTATCTGGAAGCGAGGCTTCGGTATATCGACGATCGTTCTAAATTCCATTCTTAGACAAGAGAACAATTAAGACGGGAGAACTTTTTGACAGGAGTACAGGAAAACTTCTTTGACAGGAGTACAGGAGAACGTTTTTTGACAGGAGAACAGGAGAACATCTTTGACAGGAGTACAGGAGAACTTCTTTGACAGGAGTACAAGAGAACGTTTTTTGACAGGAGGACAAGAGAACATTTTTGACAGGAGGACAAGAGAACAATTTTGACAAGAGTACAAGAGAACAATTTTGACAGGAGGACAGGAGAACATCTTTGACAGGAGGACAAGAGAACAGGAGACTTTTTTAGACAGGAGGACAAGAGAACATTATTCTCTACCATTATCATTGAAATAATATTTGTTCTCATATACTCTTGTCTAAAATTGTACTCATGTACTCTTGTCTAAACCTGTACTCTTGTACTCTTGTCTAAAATTGTACTCATGTACTCATGTCCAAACCTGTACTCTTGTACTCTTGTCCAAACCTGTACTCTTGTACTCTTGTCCAAACTGTACTCTTGTACTCTTGTCCAAACTGTACTCATGTACTCTTGTCCAAACTGTACTCATGTACTCTTGTCTAAACTGTACTCACGTCTACCATTAGCTGCGCGTGATTTGCAGTCCGCTCTTCGACAGCGTCATATCCACGAAACGCGCATTGGGATGGCGACGGTTCTCGTTGAGGATAGTCTTGACGCGGGCGGCAGCCTCCGGGTCTTTAGCAATCAGGTAGAGATAGCCGCCACCGCCAGCGCCAGGCAGTTTGTAGCCTAAGCAGAGGTCGTCGACGAGGTCGGTCATTGCCTTGACGTCTGGCGGATTGGTGCCACTGTCGAGCAGCTGGTTCTGCTCCCATGTCCGTCCGACGAGCCGTCCCATCTGTAAGAAGTCCTGCCGCAGTATGGCGTCATACATCTGCAGGGTGTGCTCCTTCATCTGTCGCAGCAGCTCCAGCTGGTCGTGCTCGTTGAGGAACATACGGCGCACGATCTCTGCCAATATCTGCTTGGCCGTCCGCGTGATACCTGTATAATATAAGAGGTGGCACTGTGCATACTCCGGCTGGGTATAGAGAGCGTCTGGCAACCAGTGAACCAGCGGGTTCTGGTCGAAGCCGCTCTTTGTCTGCAGCAGTTTGATGCCGCCAAGGATGCCCCCGAACTGGTCCTGCCAGCCACCGCCAGTGGTCAGCAGCTGTTCCAACTGCAGCGTGCGATGGCCTATTTCGTTTTTGTCCCATCCCAGTCCGCAGAAGTCGCTCAGGGCTCCCAGCACCGTTGCTGCCAGGATACTCGACGTGCCCAGTCCGCTGCCTGCGGGGATGGCCGAGAGCAATGTCAGTTCGATGCCGCTGCCGAAGTCGCCTAACTGGGATTTGAGGTCAGAAGAGCCTGCAAAGCCTGCCAATACCAATGCCGCCTTGGGGATGGAGAAGGGCGAGCCCACCTTATTATATTCTTTCAGCTGTTCACAAGTCTCCACCACCTCGGAAGCGCCGAGGTCTATGCTGCGTAGCTTGATATGCAGTTCGCGACAGGGCTTGACATAGACCTGCAAGGGCGGTTGTCCATTCAGTTCGATAGCCAAATTAACGACATTGCCGCCCTCCATCAGACAGTAGGGAGGCGTGTCGGTCCAGCCTCCGGCAATATCGATGCGCACAGGCGAGCGTCCCCAGACGATCTGGTCGTCACAGACCGACTTCCGCGGCACAGAAGAGGCAGCAGCGTCGACAGACGTCAGCCTGTCGCGAAGCAGTCCAAAAGCACGGGTGCTGTCGCCGCGGAACATGGCATCGTGGATGCGCGTCATCAGCGGTGCATCGGCAGGCAAGGGTGGCGGCAGGGGAATCTGTTCGCTCTTGAACCGCCTTGCCACATCGTTCAGGTCGAGCTGGTAGAAGACGCTATGCTCCCAGTTGGCAGCCATCGCCGACAGATTCTCACGTTGGAACTCACGCCGCTGGGCAAACAGCCGTCGCAGGTCAGCCCGCTCTGCCAGGGCGTTGCTGTCAACAGGCTCGTCGATACGATAGCGGCGCACCTCGTAGTCGCCGTCACCGACGGGAGTGACGTCGATGCACTCGCCGGGGGCCAGACTAATGTTCCAGTCGTTGCGGGGCACGCCCGTGATGACGTGGTCGCGGGTCAGATGCCAGGAGGCCGGCACGTGGGAGTTCTCAATCCAGATATTCGCATTCTCCTCGGTGAGTTTCGTCTCGCAGACGGCATTCTGTATGAAGATGCTGGCATGGGGTTTGCGGTCCAAGTGCATTATCTCGCGCTGGTCGCTGACAAGATTCTGTACAGCGAGTGTCGACGATATCATCTCGCGCGACGTGCCGAAATGATAGAACTCCCCACCCGGCAGCGGCAGGATAGCCACACTCAAGGAGCGCAGCTCAGCATCGTCAATCGTGGGGTCGGTACCCAGTGAGCAGCCAAACTCACCGTACAAATCGTATGGAGTAATCACTCCCCTCCCTTCAGGGAGGGGTTGGGGGTGGGTCTGCTGGGGGTGGGTCTGCTGGGTGTGGGTCTGCTGACTCTTCTTCATCAGCATCTTCACCGCTCTGTCTGACAGCATCCACAAGCCGATGTCCGTCAGATAGTAGTGGTCGCGCTGCAACTCTTTCAGGGTCTGAACCGACGGCTTTTGGAGCATCTGCTTCAGCACCGTTGGCGACTGACGACTGCTGACGAAGACGCCGTGGTGGGTGGCTGTCGCAGCAGGCAACCACAGACCGTAGCAGACGACGTCGGCATCAGGGACAGGCTGCAGGGGCTGCGTGGTGCGAATGAGGACATCGCCGCTGACCACCATGGTATGGATATTGTCGGGAGCCATCGCCATCAGCCGACGGTAGAGGGGCAGCTGCAGGTCGAGCAACGTCTGGTCGAGACGCTGGCCACGCTCCCAACGGAATACGGGCACCGGCATGAGTACTTTTCCCTGCACGGCATAGGAAGGCAACCGACGGCTCTGTCCGCCGGCATGTATAAGGATGCGCTTGTCCTGTGCCAGCCACTCGGCAAAGGGGGCCTCGCCACAGGCCTGCTGCAAGAGCCAAGCCGTGCCGCCGCCACTGCCTAAACGATGGCCAATGGGGTCGCATGTACAGAAATAATCATCACGGCTCATTCCCGTGATATCATGGAAACAACCCACCAAATTAGGGGGTAAGGATAGTAATATTTTCATATTTTGTCGTTTTCTTTTGCAAAATTACAAATTATTTTGCAAAAAATGTGCTTTTATCATTCTTTTTTATTACTTTTGCCCTGCCTAATACTTACAAATACTGAAACAATGAAATACCAAAAGTACGACCTTTTCGAAGAACTAAGCAGTAAACAGTTATTACTCTTTATACTTATAGCGTGCTGTTTCGCGCTATGGGGATTCTCTAACGACATGACCCCCATCGTGGCCAACACTTTCTCGAAGGTGTTCCTGATGAGCACCTTTGAGGGTAACATGGTGACTATGGCTAACCACTTCGGCTATCTTGTCATGGCCATCCCCGCAGCTATCTTTATCAGGAAATACAACTTCAAAGCCGGCGTGCTCTTGGGATTGGGTATCTACGCTACCGGTTCACTGCTTTTCCTGCCAGCCAAGTTCATCGGTCTGTTCTCGCCTTTCCTCTTCGCTTACTTTACGATGACCTGCGGACTGGCTCTGCTGGAGACCTGCTGTAACCCGATGGTCTACTGCATGGGCAGCGAAGCCAGCGGCATCAGGCGGCTGAACTTAGCACAGGCCATCAACGCCTTGGGTGCCGTTATTGGTATGTTCATCACGCGTAACGTGGTGCAGGACGGCATCAGTCCGCTGTCTACTGAGACTCGCATGAGTTTGCCGGTTACCCAGTTCGAAATTGTCAAGAATCACGACCTGACCGTACTCATACAGCCCTATATCCTTATCAGTGCCATTGCCATTATGTTGCTGGTAGTCATACGCCTGCAGCGCATAAACCTGTATAATGACACCAAGGACACCACCAGCCTGCGTGAGGAGTTTTCCGAGCTTGCCAAAAACGAGAACTACCGTGAGGCCTTGATAGCTCAGTTCTTCTACGTTGGTGCACAGGTATGCTGCTGGGCTTATATCATCCAGTATGGCATGCGCATTTTCATGTCGGAAGGAATCATTGAGAAGAATGCCGAACTGCTGTCGCAGAAATATAACATCGCAGCCATCATAGCGTTTGCTGTCTTCCGATTCATCTGCGCATGGCTGCTCAAGATATTCCGAGCCGGACGTCTGCTGTCGGTCATGGCCATTACTGGCAGCGTGCTCCTCTGCGGCGTCATACTGTTCACCGACCGCAACGGTCTCTACTGCCTCATTGCCGCCAGCGCCTGTATGTCACTCATGTTCCCCACCATCTATGGTATGGGATTACGCGGCATGGGCAAGAATGTCAAACTGGCCAGTGCCGGTATGACAATGGCTGTCTCTGGCGGTGCCATCTTCCCCGCTATTCAGGCTGCCATTATTGACACCCACATCACGCTGTTAGGTCTGTCTTCAGTCAACCTGTCATTCATCATACCACTGATCTGCTTTGCCGTCGTGGCCATTTTCGGTCACAGAGGCTATGTCAGGCATCACATTTTGAACGCCGTCTGACCGACAGCACCACAGCTAAGACTATCAGCAACAAGAGCAAGCCTAATGAGACGTAGGCTATTGTCTCCGTGGTATCTATCGACTTGGGGAAGAAGGCCAGTTCCACCTGATGGCGCCCAGGGCCGACAGTCAGTGCACGCAACACGTAGTCGACACGTCCCAACTCTGCCGGCTCACCGTCGATGGTAGCCGTCCAGCCAGGATAATAGATTTCCGAGAACACCACTACCCCACCCTTGGCCGACGTCACGTCATAAGTCAAGCGGTTTGGCTCGTAAGCCGTCAGCGTCACCACAGCGGCAGAGTCGGCAACAGTCTCGGCAACGGCCTTCAGCTGCTCGCCGAACTTCTTGTCGGCAACAGCCTCATGGCGCAGGTCGAGCTGGGCAATGGCATCCAGTTCCTCATTGGCATTATCCACCAACTGCACGCGGTCGACGAACCATGCATTGCCGTAGGCATAAGGATTAGCTACAGGCACGGTCTTACCCGACTGCAAAGGAAGTATAAAGTAGCGGGTGTTGAGCATATTCAGCACCGGATAGAGGCTGTCGCCCTTTACCTGCGTCATATCGCCGGCAGCATCGGCCACAGCCTGGAACGCCTGCTGCATCTCTGGTGCGATATAGGCTTCTATCAGTTCCTGATAACGGCGCAACTTGGCAGCGTGGTAGCCGCCGATGCTCTTATGATAATAGGATGTCTCGTTCTCGTTGAACGTGTTCGACGCCAAGTTCAACACACGGTAGTCGAGCGTCTTGTCGGCCAGGATGATCTCGTCGGTCTCCGTCTTCGGCTGAGCCATCTCGCGCTCGGCCTTCGGTACGAACATCTCGTCGTTGAGGTAGCGCTTGTTCACCTGCCACAAGTCGAAGAGGCAGAGAGCCACCAACACGGCTGTCATCACCTCTACGCGCAACTTCTTGGCACGATATAACAGCAGGCAGAGCGTGCCGATGACGATGATGAAGAACGAACGCCAGGCGTCGCTGGTGAACATCGCCCGACGCATCTCCGACAGGTTTGCCAACAGCGGCTGAAGCTGGTCGGCAGGAATCTGCGACATCGCCTGCATCTCTGCCGACGAAACGTAATTGCCAAAGAACACGTCGGGCATCACGGCAAACAGCAGGGCAACGCCGCCCGTCAAGGCAAAGGCAATCCAAAGACTCGCCCACGGCCTGTCATGGAGGGGCGTAGACTGTTTCTTCCCTTGAGTGTTACCACTCTCCTCCTTCACAGGGAGGGGTTGGGAGTAGGTCATAATCCACTCCTTCAGCGCCAACATGGCCAGCAGGGGGATGGTGAACTCGGCAATGACCAGGATGGAGGCCACGGTACGGAACTTGGCATACATCGGCACATAGTCGAGGAAGAAGTCGGTAAAGCCCATGAAGTTCTTACCCCACGACAGCAGGATGCTCAGCACCGTAGCAGCGAGCAACGCCCACTTCATCGGTCCCTTGACGATGAACAGGCCCAAGACAAACAGGAAAAGCACAAAGGCGCCCACGTAGACAGGGCCCTGCGTGCCGGGCTGCTCGCCCCAGTACTGTCCCAACTGCTGATAGATACCAATGTAGTTGTTGTCAGCATGAGCCATAGCCGTCTTATTGGCAGCCAACGGCTGCGAAGCACCACCCTTCGTATTGGGCACAAGCAGCGTCCACGTCTCGCCGATGCCATACGACCACTGTGTGATGTAGTCGCGCTCCAATCCGCTATTGGTCTGGTTGCCCGTGTCGGCCTTCACCAATTCGCTCTTTCCGCGCATCGACTCCTGACCATACTGCCATGTGTGGTAGAGATTCGACAGATTGACCAGCACACCTAACAGACCGCCAACGATACAGGCAGCCGTAGCCTTCAGCCAGTGTACATAGCGCTTCTCGCGTATGGCCTCCACCAAATAGGCCAACCCCATAAAGAGTATGATAAACAGATAGTAGTAGGTCATCTGTACGTGGTTGGCAAACACTTCGAAGGCGGCAAAGATGCCCGTCAGGACCAGTCCCCACAGATACTTTCCACGATAGGCCAGCACCACACCCGCTATCATCGGCGGCAGGTAGGCCAATGCCCACACCTTCCAGATGTGGCCGGCAGCGATGATAATCAGGAAATACGTGGAGAAAGCCCACATCACCGAACCTAACGCCGCCAGATACCAGCGGAAGTCGAAGGCACGCAGCAGGATATAGAAGCCAAGCAGGTAGGCAAAGACATACCACACGTTCTCCGGCAACCAGAGGTGGTAGGCACTGATGGCCGTGCTCAGTGTGTCGCTACTCTTGTACGATGGTGCCATCTGGTAGGTCGGCATACCTGAGAACAGCGCGTTCGTCCAGCGTGTACGCTCACCTGTACGCTGCTGATACTCAGCCTGTTCCTGACCGGAACCGCGTCCTGCCGACGAGTCGTGACGGTAGAGAATACGTCCCTCGATGTCGGCGGGAAAGAAATAGGCAAATGCCACAACGACAAACAATAACACTACCACGATGTCGGGTAGCCACTTCTTCAATATGGTCATAACTTGCAAGTTTTTTTGTTTCTGCGTGCAAAGGTACAAAAATTTTTCGTACCTTTGTAGCCAAAACCACAGAAAATGATGAAAATAGGAATTATAGTAGCTATGGACAAGGAGTTGCAGCAGCTGCAGCAGCTCTTTACCGACGGTTCGGTGCGCGTCGAGAAATGCGGCATCGGCAAGGTGAACGCCGCCCTCGGCGCACAGCGTATGATCAATGAGTTCCAGCCCGACGTCATCATCTCCAGCGGCTGCGCCGGCGGCAACGGCGACGACATCAACATACAGGACGTCGTCGTCAGTGCGGAACTGACGTACCATGACGTCTACTGCGGTAAAGCAATCGACGACACCACCATCTACGGACAGGTGCAGGGGCTGCCAGCACGCTACCAAGCCGACTCATGGCTGTTGGAGAAAGCCAAAAGTCTGGATTGCGGCGTGAAGATACACCCAGGACTGATTGTCACCGGCGACTGGTTTGTAGACTCCCGCGACAAGATGCGCGAGATAGTAGGTCACTTCCCCGAGGCCAAGGCCGTCGACATGGAGTCGTGCGCCATCGCGCAGACCTGCTATATAAATAAGGTGAAGTTCATCTCCTTCCGCGTCGTCAGCGACATCCCCCTGCGCGACATCGACGCCTCGCAGTATCACAACTTCTGGGACACCATTGCAGCTAACTCATTCCAAGTCACCAAAACATTCGTAGAATCACTATGGAAGTAATACAGAGTTTTACCATCGACCACACACACTTGAAGCCAGGCATCTACGTCTCGCGCGAAGACAAAGGGTTCACCACCTACGACCTGCGCATCACCGAACCCAACAAGGAACCTGCCGTAGCCCCAGCTGCCATACACAGTCTGGAGCATCTGATGGCTACATGGTTTCGCAACAGCCGTGTCAAGGACGACGTCGTCTACGTCGGACCAATGGGATGTCTGACAGGTATGTATATCATCATGACAGGCACCTATACCGTCGAAGATATGCGCCAGCTGACCATCGAGTGTCTGGAATGGATACTCACCCAGACGGAGGTGCCGGCCACGCAACCGGAATCGTGCGGCAACTACCTGCTCCACGACCTACCTATGTGCAAGTGGGAGAGCGCCCGCTACCTCGACCGTCTGCAGCACAATTTCCACAGCGAGTACACCAAGCTACAGGTCACCCTCGACGACGGAAAAATCTTTGCCGACGCATAAAATAGGGTTCATTCAGCTTCAGCCATACCTGCTCAAGTATTTAAAAATACTGTTATAAACCATTGACGGTCTCGGTAGTGAGTCCTGTGGCCTCGGCAATCTGATCAATGGTCATCACATTCATGGACTTCAGCTTGCGAGCCGTATCGAGCTTACCTTGCTCAATGCCCTCAGCACGACCCTCAGCACGACCCTCGGCACGACCCTCAGCACGACCCTCAGCACGCCCCTCAGCAAGTCCTTGCTTATAGCCGTGACGAATGGCACCGCGCTCGTTGTACACAGCATCCCAGTAGTACTCGTAGGCTCTCAGTTCCGCTTCGTTATAGGCCGACTTCTCCAGTATCTTCAGCGCCTTGCTGGTGTCGGGATTCTCTAACAGTTCGGCGGGAATCTCGTCGGTGTCACGGTCAATCTCAGTGAGGAAGCGTAGCCACAATACGGCCATCTTGCGCTCCTTGATGGTCTGCGGCTTAAACTTCGGCAGTTCGACGAACACGAAGCGCAGCCCCTCGATGATGCGGTCACTGTGCTCCACATTCACGATGGCATAGTCATGGTAGAACTCGTCGGGGCCGGCATCGAAACCAACATCGTTGATGAGGTTCAGCGCATAGACGGGCTGTAACAGCGAGTAGTCCTCGCTCGTGCCGAGCTGCTTCACCACGGCCTTAGCTGCGTTGAGAATGACACGCTGCTGGAACTCGTTGTTCCAGTTCATCTGCATCTCAACGATAAAATGACGACCGCCCGTCTCACGGCAGCGCACGTCGACGATACTGTTCTTCTTCCCAGGGTTCTCGGGAACCATCTCAGGTGTGAGGTATTCCACATGCTCAATCCGCTTCCCCTCGTCAAGGGGCAGCAGGGCGTTGAGCAGGCTCATCACCAGGTCGGGATGCTCGCCGAATACTTTCTTGAAGGTCAGGTCGGCCTTCGGATTCAGGTATTTGCCTTTCATTTCCATCAGATTTTGCTATTCTATTGTGCAAAGATACGTATTTTCTGCGAAACGGCAAAGTGTTTTCAAGAAAAATAGGTGACACCTCTTACACCTGGCACTTAACTGCTTGAAAATCAAAGCCAAATTTACGGAGGGTAGTCGCACCAAAGGTGACACCTATAGCCACACCAAAGGTAGCACCCGGATATCATGCCAGACCGTGAAACATTTCTGAGAGGCCGTGAGATTTTTCTGAGAGGCCGCGAAATTTTTACGAGCGGCCGTGAAATTTTCGGCATTGGCGTGAAACATTGGCGAAAGGGTTGGTGCGACACCTGGTGCGACCTTTGGTGTCACCATTGGTGCGACTAAGCCACAAAAAATAAGCACTGATATTCAAGCAGTTAAGTGCCAGGTGTAAGAGGTGTCACCACATTTCAGCCTAAGAGAGGGGAGAGAGGCGGCTTCCTCTGCGGTTCTCCGACGTTACGATAAGTGCCATGAAAACGTACAGGTAGTGTATCGCCATCGTATACATTCCTGACAGCTATATGACGAATCGTATCGCGACTACTGACATAGACGTGAATAGTATCCGATGCCTGTGTACATATTGGAAATGCGCACAGGCATGAAAGAATTGAGCACGCTATTAGGTAGAATCTACCCCTCATAATATTATTCTACTGGCGGGCAGCCTTCTTCCGCTGGTCGTGGTCGAGGATGGTCTTGCGCATACGCATGGACTGTGGCGTCACCTCGACGAGTTCGTCTTCCTTGATATATTCCAGACATTCCTCCAACGACATGACGGTCTTGGGGATGATGCGTGCCTTGTCGTCGGTACCCGAAGCACGGACGTTGGTCAGCTGCTTGGCCTTGCAGACGTTGATGACGAGGTCGTTGTCGTGGACGTGCTCGCCGACGACCTGTCCCATATAGACATCCTCACCGGGATCGATGAAGAACTTACCACGGTCCTGCAGTTTGTCGATGGCGTAGGCAAAGGCGTTGCCCGTCTCAAGGGCAATCATCGAACCGTTGACGCGACGCTCAATCTCGCCCTTGTAGGGCTGGTACTCCTTGAAGCGGTGGGCCATGATGGCCTCGCCCTGAGAGGCTGTCAGCACGTTGGTACGCAGACCGATGATGCCGCGCGAGGGGATGTCGAACTCAATATTCGTGCGCTCGCCCTGACTCTCCATCGAGGTCATCTCGCCCTTGCGGCGGGTCACCATGTCAATCATCTTCGAGGCAAACTCCTCGGGGACGTTGATGGTAAGTTCCTCGACGGGCTCGCACTTCACGCCGTCCACCTCTTTATATATAACCTGGGGCTGCCCCACCTGCAGTTCGTAGCCCTCACGACGCATCGTCTCGATGAGCACAGAGAGGTGTAGCACGCCACGGCCGGAGACGACCCACTTGTCGGTAGAGTCCTCAAACGGCTCGACGCGCAGGGCGAGGTTCTTCTCAAGCTCTTTCTGCAGACGGTCGTTGATATGGCGCGAGGTGACGAACTTACCCTCACGACCGAAGAAGGGCGAGTCGTTGATGGTAAAGAGCATCGACATCGTCGGCTCGTCAATGGCAATGGGAGGCAGCGGCTCGGGATTCTCGACGTCGCAGATGGTGTCGCCAATCTCAAACTTCTCGAGTCCGATGACGGCACAGATGTCGCCGCAGTCTACCTGCTCAATGCGCTGGTGGCCCATACCGTCGAAGGTATGCAGTTCCTTGATTTTCGTCTTCTCCATCGAACCGTCGCGGTGGGCGATCGTCACCTGCTGACCGTCCTTCAGTTTGCCGCGATGGACGCGCCCCACGGCGATACGGCCCGTATAGCTGCTATAGTCCAAAGAGGTGATGAGCATCTGCGGTGTACCCTCAATCTGCTGCGGTGCGGGGATGACCTCGACAATCTTGTCAAGCAGATAGGTGATGTCAGTGGTCGGCTTCTGCCAGTCCTCGCCCATCCAGCCGTTCTTGGCCGAACCGTAGACGACGGGGAAGTCAAGCTGGTCTTCGGTGGCGTTCAGCGAGAACATCAGGTCGAACACCATCTCGTAGACCTCCTCGGGACGGCAGTTGGGCTTGTCTACCTTGTTGACAACGACAATAGGCTTGAGACCGATTTGCAGCGCCTTCTGAAGCACGAAGCGCGTCTGCGGCATAGGTCCCTCGAAGGCGTCGACGAGCAGCAGGCAGCCATCGGCCATGTTGAGCACGCGCTCAACCTCGCCACCGAAGTCGGAGTGTCCCGGAGTGTCGATAATATTGATTTTCGTTCCTTTCCAGTTGATACTCACATTCTTCGAGAGAATAGTGATGCCTCGCTCACGCTCGAGGTCATTGGCGTCCAGTACTTGGCTCGACAGGTTCTGTCCCTCGCGGAAGAGGTTTCCTGCCAGCATCATCTTGTCCACGAGCGTCGTCTTGCCGTGGTCTACGTGAGCAATAATTGCAATATTCCTGATGTCTTGCATACGTCGTTTTGTTGAAATCGGGTGCAAAGGTACAAAAAAAGCCGGAAGTCACCAAACTTCCAGCTCTTTTTTCGTATTAGCACGCAAGGATTTACAGGAAGAGAGAAAAGGGCCTTCAAGAGCGCCTTCAATCTTTGCAAGTAGAAAAAATTCCGTAAACATTTGGCAGTTCGGAGAAAAAGCAGTACCTTTGCAGCCGCATTTGACGAAGCCCCCGTCGTTGATGAAGGCGGAAAGGACTTTTGAAGGATGTTTAGTATTAACAATTAATTCATCAAAACAATGTATTTAGACAAAGAAAAGAAGGTTGAGATTTTCAGCCAGTACGGCAAGGGTGCTACTGACACCGGTTCTGCCGAAGCACAGATTGCCCTGTTCACCTATCGTATCAAGCACCTGACGGAGCACCTGAAGAAGAACCACAAGGACTTCGGTACCGCTCGCTCGCTGACCATGCTGGTAGGTCGTCGCCGCAAACTGCTGAAGTATCTCTATGTGAACGACATCAACCGCTACCGTGCTATCGTGAAGGCTCTCGGCCTGCGTAAGTAATAAGGTTGTCAAAACACCACTGTTAAAACCGCGTAGGGAAATCCCTATGCGGTTTTATAGTTTTACCCCTTGTGGCATTGAAGAAATTGTCGTATCTTTGCACCAGAGATTAGAAAACAAGAGTATTCACCTGACAAAAGCTACGATTATGAAGAAGTTTTATACCTATCTGACAATGCTGCTCATAGCAAGCATGACCATGACAACGCTGACCTCCTGCGACTGGTGGGACGAGGACGAGGACATTGCCTACACCCTGGAAGGCACCTGGCGCGGCGAGATGAGAATCAAGTCGACGTATAGCGGACGGACGTACTACGCCACCTATACCGAAATAACATTCCTGAAGGATCCTTACCGCTACTCCAGCGGAGAAGGCTACTGGGTGGACTACTACTCGGATGCTCCCTGGGACTACGTGGCCAACCACATCCGCTGGACGGTGAACCTGTCGGACATCGACATCTACTTCCGCGAGGACGGCACACACTTCACCATCCGCAACTACCGCCTGAACAACGACCGCTTCACGGGCACGCTCTATGACAACGGTCAGCGCGTAGACTTCTCGCTCTACCACACGTCAGCGCCCAACTGGGGCAGCTACGACCGCTGGGGCTACGATGACTGGTACGACAACTACTACTGGTCGCGCACACGCAGCGCCAATAACGACACGAAAGCCGTGGAGAAGCCTGTGCGCAGCATCGGTGACTAACAAAAAAAAGAGGCATTTGCCTCTTTTTTTTATTTTATCAACGTAATGTTGACGTTATCTTTCTTGATACCCTTGCAGTACTGGAAAGTAGCGTCTTTCTTAGCCGTGATGTCGATGTCCTTCAGGGTGATGCCGTTGATAGGCATCTCGGGCAGTCCGTTGAACTCCATGGCATAGCCGGCATTGTGGCAGACGACATTGCGGATGTCAATGTTGCGGAAGATAGGTGTCTCCTCGGTGACAGGCATGTACTCAGCCTCTTTCTGACTACCAGAAGCCAGTGTCTCAGTCACGGACTTGCCACCATAATACATATTAAACGTGAGGGCGTAGGTCTCGATGTCGGTCATAGAGATGCCGTCAATGAAGATGTTCTCCACGATGCCGCCACGGCCACGGGTAGACTTGAAGCGCAAGCCGACGTCGGTACCCACGAACTGGCAGTTTGCCACCTTGATATTCTTCACGCCACCGCTCATCTCGGAGCCTACAACAAAGCCGCCATGACCGGCAAAGACGGTACAACCGTCGACAACGACATTAGCGCAGGGAATACCGCGGCGACGGCCGTCGGCGTCCTTACCGCTCTTGATGCAGATACCATCGTCGCCAGCATCGAAGCGCGAGTTGACAATCAGAGCGTTGGTACACGACTCCAGGTCGAGGGCATCGCCATTTTGGGCGTAGGCGGGGTTACGCACGAGTACATTATCTATAATAATATTCTGGCACATCAGCGGATGAAGGTTCCACGCGGGGGAGTTCTGGAAAATGACGCCCTCGAGCAGCACGTTCTTACAGTTGACGAGGCTCACCATGACGGGACGCAGGAACCGCTTCACAGCCTGCCATTCCTCTTCGGTCTGGGCGGCGGGAACGTTCATGTTCGCTCCCTCTTCGCCCTTGGCATACCCTGCGGATGGCACCCAGTAGTCTTTCTTCATCTCCTGACTGCCGGGAATAGCCAACAGGCGCTTCCAGTGGCCTTCCGTGACTTTGGAGTGCTTCACGGGACGCCAGTACTGGCCATTTCCGTCGATGACGCCATGTCCCGTGATGCTGATATTGGTAGCACCATTGGCAGAGAGTGGCGACTGACAGCGACGGGTGTCAAGGCCCTCGAAGGATGTCTTGATAAGGGGATAGAGGTTTTCGTCGGCAGCAAACTGGATGACGGCGCCAGCCTCCAAGTGCAGGTCGATATTTGAGCGCAGCACCACGGGGCCTGTCTGCCACACGCCACGGGGCACGACGAGATGACCGCCGCCCATCTTGTACAGCTGGTCGATAGCCTTGGCGAAGGCATCTGTACAGAGCTGCTTCCCAGTGGGGTCGGCGCCGAAATCCTTCAGCGACACCTTCGCATCGGGAATGACGGGGGCTTTCACTTCTGCCATCTTAAACGGCAGGTTGTCGGTGTACTGCTTGTACGGATTCTGTGCTTTCAGACAGAGGACAGCCGAAAGACAGAGGAACAGAAGAATAGTTTTTCTCATTATCTTAGTATTATTAGTTATAGTTTGTTGTTAATCTCTCTGAGCGGCAGCATCACGAAGTCGCGCTCATACATCAACGGATGGGGTATCTTCAGGTCTGGCTCGTCGACGCTCAGGTCGTCGTAGAGCAGGATGTCGATGTCTATCGGACGGTCGGTGTAGTTGCGGTTTGTCAACCTGCGATTGACGTTTTTATGCCGTCCCATGTCGCGTTCTATCTGTTGCGTCAGCCGCAGAATCTCACGCGGTGTCTTATCGGTCTCACAGAGGACGACGGCATTGAGGAAACGGTTGTCAGACTGGAAGCCCCACGGCTCCGTCTCGACGAACGACGACTGGCGTGTCACCATCCCTACTTGCTCGTCAATGAACCTAATGGCCTGTTCAAGATTCTCCCAACGATTGCCGAGATTGGAGCCTAGCCCCAAATATACCTGATGGTCTGCCATAATGGTTTAACATATTACTCCCCTCCCTCGCAGGGAGGGGCACAGGGGGTGGGTCTTCTAATCGTCGAGAATCAGCAGACCGTCGCCATAGCAGCCGAACATATAGCCTTTGTCGACGGCCTGCTCGTAGGCTTCGTAGACGAGGTCGTAGCCGCCAAAGGCCGCCGTCAGCATCATCATCGTCGACTCAGGATGATAGAAGTTGGCTATCAGCGCATTGGAGAGTCCGAAGTCGTATGGCGGGAAGATGAACTTATTGGTCCAGCCGTCGAAGGGCTTCAACATTCCGTCGGTACCGACAGACGACTCTGTGGCGCGTGCCGTACTGACACCCACGGCGCATACCCGGCGGCCCTGTTCCTTGGTCTCATTCACCAAACGGCAGCAGTCGTCGCTGATGATGACCTGCTCTGAACCCATTTTATGCTTGGTCAGGTCTTCTACCTCAATAGCGTCGAAACAGCCCAAACCGCAGTGGACGGTAAGGTAGGCGAAGTTGAAACCGCGAATCTCCATCATCTTCAGCAGTTCGCGGCTGAAGTGCAGACCCGTGGCAGGGGCGGTGACGGCGCCCTCGTTGCGGGCAAAGATGGTCTGGAAGTTCTCCATATCGTCGGCATCGGCAGGCCGGCGGTCGACGATGTAGCGCGGCAGCGGTGCCTCGCCCAAGGCGAAGAGTTCGCGCTTGAACTCCTCGTGCTCACAGTCGTAGAGGAAGCGCAGCGTACGGCCGCGGCTCGTCGTGTTGTCGATGACCTCGGCAACCATCGGGCCGTCCTCCTCGAAGAAGAGTTTGTTGCCGATACGTATCTTGCGGGCTGGTTCCACGAGTACATCCCACAGGCGCAGTTCCTCGTTGAGTTCACGCAACAGGAACACCTCTATCTTGGCGTCGGTCTTCTCTTTCGTGCCGTAGAGACGGGCGGGAAAGACCTTGGTATCATTGAAGATAAAGGTATCGCCCTCGTCGAAGTAGTTCACCAGGTCGCGGAACGTCATAAACTGGTCGGTATCGTTGCCGTCAGCGTCTTTCTTGTACATCTCTATCTCCTGACGCTTGCGGTGAACGACCATCAGCCGTGACTGGTCACGGCTGAAAACGCGCTCTATCTCGCCATTCTCGTCCTTAAAGGTGCGATGCGGCGGATAAAGGGCGACCTGCTCTTCAGGCAATTTGAATCTGAATTGTGATAGTTTCATTATTTTGGCTGTTTTTTACTGTTTTAGTTAGAACTCCCATCGGCCCCATTGGTCTCATAAGCCCCATAAGGCTCATTCCCCCAATTGCTCCTCTAACCACTGCGGGAAAGTGTCAAAGGTCAGGCAGTCCTCCAGGCGGACGTCACCCACGCGGGTCCGGCAGAGTGCCGTCAAGAAAGCACCACTGCCTAAAGCCTTACCGATGTCGCGGGCCAGGGAGCGGATATAGGTGCCCTTGCCGCAGGCCACACGGATGCTCATCTGCATCGTCGCCGGGTCGAAGTCTGTCAGCTCTATCTCGTCGATACGCACAGGCTTGGCGGCCAGACGGTGGTCGATGCCCTTACGGGCCAGTTCGTAGGCTCTGTCGCCAGCTACCATACAAGCGGAATAGAGGGGTGGTTCCTGCATGATGTCGCCAACGAAGTCTTTGAGCACGCGAAGGATGAGTTCGCGGGTGATGTGGCGCGTCGGGTAGGTCCTGTCAACGGTATGCTCACGGTCGAACGACGATGTCGTGGCGCCGAGCTGCAGGGTGGCGGTGTACTCCTTGTCGTGGAGCTGCAACGTCTCTATCTGTTTCGTGGCCTTGCCCGTACAGAGGATGAGCACACCCGTAGCCAGAGGGTCGAGGGTGCCGGCGTGTCCCATCTTCACCCGCTTGACGTGCAGTTTCTTCGACACGACGTAGCGGATGTGGGCCAAAGCGCCGAACGACGACATCCGGTAGGGCTTATTGATATAGATGAATGTTCCTTCGTTGAAATCCATTAGTCTACCATTGCAAGTGAATGACCCGTCAGCAGCAACACGATGATAATGGTGCCGACGATGATGCGATAGATACCAAATGCCTTGAAACCATACTTGGTGAGAAAGGCCACGAACCACTTCATAGCCAGCAGGGCCACGACAAAGGCCACGACACAGCCTAAGAGGAGCATCATGATGTTATGTGACGTTGCCCAGACGGCATCTTCCTTGACAAGGTCGAGCAGGTCGAGGAGCGTGGCGCCGGCCATCGTGGGCACTGCCAGGAAGAACGAGAACTCGGCAGCGCGCTTACGTGTCAGTCCCTGTGTCATACCGCCTACGATGGTGGCCATCGACCGCGACACGCCGGGGATGACCGAGATACACTGGTACAGGCCAATCATAAAGGCGCGCTTCTCGTTGACTTTCCTGTCGTCGCTGCCTTTGTTGAAGAGCTTGTCGCAGAACAGCATGAACACACCGCCTACCACCAGCATCACGGCGACCACCTCGACGCTGTCGAGCAGCCAGTCGAGCAGGCCGGACTTCTTCGCCGCCAGACCGATGATGACCGCTGGTAGCACACCCACGAAAAGGAGCCAGTAGAAGTAGTACCTGTGTTTCAGGCGCTGCCACCACGAACAGCCCTCGGGGGCTGGCGAATGGTCGAACTTGAAGAACCGCTTCCAGTAGAGGCACACCACCGAGAGGATGGCGCCAAACTGTATAATGAACGTAAAGGCGTGGACGAAAGGATCACCCTGCTCGATGCCCAAGAGGTTCTGGGTGATAATCATGTGTCCCGTCGACGAGACGGGCAGGAACTCGGTGAGTCCCTCCACGATGGCGATGATGACGGTTTCTATCCAGGTCATTTAGTATCCTCCTTCTGCACTTCGTCCTTCGACTTATGCACCACGGCATAGATCATCGACAGGAATCCCAGCAGGCACACCACGGGTGCCACCACAATGCGGCGGGTACTGAAAATGTCGGGGTTGTAAGCTTCTTCTGTCGAGCTGCCACCACTCATCAGGATGAAACCGATGACGACGACGACCATACTTACGGCCAGCAGAATAAAGTTCATGCGGCCAAAAGCCAAATCTTTTTTCATATTATCGTTCATATTTTCAATTTTACTTGATTTAATGGTTGATTTCTAATGTTTAATGTTTAATGTTTAATGTTTAATGTTCTAAATTTTATACAGTTCCTGGGCACGCATCCTCAGGAAACGGTTCACCGAGATATACGAACACAGCGACGTGATAACCAGTCCGAAGAGCAGGACGGCAATGCCCGTAACGGCCAGCACCTGCCACGTGATGATAGAGGTCAGGTTGGGCTCATATTGGTAGAGGCTCCACACCCCTGCGCCCAGGACGATGCAGGCCAGCAGCGCAGCCACGAACCCGACAGTCAGCCCCGTGTACATAAACGGGCGGCGGATAAAGCCCCAGGAGGCGCCCACCAGTTTCATCGTGTGTATCAGGAAGCGCTGCGAATAGACACGCAGGCGCACCGTATTGTTCACCAGAGAGTAGCTGATGAACGTCAGCAGCAGGGCCAGCACCAACAGCACAAGACTCACCTTCTGCAGGTTCTTGTTCACTTTGTCCATCAGGTCTTCCTGATAGGCCACATCGCTCACCTTCGGGTTCTTCCTCAGCTCGGCAGCTATCCAGGCCAGGGAGTCGCGGTTGGCATAGTCAGAGTTCAGCTGCAGTTCCAGCGTTGCCACGAAGGGGTTCATTCCCAAGAACTCCGAGGGGTCGCTGCCCATGGCTTCCGTCTGGTCCTTCAGCGCCTGCTCCTTGCTCACATAGTCGATGTTGTGGGCGTAGGGCCGGTGGTAGAGCTCACGACATAGCCGGTGGGCATCGTTCGTGCTCACCGTATCACCCAGCATGACGGTCACCGTCAAGTGCTCTTTCACATAGTTGGACAGGTTATGAGCCGTGAGTACCGAGAATACCACAAGCCCCAGCAATATCAGCACCATCGTCGTGCTGATACACAATGTAACAACCTGCAAGCCGTTACGGCGACGGGTCGTTCTTTTCTTCTTACTCATCTATACTTTACGTACGTAAAATTCAAATTCGCGTGCAAAGATACACAATAATTTGGTAAAACCCAAAACTTTTTTGTAATTTTGCAGCCGCTATGAGTACGATTATCTATCCCTCGCCCATCTTCGGCCCCGTACAGAGCCGCCGACTGGGCATTTCGTTAGGCATCAACCTGCTGCCGCGCGACGGTAAAGTGTGTTCCTTTGACTGCATCTATTGCGAGTGCGGCTTCAACGAGGACCACCGCCCCACCCTGCCGCTGCCTTCCCGCGAGGAGGTGGCCACGGCACTGGAACGCAAACTGCAGCAGATGGCGGAGGACGGTCAGATGCCTGACGTGCTGACCTTTGCCGGCAACGGCGAGCCGACGTGTCACCCGCATTTTGCAGAGATCATCGACGACACCATCCGTCTGCGCGACCGCTATTGTCCGCAGGCCAAGGTGTCGGTACTGTCGAACTCGACGATGATTCACCGCCAGAGCGTCCACGACGCCCTGATGCGTGTCGACAACAACATCCTGAAACTCGACACCGTCGATGCCGACTTCATCAACAAGGTAGACCATCCCAACAGCACGTACGACGTAGAGGCCATCATCGGGCGGATGAAGGCGTTCAACGGGCACGTCATCATCCAGACAATGTTCCTCAAGGGTCCCGGCATCGACAACACCACCGACGACTACGTCGCTCCCTGGCTCGACGCGGTCAAGGACATTGCCCCCGAGCAGGTGATGATCTACACCATCGACCGCGAGACACCCGACCTGTCGCTGCAGAAAGCAAGTCGCGAGGAGTTGGATGCCATTCGCGACCGCGTCATTGCAGCCGGCATACCCTGCACGGCCTCGTATTAACAACAATCCCCACCAATTGGCGGGGATTATTCTTTTATACGAGTTTCGCAAGTTTTTTTTACCACGAATTACACGAATTACACGAATTTTAGCTGCGCATTGTTTTTTTATTTTTTCGAATTTCACAAATGAAAATCGCAAGCGATTTTCTTCGGCGCCAGCCAATTACTGCGAGCACTCGTGAGTCTTCGACAAGTTTCGTGAAATTCGTTTCATAATTCTATGCATAGAAAATTCGTTAAATTCGTGGTCGTTATAAAACTTGATTATTTACCCATGATACCTCGTTTCGTGTTCTCCAGGAACTTAACGATGTTCTGGATTTCCGGACTGTCGGGCACCTGCTCCTTAATCTGGAGGATGACGTCGTAGACGCTCGTCTTTCCGTTGAACAGCAGACGGTAGGCGTTGGCAATATGCTTCTGCACCTTCTTGTCAATACCGGCATTGTCGAGCATCGTAGTGTTCGGACCGCCATACACCATCGGCGAACCACCTGCGATGATATACGGTGGCACGTCGTGCGAGAAAGCCGTACCGGCCTGAATCAGCGAGAGGTCGCCGGCACGGGTATTGGCGTTCTGGATGGCTCCCGACGAGAAGATGACGCCGTTGCCGATTTCGCAGTCGCCGGCAATCTTCGCGCCATAGCCTAAGACGCAGTTGTTGCCGATGACGGTGTCGTGGCTGACGTGTGCGCCCTCCAGCAGGAAGTTGTTGTTGCCGATACGGGTGACGCCGTCGCGATGGGTGCCGCGGTTGATGACCACATTCTCACGGATGACGTTGTTGTCGCCGATTTCCACACACGACTTCTCACCACGGAAGTTGAAGTCCTGGGGCAGGGCGGCAATGACGCTGCCCTGATGGATTTTGTTACCCTTCCCGATGCGGGCACCGTCGCAGATGCTGACGAAGGGGAAGATGATGCAGTTGTCGCCTATGACCACGTCGTCCTCGATATACACGAAGGGGAATATCTTACAGTTATTGCCGATTTTTGCCTTGGGCGAGATATCGGCCTTGGGGGATATTTCTGACATAAATTTAATGTTTAGAATTCAGTATTCAGAGTCACTCTCACTTCGCTCCGCCGCCGAGTGCCTGATACAGGTTGACTACCGCCTGCATCTTGTTGAACTGGTCGGTGACTTCGCTAATCTCAGCATTGAGCAGGTTCGACTGTGCAGAGATCACCTCCAGATAGGTGGTGTTCGACGACGACTCCATCAGCTTCTTCGTGTCCTCCACATTCTGGCGGAGCACGGCGACGCGCTTGCTGTCGAGGGCGCCCTTCTCTGCCGACGAGTTGTAGGTGACGAGGGCGTTCGACACCTCGTTGCCTGCCTTCAGCACGGCGTTCTGCCAGGTGTTGTAGGCCTGCTCATACTTCAACTTGGCCACCTTCAGTCCGGCGACGATCTGTCCGTGCTGGAAGATAGGCTGCACGAGCGAGCCTACTGCCGACCACAGCATCTTGCCGGGGTTGACGAGGCCGTTGTTGTTGGTGAAGGCGCCCGTTCCCGTGATGGTGATGCTGGGATAGAAGCGCGAACGGGCCTGCTGCACGTCGTAGAAGCACTGGGCCAGCGACATCTCGGCAGCATGGACGTCGGCGCGGTTGTTCAGCAGGTTGATGCTCACGCCAGTAGCAAACTGCGAGGGCAGCGACTGGTCGGCGAGCTTGCCGCGGGCTATGCTGTGGGCGGGTTCGGCCAGCAGCAGTGTCAGCGCGTTCTCACACTCACGTATCTGGCGCTGCAGGTCCACCTTCTGTGCCTGGACGGAGTAGTAGGCAGCCTCAGCACTCTGCACGGCCGTCGAGCGGTAGCCCACGCGGTTCTCGTGCATGAATTTCATCTTCTCCCACGTCTCCTTGGTCAGCTGTTCCATATCGGTGACAATCTCCACCTGGCGGTCGAGCATCAGCAGTGTGTAGTAGAGGTTGGCAATGCCGGCGACAATGCCGCACTGGGCGGCTACCTGATAGTCCTTGACGGCCATCAGCTGCATCTGGGCCGACCGCTTGGCGTTCAGCAGGTTGCCGAAGAGGTCGACGGTCCACGAGGCAGAGACGGGAATCTGGTACGTCTTTGTCGTCACCGAGGGGTCTGTCTGCAAGGTGGAGATCGTTCCCTGGGGCGTCAGGGCGACAGAGGGCAGGAAGGCCAGACGGGCTATCTTCAGGGCCTCGTTCACCATCTGCACGTTCAGTGCCGCATTCAGCAGGTCGGGGTTGTTGGCAAGTCCCTTCTCGATGAGGGCCTGCAGCTGGGGGTCGGTGAACAGCTGGCGCCAGGGCAGGTTGCCGAACGACTCATCGCCGTCAGCCTGCAGGGCAGCGTTCTGGGCCACAGGGTCGCGGACAATGCCGTCGGCCACGACGTCAGGACGGTCGTACTTGTTGTAGAGCCCGCAACTGGTGAGCAGCAGACACGACAGCAGGAGACCCACCCCCATGCCCCTCCCTGTATGGAGGGGAGTAGATACTCTGTTTATTGATATTTTACTCATATTTTTATGTCCTATTAATTGTCCTTACATGCCGTTCCCCCTCACTGACAGGGAGGGGGCTGGGGCGGGTCTCTTACTTCTCCAGTTCATAGTCCACGGGCTTGGCATGGGCGTACTGAGCCAGTTCGGCGGCCACATCCTCGTTCTCTTCTTTCTCAAACTTCAGCGGACGCAGCTTCTCCTGCAGACTCTGGAAGATGACGAACAGCGTCGGCACGACGAAGAGCTGGCAGAGGGTACCGATGAGCATACCGCCGACGGCGGCAGCACCTAAGGTCTGGTTACCGTTCTTGCCTACACCCGAGGCGAACATCATCGGCAGCAGACCGATGACCATGGCCAGCGACGTCATGAGGATAGGACGCAGACGAGCTGCCGAACCGAGGACGGCCGACCACGAGATGGCCATACCGAGCTGGCGGCGCTCCAGGGCGAACTGCACTATCAGGATGGCGTTCTTTGCCAACAGACCGATCAGCATGATGAGCGAGATCTGCATATAGATGTCGTTGGAGTGACCGAAGAGCATCGTGAACAGGAAGCAGCCGGCCAGACCGAAGGGTACCGAGAGCACCACCGACAGCGGCAGGAGGTAGGACTCATACTGTGCCGAGAGGATGAGGTAGATGAAGATGAAGCAGAGCACGAAGATGACGGCCGTGGTGTTCGACGCCTTGGCCTCCTCACGCGTCAGACCCGAATACTCGTAGGTATAGCCTGTGGGCAGCACGTCGGCAGCCACCTCCTGGGCGGCCTTGATGGCCTCACCGGTAGAATAGCCGGCAGCCACCGTTGCCGTCACGTTGATAGAGGTGAACAGGTTGAAGCGGTTGATGTTCGACGGACCGTAGACGCGCTCCAGACGGCAGAACTCCTTGGCAGGCGACATGCCGCCGGGGGTACGCACATAGACGCTGTTGAGCGACTCGGGCGTCATACGTGTCTCGGGCGAACCTTGTATCATGACGCGGTAGAGCTTACCGTAGGCGTTGAAGTTCGAGGCGTAGAGACCGCCGTAGTAGCCCTGCAGCGTGGTGAGCACCGTACTGGGCGAGATGCCGGCCTGCTTACACTTGGCCACATCGACGTGCAGCATATACTGCGGGTAGTTGGGGTTATACGAGGTCTGTGCCGTCTGGAACTCAGGCCGCTTGTTGAGTTCGGCCAGGTAGTCCTTGACGACGCCGAAGAACTTGTCAAGCGAACCGCCGGTACGGTCCTGCATCACGATGGACACACCGGAGTTGGCCGAGAAACCGGGAATCATAGGCGGTGCGAAGGCCAGAATCTGGGCATCCTTGATATGGGCCGTCTTGATATAGATCTGGGCCAACACGCCATTCGACTCGTAGGGATTGAGGAAGAAGCGGTAGATGCCATCGCCCTGCCACAGACCGCTGAGTTTCCAGAAGAATCCCTTCTGACGCTCGGCAAACGGCTTCAGCTTGATGATGAACGTAGCCTGGTCGGAACCGGCACCGGCAATGAAGTTGTAACCCTGAATCTGCTCACGGCTCTGGATGGCCGGGTCGGCAGCCAGGATGCTGTCCACCTGACTGATGACGCGCTTGGTGCGCTCCACCGACGTGGCCGGCGGCATGGAGATGGTACAGAAGACGGTGCCGGTATCCTCGTCGGGCACCAGGCCCGTCTTGGCGGTAGCCATCGTCATCACCAGCACAACGATGCCGATGATGACGGCAAGACCGATGGCCAGCGGCTTCTTCACCAGTTTCTCCACTATACCTTTATATTTATTAGTGGTCGTATTGAAGGCGGTGTTGAACGAGGCATGGAAGCGGTCTATCACCGACATCTTCTTAGCGTGTCCGTCCTTGTCGTGGGGTTTCAGGAAGATGGCACACAGGGCGGGCGACAGCGTCAGGGCGTTCAGCGCCGAGATGAAGATGCTGACAGCCATCGTCACACCAAACTCACGGTAGAACGAGCCGGAGGTGCCGCCGATGAACGACACGGGGATGAACACCGAGGCCATCACCAGCGTGATAGAGATGATAGCACCCGAAATCTCATTCATGGCATCGATAGAGGCCGTCAGCGTTGACTTGTAGCCCTGGTCGAGCTTGGCGTGTACGGCCTCTACCACCACGATAGCGTCGTCCACCACAATGGCGATGGCCAGCAGCAGCGCCGACAGCGTCAGCAGGTTGATGGAGAAGCCGAAGACGCTCAGGAAGAAGAACGTACCCACCAGCGACACCGGCACGGCAATCAGCGGGATGAGCGTCGAGCGCCAGTCCTGCAGGAAGATGTAAATCACGATGAACACCAGTATCAGCGTGAACAGCAGCGTGAACACCACCTCCTCGATAGAGGCGTAGAGGAACTCCGTGACGTCGTAGTTTATCTTGTAGAACATACCCGGGGGCATCAGCTTCTGCTGGGCTTCCAGCTCGGCCTTCACCTGCTTGGCTATCTCGTTGGCGTTGGAGCCGGCAATCTGCTGCACCATACCCATGACCGACGGGATGTTGTTGTTCTTCATCGACACGGAGTATTGCTGACCGCCAAGTTCTATGCGGGCCACGTCCTTCAGCTTCAGCGTCTGACCGTTGGCGTCGCTCTTGATGATGATGTTGCCAAACTCCTCGGGACTCTTCAGACGGCCGGTGTAGCGCATGGCGTACTCGTACTGCACGTCGCTCTCCTGTCCGAACGAGCCCGGCGCAGCCTCGATGTTCTGTTCGGCCAGCACACCGCTAATGTCCGAAGGCATCAGGTTGTACTGCTTCATCACGTCGGGCTTCAGCCAGATACGCATCGAGTAGGTCTTCAGACCCGGCGACTGCACGTCACCAACACCCTGAATACGCTTGATGGCCGGGATGATGTTGATGTTGTTGTAGTTCGTCAGGAACTCGTCGTCGTAGCGACCGTCAGAGGTCAGCGTGAACATCAGCACCTGCGACGTCTGGCGCTTCGTCACCGTCACACCGATGCGCGTCACCTCGGCAGGCAGCAGGGCCTGGGCCTGCGACACGCGGTTCTGCACGTTGACGGCACACATATCGGGGTTCATGCCCTGGCGGAACAGCACCGAGAGCTGCGCCGAACCGGTCGAGGCGGTCGACGTGATGTAGTCCATGCCTTCCACACCGTTGATGCTTTCTTCCAGCGGCGTGATGACGGAGTTCTTCACCGTCTCGGCGTCAGCACCCGGGTAACTGGTCCATACGGCAACGGTAGGAGGTGCTATATTGGGGTACTGCTCGATAGGCAGCGACACCAGCCCGATGAAGCCCAGCAGGACTATCAGGATGGAGATCACCGTCGAGAGCACCGGTCGTTTGATAAAGGTTGTAAAAGTCATGTTAATTTCCGATTTAACGATTTTCCGATTTAGCAATTATCCGATTTAACGATTAACCGATTAACCGATTTTCCGATTAACCGATTAACCGATAAGCCGATTCATCGATTTATTTCTTCATCGCCCCCACAATGTCTCCGGCACTCATGGCCTTCACCTGCTCCTTGATCTTCTGGTTATAGCGCTCTTGGGTGATGGGAACGATGACCATGCCGTCGCTCAGCTTCGTGATGCCGTTGGAGACGTATTTGTCGCCAACCTTCAGACCCTCGGTCACGACGTAGTTGTTACCGTCGTTCTGCGGAGCCACCTTAATCTCGGTGTACACCACCTTGTTGTCCTTGCCCAGGGTGTAGACAAACTTCTTGTCCTGCACCTCCGACACGCACGACTGGGGGATGACGATGGCCGAATTGTTGTCGTGGGGAATGACGATGGCACCGGAGCCGCCGCTCTTCAACAGCTTCTCGGCGTTGGGGAACACGGCAATCAGCTGCACCGTACCCGTAGCCTGGTCGATGACGCCGCTCATCTTCGTCACCTTACCCTCGTGGCCGTAGATGGTGCCGTCGGCCAACTTCAGCTGCACGGCAGGCAGCTGCGACAGACCGTCGCCACTCTTCGACATCGCCAGGGCGTCTTTCTCGGTCATCGAGAAGTAGACTTCCATCGACGAGTTGTTCGACACCGTGGTCAGCACGTTCTGAGCACCCACCAAGGCACCCACCTTGAAGGGCAGCGTGCCCACAACGCCGGAGGCAGGACTCTTCACAAAGCAGAAGCTCAGCTGCTCCTTGGCAGAAGCCAGGGCGGCCTGAGCCTGGGCCAGGCCGGCCTTGGCCTGCTCATACTGGTTCGTGGCAGACTTCAGCTCGAAGTCGCCAATCACCTTGTTCTCAAACAGTTTCTGAGAGTTCTCGTAGCTCAGCTTGGCAGTATTGCAGGCGGCCTGCGCCGTATTGACAGAGGCCTGGGCCTGACGCACCTGAGCCTGATAGGTGGCGTTGTCAATCTCGAACAGCACCTGTCCGGCACCGACGGTCTGACCTTCCTTCACGTTGATGCGGGTAATGAATCCGCCAATCTTCGGACTAATCTGGACGTCCTGCACACCCTTGATAGAGGCAGGATAGGTGGCCTGCGACGAAGCGCTGCTCGTACCCACCGTTACGACGGGAAACTCATTGTCACCGAACGTCGGGCGACCGCCACCACCGCCGCAAGAAACGAGCAACAGTGCAGAGGCCGCAAACATTAAAATCTTGCTTTTTTCCATACTTTATTTTTACACTTAAATTGTTATTGAAGTCTATTGTCGGCGGAAACCCACAACCCTTTGTGTAGTTTCCGAAGTGCAAAGGTACGAAAAAATAGCGTTTCTCAACACCACAGCACGTATATTTTAACAAAGTTTATTGAGCGAACCTCTTTTTGTATGTAACAGAATAACCGCCGCCATGTTACATCGAGAAAAATTATCGAAAGTTTTGAACTTTCATAGATAATGTGTACCTTTGCAGCCGAATTGCAAGAAATCATGAAACTATATTCAGACGAGGAGCTGGCAGAGATTCTCGACCAGCCGATATTCCACCAGATCAGCGAGGCTGCCGACCGACTCGGCGTTGAGTGCTATGTCGTCGGCGGCTATGTCCGTGACATCTTCCTTGAACGGCCCTCCAACGACATCGACGTCGTCGTCGTGGGTAGCGGCATTGAGGTGGCTAAGGAACTGAAGCGTATGCTCGGCCGACGCGCCCACCTCTCGGTATTCAAGAATTTCGGAACGGCACAGGTGAAGTTTAAAGAGGAGAGAGGAGGTTCGAGAGAGGAGAGAGGAGAGAGGAGAGAGGAGAGAGTCGTGGAGAGAGAAGTCGAATTCGTCGGCGCCCGCAGGGAGAGCTACAGCCACGACTCGCGCAAGCCCATCGTCGAAGACGGCACGTTGGAGGACGACCAGAACCGCCGCGACTTCACCATCAACGCCATGGCCATCTGCCTGAACAGCGACCGCTTCGGCGAACTCGTCGACCCGTTCAACGGCCTGGCCGACCTCGAGGACGGCATCATCGCCACACCCTTAGATCCGGGCATCACCTTCAGCGACGACCCGCTGCGCATGATGCGCTGCATACGCTTCGCCACACAGCTGAACTTCCAGATAGAGGACGAGACCTTCGAGGCCCTGGAGCGCATGGCCGACCGCATCAAGATTGTCAGTGGCGAGCGCATAGAGGTGGAGCTGAACAAGATTATCATGTCGCCCCACCCCAGCAAGGGCTTCATCGACCTGCAGCGCTCCGGTCTGCTGAACATCATCCTACCCGAACTCTCCGCCCTCGACATCGTGGAACAGAAAAACGGACGGGCACACAAGAACAATTTCTATCATACACTCGAAGTGCTGGAGAATGTCACAGCCCCCCCTTCGTCCCCCGAGGGGGACACAAATGTCCTGCATGGTAATGAAGCCCCCTCGGGGGCCGTAGGGGGGGCTTTGTGGCTTCGTTGGGCCGCCCTACTCCACGACATTGGTAAGACGCGGTCGAAGCGGTGGGAGCCGGCGGTGGGCTGGACCTTCCATAACCATAACTATATCGGGGCGAAGATGGTGCCCGACATCTTCCGGCGGCTGAAGCTGCCGATGGGCGCCGAGATGAGGTATGTGCAGAAGCTCGTCGACCTGCACATGCGACCACAGGCCATTGCCGACAACGAGGTGACCGACAGTGCCGTCAGGCGGTTGCTGAACGATGCCGGCGACGACATCGACGACCTCATGACGCTCTGCGAGGCGGACATCACCAGCAAGAACGAGGTGAAAAAGAAGATGTTCCTCGAGAACTTCCGTATAGTGCGCGAGAAACTGACGGACCTGAAGGAGAAGGATTACAAACGACTGCTGCAGCCCGTCATCGACGGCAACGAGATCATGGCGCTCTTCAACCTGAAGCCGAGCCGCGAGGTGGGCACACTGAAACAGACTCTCAAAGACGCCGTCCTCGACAACAAGGTGGAGAACGAGCGCGAACCCCTCATGCAGCTGCTGATAGAGAAGGCCCGCGAGATGGGGCTGATTAGAAAAAATAATGAGAGTTTATTTTGAAACGAGTTGCCCTTGTACACACGACGAATTGTAGAAAAGAAAAGTTGGTGACACCTCTTACACCTGACACTTAACTACCTGAAAATCAGTGGCCGTTTTTGAGAGCTAAGTCGCACCTGCAGTCGCACCAAAGGTAACACCAGGGCGCTCGGCGACGCAAGGAGACGCATTCTTTGCAAGCAAAGCGTCGCAAGCGCCGAGCGGCCAAGAAAAAGGCAAGAATAGTGGCAGGCCGTGAAACATTTACGAGAGGCCGTGAGATTTTTCTGTAAGGCCGTGAAATTTTTGCGAGAGGCCGCGAAATTTTCGGCTTTGTCGTGAAACATTTTGGGAATGGTTGGTGCGCCACTTGGTGTGGGCATTGGTGCGACCATTGGTGCGGGCAAAATCTTTGCTAACCTGCTGATAATCAGCTTTGGTGTTAGAGGTGTCACCACACTGCAACCCTCCATATACGCGCGCACGTGTACAATTGGTAAATTCACAATTGATAATTAACAAAGATTTTAAGATTTAAAAGATTTTGAGCCGACAGGCGAGCAAGAAAACGATACGCCGTCCTTTATTTGGGGGGAAAAACAAGAGTCTTATTCCTGTCAAATTGGACAAATATTACAAAAAAAAGGCTGAAAGCATTAATATATCGAAAAAAATCTGTAACTTTGCAAACGAAATGGATTAAAATATTATGTCTATGAAGAGATTATTCTTATTTGCCATGATGTGCGCAACGACAACATTATGGGCGACAGCCGGTAACACCATCGACACGGAACCGCTGAAACTGGTTACTCCGGAGATGACTCCGCAGCTGGTGAAGATCAACGACAACCCCTTTGCACGGACAGTGAGCTACAACCCGACGGAGACAGAGAGGAGTTTCGGCGACTTCGACTTCTTCAAGACGAAGACCAATCCCGACGTGAAGCCCTTCAAGGTGATGGACGACCTGACGTTCGTCGGCGTTCCCCTGTTTATTGCCGGATGGGTCATCAAGAGCGAGAAGAACAACTTCAAACAGGACTCCAAGACGAAGTCCAGTCTGCTGACCAATTTCAAGACGGGTATCGACGACTACACACAATATTTCGGTCCGGCTCTAACTGTAGGCTTGAAATTAGGTGGCTACGAAGGCCGCAGCGACTGGCCCCGCCTGCTGGCCAGTGCCGCCATGTCGTACGGTATCATGGCGGGCTTCGTCAACGGCATCAAGTACACCGCCAAGGAGATGCGCCCCGACGGCTCTTCGGCCAACTCCTGGCCTTCGGGCCATACGGCCACCTCGTTTGTGGGTGCCACCTTATTACATAAGGAGTACGGTCTGACACGTTCGCCATGGTTCTCGGTAGCCGGTTACGGTGTGGCCACGGCAACGGGTGTGATGCGTATCCTGAACAACCGCCACTGGATCAGCGACGTGATGTCGGGCGCCGGCATCGGTATCATGTCTACCGAGCTGGGCTATGCCCTGAGCGACGTGCTCTTCAAGGGCAAGGGATTGTTGCGCAACGATCTGGAATCAAACTCAGAGATTCCCTCGTTCTTCAGCATTTCCATGGGCGTTAGCTTAGGTCTCAAGGACTTGTCGTTCCCTATGGGCAGTCTCGTTAATCACTCGGAGGAGGAAATTGAAAGCGACGACACCTTCACGGTGGATTTCCAAACGGGCACAGCGGTAGACGCCGAAGGTGCCTACTTCTTCAACAAATATGTTGGTATCGGTGGCCGTCTGCGCGTCAGAGCCATGACCGCCAATAATTGGAACGACTTTGTGGAGATGGGTAAGAGCGACCGTAAAGAAGTGAGCCAGAACATCATCGATATCGTTGACGCAAGCTCTTACATCAGCCGCGAACAAATCACCCGTGAAATGAGCGACATCGTTACCGATGAGTCCTACACGATTGAGAGCGATCACCTGACGGAGTTCTCAGCCAACGTGGGTATATATTTCAACATTCCCCTGAGCAGCCGTTTCGCCCTGGGCACCAAAGCCCTCATCGGCAGAACTATGACGCAGGAACTGGACATTAACGCCCACTATATTGGACAACAGAAAGAGGCCAACTACACCTTGACTATAAACGACGGCAACGCCACGGATTTGGAGATCACCAACTTCAGCTCCAGCGGAAAGACCTATGACGTGTCCTGGGACTACATGACCATGGGCGGCAACAACTCGACGAACTTCGGCACCGGTCTGTCGCTGACATACCGCTATAAGTCCAACTTCTCGTGGAAGGTGTTTGTCGACTACGACTACTCGGAAAAGACATTCACTTTGGAGTACGACCCTCTGCACTTCACTAAAGTAGCCACCCCCAATCTAGCTAATCTCGTTACTATCATTGGATTCGAAGTGAATCCCTATCGGTTTGAAGTCAAGAAGAACGTAAACCTCTTCACCATCGGCGGTTCGTTTGCTATCACGTTCTAAAATCAATTTTTCCACTTATGAAACTACATCACATCCCCTTTCTCCTGATTATTTTGATGCAGACCGCCTGCCAGGATGCCAAGCAACAGGAGGCAGCGAGGATGCTGGACCGGGCAGGACAGCTGTTCGACGAGCAGCGCTACGACCGCGCCCTCATCGTCATCGACTCGCTGCGCAAGACATATCCCGGAGCCATCGAGACCCGCAAGCAGGCCCTGCGGCTGCAACAGAACATCGAACTGAAACGGTCGCAGGAGGAGCTGTCGAGGGTCGACAGTATGCTGCAAGCCGTGAAGCACGACTACGAATACCAGAAGCAGAAAGTGGAGAAAGACAAGCAGGAACTGCGCGCCACACCCGAAGAACTGACCATGCTGACGAAGACGCGCGTGCGGCGCGACTCGCTGCAGACGCGCTTCGACGTGCTTTGCGCCAAAATCCGCTATATCCACAAAAAGCAGAAAGAACAATAAAAAATTCTGTATTAAGATTTAAGATTTAAGATTTTTTCTGTAACTTTGCACCCTGATATGGATAAGTTCGAAGAAACAAACACTCAGTTTGAGCAGGCTATTGCCGAATGCCGCGCACTCTTCGAGAAGAAACTGCACGACTACAGGGCGTCGTGGCGCATCCTGCGCCCCACGGCCCTGACCGACCAGCTCTTCATCAAAGCCAAGCGCATACGCTCGCTGGAGGTGAAGAAGGAGAGCCTCGTCGGCGAAGGCATACGCCCAGAGTTCATAGGGCTCATCAACTACGGCATCGTCGGACTGATACAGTTGGAGCGCGGCTTTGCCGACACCGTCGACATCGGCAACGACGAGGCGCTACGGCTGTACGACCGCTATGCCCGTGAGGCCCTGGAACTGATGAAGCGCAAGAACCACGACTACGACGAGGCGTGGCGGTCGATGCGCGTCAGCTCGTACACCGACCTCATCCTGACCAAGATAGAGCGTATCAAGGAGATGGAGGACTTAGAGCTGAGGAGCGACAAGCCCGTGGTGAGCGAAGGCATCGACGCTAACTACATGGACATCATCAACTATGCTGTCTTCGGTGTCATCAAGCTGAGTGAAGAGTGAAGAAACTGATTGTAAACATCTGCCGGATAATGCTGGCCACGACGTTTATCCTCTCAGGATTTGTCAAGGCCGTAGACCCGTTAGGCACACAATATAAGATTGACGACTATCTCGGAGCCATGCACCTGGGCGGGATGCTGCCCGGCATAGCCTCGCTTGGAGCAAGCGTCGTCTTAGCGGCAGTGGAGTTCTGCCTCGGCATCTTCCTGCTGTTTGCGATTCAGCGGCGGCTGACATCGAGATGTATCTTACTGATGATGGTGGTGATGACACCTCTGACACTCTGGCTGGCACTGGCCAACCCCATCAGCGACTGCGGCTGCTTCGGCGACGCCATCGTGCTCACCAACTGGCAAACCTTCGGGAAGAACATCGTGCTGCTGGCGAGCGCCGCCATCGTGGCATGGTGGCCCCAGGAGATGTTCCGCTTCGTCAGCCGGTCGAACCAGTGGATAGTCATCAACTACTCCATTGTGTTCATTGCCATGATGGCACTGTGGAGTCTCTACTACCTGCCACCGTTCGACTTCCGCCCCTACCACATCGGCACCAACCTGCGACAGCAGTGGCAGCGGACGATGGAGGGTGAAGACCTGCCCTACGCAGACTTCTTCATAGAGAGCGGCGACGGCGACATCACGGAGCAGGTGCTGGCCGACACAGGCTACACGTTCCTGCTCGTCTCGCCCTATCTGGAACAGGCCGACGACTCACGCCTCGACCTGATTAACCAGCTCTACGAATACACGCAGGAGCACGACTACGTCTTCTACTGTCTGACGGCAAGCTCGGCCAAGCAGGTGAGAGTATGGCGCGACATCACAGGCGCCGAATACCCATTCTGCCAGACCGACGGCACGACGCTGAAGACCGTCATCCGCAGCAACCCCGGTCTGCTACTGGTGAAGGACGGCGTCATCATTCGCAAATGGAGCCACAACAACCTGCCCGAACTGAGTGAGGCAGAAACCACGCTGCCCCTGGAGCAGCTGGAGATAGGGAAACTGCCGACCGACGGTCCGGCACGGAAAATAGCCACCATACTACTGTGGTTCGTGCTGCCCCTGGCTCTGCTGACGATGGCCGACCGCCTATGGATGTGGACACACTGGCTAAGGCGCCGCAAAAAGACCACCACCGAAGATAATTTAACCCCAAAAAATAAAAACAGTAAAGAAAAATGAGAAAGAAAATTGTTGCAGGAAACTGGAAGATGAACATGAATCTCCAGGACGGTATTGCTCTCGCAAAGGAGCTGAACGAAACACTGAAGGCTGACAAGCCCAACTGCGGTGTGGTCATCTGCACACCGTTCATCCACCTCGCCTCTATCGCACAGTTCCTCGACCAGGACATCATCGGTCTGGGTGCTGAGAACTGCGCCGACAAGGAGAAGGGTGCCTTCACCGGTGAGGTGAGCGCCGAGATGGTGAAGTCGACGGGCGCACAGTATGTCATCCTCGGCCACAGCGAGCGTCGTGAGTACTACAAGGAGACCCCGGAAATCCTCAAGGAGAAGGTGCTGCTGGCACAGAAGAACGACCTGAAGGTAATCTTCTGCATCGGCGAGTCGCTCGAAGAGCGCGAGGCCGGCAAGCAGAACGAGGTGGTGAAGGCCGAGCTCGAGGGCAGCGTCTTCAACCTCAGCGAAGAGGACTTCCGCAAGATTGTCATCGCCTACGAGCCCATCTGGGCCATCGGTACCGGCAAGACCGCTACCGCCGAGCAGGCTGAGGAGATCCACGCCTACATCCGCTCTATCATTGCCGAGAAGTACGGCCAGGCTGTTGCCGACGACACCACCATCCTCTACGGTGGCTCGTGCAAGGCCTCGAACGCTCCCGAGCTGTTTGCCAAGCCCGACATCGATGGTGGTCTCATCGGCGGTGCCTCGCTGAAGGCTGCCGATTTCAAGGGTATTATCGACGCCTGGAAGAAATAAGCTGATGAGACGTCTTGTCACTATCGTCATACTGTGTGCCGGCTGTGTGCTAACAGCCGGTGCACAGTCCTTTACCCAGCGTCTGCAGCAGAAGACGCAGGCTGGACAAGGTACAGTGACCGTGAGCCACGACAAGGCCATCGACGACCTGGTAAACGGACAGGCTGCCAGCCAGCAGGACCACGAGAGCCAGGAGAAACAGGACAAACCAGAGTCGCCAGCCCAGAAAAAGCCCGAGACGCCCCCCAAAGACGAGCGCCACGACACCACGACCGACAGCGTGACGGTAGACAGCCGCCGCAAGGTGCTACGTGGTGGCGTCAAGATCAACGGCTACCGCGTGCAGGCCTTCGCCGGCGGCAACCAGCGCAAGGACCGCAAGAAGGCTGAGCAGGTTGGCAACACCATCAAGGCTCACTACCCTGACACCCCAATCTACGTACACTTCTATTCTCCACGATGGATTTGTCGCGTAGGTAACTTCCGTACCTATGAGGAGGCTCACGAGATGCTGAGAAACATCCGTAACCTGGGCATCAGCGGCGCCTCTATCGTCAAAGGAAAAATAATCGTACCATCATACTAAATGTATCCAGAAAACGAAACCTTCCGCGAGGGGCTTGACCAGCTTGCGGAACACTACAAGGACATCATCACCCTGTTAGGCGAAGACCCCGAGCGCGACGGACTGCAGAAGACGCCCATGCGTGTGGCCAAAGCCATGCAGGTGCTGACGAGAGGCTACGAGATGGACGCCCACAAGGTGCTCACCGACGCACTGTTCAAGGAGGACTACTCACAGATGGTCATCGTGAAGGACATCGACTTCTTCTCGCTCTGCGAGCACCATATGCTGCCCTTCTACGGCAAGGTCCACGTGGCCTATATCCCTAACGGCTACATCACAGGGCTGTCGAAGATAGCCCGCGTGGTAGACATATACAGCCACCGCCTGCAGGTACAGGAGCGTATGACGCTGCAGATCAAGGAGTGTATCGAGCAGACGCTGCACCCGTTAGGCGTGATGGTGGTCGTCGAGGCCAAGCACATGTGTATGCAGATGCGCGGCGTAGAGAAGCAGAACAGCATCACCACCACGAGCGACTTCAGCGGCGCCTTCAACCAGGCCAAAACACGCCAGGAGTTCATGAACCTCATCTCACACTAATTAATTAATCGAAGACACTATGCAACAGACAGACAGAGGAAACTACAAGACCAAGGAGTCAATGATAAGCCAGCTATGGCACAGTTGTTTTGGTAAGCTCATCGCCTTGGTGGGCATCATCATCGTACTGATGGCCATCGGCCACTTCACCATCCCCGACGAGGAGACGATGATGGCCGAGATGGACGATAACATCAGGCAGTGCATCGAGTCGAACGACAGTATCAAGACCGACTGGATAGACGATGCCGTCAACAACGTGGGGTATATCTTCACGACGGCCGACAGCATACCCGACCAGGAGCTGATAGACAACTTCAACGAATGTAACGAACTGAAGTACTACCGCCACAGTTTCTATGCTACCACACTTTTGCATAACAATTTCAAACCGGAGGGCATCCGTGCCGGCATCGGCATCTTCGGCATCGTCATCCCCACGGTGAACTTCAATGACTTCCTCTTCCGCATCGGCCCCATGCACAGAGGCTACGAACAGAAAATCATTCAAAGCACCACTATTACCAACACCAACAACACCGAAGACTGGAGCAACAGCGCCGACTTAGGATTGTAAGCCAGCATACCACAATGCTCCGAGGGAAAAAGTGATGGAAATAAAAATTAAGGATATTGAAAGCATCGGCGAAGCTGCCCGTCAGTTTGTAAGCGAAATTGGCGACCGCCGCGTCTTCGCCTTCTACGGCAAGATGGGAGCAGGGAAGACCACGTTCATCAAGGCCGTCTGCGAGGCATTGGGCGTCGAGGACGTCATCACGTCGCCGACGTTCGCCATCGTCAACGAATACAGCATCCCTGCCGGTGGAGCGCTGGAAGGCGCCATCTACCACTTCGACTTCTACCGCATCAAGAAGTTGGAAGAAGTCTACGACATGGGGTACGAGGACTATTTCTACTCTGGCTCACTCTGCATGATAGAATGGCCGGAACTGATAGAAGAACTCCTGCCCGAGAATGCTGTCAAGGTGAGCATCGTCGAGCAGGAGGATGGTAGCAGGACGGTCGTGGCCTAAAGATTCTGTTCCTGAAAGTCCATATCGGCCTCGACGACATAATAGACGTCGTCGGCACTGAACGTGCCAATCTTGTCGCGGTGAGCCTGTGCCGTCACAGCCTCAGCCACTTGTTGCAGGTCGATATCAACCTCGTCGGCCGTTGA
Organism: uncultured Prevotellaceae bacterium; assembly: GCA_900316475.1. Classification (GTDB taxonomy): domain Bacteria; phylum Bacteroidota; class Bacteroidia; order Bacteroidales; family Bacteroidaceae; genus Prevotella. Next base: position 69,279 of record ONDA01000009.1, read on the forward strand.
CTCCAGGATGCCACTGTCGTAATAGTAGTCAACAATGGCATCGATAAAGTAGTACAGGTCGTCGTCGCTGAAGGTCGCCTTCAGTTCCTGCGGCAACCGCTCACGGATAAATTCTATCTCACGGCGGTTCTCCTCTTCGTCCATGCGAAGCTCGTCTTCGAAATTAGGCATGGCTTACAGCAGGGCTTTAAATTTCTCCTCAATCATAGCCTTCGATTGGGCACCGACAATCTTGTCGACCACCTGTCCGTTCTTGAAGAAGAGGATGGTAGGAATATTGCGGATACCGAACTCCAATGCCAGGTCCTCGTTCTCCTCGACGTCACACTTGCCGACGGTGATTTGTCCGTCGTACGCCTTGGCCAACTCAGAAATGATCGGCGACACCAGACGGCAGGGACCGCACCATGTTGCCCAGAAATCAACTACTAACGGCTGCTGGCCGTTCTTCAGACTCTCGAAATTTGCGCTTGTAATTTGTACTTCCATAATTCTTATTATTATAGGGTTAGTTAATTTTATAATCTATTGCCTCGTGGTTGTCGATATAGTTAATGAGCTGGTAGCGCACGTCGACACTGCTGTTCTTGGACTGCAGCAGGACGTGGTGCTTGCCCCCGGAATCGCGCAGCTGGAAGAATAGCTTTGTCTTGCCAGGATGCTCGCGTATGATTTCCGTCAGGTCGGCAACAATCTCGTCGTCGAGCGTGTCGGTGGTCAGCTGGATGGTGATGCGGTCGATGGCCTTCTCCTTGACAGTCTGCAGCAGTTCGACGTTCGTTACCTTAAACTCCTTCAGCTCGGAGTCGCGGAAACGCGCCTGCATCTTTCCCGTGACGCACACAGCAGCCCCCTCGATGAACTTACCGTTCAGGTTGAGCCAGTCGTCGCCGAAGAGCACCAGCTCGCCAGAGCCCTCAAAGTCTTCGAGCGTGACGATACCCCAGGGTTTGTTGGTCTTGGCACTGAAGCGCGTCTGGATGCCGGTGACGATGCCGCCGAGGGTTATGTCCTCGCGGTCGACGAGGGCAGCACAGCGGTCGGCGAGTTCGGTACAATGGGCATTACAGAGATTGTCGAGCACTACCTTGTACTCGTCTAAGGGATGAGCCGAAATATAGATGCCCACGAGGTCGCGCTCCTTATTCAGGCGCTCGATGTCGCTCCAGCGCTCATCAGTCTTGGGGATGGGCGGTGTGGCTATCTCAACGCCGTCGTCGAAACTGCCGAAGAGCGAGTTCTGGGCCTGCTGCTTCTCCTGCTGATAGAGCTGGCCGTAGCGCACCAGCGTATCGAGGAAGACCTCGCCCTTGGTATTAGTAGCGAAGAACTGCTCACGACGAATACCGAAGGAGTCGAAACCACCGCTAAGAGCCAGCGACTCGAATGCCTTACGGTTGACGTTGGCGAAGCTGACACGCTGGGCGAAGTCGAAGATTGACTTGTAAGGGCCGTTCCGCTTGCGCTCCTCGATGATAGCCTGTGCGGCAGCGTCGCCCATACCCTTGATGGCCGCCAGTCCGAAGCGTATCTCGCCCTTCTGGTTCACGCCAAACTTCTGGAACGACTCGTTGACGTCGGGGCCCAGCGTGGCAATACCCATCTGCTTGCACTCGTCCATCAGTTTCGTGATTTCCGTTATCTGGTCGCGGCGGCGGCTCATGATGGCAGCCATGAACTCAGCCGGGTAGTTAGCCTTCAAGTAGGCCGTCTGGTAGGCTACCCACGAGTAGCAGGCGGCGTGCGACTTGTTGAAAGCGTATGATGCGAACTTCTCCCAGTCAGCCCAGATTTTCTCCAGCACCTTCGGGTCGTGGCCGTTCTTCTTGCCTCCCTCAATGAACTTAGGCTTCATGGCGTCGACAATGTCCTTTTTCTTCTTACCCATCGCCTTACGCAGGGCATCGCTCTCACCACGGGTAAAGTCGGCCAGCTGACGCGAGAGCAGCATCACCTGCTCCTGATAGACGGTGATGCCGTAGGTGTCTTTCAGGTACTTCTCCATACAGGGAATGTCGTACTTGATTTCCTCGCGGCCGTTCTTACGGGCAATGAAACTCGGTATATAGTCCATAGGCCCTGGACGGTAGAGGGCATTCATGGCTATGAGGTCCTCAAACACCGTTGGGTGCAGCTCGCGCAGGTATTTCTGCATGCCTGCCGACTCAAACTGGAACGTGCCGATGGTACGGCCCTGCTGGTACAGCTCATAGGTCTTGGGGTCGTCGATGGGAATGGTGTCAAGATTGATATCGATGCCGCGGTGCAGCTTGATATTGGCGCAGGCCTCCTTCAGCTCCGACAGGGTCTTCAGTCCGAGGAAGTCCATCTTGATGAGACCGGTAGACTCGATGACGTGACCATCGTACTGCGTACAGTTCGTCTTCGTGTCCTTGAAGTCGGGGTCGTCGGCCGTTGAGACAGGCACCCAGTCCGAGATGGGGTCGCGGCAGATGATAAAGCCGCAGGCGTGGATGCCGGTACCGCGGACAGTACCCTCCAGCATCTTGGCATACTTGATAGTGTTGGCCAGCACGGGGTCGGCTGAAGCTTCGGCATCGCGCAACTCAGGAACAGCTTTGATGGCGTTGGCCAGATTCATCTTCATACCATCTGGCAGACGGTCGGGAATGGCCTTACACAGCGCGTTCGACGTAGCCAGTGGCAGTTTCTCCACCCGCGCCACGTCCTTGATACTGTTCTTCGTAGCCATCGAGGCGTAGGTAATGATGTGGGCGCAGTTCTCGTGACCGTACTTGTCCATCACCCATTTCAGCACCTTGCCGCGGCCGTCGTCGTCGAAGTCGGTATCAATATCAGGCAGCGAGATACGGTCAGGATTCAGGAAACGCTCGAACAGCAAGTCATACTTCAGCGGGTCGATCTTCGTGATACCCAAACAGTAGGCCACCACCGAACCGGCAGCCGAGCCACGGCCCGGACCTACCCAGACATCCAGCTCGTCGCGGGCGGAATTGATGAAGTCCTGCACGATGAGGAAGTAGCCCGGGAAGCCCATCGTCTTCATGATATGAAGTTCGAAGCGAATGCGGTCCAACACCTCGGAAGCCCCCCCTTCTGCCCCCGAGGGGGCTACAATAGTTTCGCTGGCAGCTATAGAAGCCCCCTCGGGGGCCGTAGGGGGGGCCACTCCATAGCGCCGATACGCCCCCTCATACGCCAGCTTCGCCAAGTAGTCGGCCTCGAACTTGATGCGGTAGATCTTGTCGTAGCCGCCAAGCTTCTTGATTTTCTTCTCACCCTCCTCACGCGGCAGCGGGTTCTCGCCGTTCTCGTCGGAGGTGAACTCACGGTAGAGGTCTTCCTCTGTGAACTTCTTGCGCCACTCCTCCTCAGTGCCGAACGACTCGGGGATGGGGAAGAACGGCATAATAGGGTCGTGATCCAGAGAGTAGACTTCCACCTTATTTAATATGTCGAGCGTGTTCGACAAGGCTTCAGGCACGTCGCAGAAAATCTCGTTCATCTCCTCACGCGTCTTGAACCACTCTTGCTTCGAATAAAGCATTCGCGTAGGGTCGTCCAGATCCTTGCCCGTGGACAGACAGAGCAGGTGGTCGTGAGCCTCGGCATTCTCCTCGTCGACGAAGTGTACGTCATTGGAACAGATGAGTTTGATGCCATACTCATGAGCCAGTTCGATAAGCACCTTGTTGGCCCGCTGTTGCAGGGGGAACGTCTCACGGTTGGCACGCTGCGCAGGATTCTTCACCTCGTGGCGCTGCAGCTCCAGGTAGTAGTCATCGCCGAAGACGCGCTTGTGCCACTCTATGGAACGGCGTGCACCTTCGATGTCGCCGTTGAGTATCTTACGAGGAACCTCGCCGGCAATACACGCCGAACAGACAATCAGGCCCTCATGATAGCGCTCCAACTCAGCATGATCGGTACGAGGACGCATATAGTAGCCGTCCACCCAGGAGTTGGAGACCAGCTTTATCAGGTTCTTATAGCCCTGGTAGTTCTTAGCCAGCACAATGAGGTGGTAGCCACTCTGGTCCTCGCGACCGTTTTTCTGTTCCTTAGGCCCATACTTAGCCACATACATCTCACAGCCAAAGATAGGCTTGAACGGTTCAAGTCCTTCCTTCTGTCGCTTTTTATTCACGCCGATACAGTAGTCGTGAAACTCCTTGATGCCGAACATATCACCATGGTCGGTAACGGCCATGCCTTTCATGCCATTGGCTATCGCCTTGTCGACAAGTTTCGAAATCTTTGACTGTCCGTCGAGGATAGAATAGTATGTATGAACGTGTAAGTGTACGAAATCTTCCATATATTATGTAAATTGAGCGTCAAAGTTACGCTGAAAAGTTGAGAAAACCAAAAAAATTCATAATTATTAATTCATAATTCATAAATATTTACTACCTTTGCAAACGTAATACTTAATACCAACCCATGGGAGAAAGAATCAAGAAACTCAAAAAGATAAGAATCCACCGTGAAGGCACCTCTGAACTCATCTATAGTGCCATCATTATTATAGCAGTTTGCAGCGGACTTTGGTATGTACTGTATTCCACAAATCCCCTCTTCTGCCACATCATCATGCCTATCGTCACAGGTGTCCTTGTAACGGCTTGGCTCATTGCCCTGAACTTCTACCGCTGTCCTATCCGCTACTTCAACGGCGACTCCGAGCGTACGGTGGTGGCTCCTGCCGACGGCAAGATTGTAGTGATTGAAGAAGTGGAGGAAAACACCTATTTCCACGACCGCCGACTGATGGTCTCAATCTTCATGAGTCCGTGGAACGTCCACGCCAACTGGTTCCCCGTTGACGGACGCGTCAAGAAAGTACACCACGAAAACGGCAACTACCACAAGGCCTGGCTGCCGAAGGCCAGTGAAGAGAACGAACATGCCGACATCGTCATTGAAACCCCAGAGGGCGAGGACATCCTCGTCCGCCAAATAGCAGGTGCTCTGGCACGCCGCATCGTCACCTACGCCAAGCCGGAAGAAGAGTGCTACATCGACCAGCACCTGGGCTTCATCAAGCTCGGTTCGCGTGTCGACGTCTTCCTGCCCATCAACTCGAAGATCTGCGTCACCATGGATCAGCCCACGACAGGTGACCAGACCGTGATTGCCAAACTAAGATGAAGAAGCATATACCCAACACCATCACCTGCTGTAACCTGATTTCAGGCTGCATAGCAACCTATTGGGCGTTTCAGGGCGACTACCGTCTAGCCCTGCTGTTTATTGTCATCGGTGCCGTGTTCGACTTCTTCGACGGTATGACGGCACGCCTGCTCCACGTCTCGTCGCCTATCGGCAAGGAACTGGATTCGCTGGCCGACGACATCACCTTCGGCTTTGCGCCCTCAGCCATCGTGTTCAGCTTTCTGTCACCACTCACCACGCAGCTGTCACCTTACATCCCATATCTCGCCTTCGTCATGGCAGCATTCTCGGCCCTGCGACTGGCCAAGTTCAATCTCGACGAGCGTCAGACCTTAGGCTTCATCGGTCTGCCGACGCCTGCCAATGCCTTGTTCTGGGGTTCGCTCATTGTAGGAGCAGGCCAATATATTGCCCCCCTGCCCTACACGGCCTACATCATTCTGATAGGGACCTTTGTCAGCTGTTTCTTACTGATAAGCGAGATTCCTATGTTTGCCCTGAAGTTCAAATCCTGGGGATGGAAAGGCAACGAGGTGAAATACATCTTCCTGCTGACGTGCATTCCCCTGCTGCTTTTCTTCGGCATCAGCGGTCTGTCCGTTATCATTGCATGGTATGTCGTGCTCTCGATTCTCACCAAACGCTAACACTATGTCATTATGAAAGAAATTATGTTAACCATCCTTGGCGTTATCGTCTTTATTCTTATCGTCATCGCCATCTTGTTCCACAAATCCATCAGCCAGTTCAAGAAGATACTGAAGCAGGCAGCTGAGGCGCGTGAAGCGCGACGGATAGCCGAAGAAGACGAATACTTTAAGCGCACGTCGACCAAGCATTATCGCGGGGCTGAAGAAGATGAGAATCCGAAGTTCCACAAAGACTACTTCAAGAGCAGCGCCCCCGAGGAGCCCAAGCAAAAGCCACAACAAGAAGCCACTGCCCGTCGCACGATGCAGACAGACAGTGGTGTAACGATTATCGACGACCGCGGAGGCAAGCAGGCCGACCGCAAGATCTTCGACGACAGCGAAGGGGAGTACGTCGAGTTCGAAGAAGTTTAGAATGCCGAGACGAGCGGTACTGCTAATTGTGTACTAACGTACCAATCTCTTCGCCATCCATCACTTTTTTCAAGTTACCTACAACATCCATATTAAAGACGTAGATGGGTAAGTTGTTGTCCTGACACATACAGATGGCAGTCAGGTCCATTACCTTCAAGCCACGTTCCAACACCTCCTTATACGTGATATCATTAAACTTCGTAGCCGTCGGGTCCTTCTCGGGGTCGGCGGTATAAATGCCATCCACACGCGTTCCCTTCAGCATCACATCGGCCTCAATCTCGATACCACGGAGCGACGACCCGGTGTCGGTAGTAAAATAAGGCGAACCCGTGCCTGCTGAGAAGATGCAGACACACCCCTGCTCCATCGCCTCGATAGCTTTCCACTTCGTATAGAACTCTCCGATAGGCTCCATACGGATAGCCGTCAGCACCTTGTTCTTCACGCCGATGGCACCAAGGGCCGACGACAGTGCCAACGAGTTGATGACCGTGGCACACATACCCATCTGGTCGCCCTTGACGCGGTCGAAGCCCTTCTGCGAACCACTCAATCCACGGAAGATGTTGCCACCGCCGATGACGATGCCAATCTGCACGCCCATCTCACTTACCTCCTTAATCTGGCGGGCATAGTCACCCAGACGCTCCGGGTCGATGCCATAGCCCTGCTTTCCCATCAGGCTCTCACCCGACAGTTTCAGTAGAATTCTCTTAAATCTTGCCATATTCGTTGTTATTATATGATAAACTGTACTTCCTTAAAGGCGTAGCGACGGTCGCGGCCATTGTCGTCACGCAACACCAGATGGCCGTCGTCCTCCACGTCCACGATCTCAGCCATAAAAGCACCTGCCTTATCGGTATAGGGGTGAAAGCCCTGGCGCCGATACAAGAGAGACAGATACTGGCTTCTGACGTCCTGCACGAGAAACCTGTCGAATGCCTGGAGTATCTCCGTCAGTAGCTGTTCGCGGTCCGTCTCGTGCTCACAGATCTGCCACAGCGAGACCGGGTTTGGCGCATCGCTACGGAACTGGCGCTGGTTGACGTTCAGTCCTACACCGATGATGCTGTCGCAGATCCGCTGTCCCTGCAGGCGGTTCTCTATCAGGATACCACAGATTTTCGCATTGCGCCAGTAGATATCATTGGGCCACTTGATGCTCAAGTCGCCGATATGCTGGCCCAAAGCCTCGCAGATAGCCAATGACACGGCCATCGAGATATGAAACTGGCGCTTGGCAGGCAAGTCCACGGGATGAATCTGCATGGAGAACAGGAGGTTCTTGCCACGCTCCGACTCCCACCGGTTTGTGCCGCAGCCACGACCCGCCGTCTGGTAGTCGGCCACGACCACCACCTTCCCCGTACCGCCTTGATTATGCAGCCAACGGTTTGTCGAATCAGTCTCGTCGATATGCCTCACATCCCACTCCATGTTTCAAAAGTTTTTCATTATAGATAAATGTCTCATTTTCCATCGGCAAAAATACAAAAAAAAAAGAACAACGCCAAGCAATTCAGTTTTTTTTGGTAACTTTGCAGAACCAATAACCAAATTATTACAAAAAATGAAAGACCATAAGGCCTTAATTGAAAGGAAATACCTGGTGACATTCATCCTTGTCACATCACTGTTTGCACTGTGGGGCTTTGCCAACGACATCACAAACCCGATGGTGGCGGCATTCCAGACACTCATGGAACTGACGGCAGCCAAAGCGTCGATGGTGCAGTTCGCCTTCTACGGCGGCTACGCCACGATGGCCATTCCCGCAGCCCTATTCATCAAGAAGTACAGCTACAAGAGCGGCATTCTGCTGGGATTGGCACTCTACGCCACGGGGGCATTCCTCTTTATACCAGCGGCAGCAGAGCAGAGCTTCACCTTTTTCTGTCTGTCGCTCTATATCCTGACCTTCGGACTGGCATTCCTCGAGACGACGGCCAACCCCTTCATCCTGTCGTTAGGCGACAAGGAGACGAGCACACGAAGGCTCAACTTCGCACAATCCTTCAACCCCATGGGATCGCTCTGCGGCATGAGCGTGGCTTCGCTCATCGTACTGCCACAACTCTTGAGCGACCGTCGCGACGAGGCAGGACACATCATCTTCGGTACGCTTTCGGAAGCCGAGAAGGCAGACATCCGCCTGCACGACCTGGCCATCATCCGCGACCCCTATGTTGCTATCGGTCTCGTAGTGGTGACGGTAGCGATTATCATTGCGCTGACAAAAATGCCCAAGACCCAGAGCGAGAAGCAGCAGTCGCAGGGAGACACCCATACCACGCGACAGACGCTCAAGAACCTCTGGCACAACACCATCTACCGCGAGGGTGTCATCGCACAGATGTTCTATGTCGCCGCACAAATTATGACATGGACATTCATCATCCAGTATGCTGACAACCTCGGCATCAACAAAGCCATAGCGCAGACCTATAACATCATTGCCATGACGCTCTTCCTCAGCAGCCGCTTCATTTCGACATTCCTCATGAAGTACGTCAACGGCCGGCTGCTGTTAGCCGCCTTCGGCTGCGGAGCAGCCCTCTGTTCTATCGGAGCCATTGCCATCGTGGGCATGGCGGGACTCTACTGCCTTGTCGGCATCAGCTTCTTTATGTCGCTGATGTTCCCCACCATCTACGGCATTGCCCTGGAAGACGTCGACAGCCGCGACCACACCCTCGGTGCCGCCTTCCTGGTGATGGCCATTGTGGGAGGCGCCCTGATGCCACCGCTGCAGGGAATGATTATCGACCAGCAGACAATCGCAGGGCACCCGGCCGTCAACGTCTCGTTTGTGCTGCCGCTCTTCTGCTTCATCCTCATCATCGCCTACGGCTGGCGTTCACACCTGAAAACCATTCACTAAGAAATGAGATATACAGAATTAGGAAAGACGGGAATGAAGATTTCCCATCTCAGTTTCGGCGCTTCGTCATTAGGCAGCGTCTTCCGTGAAACCAAGGAGAAAGAAAGCTTCGAGGCTGTTGAAGCAGCCATCGAGGGTGGTATCAACTTCATCGACGTCAGTCCCTATTACGGCCACTACAAGGCTGAGACCGTACTGGGTAAAGCGCTCCGCAACATCCCCCGCGACCGCTATTTCCTCAGCACCAAGGTTGGCCGCTACGGCAAGGACGGCAAGAACACCTGGGACTACTCTGCCCAACGTGTCACCGACAGCGTCTACGAGAGTATGGAGCGACTTGGCATCGACTTCATCGACCTCATCAACGTCCACGACATCGAGTTCCAGGCAGCCCTGCCTGGTGGTCTGCAGAAAGTGGTCGACGAGACGCTGCCCGCCCTCTTCGAACTGAAGGCAAAGGGCGTCGTGGGACATGTCGGCATCACCGACCTACAGCTACAGAACCTGAAATGGGTTGTCGAGCACAGCGAAAAAGGAGCCGTGGAGAGCATCCTGAACTTCTGCCACTATACGCTGAATGACGATGCCCTCGAAGACTATCTCGGATTTTTCGAGATGTACGGTGTTGGTGTCATCAACGCCTCGCCGCTGTCGATGGGACTACTCTCGCAGCGCGGCGTGCCCGTCTGGCATCCCGCGCCAAAGCCACTGGTGAAAGCCTGTCAGCGTGCAGCAGAGTTCTGCCGCGAGAAGGGCTACCCCATTGAGAAGCTGGCCATACAGTACAGTGTCAGCTGTCCGCGCATCGCCTCGACGCTCTTCTCATCGGCCAACCCCGACAACGTGCGCCGCAATATCGAGTGGGCCAACGAGGAACCAGACTGGGACCTGGTGCGTGAGGTAAAGGAGATTATCGGCGAGCAACAGCGCGTAACATGGGAAAACTCATAATCGACGCTCACAGCCATCTGTGGCTGAAGCAAGACACCTACGTCGACGGCAAGCGCATCCTGTCGCTGAAGAACGGGCGCAGTATCTTCATGGACGAGGAAGTGCAGATGGTTCCGCCGTTTATCATTGACGGCCAGAACACAGCAGAAGTCTTCCTGTCGAACATGGACTACGCCCAGGTTGGCGGTGCCGTCGTTGTGCAGGAGCTGATTGACGGTTGCCAGAACGAGTATCTCGCCGACGTACAGCGCCGGTTCCCAGACCGTTTCTTCTGTATGGGCATGGCCTGGAATCAGGAAGAGGCACAAGCCGTCATTGACATGGGACTAAAGGGCATTGCCTATCCCGGCCACCGCATGCGGCAGCCGCTGACGACACTGATGCCGGTCTTCAAGCTGATGGAACGGCAGGGAATGGTACTCTCAATGTGCCTGGCCGATGACGAGCGGCAGATAGCAGAGATGGGCGAGGTCATCGAGGAGTGTCCACAGCTGAAGGTTGCCATCGGCCACTTCGGTATGCCGACGACAGCCTCATTTCGCAGTCAGGTGCTCTTAGCCCGCCGGGGCGAGAACGTCATGGTGGAGTCTGGCGGCATCACCTGGCTCTACCATCCCGAGTTCTACCCCTACCCTACGGCCATACGCCGCATCCGCGAAGCCGCCGACCTTGTAGGCTGGGAGCGGCTGATGTGGGGCTCGGACTATCCGCGCACCATCACCGCCATCACCTATCGCATGTCGTACGACTTCGTCGAGAAGTCCGCCGAACTGTCTGCCGACGAGAAAGCGGCATTCCTCGGCGAGAACGCCTGCCGCTTCTACGGCTTCAAGAATCTACCAGAATTACCTTATATAAAAAATATGTCAGAATGAAAGCAATACAAATTTCACACAAGCAAGAACTGAACATCATCGACATCGAGCGCCCTCAGGCTCCTGGTCAGGGCGAGATACTGCTGAAGCTACACTATGTAGGCTTCTGCGGCTCAGATATCAACACGTTTATGGGGCGCAACTCCATGGCGCTGAACCCCGTTATCCCCGGCCATGAGGTGGGGGCTACCATCGAGGCTGTCGGCCCCGGCGTACCCGATGGCCTGAAGCCCGGCATGGTCGTCACCTGCAACCCTTATACCAACTGCGGCAAGTGTGCCTCGTGCCGTAACCAGCGCGTAAACGCCTGCCAGCATAACGAGACCCTCGGCGTACAGCGTGACGGTGCCATGCGCGAGTATATCGTGCTGCCGTGGGAGAAGGTCATCCCCGCGGGCCTGCTCACGCCGAAGGTCTGTGCCCTTGTAGAGCCGATGAGCGTAGGTTTCCATGCCGTCAGTCGCGCTCAGGTCACTGACATCGACGTCGTGCTGGTCATAGGCTGTGGCATGGTGGGCATGGGTGCCGTTGTGCGCTCGGCCATGCGCGGTGCTACCGTTGTGGCTGCCGACATTGATGACGACAAGCTGGCTCTGGCCAAGCAGATGGGGGCATCGTACACCATCAACACCCGCACGGAGGACGTCCACCAGCGGCTGTTGGAGATGACAAGCGGTTTCGGCCCCGACGTGGTCATCGAGGCTGTGGGCAGCACACCGACATACCAGATGGCTGTCGACGAGGTGTCGTTCACGGGACGTGTCGTCTGCATCGGCTACGCTAAGGCCGAGGTGTCGTTCGAAACGAAGTTCTTCGTACAGAAAGAGCTCGACATCCGTGGTTCGCGCAATGCACAGCCCTCAGACTTCCGCGCCGTCATCCACTACTTGGAACGCGGCACGTGTCCTACCGACCGCCTCATCACGAAGGTGATACGTCCGGAAGAGGCGCTCGACACGATGCACTGGTGGAACGAGAATCCGGGCAAGGTGTTCCGCATACTCGTAGATTTCAAATGACAGAACAAGAGAAAGACGAACGCTATATGCGTTTAGCACTCGACGAAGCCCACAAGGCAGCCAATGCGGGCGAAATCCCCATTGGCTGCGTCGTGGTGTGCCGGGAGCGCATCGTGGCCCGCAGCCACAACCTGACGGAAACACTCTGTGACGTCACGGCCCATGCCGAGATGCAGGCTATCACCGCCGCTGCCAATACCCTCGGCGGCAAGTACCTCACCGACTGCACCCTCTACGTCACCGTGGAGCCGTGCCCTATGTGTGCCGGTGCCTTAGGCTGGTCACAGGTTACGCGCATTGTCTACGGCTGCGACGACCCCAAGCGCGGCTACCACGAGTATGCGCCGCGTGCCCTGCACCCCAAGACAAACATTACTGGCGGCATCCTCGAAGAGGAATGCCGCCAGCTTATGCAAGATTTCTTTAAACAGAAGAGGTAAGGGTCTATTGTCCCAAGAACAGGAGCACCTCTTTCAGGCTCTCCTCCTGCTTCCACTTAATCTTATGCTCTTTCTGGAACTGCTTCCAGGCATCGGCCTTGGCGTCGCCTAAGAACTTGGCCACGCCCTTCTTGGTAGCCTCTATTTGCTGACCGCCGATAATGAAGAAGTACTGGTAGACGAGAGGGATGGTGCGACCTTCCTTCTTCTCCTGAAGCATCAATCCCAACTCCGGCTGATCCAACCCGCCAAGATCGAAGCCCAGCGAGGAAAGGTCGCGTGATGCCGACGAGTTCAGGCTGGAGCCGTAAGCCCCGCCCCCACTCGACCGCATGGCGTCGAAATCGCCCTTTGTCAACAGTACGAGAAGGTTCGTGCCCTCGTTGGCTATCAGCTTCATCAGCTTATGGTCGGAATAGAGATAGGCATCGGTGCCAATCTCTACGCGCACAACCTTACGGTCGTCGCTCTGATAGATTTTGCCATCGGCCTTGACATAGTGGAGCACGTTGCCCCAGAGATGGATGTTCATGTCGGCTGACGACTTCTCGTTGCCCTCGAAGTAGATGGTGCCCGGCGTGAAATGCTCGTAGACATAGGGCCACTTCGTGTTGGGTTCAAACTTCTGGGCGTGAGCCACCACCGTGAGCAGCAACAGCCCTATCACAGAAAAGACTTTTCTCATCATCATGATTAATTGACCTTCTTGACTGTCTTGTAACTGCCGTCGCTCATACGCTGACGTATCAGGCTGACACCCTTCGCACCGACAGCTGTACGCTGACCGCTCAGGCTGTAGCTCTCGCCGCCGACGAGCGCCGAGCCGGTTTCCGTCATCGTGATGCCATCAGTACCGCTGACGTGAATCGTAAAGTGGCGTGTCACCGAAGCACCATTCTGCTGATTGGTAGCCGTAATCTCTATTTCACGGTCGCCATTCTCAGCTGACAGTTCCTCGGTAGTCACCAGCTGGTCATCAACCACCTTGAAGGGGGCGGGCATATTCCTATGCATGATGATGCTGTAGGGACCCACGACCTTGAAGGCATAAGTGGGATTCTCGGCCTCGCTCTCCACAGTCACTGTTCCGACGACGGTACCTGCCGGCTTCATGGCCTGCACAGTACGATTCGAGAGCGTGATGTTGCTGGGCTTCTCTGAGGGTGCACGGATGCCGATGACCATCTCATGGCCGTTGGTATAGTTCATATCCATGCGTTGATCTTTCAGGCCGTTCAGCTGGAAGTAGGCATTACCTACGCCACCCCATCCCCAATTGAGGTGATAGGCCGACGTGCCGTCGAAGCCGTCGATATTGAAGCAGTGGCCATATTTCTTCACAGGGTCATTACCGGCGTATGTCACGGCACGGCCCTCTTGCAGTTCGGTCTGTATCATCGACGCCCACTCAGCATCGCTGAAGCCATCGCGACTATAGAAACGCACCGAGGTCTTAGGGTATTTGAAGTAAGTCACCAGAGCATTGGCCACACGGACGGTCTGACTGCCAGAGCCGTCGATGCCATAGTCCATTCTGACACTGACACCGCAGTGATAGAGCAGTCGTGCCACATCATCACGGTTGTTAGCACCGCTGAGGATGGCGCCCCAGTCGTAGGCAGGTTCTGCGTCGTAGTCGACGTAGATATTACCAAAGTCAGAATGGTCATAACCATAGTTTCCGACGGGACGGTCAGGCCATTTAGCGACGCTCATCGACTGCGCCATACCCACAGCCACACAGCCGACGATAGCCTGTCCTTGAGAGTTCTTCGGGCAGTATTTCTGATAGGCGCCTGTCTGGTTCCAATTCACCTTAATCAGCGGTTCCACCTTCGAACTGGATGCCGGCCGACGAGCCATGGCGGGACGGCTTGCCAAGTCCCAGCCAACATGGCGGCGACCCTGCTGAACGGCGTTGTGTACCACCTGGTCGCCATACCAGTTCATCATGCCCTGCATGTTCTCCGGCATCTCTTCGTCTGTGGGATAAGTGCCATCGGGGCTGTAGCCAATCAGCGGGTCTGAGAGGTCGTCGGCCGAGATGAGCATCCAACCTGCCGGCACGAACTGCACGACGTGGTAAGCTTTGCGGCTTTCGTAATAGACGGTCTTTACCGACAGCACCTTGCCCTCAAAGCCTGCCACACGGTCGGCCATCAAAGCCGTGGCCGTAGCGGCGGCTCGCTCGTGGCTTACCTCAGCGGCATGAAGCCCCAAAGGAAGCAGCACAGCAAAAAGCAGTAAAATCTTTTTCATTTTCATTCTTTGTTTCTTTATTAACGCCAAAAAGTCCCCTTTCGCCCCACACAAGGCAGAGCAGAAAGAGGACTTTATTTGGCAATTAGTTATTTGCGGATAGAACGAACAGCCTTCACCTTGCGGGGAGTGCCCTTCAGGTTCTTAACAACATTGCTCTTCTTATTCTTTGCCGTCTTAGCAGCTTTACTCATACGAGAGCCAGCAGCCTTGGCAAATACTGTAAGACCCTCAGGAACTTCATAGCCCAGCAAAGAGCTGAACTCAGCATCGGTATAAGCCAGTGCGAAGTCCGTTGAGACAAGACCATCAGCTGTAATGTCAAAAACAATCTGTTTCTGGCCAGCCATGCTATAGGTCACTACTCCATACGTTACACCTTCTTCTACATAGGTACCTAAAGCCTGATAGCGCTGAATATACAGCTGAGCAGTTTCCAAGTCGTAATAACCGTAGATTTTAGAACCATCCATATAGAGGTCAGAAATAACCACATCACCCGGCTCAGCATCCTCACCAGTATACTCACTGATGGTGAAATTACCCAAATCGTAGGTTTTGCTATTACTTTTCAATGTCACTGCATAGTTGAACGTACCCAGCACATCAGCTACAGTAGGCTTAAATGTAGAATACTTCCAAACTGCTGAACTGGTATATTCTGCATTGGGATTACCCAGCACGTCAGTCACAGCTCCTTCCACCATAGAGAATGTAATATAATCGCCATTCTCAGGTGTTGCAGGCAACACGAAATTAATCTTGTTGCCGCTGACGCTCCATTGATCTGCTGTCAGTTTGTAAGTGACGACACGACTATCAGAAGTATAGGTTACACTCAGGTCACCATCCTCCACAGTCTCATCGTTGCGATAGATATCCTCATCGAGAGTTATTTCGCCCTTGAAATCTTCGACATTAGAGATGATTGCGCCATCCTCAGGAGCAGTCACCTGGTCGTCGTCAATCTCGAAAGGAACATTGGTCACATGCACCCAAGCGCCAGAGAATTCACCAGTGGTATCGTTCAGGCCACTGTTCAAAGCGCGACAGGGATTGCCCTTGCCGTCCTTAAATGCGCCGGCCTCATACGAGAAGCACACATAGGCACCGGCAGGAATATTATCAGCAGCAAAGATGACTGAGCTACCACTCACCTGAACAGTGAGATCCTCAGCAGGCACTTCAACGGGCCTCAAGATATCCCACTCCTTATAGTACTTGGCCGTAACGGCTCCCTCGCCACGAGTGATTGCCTCAGAGAACGTCAGCTTAACAGCAGCATTGGCTTCGTCCTTCTGGATGGTCTTCGGACCCGGGCTCAGCACGTCAGTAGTGGTAATACCCTTCACCGTCATATTACCGACGATACCCTTGTCGCTACCAGCAACAGCATAGACGTAGTAGGTAGTATTGGGGTCTGCATCAGTAATGTTGATAGTCGTCGTTGCCTTGTCGGCAACCTTGATAACACTGTTGCCATAGCCACCCTTATAAAGGGTTGTAGAGTCGATAGCCTGAGGAGCTGCGCTCTTGCCGATGGCATAAGCATAATAAAGAGAACCGGCTGACGGCGTGATGACAACGGTGAAAGCCGAATCGCTGGGGGTACCGGCGGTGATGGTAACATCAACGCTGGGGCCGGCACCATAGTTCTCTGTTGTAGGATCGTCGAAGCTGGTACAGCTGGTCAATCCAACAAGAACCATTGCTAAACTATATATCAGTTTCTTCATAATTCTAATACTGTTTATGCGTTATTATTTCTTGAAAATACCACCCATCTCGATAGCGTACCAACCGGCACTGGTGGTTGTACCAGCCTGGTAGGCGTGAGCACCGAACCAGTCTTCGATGACGATGGTTCCATCCTCGCTGATCTTACCGATGATGTAGTCGCCATTCTCAATGTCTGTATTACCATTGTCGCGGAAGCCTTCCAGGATAACGTCGTAAGAAGCGCTTGATGAAGTTGTCTGACCGACAGGGATGCGGATTTCGGTCTTGTCGTCATTGACAATACCATAGACAGGACTTGAAGCACTGCAACCGCCCGAGCAGATGTTGTAAATCCAAACCTTGTTCAGGTCGGTAGCGTCCTTCTCGAAGATAGCAGTCCACTCTTCTTCAGCACCATCGCTGAAGTAGTCGTAGCCTACAGCCTTCATCTCTCCGAGGATGAATGCCAGCGGGTGCTCGTCGTCCTCGATGGTCACCTTACAGGTCTTGTTGGCACCCATCTTTACGCCCTGTGCGTTCTTCAGCGTGATGGTCATCTTGACGTCGCCACCGAAAGTGTCGTTGTCAATAATCTTCAGTTTGATATACTGAGTAGGCGCATCAGCCGTGAAGCTGAGCGTGCGGCTCTCGTTAAGCACCGTGAAGTGTGTTCCCTCTACAGCACCCTTCTCAGCATCGGGCGTCAGTTCAAAGTCTACAGAACCGGTCAGTCCACCCAGCGAGGTGAGCATGACGGGGATAGACAGCGTCTCACCGTTCTCAGCTATTGAGGCCGATGTCTGCTGTACAGCCACGAAAGCGTCAGCATTGTCGAACTCGGGATATTCGTTGAGGTTGCACGATGCCAGAGAGAGCATCGAAGCAGCCATCAGTCCGTATGTTAATTTAAATATCTTCATAACTTTAATTCAATTTTCAATTATCAATTTTCAATTGCTTAATATCCCGGATTCTGCTCTACGTTCGGGTTAGCATCGCGCTCGCGCTTGGGGATAGGCATAGCCCAGTGGTAGTCAGGAGCGGCGGGCAGATTCTGGTTCATCGTGCCATCGAAGTCGGTACGGTTGAGCGGACTCATCGTACGGGCGAGGTCATAGACGATATGTCCTTCGAACATCAGCTCCTTGCGGCGCTCAACCTGCACGTTGATAGCAGCAGGAACGGTGGCGCCACGCTTGGAGGCGATGGCCTCGAGGTCGCCACGAGCAGTAGCACCGCTGACGGAAGCACCGTTGAGGATAGCCTCAGCGCGGTTCAGATACATCTCAGAAAGGCGCAGGACGGGCACGTTGGTCTCACGGGGCACCGAACCCTCCTTACCCTTGTACTTCAGGATGAGGTTGTCGTTCTCGTTCTTTGCGAACAGGTTCAGACGGATGTCGCCAGCCTCGTAGAGGTTCACCAGGTCGGTCGTGGCGCACACGTCACCAGAACCGTCGTTACCGTTACCCCAGCTGGTGATGTAGGCCAGATGCGTCCAACCGGAACCGTCCCAGAAGCCATTCTTCTTCGAACCATAAACCTCGAAGATAATCTCGCCACCCTCGGGAGCGGTAGCAGCGCTGAACATGTTGAGGTAGTCGTCGCCAGAAGCCAAGGCATACTTGCCGCTGTTGATAACCTTCGTAGCATAGTCAGCAGCACCCTGCCAGTTCTCCATATAGAGGTAAACACGCGAGAGCAGTGCCTGGATAGCGGGCTTTGAAGCCACAGCGGCATTGTCGTCGACGCCGCTACGCTTGAAGTTGTCGCTGATGATGCTCTCAGCCTCCAGCAGGTCCTTGACGACCTGGTCGTAGACCTCACCCACCTTGTTACGGCTGGGCTGTCCGTTCTCGGTCTTCAGCACGACGGGTACACCCAGGTTGTCGCGGCCGGCCTTGTAAGGCTGGGCGTAGGTGATGACGAGCTCGAAGTGGCAGAGAGCACGCATGAACAGAGCCTCGGCCTTCAGGTTGTTAAGATCCTGAGCTGTAGCGTCGCCCTTGTCAGTGGACTCCAGACTGTTAATAATGTTGTTACACCATGAGATGGTATAGTATGCATAGGTCCACAGCGACGAGGTGTTGGTCTCGCTGTAGTTCCACTGTGCATCCTGACGATAGCGGCCGGAACCGGGAATCGAAAGCGGGTTCTTGGCGTTACCGCCGCGCAGTTCTGACTGCAGTACAAACTGTCCGTCGTACCAAGCATCGCTCTGCATCATACCATAGATGGCAGCACCAGCCTGGTTCAAGCCTTCGTAAGTGGCAAAGGTAAGCTCGTTGCTCTGCTTCATCAGCGGCTCTTCCTCAAGGAAGCCGTTGCAAGCAGTGAACGTGCCAGCGGTGGCAATGAGTGCCAGTCCTATAATTGTCTTTTTCATATCTTACTTCAATTTTTCAATGATTCAAATTCTTCAATTCTTCTTAGAACGACAGGTCGAGACCTACGATAAATGACTTAGAGACAGGATAGATACCATAGCCCATACCGTCGACGCCACGCTCGGGATCCCAGAAGTTCACGTCGTGGAAGGTATAGACGTTCAGACCGCTGGCATAGATGCGGGTAGACTTCAGGCCCACCTTGTTGAGCAGGGTGTTAGGCAACTGGTATGACAGCGTGATATCCTTGATACGGAAGTAGTCGCCCTTCTCAATGAAGCGGTTTGAAGAGAAGCTGTATGAGTTAGTAGCATTACCGGCAATAGGCTTGGGGTTCACGCCCGTGTCGCCCGGCTTCTTCCAATAGTCGAGAGCGTGCTTCTGCTGGTTCATCGACATCTGGTTACCGTCAGAGGTCAGGTAGCGGTTCTCGATGATCATCACCTTGTTGCCACCCTTGAACTCACCGACGATGCTCAGCTGAAGACCCTTCCAGCTCACGGTCGTGTTCACACCACCCGTGTAGGTAGGTTCGGGGCTACCGCTCTTCACCTCGGCAGCAGCATTGTAGTCGTTGGTCAGCTCGCCGTTCTTGTCGCGCCAGAGAGCCTCACCGTTGACGGGGTTCACGCCGGCATAGTCCTTCAGCCAGAAGGTGAGCATCGACTCGCCCACGATGTGCTTCAGACGGCTCTCAGCGTCGCCATCCTCCGTGTAGTAGGTCATCATCTCGTCGCCGGCCAGCTCGAGGATCTTCGTCTTGTTGTGAGCAATGTTGAAGCCGGCCGTCCACTTCCAATCGTTCTTGTCGATAATGTCAGCGTCGAACTGGAACTCAACACCCGTGTTACGCATAGAACCGACGTTCACGGTAGCGGTGTTAAAGCCAGAAGTAGAAGACTGAGCCTTGTCGAGCAGCATGTCCTCGGTCTTACGCGAGTAGACATCGATGCTACCCGAGAAGCGCTTCAGGAAGCGGAAGTCGAGACCGATGTTCCAGGCGTAGTTCTTCTCCCACGACAGGTCGGGGTTGGCGGGCGTCGAGGGACGCAGGCCGGTCAGACCGTTGTAGACACTGGTGCTGTAAGTACCGTACTGCTGGTAGTCGGCAATGTTATCGTTACCGTTGACACCGTAGCTGGCGCGCAACTTACCCATGTCGAGCCAGCTCACATCCTTCATGAAGGCCTCGTTGTGGATGTTCCAGCTGGCACCTACCGACCAGAACGTACCCCAGCGCTTGTTCTCACCGAAACGCGACGAACCGTCGGTACGGATACTGGCCTGCAGGTAGTAGCGTGAGTCGAAGTTGTAGTCGAGGATGCCGAAGTATGACAGCATCGTGCGGTTCATATCGTAGTCTTCAACAGGATGGTTCGACGAGTCGCCAGAACGCAGGTAGGGAATCTGCGGGTTCAGGTTCTCGGCCATAGCGTACAGATACTGATAGTGGTAGTGGTTGGCCTCCTGACCGAGCAGGACGCGGAGGTTATGCTTCTCGAAATAGGTGTCTTCCCACGTTGCGGTATTCGAGGTCGTCAGATTGCGGCGCTGGCTGTCAATCATCTGCAGTTCGGGGTAGCCCGTAGCGTTGTTGTGGGCTTCCTTCGACCAGTAGCGGCGGCTCTCGACGAACTTGAGCTCAGCGGCATTGGTAGTCTTCAGTGTCAGCTGCTTGATGGGCTTCCACTCCAGGTAGAAGTTAGCATTGACGAAGTAGGTCTTCTGCCACTGGTCGTCGTAGGCTGCCGTGGCACGGGGGTTCGAGTTAGAGTTCTCGGGAATGTTCGAGTTGAAGTTACCCTTTTCATCCATTGCAGGCGTCCAAGGCAGGATGGTCATACCGGCGAAGGCAGGGTTAGAATAGTAGAGCGACTGCATCGGCACGTCGTTGGCCTCGGTGTAGCCCAGGTTGACGCGGGTGCCGGTCTTCAGGTTCGAGAGTATCTCGTGGTCTACGTTGATACGACCCTGCATACGCTCGAAGTCGACACCGTAGTAGATACCGTCGGTCTTGTGATACGACAGTGAGTTGTAGTACTTGGTCTTGGCAGAGCCACCCGACATGGTAATCTCATACTCCTGGGTCTTGCCCTGACGGGTGAAGTGGTCCATCCAGTTGGTCTGAGGACGGGTCAGCAGCTCGTAGGGACGATAGTAAGAAGCACCGGCTGTGGGATCGTCAGGATTCTTACCGGCATTTCTGATAGCGTCGCGCTGATACTCCAGCAGTTCCTGTCCGGTCATCACGCCGAAGTCATTGTCATTAGCCAGCGACGACACACCGTACTTGGCACGCACGGTGAACACCGACTTGCCCTCCTTACCGCTCTTGGTGGTAATCAGGATGACACCGTTAGCAGCACGCGAACCGTAGACAGAAGCTGCGGCAGCATCCTTCAGCACGGTGATTGACTCGATATCGTCGGGGTTGATGGTGGCAATAGGGTTCGACGTGTTCGTCATCTCAGCATCGTTACCGCTCATGATGGGAATACCGTCAACCACATACAGAGGGTCGTTACCGGCATTGATAGAGCTGTTACCGCGGATACGGATGCTTGACATAGAACCCGGCTGGCCAGACTGCTGGGTGATGGTAACACCGGCCAGTTTACCACCGAGCATCTTGTCGAGCGAAGTGGCAGGAATATCGGCAATCTCGTTACCAGAGACGGTCGTGATAGAACCCGTCTTAGCCTCGCGGCGCTGCGTACCATAACCAACGACAATCACATCGTCGAGGGCTTTGGCATCCTGCTTCAGGAACACGCGCATACCGTTCTTGGCGGCAACCGTCTTCGACTCATAGCCTAAGTATGACACTGTAATCTGTGTCTTACCTTGAGGCTTGTGAGAGTACCGTTCCGTTGACTTTTGTCTGGGCAACAGCTACTATACAGAGCAGCATTGTTGCCATTAACATCGTTAGTCTTTTTTTCATAATTCTCTCTCGTTTTTTGGTTTATAATATATTAATGTTTCGTCTCGCGCGTGTACCTTAATAATATAGACACCTCGGCGCACGAGGTAGAGTGGTTTCACGCCAATTCAGTTTGCAAAGATAATATATAAAAATTAAAAAAACGAATAAAATTATAAAAAAATCACATTATTGTCCTTCTTTTTGACATTTTGCGCCGATTTTACGTTTCCAATCCCAGCTTTCAGAAGCAGACCATTCATATATGATGTGCCAACTTATTCACCTTGCCTAATCTCTTAAAACTTCTGTGGTGACACCTGACGCACCTGACACTTAATCCGTTGATTATCAACATCTAATTCTTAAACGTTGGTCGCACCAAAGGTCGCACCAAAGGCCGCACCACTCCCCCTCTCCTTTACCAACAACCGTGAAACATTTCTAAACGGCCGTTATTTTTTTACGAGAGGCTTATATTTTTTTACGAGACGCCCATTTTTTTTCAAGCACGATTGTGAAACATTTCCCGGTCTTCCTTCTTCTGGAATAAACTTAGGTGCTACCTCAGGTGTCAGCTCAGGTGCGACTTCCATCCAGAAAGAACAACACTGATAATCAGCAAGTTAAGTGTCAGGTGCGCCAGGTGTCACCACAGAAGTTTTAAGAGATTAAATGTACCCCTACGCTGAACTATAGGATTTCAGCTATGACCGGTGAACTGCATTGACTATCAGCAAGTTCGTGTTTTAGGATTCTTCTGCCCCACCCCGACGTCTTGTGCCGGTCGTCATAAATGCGTAACTTTGCAGGCGCAATTCGGACAGATCGAGTCGTCGCGTTAAACCTTATAAGAGGTTCTTCTGTGCACCGTCTGTCCCACACCGTCACCGCACAAACTGCCAGACGCGTCTGCCTCGTTTCACTTGGCGCCGCTGGTACGAAGAGTGACAAACTACTTTATCAACAAGCCCCCAAACGCGGGCAAAGCGATCTTTGACTTACGGGAAATCATGCAAGTACGATTTCAAACCAGTTGCACAATACGACTGTTGGCCTCCATCAGGCGGTGGTCGTTTATCTCGCGAAGGTAAGTCAGCGTAGTCTGCGGGCTACTGTGGCCCAGTGCCTTCGATATGACGGGCAGCTCAACACAGTTGTGGTAGGCGGTGGTAGCCCATGTGTGGCGAGTGGTGTAGCTCGTCAGCGTCTCCGACACGCCTGCCCGCCGGGCCAGTCTTTTCAGGGCGCGGTTATACCAGTTGAGCTTCGTCAGGTACTCGTTATACGCTGTCTGTGGGGCGGTGCTGCTAAGCAGTGGGAACACGTAATCGGAGGTATTGTTCTGGTACCTACCTATGATGTCTCTCATACAAGGCAGCAGCGGCACGGTGACACGTGTGCCCGTTTTGCGGCGGTAGTAGACGATCTGGTCACCGTTTACCTGCTGTCGACGAAGGAAAGCCACGTCGACGAAGGGCATGCCGAGGGCGTAGAAGCAGAATAGAAAGATGTCGCGTGCCAGCGACAGTGACGACCGTTCCTTCAGCTGCAGGTTCTTCACCTTGCTGACGGTTTCTCTGTCAACAGACCGCTTGTCGGTAGCAGCACGTCCAGTATAGACGTTGGAAAAAGAGGCAAGCACTTCCTCTCGCGGCAACAACTTCGACAAGATGGTTCGCAACGAGCGCATATAACAGGAGGTAGTGTTAGGGCATATCCCGCCGTCGCGCAGCCATCGCTCATAACGCTGGAGTAGCGTCGCATTAATATCACACAGGCGCAGGCCATTGCCAGCGAAACTGCGTAGTGAACGCAATGCGGTCAGGTAGTTGTTGCGCGTAGAGTCGCTGACGCTGCTGCCCAGTTCGTTAACCTTTGCCAAGAAAGCCTCGTAGAACAAGGGTACATCTGCTGGTTTTCTTGCAGACTGTGCAGGTGTCAGGGACTTTGTCTGGCGGACGATATGAACTCGGAAGTAGAAGTGGACACTGATTTTTATCATAGTCGTAAGTGTTTTTTGATGAATACGCACATTTGTATAACGGCTTTCGTGAACTTTTATTGATGACAGCCTTATTAAATATGCATAATTTATGGTTTAACACAGTATTAATCGCCCACCTCGTGCGCCGAGGCGTACATATTATATCGAGGCGTACATATTATATAAGGTACACGCACGAAACGAAACATTAATATATTATAAACCAAAAAACGAGAGAGAATTATGAAAAAAAGACTAACGATGTTAATGGCAACGATGCTGCTCTGTGTAGTGGCTGTTGCCCAGACAAAAGTCAGCGGAACAGTACTCTCACAAGAGGACGGCCAGCCGATTATTGGGGCTGCCGTTCGCGTTGAGGGTGCCAAGACCGGTATGTTGACTGATGTTAACGGCCGTTTCTCTGTGACGTTGCCTCAAGGTAAGACACAGATTACAGTGTCATACTTAGGCTATGAGTCGCCTTCACCGGCTCAGCCGCACAGATTGACTCGAAGACCATCGAGACACACGTTGCCACCAACGTGACATCGGCACTGGCAGGTACCACACCTGGCGTGCAGATTATCCAATCGAGCGGCGACCCCGCATCCAACGCCCCCACTATCCGCATCCGTGGCGTAGGCTCGCTCTATGCATCGAAGGACCCGCTCTACGTGGTCGACGGTATGCCTTATGACGGACCCATCAACGCCATCAACCCGCAGGACGTGGAGTCGATGACAGTGCTGAAGGACGCATCGGCATCGGCTATCTACGGTGCACGCGGCGCCAACGGCGTGGTACTTATCACCACCAAGAAAGGACGCGACCAGGACGCCGAGGTACGTTTCGACGCGAAGTGGGGTTCCAACAGCCGACTCATTCCGCAGTATGACGTCATTACTGATCCGGGACAGTACTATGAGTTAACCTACCAAAAGCTGTACAACTCGCAGATTTATGCTGGCAAGTCGGCCGCCGAGGCATACGCATTTGCCGACGCCAATCTGCTCAACGCGAAGAACGGCGGTCTGGGCTATCAGGTTTACACTGTTCCCGAAGGTGAGAAGCTCATAGGTTCGAACTTTAAGCTCAACCCCAACGCCACCCTGGGTTACAGCGACGGCGAATACTACTACACACCTGACGACTGGTATGACGAGACCTTCCACAACTCGTTCCGTCAGGAGTACAATGCTTCATTCAGCGGCGTTACCGATCGTCTGAACTACTATGCCAGCGTAGGCTATCTGAACGACGGCGGCGTGGTGAACAACTCGGGCATAGAGCGCTACAGCGCCCGTCTGAACGTCGACTACCAGGTGAAGAAGTGGTTGAAAGTGGGTACCAATATGAGCTACACTCACGTAGACTCCGAGACACCTTCCTACAGTGACACATGGGGTTCGAGCGGCAACGTGTTCTACATTTCCAACAACATGGCTCCGATTTATCCTCTCTATGTACGCAACGCCGACGGCACCATTAAGCACGATGCCAACGGTCTGACCGTCTATGATGCCAACCAGACGAACTTCAAGCGTCCGAGCGTGGTGGGTAACGCCATCCGCGACAACGAGCTGAACTCTCGCCAGGACTATCGCGACCACTACAATGGCAAGTTCTCTGCCATCATCACCCCCATCGAGGGACTGACACTGAGCGCCAACCTGTCGGTGTCGGCTCGCAACCGCCGTTACAACGAGCTCTCCAGCACCTTTGGCTCGGCCAGCAATGTCGACGGCATTGCTTACGTCTACAGCACACGTGCATTTGCCGTTACCAACCAGTACCTGGCAAACTACAAGACCAGCTTCCTCGACAACCAACATCACATCGAAGTACTCGCCGGTTACGAGCAGTACAAGTATAAATTTCAGGAACTATCGGGACAGAACGACCACCTCTACGACCCCTACATAGCCGAACTCGGCAACGCCGTGGGTACTGAGAACAAAGACCCCTACTCAGCTGTTGACAACTACATGACCGAGGGTTTCCTGGGCCGTGTGCTCTATGACTATCAGGAGAAGTATTTCGTCAACGGTTCTATCCGTCGCGACGCTTCGAGCCGCTTCGCTCCCGGCCACCGTTGGGGTACCTTCGGTAGCGTAGGTGCTGCGTGGGAAATCAAGAAGGAGAAGTTCATGGACAGCGTCAAGTGGCTCGACATGCTGAAGTTCAAGGTGAGCTACGGCGTGCAGGGTAACGACAACATCCTCGACCCTAACGGCAACGACCAGTACTATCCGTACATCACTCAGTATAAGCCCTCATGGAGCCCTACAGCCGGCTACAGTCTGCAGATGACATGGAAGGGCAACGAGGAGCTGACATGGGAGAGTTCTCATTCGTTCAACATCGGTTTCGACTTCGCAGCATTGAATAACCGCCTGAGCGGTAGCATCGAGTACTTCTCGCGCAAGACCAGCGACATGCTCTACTTCAAGGATGTGCCCCTGTCGTCGGGTAACGTGACCGGCTTCGTGCCTACCAACATCGGTTCGATGACCAACAAGGGTATTGAGGTGAACCTCGAGGGCATCGTCTTCAAGAACAGCGACATTGAGGTGGCTCTGAACGCCAACCTGACCCACTACAAGAACGAGATTACCGAACTCGACCCCTCCGTGGAAGAGGAAGGTATCAAGGGTGGCTCAAGTATCCTCAAGATTGGCGGCTCCATCTACGACGCCTATATGCGCCGCTACGCCGGTGTTGACCCCAAGACCGGTAAGGGTCTCTACTATTACAAGGAGTATGAGACAAATGCAGACGGCACACCTAAACGTGACGCCAACGGCAAGATAATCTACACTGGTCGCGACTTGACCACCGACGTCTTCTCGGACGCCGACCAGTATGAGTTAGGCACTATTCTGCCCGACGTCAACGGTGGCTTCGGCCTCACGGCTCGTGGCTACGGCTTTGACCTCAGCGCACAGTTCAGCTACCAGCTCGGTGGTAAGGTCTACGACGCTCAGTACCAGGCTCTAATGCACACACAGAACAACATCGGCAGCGCTTGGCATAAGGATGCCCTCGACGCATGGTCGCCCACCAATCAGGGTAGCGATATCCCCCGTCTCGACGGTGACACCCAAGTGGGTCAGACTTCGGTTGACCGCTTCCTGATTAGTTCCAACTACCTCAGCGTGAACAACGTACAGCTGGGATACACCTTCCCCAAGAAGCTCATCGCCCCGCTGACGCTGACATCGCTGCGCCTCTATGTATCGGGTGAAAACCTGGCCGTATGGTCGAAGCGCAAGGGTCTTGACCCCCGCCACTCGATGACCGTCGGTGGTTACACTTCGGGTATGGGTATGGCCACAACACATTACTCGGCCATGCGCACCATTACGGCAGGTCTGTCCGTCACATTCTAATCAAGTGTAGAAACGTTAAAAAGATAGAAAATATGAAACTATATAAAATATCATTCTTTGCTTTGGCTGGTCTAATGACGCTCGCCTCGTGTAACGACATCGACGAGATGGAGCCGGCCAGCAACGCCCTGACCGAAGACCAGGTAAAGCAGACGAAGGAGATGATTTCCGCCCGTGCGGAGGCCTCTTTCTCCTCCATGTTCAACATGATGGGACTGCCCAATGGCGTGTTCAACCGTACAAGCTACCGTGCTGACGACTTCGGATTCATCATGCAGCACATCTCGTGCGATGCCGAGGGTCCCGACTATCTCTACGACGACAGTGGCTACAACTGGTTCTCAGTATGCGGTGAGTACTCCTCGCGTAACGCCAACTACGCTAACCCATACATCCGCTACTGTGCCCCCTACAACCAGATTAAGATGGCCAACGACATCATCAAGGACACCAAGGCAGCCACTGACAGTGTCAGCAAAAACATGCTGGCTCAGGCTCACGCCATCCGTGCCTTCGATTATCTGGAGTTGGTGCAATACTTTCAATTCAACTACCAGATTGCCAAGGACAAGCCCGCAGTACCCATCGTCACAGAGGAGACACCCGACGAGCAGTTTACCAACAACCCGCGTGCTACCGTGGAAGAGGTGTTCAAACTCATTATGGAAGACCTCAACTTCGCCGTTGCCAACCTGAACAACAGCCGCGCCAATAAGACCCGCATCAACCAGCAGGTGGCCTACGGTCTGCGTGCACGCGCCAACCTCATTATGGGGAAGTGGGCCGATGCTGCTGCCGATGCCGACAAGGCCATGGAGGGCTATACGCCCGCCGAGATCACGGGTCCTGCTTTCGTCGATATTAATGAGCCTAACTGGATCTGGGGTATTGAAATCACGCAGAACATCGCTTTGATTGGCTCGTACGCCACTTGTTCCTCATGGCTCAGTTCCTTCAGTGCCGACAGCTACACTGCTGGTGCAGGATGCTATGCCATGATTAACACCTTGCTGTGGGACAAGATACCTGAGACCGATGTCCGTAAGGGCTGGTGGGTTGACGAAGACCTGCATTCGCCGCTGTTGGCCAACGAGAGCTGGGGCAGTGCTCAAGGCGACGCCATTTCCACATTGGAGATTGACGACGTCAAGATGGCTTTCACACCGTATACCAATGTAAAGTTCGGCATGAAGGATGGTATCGGTTCTGCCAACAACATCAATGACTATCCCCTGATGCGTGTCGAGGAAATGATTCTCATCAAGGCCGAAGGTTTGGCTAAGAGCGGTCAGGAGACTCAGGCTCGCGCCATCCTTGAGAACTTTGTAAAGACTTACCGTGACCCCGCCTACTCATCGTCGGCCAGCGGTCGCACACTGGCAGACGAAATCTGGTATCAGCGCCGTGTTGAGCTGTGGGGCGAAGGCTTCGCCATGAGTGACATCATGCGTCTGCAGAAACCGCTCGTCCGCTTCCACGACGAAAACTGCAACCAGCCTGCTGCCTTCCGCTTCAATCTGCCTGCCGACGATGCTTGGTTGCTGATGCGCTTCTGCGACAGTGAGACCAACACCAATGCCGGCATCATCGACAACACGGGCAGCCATCAGCCTGAGCAGGATCAGTATCCTAACTTGCGTGACGGTGTGACCGATTAATTAATAATCAACAAAAAAAAGACATAAAGATTATGAAACTCAATAAATTATTCCTGATGACAGGCCTTGCCGTGATGAGTCTGATGGCAGCCTCATGCAGCGACGACGATGATTGGTCGGCAGGTGCACCCACTAATGCCCAAGGACTGAATGTGTTTATCGCATCGTCTAACAGCATCACCGTACCTTCGGATGGCAACACATTCGAGGTGACATACGCCCGCAACAACAAGAGCGGAGCACTGACCGTTCCCGTGGTGTTTGCCACTGCTACACCTGACATCTTTACTGGCGTACCTTCTCAGGTAACCTTCAACGATGGTGACGAGACAGCAACCATAACCATTCAATGTAGCGACAACATGGAGATGTTCAAGACTTACAGAGCTGCCATCACTGTTCCCGAGGAGTTCACCACACAGTATGCCGACACCATCGTCAACTGCCCACGTGCTGAACTGAGCGTAGTGAAGGAGGACTTCAAGCCTTACAAGACTGGCACATACTACTCGCAGTTCAACGAGGCAGAGGTAGCTAACAGCGTTCTGGAGTTCTCAGAGATTCTGAAATGTTATCGTATCAAAATTGACGATGAAGCAATGGCTCACACCTTCACGTTCACCGTCGATGACGAGAACAACATAACCATCAACGAACCTTCCATCTCACAGGGCTGGGAATATCCTGGTTACGGTGACGTCTATGCACAGCCAGCTGCTGACAAGGCTTCTATGTTTGATCCTGATGACAATGCCTATTATTTCGGGTTTAAATACGTCATACCAGCTGCCGGTGTAGGTTTCAATGGTTCATATTATGATGCTTTCGTAGTGAGTGAACAATGAAGCGTTTAGTCTTTTTAACAACTTTAGTGGCTATCCTTGAGGTAGCCACTAATGCTTCTGAGCGCAGGGATGCTGATATGCTGACAGCCGCCTGTCGACAACTGACTGGGGCGACAGTCAATGGCAGCCGGTCTCTCCATCCTCAAGAGGTGAAATTGCTGATGAAAGACCGTGGCTTGTCGGTCTATGGTTCCGATGCAGGGGGCTTTGTCGTTGTCAGCCGCGACGACCGTTTTCCGGCCGTCATCGGTTATTCTGATACGAAGTTCAACACGTCCGACATGCCCGAAGGATTCAAGTGGTGGATTGAGGAGGTCAGCCAATCTATGCAACAGCTGGCAGTTACAGGCGGTTGGTACACCGCTCTTGAGGCAACGCAGGTGGTGGAGCCTATGCTCACTACCCAGTGGAGCCAAAGTGAGCCCTATAACCTGCTCTGTCCGAAAGTGGCTACTTCGCGTTGCCCTGCAGGCTGTGTGGCAACGGCGGCAGCGCAAATTATGAAATTCTTCAACTATCCGGCACAAGGTCGTGGCGAGGCTACCTACACAAAGAACGGCATAAAAAAGACGGCCAGCATCGAGAGCGTCTACGACTGGTCAAACATGAAGGATTATTATGCTTCGACACAGAAGTCTCTGACCGATGCCAATCGTGCTGTAGCACAGCTGATATCAGATGTTGGTATGGCTTCGGGCATGTCCTATACGGTTTCATACGGCGGCACCAACCTTCAGGCATGTGCTAAAGGCTTGGGCGAAAACTTCCAGTATGACTCATTAGCTCTTCGGCTCTGTTACCGAGACTTCTTTACCGAAGAAGAGTGGAATGAACTGTTGGTCAACGAGTTGGTTAACGAGCATCGCCCCATACTCTACGCAGGAAGTCCGAAGGACGGTTCTGCCGGCCATGCGTTTGTGTTCGACGGCATTGATGCAGACGGCAGGGTACACGTCAACTGGGGGTGGGCTGGCAAGTGCGATGGCTATTTCAATATAACCTTTCTTAATCCCGGCTCGGCTGCAGAGCAGAAAGGTGACTATAGTTACAGCAACAATATGCTCATAGGCTTCACTCCACATGACACACCGGCAGAAGGTGCTAAAGAGAAAACGATGTGGGCAGCAGGCGCACCATGTGAACTATCTATCGACGAGACTGATTCGCTGGTACTAACTACGAATATGCTCTTTAATATTGGACACCGCGATTTCTATGGTCAGGTATTTCTGGCTATGGACAACATCAATGGATCTAACGATGACAGCCACAAAATCCTCATCTACGACTCTGAACATGAAACCGAGGACGGAGAGAAGGAAGGGCCAATTCCTTTTGCCTATGGATTTTCGTTCTCAGAAGACCAAGAGTCGACGGGTAGCGAAGGACTCGTCTGGCTAAAAGATGAAATAATTAAGCCGGGTACATACGCCTTGACACTGGTGTCCCAAGGCCTGCTTGAAGACGAACCAACGCTTGTCCATGCTATCCACGGCACTGTCTGCAAGTATACCCTCATAAAGGGCGAAGACGGGTCGCTGAACCTGACAGAAGGACTGCCTACGGCTATCAATAACGTGAAAGCGAACAGCCAGAGACTGACCGACGGGCTATACACCCTCAACGGTCAGAAGATGACACGTGAGTGGAAAGGAATCTATATTAAAAACGGAAAGAAATTCGTTCGCTAACAGCTACGACGGGAACGGACAGTGGTACTATAAGAACACTGGTTGGAACTACGCCGTCGCACCATTCATGGGCACGTTCAAACTGTCCTCTGACAACGAATACTGCCCGTCGGTGCTTATTCTGCAAGACGTAGAAAATCCTGCTAACACCATTACGTTGTCATTGTCAACAGTATATTATCCGTTCAACAAATAAGGTATTACATACTATACAGGATTAGATTTGCAGAGCCGCAGCGCATCAGTCGTTGCGGCTCTGTTTATATCTGAAAAAAACTAAAAACATTTGGTGGTTCACTTCTTTTGTCGTACCTTTGCATTGCGGAAATTCCGTAACGGAAATTCCGCAGCGGGAATCCCGTAATGAAATACTGAATAAAAGACACTGGCTTATGGCAAAGAAAAACGGCAAAACACTTCAGAACCCCTTTATCTATCAGGGTTTTGTAAGTCCAGAGTATTTCTGCGACCGCATTGTGGAGACAGAAGAATTGATAGCAAACCTGCAAAACGGACGTAATACAGTACTCATTTCTCCCCGCAGAATTGGTAAAACAGGACTTATCAAGAATACTTTTTGGCAGCTAAAAAGCAAGGAGAAGGATGCCGTTTGCATCTATATCGACATTTTTGCGACCAAAAACCAGCATGATTTCGTACAGCTATTAGGTAACGCCATTGCACAAGACGTACTTTCGCGTGAGCAGAAAGCCTTGAAGCGGCTTCTGGAGTTCTTCGGCTCGTGGCGACCCGTGTTCAGTGCCGACCCCATGACTGGCCTCCCCACGGTGTCAGTTAGTATCGAGCCGTCACAGTCGGCCATGAGTCTCAAGACCATTTTCGACTATCTGAGGACAAGCGGCCGTCAGATATACATTGCCATCGACGAATTCCAGCAAATAACCAAGTATCCTGAGGAGGGTATCGAGGCACTGCTGCGCTCCCATATCCAGTTCGTGCCCAACGCCCACTTCGTATTCTCTGGCAGCAAGCGTCATCTGATGGCTCAGATATTCAGTTCCGCCGACCGCCCTTTCTATCAGAGTACAGTGTCAATGGGACTGGAGCCCCTGCACGAGGAAATCTACTATGACTTCGCCCGCCGCTTCTTCGAGGCAAAGAAAGGCAGCCTCAGCAAAGACGTGTTCCACGACATGTATCAGCGGCTCAACGGTATTACCCGAAGCATGCAGCTCGTACTGAACCGGCTCTACGAAACAGAGAAAAACGTCAGGAGCGAAGCACAGCTGCGTGAAGCCATAGCCCATATCGTCAGCCGCTACACCGTACAGTATGAAGAGCTCGTGACATTCCTTACCGACAATCAGCTTTCAGTACTCAAGGCCATTGCCAAGGAGAACTTCGTGGAAAGCCCGATGGGCAGCGAGTTTATCAGGAAGTACGACCTGCCAAGTTCCAGCAGCGTCAAGACAGCTCTTGACGTGCTGACCGACAAGGATCTCGTCAGCCGCACCCCCAAGGGCTACGCCGTCTACGACCATTTTCTGGAGCTATGGCTCAAGCGGCTCTGACAATGACAGTCAAGAATCTTACATATCCAGACGCTTCACGCGTGGCGGCGCCGGACGCCACTGCTGCCACGGCACTTGACTGCGGGTGGTGCTGTAGTTCCAGCGTTCGGGCTTATGCTGGGCGTCGAAGACGGCAAACTCGTCGTACGACACGTCGGTACGCCCCTCGCCCAACTCCATCACCTTATTATATATAGCACGACGGCTGGGAGCGTTGAAGGGACTCTGGTTGGAGTTCATCATACTCTCCTCCGTAGGCCGGTAAACGCCGGAAACGTATGTGTAGCCGCCCTCGTAGACGCCGATGGCTTCGTTCTGGAACCGGGCGTTGCCAATGAACCAACTCCAGCAAACGGCAGACGGATCACTACTTGAGTCTACATTGGTCAGCCAGCCATAGTTATGCATATCGTCAAGATTACTCAGCACTTCGTCGGTGGCCCTACCCTGTCTCTCATAGCCATATTCGTCGCCCAACTTGGCCAGACCATGGCCAACAGCCTCGTGGGTCAGCACCTGACGGAATGTCTCACTCTCCAAACTGTCAATGACAGGGCACAGGGCCAGGGAATAGTGCAACGGCTGGCGATTTTGGCTGGTATACCAATAGGTGACCCCATTATGGGAGTGGCAGTTGAGGACGACAATGGACTGTGTGTTCCGGATGTCAAAGCCAGAAACTTTCCTCAGGTATTCTTCTATCTTCTCTTCATCGCAGGATATATTGGAGTCCGTCAGGCTGGGCACGGTACTGAAAGCCGTTGAACGCATGGAGGTACCGCCCACGTTCACCCCACTGTTCTTCGAAACAACTGTCACGGCATAGACGGTGAAATAGTGGCGCAGCGAACGGATGGGTTCTTCACTGAACAGATTTTCAAGCGTCTTCGCCATGACCTGCATATAAGTGCCGTCAGCTATATCGCGGTCGGCAAAGCCGTCGCCCATCATAACGACATTAATGCCACGCCCCATTGTTGCCTGCTGCAGAAGGGTCACCATGCCGTCGGCAGAATAGTCGGTAGACTCGTAATCATCGTAATAGCTGAGCTGGTGGACAAAGATGGTGTCGAGACCGAGCCACTGGCCATCGGGCGTACCCATCATCAGCACAAAAAGTGCTGTCCTTGTCTCCGTCGTCGTGTTGGGCTGAAGAATCAGGTCAGGCAGTTGGCCGCGCCACTCACTGCGGGTTATGCGCGATGCGTCGGCCCAACCTATCCAGTCCAACTCGCGATAGCCTACCTGCAGCTTGTCGCTCTCTTCCAGATTACTGGTGAAGTATAGTGTCAGCTCGCCGCCTTCAGGTCCTTGGGTGGTCTGTTTCTGCATAAAGAGGGCATACTTGCCGCTTTGGACGACGGTAATGCTCTTCTGAGAGCCTCCCGACGTAATCATCAGCTGGGCACTACGGGTGGCCTTTGTACGGTTGGCCGAGGCGGTCGTCACCTTAATAGTATTGTCGCCGGCACCACCCTGACTCGGCGTGACGACGAGCCAGTTTGCCGTACAGGTAGCCTTCCAACTGGACGAGGCACTAAAGCTGACGGTACCCGTCTGGTTGGCCACGGGATAGAGCTCAATGGCTGCCGGCGATGTCAGGATGACACCGCTACGGCTCTTATCCTCCGTACAGGCAGCTACCAGACAGAAGAAGAAAGCCAAGACGCAGGACGTCTTGGCTAATCCGGCGACATGTCTCATAGGCATGCCTATATCACTTGACGAGAACTACCAGATACTTGCTCGTCGACCAGAACAGCTGCGGGTCGGTGATGCGCAGCACATACTGCTTGTTGGCATCGCGCTGAAGGGTGTAGGAGCTCGACGGATGTGACGTCAGGATCTCAGCCGACTTGCTGTAGAGTTTGATCTCCTTGTCGACGCGGATGTCAATCTTGGTGAAGTACTCCTTGTTGAAGCTCGACTGCAGCACCTTACCGTCGACAAGGATCTGCTGCTCCTTCAACTCATTCTTCGTACCAAAGACAAACCAAGCTGTGTTCAACTGCTTGTCCTGCGTAGAGATGGTCTCGGCGCGCTGCGTGTTCTCGGTGGTCAGTTCAGCCACGTCGTTGTTAAGATTGGCCACCTGCTCGTCAAGTTCCATGATGTGAATCTCCTTAGAGTCCAACTCGGCACGCAACTGCTGCATCTGCTGCTCCTTCTCCTCCAGTTCCTTCTGCATGCTGTCGACCAGCTTGCGCAGGGCATCGCCCTTGACACTGCTCTCGCGAAGCTGCTGCTTCAGTTTGTTGATGAGCTCCTTGTTCTGCTTCATCGTGTTCTGGATGAACTGGATGTTCTCACGCAGACGCTCCTTCGTGTTGGCGCCCTCGCCGCTCTTTGCCACGGCAACGCGGTCCTGAGCCTCGGAGATGGCACGGAAACCCTCCTCTATCTCACCGAAGGTGCTCATCATGTCGTTAATCTCGTTGTCCTTCTGGGCTATAATCTGTGACAGCGAATCAACACGCTGGGACAAAGCAGTGTCTGTCTTCTGCTGACCCTCAGAACAGCTGGCAAGAGCCAGCACACATACACAAAATAATGCTAATTTCTTCATAACAGTTTATTATTTATGATTCTATCTTCTCTTCTTTCGTCTTTCCCGCCAACACAATGACAATCTCGCCTTTCGGCTCGTGCTCGCGGAAATGGGCAATGACCTCAGCCAGCGTGCCACGGACGCTCTCCTCGTGAATCTTCGAAATCTCTCGGCAGACACTCACACGGCGCTCGGCACCGTAAGCCTCGGCAAACTGTTCGAGCGTCTTGAGCAGCCGATAGGGCGACTCATAGAAAATCATCGTACGCTCCTCATTGGCCAGACTCAGCAGCTTTGTCTGACGGCCTTTCTTCTGTGGCAGGAAGCCCTCAAAGGCAAAACGGTCGCAAGGCAGGCCACTACTCACCAGCGCCGGAACAAAGGCCGTAGCCCCTGGCAGCGTCTGAACCTCGACTCCCGCCTTGACAGCCTCACGGACCAGGAAGAACCCCGGGTCGCTGATGCCCGGCGTACCGGCATCGCTGATAAGGGCTACGTCCTGTCCTGCCAACAGACGACTGACGATGCCCGCCGACGTACCATGCTCATTGAACTTATGGTGAGACAGCAACTGATTCTTGATATCGAAATGCTTCAACAGGACACCCGACGTTCGGGTATCCTCTGCCAGCACCAAATCGACCTCTTTCAGGATGCGGATGGCGCGCAAGGTCATATCCTCCATATTGCCTACAGGCGTCGGAACGATATACAATATTCCCATTCAGCGGGCAAATGTAGTAAAAATCTCAAGAAATGCAAAAAAAAGTGGCCATTTCTTTGCAATTTTTAAAACGTATTTGTAATTTTGCAAGCAATATGAACAACAATATCAACGGAGAGTCCCATCGTCCCGGCCGCATAGAAGTCATCTGCGGCTCCATGTTCTCGGGTAAGACCGAGGAACTTATCCGCCGTCTGAGACGTGCCAAGTTTGCCAAACAGAAAGTGGAGATTTTCAAGCCTGCCATCGACGTGCGCTACTCGGAGGAAGACGTCGTCAGCCACGACCAGAACCACATCCCGTCAACGCCCCTCGACTCGTCGGCCAGCATCCTGCTGCTCTCGAGCGACATTGACGTCGTTGGCATCGACGAGGCACAGTTCTTCGACATGGGACTTGTCGACGTCTGTAACGAACTGGCCAATCGCGGCATACGCGTCATCATCGCCGGCCTCGACATGGATTATAAAGGAGCACCCTTCGGCCCCATGCCTGCCCTATGCGCCATCGCCGACGACGTCACCAAGGTACACGCCATCTGCGTCAAGTGCGGCAACCTGGCCTACGTCAGCCACCGGCTGGTAGACAACGACCGCCGCGTACTGCTTGGAGAGACTCAGGAGTACGAACCGCTGTGCCGCGAATGCTACCAAAAAGTCGTTGAAGAAGAAAAAGAGAGAAAAAATGCCTAAAAATTTGGTCATTCCATTTTTTTTACGTACCTTTGCACCCGCTTTTTAAAGCAATCAATAAGGTTGATCCGCTAGCTCAGTCGGTAGAGCACAACACTTTTAATGTTGGGGTCTTGGGTTCGAACCCCAAGCGGATCACTTTAATAAAATCAGCAAGCAATTGAATATCAATTACTTGCTGATTTTCTTTTACTCCAAATGCACCACTTTTGCACCACTAAGCTTCAGTTGTAAAGCATTACAATCGCCCTAAACGTCAAGAAAAGGCATATTAACACTTGTTATCACAAGCAAGAAGCGAACTCTTTAGATGACCTTACAGATAACTCTTTTGGCAATCTATAGTTCACTTGATTATCTCCCAATAGCCTAACCTAGTTGAACCAATGCGCCGTATGAACCCTAATTCTTTGAGCCTATTGATATGCTTCTGAACGTTCTTGAGCGAAATGCCTGTCAAGTTAACCAACTCGCTTCTACTGATATTAGGATTGTCCTTAATATGAGAATATATAGCCTTTGCAGTATCAGACACCCCATTAGGCACCCTATTAGACACCCCTTCGGACACCCCTGCACCGCTTGATTTCGTTGATGGCACAGGCAGCACCAATTCCACCTCGTCAACATCCAGTTACTATAACTTCAGCGGCTGTGGCAACACGCTGAACTGCAACAACCCTAATGTACGCGACATGATTGTCGAGAGCCTGCGCTACTGGGTGACCGACTACCATATCGACGGCTTCCGCTTCGACCTCGCCGCCATTCTCGGACGCGACCAGAACGGCAATCCCATGTCGAAACCGCCACTGCTCGAATCATTAGCCCACGACCCCATCCTTCCATATAACAAATATGCGGTGGGCACTCCATTCTGCCGTTTGCAACAATCACATTAGGCAACTTTTTCAAGTTTCTCGTTGAGTTTCTTTAGTTGT
>ONDA01000007.1 GCA_900316475.1 uncultured Prevotellaceae bacterium
AAAGTAGTCCTCAAATAATAGGCAAAAGTATTAATTTTCTAAATTGTGAATTCTCTAACCCCCTGTAATAAAAGGGGTAGGAATCCGTTGGGTGCATACGTCAAAAAGTACTCTTGTACTCCTGTCAAAAAGTACTCCTGGCTGGTATTGTACTCTTGTCTAATAATTGCGCTGGATGACGTACTCGAGGTAGGCTGTCAGGGCGTCTTTAACAGCGATGTCTTTGACATATTTATTGATGAAGACGCGGGCTTCGTCGGCTATCTCCTCCATCCGTCGCTCAGCATACTCTATCCCACCCTGTTCCTTCGTAAACTCCACAAGAACGGCTATTTCATCGGGATTTACGGTGCCTGCTTTCACTTTACGAGCCAACGTCTGCATCGATTCCAGATGCGAGTTGTTCAGCGCATAGATGACGGGCAGTGTCAGCTTGCCTTCTACCATATCGTTACCCGTCGGCTTGCCGATTTCCTTCGAATCAAAATAGTCGAAGATATCGTCACGGATTTGGAAAATCATTCCGATATTTTGTCCGAATTTTGCAGCGGCAGCTATCTCCTCGTCAGTGGCACCTGCCGACAACGCACCAATCTTCGAACAAGCCTCGAACAAGGCGGCGGTCTTGTTGTTAATTATCTGATAATAAACGTCTTCTGAAATCTCCTGATTATGAATGTTCGACAGCTGCAAAATCTCACCGGCGGCCAGCGTCCGTCCCAGTTCGGCCAGCAATTGTATGATTTTCTGATTATCTGTCATTGATACGCGCAGCAAGGCAGAAGAAAGGATATAGTCGCCTACCAAGACGGCCACCTTATTATCATACGTAGCATTCACCGAAGCCTGTCCCCGACGCTCACTACTCTCGTCCACCACATCGTCGTGAACCAGAGAGGCAGTATGCAGCAGTTCAAGACCCACAGCTGCATTCTGCGTAACCTGCGACACACGACCGAAATTCTGCGCCATCAGCAAGATCAGCATCGGACGCATACGCTTACCACCACGCTGACGGATATGCGAAAGAGCAGAGCCAAGAAGACCGTCACTATGTGTCAACGACGCGTTGAACAACTCCACAAAGTTGTCCAAATCCTGCACTATTGGCTGCTTTATAAGCGACAAATAATCCATATCGAAAGAATTTTGTGACAAAATTAGTGAAAATCTTCGGATAATGAGAATTTTTTTAGTAATTTTACGCGAAAATTCTCACTTGTTATGGATAAACTATTCCTTTTAGACGCTTACGCGCTCATTTACCGGTCGTATTACGCCTTCATCAAGAACCCGCGTATCAACTCCAAAGGCCAAAACACATCGGCCATCATCGGCTTCTGTAACACGCTGAACGAGGTGCTACAAAAGGAGCAGCCGACACATATCGGCGTGGCTTTCGACCCTCACGGGCCGACATTCCGCAGCGAGGCTTTCCCCGCCTACAAAGCCCAACGCGACGCGACGCCAGAGGACATACACAAGGCCGTCCCCATCATCAAGGATATACTGCGTGCCTACCGCATCCCCATCCTTCAGGTAGACGGTTTCGAGGCCGACGACGTCATCGGGACTCTGGCAAAAAAGGCCGATTCCATCGGAGTAAAGTGCTATATGCTCACCCCCGATAAGGACTACGGACAGCTGGTTACCGAACTGGCCAACATCTACCGCCCGCGTCACGGTGGCGGCTACGAGGTGATGGGTCCCAAAGAGGTATGCGAGAAATACGGCATCACTACCCCACTCCAGGTTATCGACCTCCTGGCACTCATGGGCGACTCAGCCGACAACTTCCCGGGATGTCCCGGCGTTGGCGAGAAAACAGCCGTGAAACTGATTAACGAATTCGGAAGCGTCGAACAACTGCTCTCGCGAACCAGTGAGCTGAAGGGTGCGCTGCAGAAAAAAGTCACAGAGCATGTCGACGACATTAAGACGAGCTACTTCCTGGCAACCATCAAGACCGATGTCCCCATCGAACTCAATATGGACGAACTGCGAGTCGTGGAACCCGACGAACAGGAATTGGGTAAAATCTTCACCGAACTGGAGTTTAAGCAGCTGGCAGACAAGATTCTTAAAAAACCTCAAAAATCATCAACTCCTGCTAACGGCCAACTCGATTTGTTTACAGAATTTCCGGCTGACGGCCAAGGTGGAGAAGAAAATTCGAGTTTTGAGAGCCTAAAAACAGTGGCTCACAACTACAAACTCGTTGAAAATGAGGAAGAAATGATTCAGATTCGTGATTATTTCTTGACAAACGAAATTCTCAGTTTAGATACGGAGACCACCTCAACCTCTGCCATCGATGCCGAATTGGTAGGTTTGAGCTTCGCCGTGAAGGAATTTGAAGCATTTTACGTGCCCGTTCCTGCCGAACGTGAAGAAGCCTTAAAAATCGTCAATATTTTCAAACCGCTCTACGAAGACCCCAAAATCTTGAAGGTTGGACAGAACTTAAAATACGATTTAGAAGTTTTAAGAAATTATAACATTCAGTTACAAGGCCCGATGTGGGACACGATGATTGCCCACTACCTCATCCAGCCCGAGCTGCGTCACAACATGGACTTCATGGCTGAGGTCTACCTCAAATACAAAACCATCCACATCGACGAGCTGATAGGACCCAAGGGAAAGAACCAACGCTCCATGCGCGACCTCTCCCCTACCCTCGTCTACGAATATGCTGCTGAAGATGCGGACGTCACCCTGCGGCTGAAAAACAAACTGGAACCTGAACTGAAGAAGTTTGAGTGCGAGAAGCTGTTCTACGATATCGAGATGCCGCTAATGCCCATACTGGCCGAGATGGAGATGAACGGCGTATGCTTAGACGTTGACTCACTGAAGGAAACGTCAACTATTTTGACTAACCGCATGAACGAATTAGAGAAGCACATCTATGAGTTGGCGGGTCAACAGTTCAATATAGCCTCGCCGAAACAAGTCGGTGAGATTCTCTTCGATAAACTGAAGATTGTGGAGAAGGCCAAGAAGACAAAGACGGGTCAGTACGTGACGTCGGAAGAAGTGCTGCAACAACTACGCAACAAACACGAGATTGTATCTGACATCTTGGAACACAGAGGTTTGAAGAAACTTATCGGCACGTATATCGACGCGCTGCCGAAACTGATTAACCCACGAACAGGACACATCCACACATCATTCAACCAGACGGTGACTGCTACGGGACGGCTCTCCTCGTCGGACCCCAACCTGCAAAACATTCCCATCCGTGGCGAAGACGGAAAGGAGATTCGCAAAGTGTTTGTTCCCGAGCCTGGTTGTCTGTTTTTTTCAGCAGACTACAGTCAGATAGAACTGCGCGTGATGGCTCACCTGTCTAACGACCCGCAGATGATTGCCGTCTTCCGCGAGGGGAAGGACTTGCATGCAGCCACCGCCGCCAACATCTACAAGAAACCCATTGAAGAGGTGACACGCGACGAGCGTACGAAGTCTAAGCGAGCCAATTTCGGCATCATCTACGGCATCACCGTCTTCGGACTCGCTGAGCGCTTAGACATCAGCCGCGACGAAGCCAAACAGCTTATTGACGGCTATTTCACCACGTTCCCCGACGTTCACGACTATATGGAGCAGGCCAAGCAGACGGCACGTCAGCGAGGCTATGTCACTACCCTATTCGGTCGTCGCCGCTATCTGCCCGACATCAACTCAGCCAACGCCACCGTGCGCGGCTTTGCCGAGCGCAACGCCATCAACGCGCCCATTCAGGGCACCGCCGCCGACATCATTAAGGTAGCGATGATTCGCATCCACCAGCGCTTCAAGGCCGAGGGCATCCGCAGCAAGATGATTCTCCAGGTACACGACGAACTCAATTTCTCGGTCTACCCCGAGGAGCGCGAGCAGGTGGAGCGCATCGTGCTCGAGGAGATGCAGAACGCCTTTCCCCTTAACGTCCCACTGGTCGCCGACTCCGGTTTCGGCGACAACTGGTTGGAGGCGCACTAAACAAATATGATTATGACCGACGAACAGAACATCATCATCTATCGCACCGCCGACGGACGGGCATCAGTGGCGCTGTATGCCAAGGATGGGAAGATTTGGCTGAACCAGCAACAGATGGCAGAGCTTTTTGCCACCTCGAAGCCGAACATTAGCATGCACATAGCTAACATTCTGAAAGAAAAAGAGTTAAACGAAGTTTCAGTTGTTAAGAATTACTTAACTACTGCCGCCGACGGGAAGAATTACAATGTGGTTTTCTACTCTTTGGAGATGATAATAGCCGTTGGATACAGGGTTCGTGGCATTCGCGGAACACAGTTCAGACAATGGGCAACGGAACACCTGACGGAGTATCTGGTCAAAGGCTTCACAATGGACGATGAGCGACTGAAGAATCCTGATGGCCGTCCTGACTATTTCGATGAGCTGCTGGCGCGTATCAGGGACATTCGAGCATCGGAAAAAAGATTCTATCAGAAAGTTCGCGACCTCTTTGCACTCAGCAGCGACTACGACAAAACGGACAAAGCCACACAGATGTTCTTCGCAGAGACGCAAAACAAGCTTCTCTATGCCGTTACGCATCAGACAGCCGCTGAACTGATTGTCTCCCGTGCCGATGCCAACAAGCCCAATATGGGACTGACAACGTGGAAGGGAAGCATCGTTCGTAAAGGCGACATTATCGTAGCCAAGAACTATCTTCAGAACGACGAGATTGACTCTCTGAACAGGCTCGTCGACATTTTCCTGACCAGTGCTGAAGAACGCGTGAAAGGCCGGCGTGACCTCACGCTCCAGTATTGGCGCCAGAATGTGGACAATCTGCTCACGTTCCAAGAAAAAGACATTCTACAGGGCAAGGGCAGTATCTCGAATGCCGAGATGGAAGCCATTGTCCGCAAAGTCTATGATGATTTCGATGCAACCCGCAAGAACTACGAAGCACATTTGGCCGACGCTGAAGACATGAAGGCTCTGGAGGACTTGGAGAAGAGTATTATCGAGACGCACTAACCCATCACGATACCCGTAAAGATGCGGCCGGAATTTATGCTGAGACGACGGGCGGAGAAGTAGAGGTCGGGATGCTGGTAGGTGCAGATGGGCGAGACGCTGATTTGGGCTTCGGGAATGCCGGTGGCGAGGAGTTGCCGACGATTACACGCGGGCAGGTCGATATGCCACCTCTCATCATAACGGCGGCTGATAGTTTCCATGGTGAAACCTGCGGCAGAAAAGGCGTCATAGACCTCGTCGCCCACCTCGAAACTCTCAACGTGAATACCAGGACCTATCTGGGCAATGATGTCGGCAGGACGGGAGCCGTAAACGGCAGTCATCTGTGCTACGGTCTTCTCGACGATGCGCTTCACTGTTCCCCGCCAACCAGCGTGAATAGCACTGACAGCACGATGCACTCTGTCGTAGAGCAGCACAGGAATGCAGTCTGCCGTTGACACACCGATACAGAGTCCGCTGACGTTGGTCATCACCGCATCGACACCCTCAAGCTGCGACTCCTGCGACGTTTCGTCAACAGCCACAATCACCGTCTCATGAACCTGATGAGGCATCAGCAGGCGGCTGTCATCAATGCCTAACAACTCGCATAACAGCTCACGATTACGTGTTATCGCCTCCTTTGTGTCCCCGCAATAACGGTTGATGTTGAACTCGCCGTAGCTGCCCTGGCTATAGCCGCCCTGGCGCGTCGTGCTGAAGGCTGTCACGCCCTCGCCGAAGTCATAGAAATGAAGTACTGGTTGCATCGTTAATTTTTTTGTTGTGCAAAAGTACAAAATATTTAAAGAATTATCGTATCTTTGCACCGATAAATAACAAAAACCATGAATATTGGAGACAAAGCGCCCGAAATACTGGGCAAAGACGAGCAGGGACGGGACATCCGTCTGAGTGACTTTCAAGGACGCAAATTAGTACTATATTTCTATCCAAAGGACAATACCAGCGGCTGCACCGCCGAGGCCTGCAGCCTGCGTGACCATTACGAGGAGCTGCAGGGCAGCGGATACGAGGTGGTTGGCGTGAGCAAGGACTCTGCCGCCTCGCACGTGAAGTTTAAGGAGAAGCACTCCCTACCCTTCCCGCTCATTGCCGACGTCGACAAGACGCTGATGGAGGCGATGGGTGCCTGGGGCGAGAAGACGATGTACGGCAAGAAGACGATGGGCACCATCCGCACCACGTTTATCATCAACGAGGAGGGTATCATCGAGCAGATTTTTGCCGGCAAGCAGGTAAAGACCAAGGAACACGCCGAACAGATATTGAACAATGGAGAATAACTTCCTAAGCCAATTCCATAAGACGGCATTCCGCACCACCAACGCGCCAAAGGGACGTGGCAAGACGAATGTGTCTTTCAAGCTGACATTCGACCGAGGCGCTATGGTGACGGTCGTCGACGATAAAGGTAACGCTATAACTCCCGACTACAAGCAGTATCAGGGTGAGACGTTCAACGTGCTGCGCATCATTGACAACATCCGCCAGGAACAGGCTATGCGCATCAGCTGGGACACCGACGAGGACAACGGCATCAGGCTGCACGACTACCCCTACCTGCTGTTTGCCCTACTGCGCTGCGACAACCTCGTAGACGGCAAGCTGAATCCCCTGAAGGTCAGCGATACCCCCGCCACCGTGCTGCTGCAAATCAATAGCGAGAACGGTCAGTGTACACCTTCGCTGTTAGCCCGCTGCGAGGGACAGTCGCCTCAGCCGTTCGAGCTGCTGAGCGACGTCTTTGCACTCATCGGCGACACCATCAGCCCCATCGCCTCGCTTGGCGAAAACTACCTGCGCATCGGCTTCTTCA
This sequence comes from uncultured Prevotellaceae bacterium, assembly GCA_900316475.1. GTDB lineage: Bacteria > Bacteroidota > Bacteroidia > Bacteroidales > Bacteroidaceae > Prevotella. The sequence continues at coordinate 6,833 of ONDA01000007.1, forward strand.
ACGAGCAGTTCCCACGCACGCTATTAGAGCAATACCTGTCGGTGTTCTACTCCTACATCGACAACGTAGACCTCGACTTCGAGGACTACCAGCTGGTGGTTTCCGAACAAACCATAGAGACCACACCCACCATCATCATCGAGAAGGTAGACGGCGACATGGCGCTCTACCTGCGGCTGACATACACCCTGCCGGGTACCGACGCCAACTTTGCCGAGCGCTTCGACCTGACTTGTCTCGCTACGCTGACTATGGAGCACCAGGTGCTGCTGCGGCGTATCGTCCATACCGACGAGGCACAGGACGAAACCGAGCTCCGCAAGACCATCCTCGCCTACGCTCCCACGAAGACAGCTGCCAAGGACGTCTGGGACGATGGCGGTGAGTTCATCATCCCGCAGGACGTAGCCGGGCCTTTCCTCCTTCAGGCGCTGCCGCAGCTGGTGCGCCGTTACAAGCTGCTCGGTGCCGAACGGCTGAAGGAGTACAAGGTGAAGCCCATCGTGCCGAAGATGAACCTGAAGCTGTCGTCGGGCATCGACTTCCTCGAAGGTTCGGCGACGATGAATATCGATGGCGAGGAAATGTCGCTACGCTCGTTCCTGCAGCAGTATAACAAGCAGAAGTACGTCACGCTGAGCGACGGCCAGCGCGGACTGGTAGACGAGCACTACGTGAAGCGCCTGGAGCGCATCTTCCGCAAGGTGGAGAAGGGCGACAAGGTCAAGGTGTCATTCTTCGACCTGCCGGAGATTGAGAACCTGCTGGCTGAGAAGCTCGAAGGCCAGACCTTCAAGCACTACCGCGAGTTCTACGAGGGCTTCAACCAACTGGCCTCGAAGCGGCTCTCGACGACGGGCGTCAAGGCCAAGCTGCGCAACTACCAGAAGGAGGGCGTGAAGTGGATCAACTATCTCTACGACAACAACTTCGGCGGCTGCTTAGCCGACGATATGGGACTTGGTAAGACGCTGCAGACCATCACCATGCTGACGAAGGTGTACAAAAGACCCACCCCCAACCCCTCCCCTACCCTCATCATCATGCCCCGCTCGCTGCTCTTCAACTGGCAGGACGAGCTGCAGAAGTTTGCACCCCAGCTGACCTACTACATCTACTACGGTCAGCAGCGCAACCTGAAGGAGGCCATGAAGCAGCAGCTCATCCTGACCACCTACGCCCTGGTGCGCAACGACATAGAGCAGTTCCGCGAGCAGAAGTTCCACTACATCATCCTCGACGAGTCGCAGAACATCAAGAACCTGCAGTCGCAGACGACGCAGGCCATCCTGCTACTCAACGGCCAGCACCGCCTGGCACTGAGCGGTACGCCGATAGAGAACAACCTGACGGAGCTTTACTCCCTCTACCGCTTCCTCAATCCCGCGATGCTCGGCTCACTCGACGACTTCAACAAGCAGTATGCCGGCCCCATACAGCACGGTGCCGACAAGGAGGCTACGGAGGCCTTGCGCCGCAAAATCTTCCCCTTCATGCTGCGACGCCTGAAGAAGGACGTGCTCAAGGAGCTGCCCGACCGCACGGAGCAGACACTCTACGTCGAGATGGACGACAGCCACGCCAAGTTCTACGAGGAGCGCCGCCAGTACTACCAGATGGCCATCCAGCAGAGCATCAAGTCGCAGGGACTGGAGAAGTCGCAGATGATGATGTTCCAAGCCCTTTCCGAACTGCGCCGTATCGCCTCCGTGCCCGAGAGTCTGAGCGACGGTGCCATTGCCTCGCCGAAGATTCCGCTGCTCTGCGAACAGGTGGAGGAGCTGGTGAGTAGTGGCCACAAGGTGGTCATCTTCTTCAACTTCATTGCCGGCATCGAGCTTGTCGGCGAACGGCTGACGGAACTGGGCATAGACTACACGACGATGACCGGCTCCACCCGCGACCGCCGGGCCGTCATCGAACGCTTCCAGAACGACCCCGGCTGCCGTGCCCTGCTGATGACGCTGAAGACGGGCGGCGTCGGGTTGAACCTCACCGTGGCCGACACCGTCTACATCTTCGAACCGTGGTGGAACAAGGCTGCCGAGGAGCAGGCTATCAACCGTCTGCACCGCATCGGCCAGAAGGCTAAGGTGCTCAGCTTTGCGCTCATCACCCGCGACACCATCGAGGAGAAGATTCGACTGCTGCAACAGCAGAAACAGGATCTGGCCGACAGTCTCATTACTGGCGATGCTGCCATTACGAAGCGGCTGACAGAGGAGGACATTAAGTACATCTTTGGGAATTGAAAATTGAAGATTGAACATTGAAGATTGAAGGTTGAAGAATGGCACAAACAGATATATTCGGAAATACCGTTCCAACGCTGCCTACCCTCGTGCTTGAAGAGCCTACCGCCGAGCATTGGGGCGATATCATCAGCTTCTTGGAGAGCCGTTGCAACAAAAACCAGCTGCTCGGCTATGGCGAGGCGTTTATCCCGTGGATTAGCAAGTATGGCAAGGTGATGCGCCGCACCCGAAACGGACGTATCGTTGAGGCTACGGAGGCCACGCTGATGACGAAGAGCAATTCGTCGAAACACGTTATTGCCCAAGGTGTGGCCCTCATCCTGTCCAGTGATGAGAACCTGAAGTTGTACGTCGACTCGTTGAGCGACGAAATGAAAGAGTTGTGGCGTACGATACTCTTCAAGGTGTTTGTCACCCAGAAAGAAGCTAAAAAGATACTCAAGACCACCAGCAACCTGTTCAGTCAGGAGCGGTCGTACTATTACTATAGTGACAAGGTTGTCTGGAACAAACGTGAGTACGGCTGGTTCAGTACGGAGAGTTTCCGCTCAGCCGAACTTGATCGCTATGGCTATCGCGACTATGAGAGCTACATCACCGTCAGTCCTGCCGTTCACGCCCTCTTCTTGCCTATCTTCTATCCCGAAGCCTTCGACGAGGAGGTAGGACTCAACGCACTGCCCGAAGGTCACTATCAAACCATTAATCTCGAAGCCGAAAGCCAAGTACACTATCAGCTGTTCTGCGGACTCTACCAGCAAGGCGAGTTCCCGCTGAAGAAGAAAGGTGTGGGCACGGCCGACATGAAGCGCGGCCAGAAAAAGTTAGCGCTGACCGAGTTCTTCCCAGGCGACACCAACGAGTTCCGCACCAATCTGCGTGCCTTCTCCTACATACAGCAGCTGACGCTTGCCAAGCAATTCCTCATAAAAAGCGGCAATCCGTCGTATGAAGACGTGATGCGCACGTTGTTTTGTGAGTATTCATCTCTTGGCTATTGGCTGCTTAACCTGCTCTATCCGCACATCAAAGGTCTGCGACAGCAGATGACCAACTACGGCCGTCACGGCAAACTCTGCCACAAGATGCTCACTTGGCTGCGCGAAGAGTCCGACCGCTGGGTCAGCATACGCGACATCTACCTGAAGATTTTTGGCCTTGAGAATGGTGAGAATAGTTCGCGCTTCACGACCCTTGTGTTCTATCCAAGAGACGAGCAGTCGAACACAGAGATGATTAACGAATACACGGGACAACAGATAGCAGCCAACAGCTATGCGATGGAGTTTGGCTATACGGGATTGCAGATGTATGCCTTCCTCATGGCCAGTGTCGGTGTGGCGGAAATAGCCATCAACGAAGACCAGAACCTCAACCTGTCGCCCGTCGATGCCGTTGAATACGTCCGACTCACACCCTTGGGACGCTATGCCCTTGACATCACCAGCGACTACGAAGCCCCCGAGCAGGAGCACATAGCCTACTTCGAACTCGACCCCGAGCGACTCATCATCCGTTCGCTTGTAGAGCCTAACCCCTACGCCCAGCTGCTGAAGGACACCAGCGTGCCCATCTCCAAAAACCGCTTCGAGACATCGGCACTCTCGTTCCTCGCCAGCTGCCACACCAAGGCCGACGTGGAGTCGAAAATAAAAATCTTCCGACAGTTCATCTCCAGCAAACTGCCACCACTATGGGAGCAGTTCTTCAAACAGCTCATTCAGCACTGCCACCCCTTGAAGGAAGACAAAACCAGCTACAAGCGCTACCAGCTCGACCCCGAAAACCGCGACCTCGTACAACTCATCACCACCGACCCGCAACTGCGACAGCTGGTCATACGTGCCGAGGGCTACCGCATCATGGTGAAAACAGAAGATTTCACGAAATTCGAGACACAGCTAAAGAAGCACGGCTACCTCTTGTGAACAACTTTTTGGGGTAAAATGACTCACAATTCAGAAATAATTGCTAATTTTGCACGCTGAAAACAATAACTTAAAGAAAAATGAAAAAATTATTCTTCTACATCACAATGTTGGTTGCTGCCGTTACACTGACAACGAGCTGCAGCAGTAGCGATGACGACAGCCTGAGTGCTGAGGATGCCGCCAAGTTCCTGACAAGCGGCTACTGGCAGGGCTACAGTATCAAACAAAGAAAGGAATGGGGAAGCTACAGAGACCAGGAAGACCGCTCTTGGAATGTCGTACGCTTCGACCGTGCCACACCCACAGCACTGAACGGAACAGGCCGTCAGCTGGGGTTCAAGACCGAGTATATGAACAATGACCCCGAAGTCAGCAACTTCCGTTGGAGAATTGAGGGCGACATCGTCACCATTGCCTACGAACAGTGGGGCACGGCTACCTTCAACTACAAGGAAATCACCCTTAACAACGACCGCTTCGCCGGTTTCCAGTACGAGACCGACGATGTGCGCTATCAGTTCGATTACAGAAAGGATGCTTTCAGCAAGTGGGAACAATATAACAGATAAGATATAATGGCATTAAAATGTGGTATTGTGGGCTTGCCCAACGTCGGCAAGTCCACATTGTTTAATTGCTTGTCGAGTGCCAAGGCACAGGCAGCAAACTTTCCGTTCTGTACAATCGAACCTAACGTAGGTGTCATCACCGTACCCGATGAGCGTCTGACGAAACTCGCCGAACTGGTACATCCTGGACGTATCGTCCCCGCCACGTGCGAGATTGTAGATATAGCAGGACTCGTGAAGGGCGCCTCCAAGGGCGAGGGCTTAGGCAACAAGTTCCTCGGCAACATCCGCGAGACGGATGCTATCATCCACGTACTGCGCTGCTTCGAGGACGAGAACATCACCCATGTCGACGGCACCATCGACCCCATCCGCGACAAGGAAATCATCGACACCGAACTGCAGCTGAAGGACCTCGAGACCATCGAGAGCCGACTGGCCAAGACCGAGAAGGCCGCCGCTGCCGGCAATAAGGATGCTAAGGTGGAAGTGACCGTGCTGAAAGCCTACAAGGAGGTGCTGGAGCAGGGCAAGAACGCCCGTATCGTGGAGTTTGAGACGAAGGAGGAGCAGGACTGCGCCCGGGGTCTCTTCCTTCTGACGTCGAAGCCTGTGCTCTACGTCTGCAACGTCGGCGAGGCCGAGGCGAAGTCGGGAAATGACTTCACGCGAGCCATCGAGAAGATGGCGCAGGAGGAAGGTGCCGAGGCTATGATTATAGCCGCCAAGACCGAGGAGGACATTGCCGAACTGGAGTCATACGAGGATAAGCAGATGTTCCTCGAAGAACTCGGACTTGAGGAGAGCGGCGTCAACCGGCTCATCAAGAAGGCCTACGCCCTGCTGAATCTCGAGACGTTCATCACCGCCGGCGAAATGGAGGTGAAGGCCTGGACTTACAAGAAGGGCTGGAAGGCTCCGCAGTGTGCCGGCGTCATCCACACCGACTTCGAGAAGGGCTTCATACGTGCCGAGGTCATCAAGTACGACGACTACCTGCAGTACGGCTCCGAGGCCGCCGTCCGCGAGGCCGGCAAACTGGCCGTCGAGGGCAAGGACTACGTCGTGCAGGATGGCGACATCATGCACTTCCGCTTCAACGTGTAACTCCTTAGGTGAGTCGTACACAGAAGAAAAAATTGTTCTTATTGAGGAAATGAGAAAGATTGTCCTATCAATAATCATGCTCCTTACGTCAGGCAAAGGGTGGGCTGACGTTGAAATAAATGAGAAAAACTTCCCTGACAATAGTTTTCGTAACTGGATCCTGTCGCAGCCATACGGCAAGGACGGCGTATTGACAGACAAGGAGATTGCCGATATTACAGAGGTTCAGGTAGTCAACAAAAACATCCATAACCTGACGGGAATAGCGTACTTTACGGCATTGGAAAGCCTCCTATCAGACAGGAACCAACTGAAGTCTGTTGATTTGTCGAGGAACAAGGAGCTGGTCTATTTAAGGATAGAATATAACCAGCTCACCTCACTTGATGTTTCAAGAAACAAGGCATTGAGATTCCTTATGTGTGGAAACAATCAGCTGACAGAGCTTAACACGTCAGGCTGTACTGCACTGGAGAAAATACGCTGCTCGGGCAATCTGTTCAGTGGTACAGCGATGGATTCGCTGGTCAATAACCTGCCGTCTGTCAGGAAAGGCGAATTGTGTGTCATTGCCTATTCACATGAGCAGAACGCAATGACCGCCTCGCAGGTTGCCGCAGTAAAAGCCAAGGGCTGGCAGCCCAAACATCTTGTGGAGCGCACGTGGGAAGACTATGCCGGCAGCAAGCCACTTCCTATAGTGATTGCCGACGATGAGGCAGACAGGGACTCGTCTGTTGTCTTGTCACAATATGTCTTTCCTGAAGAAATAAAGCCCCTCATAGAGACCCGATGGGGACAGAATTACCCTTTCAATCTGCTATGCCCGAAAACAGACGACAGCAGCGAACCGAACACCTACAAACTGGCTGGCTGTGGTCCTGTAGCTATGGCGCAGGTGGTGAACTATCATCGCTACCCGTCAATGAGTCCTGACGGAAAGTATGAATACGACTGGAACCTGATGTTCCACGCGGTAAACCCCAATGTACAAAAAGAGGAAATCGTAGCTGTGGCAAAGCTTATCAGCGATTGTGGCGTCTCTTCGCTTACAGAATATGGCGACAACTGGAGCAGCACATCCCTTTCATATATCATGGGAGCCATGAAACGTCTGTTCAGATATAGCAACTACATGGCCATCTACAACCGTTCCGATTTCCTGACCCCCAGGCGTGACAGTTTGTACCGCCAGCTTATCTTCTCGGAGTTGAAGGCAGGGCGCCCCGTACTTTATCGGGGGGCGAATAAAAAGGGACAAGGACACCTGTTTGTCATTGACGGATGCAAGAAAGACAAAGTACATGTCAACATGGGATGGGCAGGCAAAGATAACGGCTACTATGACCTAAGCGACCTTTGTGGCTACAGCCAGCAACACTGGATGCTGGTTGGCGTGGCTGACAGCAGTTATCAGGCAGCGACGAAAGAGGTCACTATCAGCGAGGCAGGCTCCCTCGTAAAGCAGCTCACTCCCGAAGAGCGGCTCACTACCCGCCACATCAAACTGAAAGGAAAGATGAACGAGACCGACTTCCATACGCTCCGGGAAATGCTGAAAAAAGGTATGCTACGTACCATCGACATGGAACAGATAGATGTGAAGGCATTGCCCGATACGGCCTTTTCCAACTGTTATTACCTATCACACTTCGTGGCACCGCGAACGCTGGAACGTATAGGATATCGCACATTCTCTCATTGCAGCAATCTCAACTATGCAGTATTCCATGACGGCCTGCAAAAGATTGGAGGAGCGGCTTTCAGTGGATGCAGAAACCTGCTGGCTGTAAGACTGCCGGCAACAACAACCATTATAGGCTATAATGCCTACACAGCATGTCAGACACTGCTATCTGTCACGATTCCTGAAGGCGTATCGGAGATTGGCAATTATGCTTTCTCTAACTGCAAGCACCTTTATGCCATCACCTTGCCTAAATCACTACGCAAGATTGGTAAGGAACTGTTCAAGAACTGTGAACGGCTTACACACATTCGCCTGAATCCCGAGAACCCCTTTTATACCGTCAACGAGAACAAAGAATTCATGAATAAGTAAAGTCTTCATGGGTTTGTAAAGAAAGTGACAGAGTTGTTTGGCAGTCCGCCTGCTTTTTCGTAACTTTGCCGCGAAATTGTGCACCGACATGACAAAATACCCTATTGGCATACAAGATTTCGAGAACCTCCGCCAGGGTGGACGAACCAAAAAAGAATCATAGAATATGAAACAATTACTGTTATACATCCTCTGGAACCCCTCGTTAGAAGCCTTCTCCTTAGGCCCTCTGACGTTCCGCTGGTACTCGCTGTGCTGGCTCATCGGCCTGACACTGGCTTACTTCGTTGTCAAGCGGCTGTACAAGGAGCAGAAAATCAAGGACGAGCTGTTCGACCCGCTGTTCATCTACTGCTTCCTCGGCATCCTTATCGGCGCCCGTCTGGGCCATTGCATCTTCTACCAGCCCGACTACTTCCTCACGTCGTTCAAGGGCTTCGTCGAGATGCTGCTGCCCATACACATCATGCAGGACGGCTCGTGGAAGATGACGGGCTACGCCGGACTGGCATCTCACGGCGGTACGGCAGGCCTCATGCTGGCGCTGTGGTTATACTGCAAGCGCACCAAACTGAGCCTGTGGACGGTACTCGACAACATCGCCATAGCCACTGGCACCACAGCCTGCTTCATACGCTTGGGCAACCTCATGAACAGCGAGATCATCGGCAAGGCCACCGACGTGCCTTGGGCCTTCGTCTTCGAGAAGGTCGACATGCTGCCCCGCCATCCCGGCCAGCTCTACGAGGCCATCGCCTACGCCCTGCTCTTCGTCATCCTGTGGAAGACCCACCCCCGACCCCTCCCTGCGAGGGAGGGGAGTAATTACTCTCAAGACAGAAAAGCAAATGGCGAACAAGCGAAAGGTGTATCTACTCCACTCCCTCACAGGGAGGGGACGGGGGTGGGTCTGAAGAGCCCCCAAATCGGTACCGGCTGGTACTTCGGCTTCTGCCTGGCCTACATCTTCACCTTCCGCTTCTTCATCGAGTACACGAAGGAGATTCAGGAAGCCTTCGAAGCCTCACTGCCCATCGACATGGGACAGATACTCTCCATACCCTTCATCGTCATCGGCGTGTACTGCATGATAAGGGCAAGAAGGTAGCTTATTTATACCTTTTAGGGTATAATTGTATATCTGACACTCACAAACCATCCCTTTCGGGTATATTTTTTATAATAATCATTAAAATTATACCCGAAAGGATGCAGTTAACATAAAATTATAGTATATTTGCACCGTTTTTACATAAACAAGTTAAACGGAATGGCTGAACAGAACAGACTGTCGAAATATGTAAAGGCGATGCGCCGACAGTACGGGCTGACACAGGAAGACCTGTCGACCAAGTCGGGGGTAGGCTTGCGCTTCATCCGCGATTTGGAGCAGGGCAAAGCCACGCTGCGCACAGACAAGGTGAACTGCGTGCTGAACCTGTTCGGTGCGGAGCTGGGCATCGTTTCCATAAACGACGGCCATTCCCTGTCAGTTGAGGATAACAGCTTATGAGACAGGCCAACATATACTATCGCGACAAGCTGGCCGGCCAGCTCACCGAGGATGCCGACGGCTACACCTTCGCCTACGATGCCGACTATCTGAAGTCGATGGGGGCAGAGCCTGTCAGCCTGACACTGCCGCTGACGCCGGAGCCTTACCGCTCGAAAGTGCTGTTCGCCTTCTTCGACGGCCTGATTCCCGAAGGGTGGCTGCTGAACATCACAACGAAAAACTGGAAGATAAACCCCAACGACCGCATGGGCCTGCTGATGACCTGCTGCCAGGACTGCATCGGAGCCGTCGGCGTGGTCGGCATCAATAACGAAGAGGAGTGAGCCGATGGACGAGTGTAAATGCCTTTACTGCTACCAGGAACTGAAGCCCGGACAAAAGGACTTCCATCCTGCCTGTGCGCGCCGCTTCTTCGGCAGCGGAGGCGTACCCGTACTGCCCTATTCGCGCCAGAACATCAACGAACTGGCTCGCGAGGTGATAGAGAGCCACGCCACCGTCACCGGCGTGCAGCCGAAACTGTCGATGGACATCAACCGCGGCGGGCGCGACGAGCCTGACCGTCTGACCATTGTCGGACTATGGGGACGGTATATTCTGAAGCCCAAGTCGGACACCTACCCTTGGCTACCCGAAGACGAAGACCTGACCATGCACTTAGCCACACTGGCACGCATCCAGGTGGTGCCCCATGCACTCATCCGTTTCAGCGACGGCGAACTGACCTACATCACGCGACGCATAGACCGCGACGACGACGGTAGGAAATACCTCATGGAGGACGCCTGCCAACTGAGCGAACGGCTGGCCAGCGACAAGTACAAGTCGTCGTACGAGAACGTAGGAAAGCTAATACGCAGCTACTCGTCTATGCCGCAGCTCGACGTAGTGAACTACTGGGAGGTGGTGGTATTCTCATGGCTTACCGGCAACTCCGACATGCACCTGAAAAACTTCTCGCTCTTCTGTCGTATACCAGGACTCTACACGCTGACACCTGCTTACGACCTGCTGAACGTACACCTGCTCTTCGACGACCCTGAGGAACTGGCACTGACACTCGACGGGCGCAAACGGAAAATCAACCGTCAGAACTTCGTCAACGCCATGCGAACCACAGGACTGGACGATAAGGTCATAGACAACATCTTCGCTAAGTTCCAGAAGTTACAGTCGCACTGGGAAGCATTCATTGACCAGAGCTTCCTGCCTCAGGAACTGTGCGAACGCTACAAAGCCGAGATTGCCGCCAGATTAGCAGTATTGGCAAAGGAATAAAGGGCGGTACTCGACAACATCGCCATCGCCACTGGCACCACCGCCTGCTTCATTCGCTTAGGCAACCTTATGAACAGCGAGGTTTTCGGCAAGGCAACCGACGTGCCCTGGGCCTTCATCTTCGAGCGTGTTGACATGCTGCCACGCCATCCTGGCCAGCTCTACGAGGCTATAGCTTGCATCATCCCTATCCTTCCGAAGCCTTGCCCTTCCGGAGATTTTTTTTTGTTTTTTCTTGGAACTTTCAGGAATAATGCCTATATTTGCAACGGAAAAATGTGTAACCTGAAAAACGAAATGTTATGTGTACCGTTACATTATCATACGACCAGAATAACGCCCTTGCACGTCGCAAGTTGGCGGCGCTACTGGCTACGGGTCTGTTCTCTCAAAAGGCTGTCGATGATATTGAGCCTACACAAGGGTCAGTTCAAGCTCATCGTCAGGAGAGAGAGGCCTTCCTATATCACTCCAAGAAGAGCATGTCGCACGTAATAGCACGATATTTATGAAATTCCACCAGAGAGACATTGTCGAGGTCAACTTCCTGTTTCCAGACGGGACGTACAAGCCCCATCCTGCTATTATCGTTTCCAATGACGTGCTTCAGGAAGATGAAGAAGGGCTGTTGTATCTCGTTCTGATTTCTTCGAACGACAAGATCAATCCCCAATACTCCTATGCATTGACAGACGAGATGCTGGTTGGCCACTCGTTTGATAAGCCTAGCCTCGTCAAATGCCAGATTATTGCCGGTTACGTTGATCGCGACATTTATCGCCGGTTAGGCTCGATAAAGGAAAAGTATTTCAACGAGATTGTAGACAAAACCATAGAATCAATATTCTAATAATTTTTATTGTTGAACCCTAAAAAACGTGATGCCTATGGGCTGAGGAAGAAATAACAGAAGTATACGTTGTTAAAGCTTCCGCTGAAAACTATTTGAACAAGTATTAACCTAAGATAAAATGACAATGAAAAATCGACTACTGCTGTTATTATTAACGTTGCTGCCGATGGTGGCGAGTGCTGATAAGAGTGGCGGATGTGGAGCTAACCTCACTTACACCTACATTGAGTCCACACATACTCTGACCATATCAGGTTCGGGAAGTATGGCTAATTACAACGGATGGGAGAATGATGCACCTTGGTATAGTTATGGATCAGAGATTATCAATATCATTATTGAGGATGGCGTGACGAGCATAGGAGCCTTTGCTTTCGCTGACTGCAGCGGCCTGACCTCCGTTACGATTCCAAACAGCGTAACAAACATAGTACACCACGCTTTTTCTCGATGCAACAGCCTGACCTCCATCACAATTCCTAATAGTGTGACAAGCATAGGTGATTATGCTTTCTTTAATTGCGACGGCATGACATCCATCACAATTCCCAACAGCGTAACAAGCATAGGAGAAGAAGCTTTCTGGGCTTGCCGCGGCCTGACATCCATCACGATTCCAAGCAGCGTGACGAGTATAGGAGAGAGAGCTTTCATGGATTGCAAAGACCTGACTTCTATTGTTGTCGAATCGGGAAACACAAACTATGATTCACGCGAGAACTGTAATGCCATCATTGAAACTGCCAGCAATACGTTAGTTCTTGGTTGTATGAACTCCTTTATTCCAAGCACTGTGACGAGAATAGAAGAGAACGCTTTCTCTGATTGTGACCGGCTGACCTCTATCACGATTCCTGGCAGTGTAACGAACATTGGAGAGCATGCTTTCTGGGCTTGCCGCGGCCTTACATCTATTGTTGTCGAATCGGGAAACACAAACTATGATTCACGCGAGAACTGTAATGCCATCATTGAAACGGCCAGTAATACGTTGATTCAAGGTTGTATGAACTCTTTTATTCCAAGCACAGTGACGACAATAGGACAGAGTGCCTTCAATGCTTGCTTCGGCTTGACCTCCATTACTATCCCTGAAAGTGTAACGAACATAGGAGACGATGCTTTTGATAGTTGTCGCGGCCTGACCTCCATCACGATTCCCAACAGCGTAACGAGCATAGGAGATTATGCTTTCTGGGATTGCCGTGGCCTGACCTCTGTCACGATAGGCAATAGCGTAACGAGCATAGGAGAGGTGGCTTTCGCTGGCTGCAGCGGCTTGACCGATTTCAATTGTTTTGCGGAAAACGTACCAGATACCCAAATTTATGCCTTCGCTTCCTCAAATATCGAAAACGCGACCTTGCATGTGCCTGCGCCATCGATAAACAAATATTCGAATACCGAGCCTTGGAAGAACTTCAAAGAAATTGTGGCTCTGACCGATCAAGAGTTGAGTATTGGTGGTGTATCGAAAGATAACATACCGGTGGGGGCTCGCTACACGATAGGCGGACAACGTACCAATAAGAATACAAAAGGCCTGAACATCGTCCATATGAGCGATGGCACAATGAAGAAGGTCGTGATTAAGTGAGATTGTGTCGGGGATTATTTTCCCGACACAATCTTCTTGATGTCGTTCAGCTTGTTCAGCGCTTCGAGCGGCGTGAGGTTGTTCACGTCGAGGCCTAAGATTTCGTCGCGCACCTGACACAGCACGGGGTCGTCGAGTTGGAAGAACGAGAGCTGCATACCAGCCCCCCCTACGGCCCCCGAGGGGGCTTCATGTCCTATGCGGACAGGCTTGCCAGCATTTGTAGCCCCCTCGGGGGCAGAAGAGGGGGCTTCCAGCTGCTTCAGGATGACATTGGCACGCTTGACGATGCTGCGCGGCATACCTGCAATCTCAGCCACATGGATACCGAAGGAGTGCTCACTCCCACCCTTCTCCAGCTTACGCAGGAAGATGACCTTGCCGTCGACCTCCTTCACTGAGACATTGTAGTTCTTGATACGCGAAAAATTCTTCTCCATCTCGTTCAGCTCGTGGTAGTGGGTGGCAAAGAGCGTTCGCGGATGACCCGCCTTCACGTTCTCGTGCAGATATTCAACAATAGCCCAGGCTATCGAAATACCGTCGTAAGTCGACGTGCCGCGACCCAATTCGTCGAACAAGACGAGCGAGCGTGAGGAGACGTTGTTGAGGATGTTCGACGCCTCCGTCATCTCGACCATAAACGTCGATTCGCCGAGCGAAATATTGTCGGAGGCGCCCACACGGGTGAATATCTTGTCCACTAAGCCTATTTTCGCGCTCTCTGCGGGCACGAAGCAGCCCACTTGGGCCATGAGTACGATGAGTGCCGTTTGACGCAGCAGCGCGGACTTACCGGCCATATTCGGACCGGTGATGATAATAATCTGCTGTCGCTCGTTGTCCAACAGGATATCGTTGGGGATATAAGGCTCGCCTATCGGCAGTTCCTGTTCGATGACGGGGTGGCGCCCCTGGCGGATGTCGAGCACGCTGCTGTCATCGATGACGGGCCGCACATAGTGGTTCTCCTCGGCGGTCTTGGCAAAGGCCAGCAGACAGTCGAGGTGAGCCAGCAGGTTGGCGTTAATCTGTATCTGGGGGATAAAGTCCTGCATGGCGAGCACCAGCTCACTAAACAGGCGCGACTCCAAGGACAGAATCTTGTCCTCGGCACCCAGTATCTTCTCTTCGTACTCCTTCAGTTCCTGCGTGATGTATCGCTCGGCCTGCGCCAGCGTCTGCTTGCGCACCCACTCCTGCGGCACCAGGTCTTTATAGGTGTTGCGCACCTCCAGGTAGTAGCCGAAGACGTTGTTGTAGCCAATCTTCAGCGATTGGATGCCCGTCAGTTCGGCTTCACGCTGCTGTATCTGCAGCAGGTAGTCCTTGCCCGAATAGGCTATGTGGCGCAGCTCGTCAAGCTCGGCATTCACGCCGTCGCGAATCACCCCACCCTTCTGTACCAGCTGCGGCGGGTCGTTCTGTATTTCACGTTCTATACGGTCGCGGAGCGATTCGCAGAGGTTCAGCCGCTCCCCTACCCGCTTCAACGCATCGTTCTTGGCATACAGACACGCCGTCTTGATGGGCTGTAAAGCCTGTAAGGCCACCTTCAGCTGCACCACTTCGCGGGGTGATACGCGCCCTACGGCCACCTTCGAGATAATTCGTTCCAAGTCCCCTACTCTATGCAGCTGGTCGTCGATACACTGGCGGAAGTCGGGTTCGCGGTAGTAGTACTCCACAATGTCGAGGCGCTCGTTGATGGGTCGCTCGTCCTTCAGCGGGAAGACGAGCCAGCGGCGCATCAGTCGCCCGCCCATCGGCGACACCGTGCGGTCGACGACGTCGAGCAGCGACTTGCCGTCTTCCTGCATCGGCTGTAGCAGCTCCAGGGAGCGGATGGTGAACTTGTCGAGACGGACGTATTTCTCCTCTTCTATACGCTGCAGCGACGTGATATGGGCTATCTGCGTGTGCTGTGTCAGCTCTAAGTACTGCAGGATGGCACCGGCGGCCACGAGACCGTTCTTCAGATGGTCGACACCGAAGCCCTTCATCGACTTCACACGGAAATGATTCAGCAGCTTCTGCATGGCGCTTTGCTCCGTGAACACCCAGTCGTCGAGTTCAAAGGTAAAGAACTTCGAGCCGAAATGCTGCTCAAAGTCCTTCTTGTGCTGACGGTCCAGCAGCACCTCCTTCGGCTGCAGGTTGCCCAGCATCTTCTCTATATAGTCGTGGGTACCTTCGCCCGCCAGGAATTCGCCCGTGGAGATGTCGAGGAACGACACGCCACAGGCCGTCTTGCCGAAATGCACCGCACAGAGGAAGTTGTTCTCCTTGTAGTTCAGCACATTGTCGGACAGCGCCACACCGGGCGTCACCAGTTCGGTGATGCCGCGCTTCACAAGCTTCTTCGTCAGTTTCGGGTCTTCCAGCTGGTCGCAGATGGCCACGCGCTTACCGGCCCGGATGAGCTTCGGCAGATACGTGTCCAGTGCATGATGCGGGAAACCCGCCATCTCGTCGCCCTTGTTGTAGCCGTTGCTGCGGTGCGTCAGCGTGATACCCAGTATGCCGGCTGCCGTCACGGCATCCTCGCAATAGGTCTCGTAGAAGTCGCCACAGCGGAAGAGCAGCACCGCGTCGGGGTGCTTCGCCTTCAGGTCGAAGAACTGCTTCATCATCGGGGTCAGTTCCCCCTCTTTCTTTGCCATCGTCGTTTCCTGTTTTTCCGTTTTGAGCGCAAAGTTACAACTTTTTCCCGAAAAGCGGGCGGCGTTTCCTAAAAAAACCTTATTATTCGGCGGTTATTTAGATTAAAATACATACCTTTGCACTACATTATGGAACTGCGTCGCTGACGCTTTGTTTTTGGCTACCTTGAACCTAAGGCTACAACATCATCGCAAAACTGGTATTTGAGAGAATGTTTGCAGCTCCTATCCATCTTAAAATCCACAATAATCCGCTTATCCGCAAACTCTGCTGAGTGTCAACAGGTTAGCGCGAAATTATTCGCAATTTATCCGTCATTTATCCGCTATTTTTGCCTGTTTGAACGCTTTTTTCGAGCGCTTCAACCTTCGTCCTAACCCGCTCAGACCTTTATCTCGCCTTGCGGCGGCGAAGCGTAACGGTCATTCAGCAATAGTCCGCCCCTTGCAGACTTTTGTCCGAGCCCGTCGGACGGTTGGTTTGCTTACGGTAAAGTGTGGGTTTTAGCGCCTAAATTCCGGAAATGACGGATAAATTGCGGATAAATTGTGGATAATTTCACGCTAACCCACTGTAATTCAGTGGAGTTTGCGGATAAGCGGATAAACGTGTTTTTTAAGGACGGATAGGAGCAGCACAAGTCAGTCAACGAAATACTGAATCAATACTTTTTCAGCAGGCGTTGGACGGCCTTGTCGAGCGACTCCGTCGGCTCGATGATGTTATAGTCTTGCCAGAAGTCGGGGTCGCGAAAATAGTCTACTTTGTCGAAGAAAGCATCGCGCTGGTCGAACGTCTCACGTCCCCGAATAGGCTGCACGTCGCGGTTGGTGCTACTGATGACAGCCAGTTCGCAGAAAGTGGCAAACGAGGTTGAAAAAAGTTTCCGCTTCCAGTCGCAGTTGAAACGCAGCGTAGTACGGATATAGCTGATGCGTGACAAGCCGTCAGCCCCCTGACGGTAATCTACCAGCAACGACATCTCCTTGGGTTTGAAGCGTACGCCCAGCGGCTTCTTGATAAGCATCACGTCAGTAGCCTTTTGGCGGTCGCTCATATCGAGCGTCAGTTCCACACGGGTGAAAGCCAAGGTCTCACGGTCGATATACAGTTTCCCGAAGTGGAGCGCATACGGCAGCTTCACTCTCGGCGTGAGGCTGATGACGTACTGACTGCGGTCGCCGATGCTCGTCGGCACCTCCATCTTCAGCTCGTAATGATCCAGTTCCTCGGAGTTCAGCAGGAAGTCGGTATTCTTCACGACGTCGAGCTGAACGGGTGCCACAGGGCCGCCCAATACCTTGACGCTTAGTGTGTCGCTACGCTTCGGACTGAGCAACCGGCGACCCTTGCTGATGGCGACCCCGTCGCGGCCGTTACCCTTCTGATAGCTGGTCTTATACATATCGACCACACCTTCAGCCACACAGATATAGTGCTGTCGCTTCATCGCCGTCTCGCGATAGAAGCAGCGATACAGCTCGGGCACCGGGCTATAGTTCTGGGGAATCTTACGGATGGCCGCGTTGACCAGTTCGCGCGGATTATCAGCCACCACCAGTACTTCGCGCAGTTGTATGGCCGTCGGCTCCAAGCGTATCTTCTGGTTTTCCGCCGACAGCCCGTCGACGCTGACACGTTTCAAGCGATAGCCGACATGCGACACGGCTATCGTCTCAATCTTTGCATCGCTCTTGAGAACGAAATAGCCGTCGCCGTTGGTAACTACCGACAGTCCTTCAGCCGTCACATTGGCACCCTCAATAGCTTGACCCGTTGCGCTGTCCACAACACTTCCACTGACCGTCGTCTTCTGCGCCATCGCACCCAACAGCATCAGCAGCGAACAAAACATTAAAACTCCTCTTTTCATTAACTTACTAATTTAGTTTTCGTCTATTCGGATATACATCGGGCGCGCGTCGGGTAGGGTAGTGGTTACCTCGACGTTCTGGAAACTGACGTGGCGGGCGTGGCGAACATAAAAACCCTTGGCAGGCAGATTGCCCCACATCGTGGCCTCGGGGTATTCGCGCTCCTTCTCGTCCTTCATGGCTTCATCAATCTTCGGCAGGTCGGCCTGCACGACACCTCCCTTGTGGTGGATGGTGATGTCCGTCAGCCAGACGTCCTCCACAGGGTGGCCTGGCAGACCGGTGATGCTGCAACCCACCGGACCAGCATTGCGCACACTGATGCGGCTCATGTGCAGGCCGCGCATCGTCCCGACGTGGTCGATGGGTATGAGTTCGGTAATCGTGTCGTCATTGCCGTTGCCGCTCAGCGTTCCGTCACCGCCGCGCAGCTTGTAGCCGCGTCCTCGGTTGGCCAGGCGGATGAAGATGGGCGACTCGGTGCCCTCGACGGTGAAGTCGCTGAGGCTGACATTCTCCATCGTGCCACCGTCGACAATCTCCAACGAGATGGCCGACGTACCAATCTTCGACGGAGCACCGAAGAACTGGGTCGACTGGTCGCTGCTGGGCTTGACGACGATGCCGCTGATGCTGATGTTGCGGAAACCGCCATTGGTCTCGGTACCCAACTTCACGGCGTTGCAATGGCTGCTGACCACGCAGTCGCTGATGCGGATGTTCTCGCAGAGCCGTGGCGACGTCGACTTCAGCGTGATGCCGTCGTCGTCGCTGTCGGCTATCATGCCCGTTACAATGACGTCATGGCAGCCGTCGAGGTCGAGTGCGTCGTTGTTGTAGTTGTTGCGGTTCTGTACCTTGATGCCGCGTATCTGCAGGCGGTCGCAGGCCAGATAGTGCTGCATCCAGCAGCCCGAGTTGCGCAGTGTGACGTCCTCGATGCTGATGTCGCGGCTCTGGACGAAGCGCAGCAGATGAGGCCGCGTGATGCCCTCATCGTTCCACGACTGCTTCTTAAACGCCCGTCCGCGCCCGTCGATGGTGCCGTAGCCGCTGATGGACACGTCCTCCACATGGTCAGCATAAAGGAGCTGCACAGTAGCCGTCTGCGTGCGCAACGACACGTAGTCGGTCTTCATCGGACGGTAGTCCTCCAAGCGGGTGCTGCCATAGAGCGTCGCCCCTTGCTCTAAGTAGAGGTTGACGTGGCTACGCAGCACGAGCGTACCCGTCATATACATTCCCGCCGGCACGACGACGCGCCCGCCGCCGGCCTCAGAGCAACGGTCGATGGCCTGCTGGATGGCCTCGGTGCTGAGCACCGTCGTATCGCTGACGGCTCCGAAGTCAGTAATAACATAGTCCTTCGCCCCAGCCGTCAACGGCAGCAGGACAGTCAATAGAAAAGCAACTGTTTTATTCATAACGGTGCAAAAATAGGGAATTTATTCCTAACTCACAAATTATTCGCGGTTTTTTGCGCTCTATCAAAAAAGAAAACTTACTAAACGTTTGGAACAAAAAAATAATATGATTATCTTTGCAAGCGAAACGTTTCAAACATATAACTTAACGATGGAAAAACAATTGAAGCGACTGCCTACGGGCATACAGACCTTTGAGAAAATCATTGAAGACGGCTGCCTCTACGTAGACAAGACGGCACTCATCTACCAGCTGACGCATAATCACAGCTATGTGTTCCTGAGCCGCCCGCGACGCTTTGGCAAGAGCGTACTATGCTCCACGCTGAAAAGCTACTTCGAGGGGCGTCGCGACCTCTTTGCCGGACTGGCTATGGAGCAGTTGGAGACGGAGTGGCGGCAGCACCCGGTAATGCTCATCAGTCTGGCAAGCATCAAAAGCGGAACGTATGAGGAGTTCTACGAGCAGACAAACATTCAGCTCACGCGCTATGAGAAGCAGTATGGCGTGGAGCGACAGTCAGACTTGCCGGGACCCCGTCTGCGAAACCTGATAGAACAGACGCCCGCACTGACAGGCGAGAAGGCCGTGGTCATCATCGACGAGTACGACGCCCCGCTGCTCGCGGTGCTCCACGACCCGGAGAAACTGGTGGAGATGCGCAACACCGTGCGCTCGCTGCTGGGCTGTCTGAAAGACTGCGACCCCTACCTGCGCTTCACCTTCATCACCGGCATCACGAAATTTTCGCAGGTGAGCATCTTCAGCGAGCTGAACAACCTCGACAAGATAACAATGACACCGCAGTACTCCGCCCTCTGCGGCATCACGCAGGAGGAGCTGGAGACGCAGATGATGCCATGGGTGGAGCACCTGGCCGCTGACAAAAGTCTGAGCGTAGAGGAGACGCTGCAGCGGCTGAAGATGAACTACGACGGCTACCACTTCGCCAAGGATCTCAAGGACATCTATAACCCATACAGTCTGCTACAGGCATTCCTATGGAGCGAGACTAAGGACTACTGGTTCGACACAGGCACACCCTCGTCGCTACTACGTATGCTCGAGAAGTTCGGCACCCGCATCACGGAGTTTGACGACGGCACGAAATGCGAAGAAAAAGAATTCGACGCCCCCACGGAGAAGATGGTGAACCCCATACCTTTCTTCTACCAGAGCGGCTACCTGACCATCAAGGATTACAGCCCTGCCACAGGGCGCTACATACTGAAATACCCCAACCGCGAGGTGCGCAACGGGATGCTCTTCGCCCTCATCCCCTATTACGTGGAGAGCAACACCATCAATACCAATTCGGTAGTGGCCGATGTCTACGAAGCCATCCTTGGCGACAACCTCGACGAGGCACTCGAGATGCTGAAGGTTTATTTAGCTGGTGTGCCATACGCTGAGAACGCCACCTCGGAGGGGCACTACCAGACGATGCTCTACGTGGTGTTCTCACTCCTTGGCCGCTACGTCCAGATGGAGGTGCGCACGGCCAAGGGCCGCATCGACATGGTGTTCCAGACCGCCACCGACCTCTACGTCATGGAGCTGAAGATAGACCGTCCGGCCAGTGAGGCTCTCGCGCAGATTGACCAGAAGGGATACCTGGTACCCTTCGTGCAGAGCGGCCTGCGCCTGCACAAGGTGGGCATCTCGTTCAGCACCGAAGAGCGCACGCTCAGTGAGTGGCAGATTGTGGACGCAGATTAGTTCAGGTAGGAAGTTCGGCAAGGGCAACATCGCCTATGTCGGCGATACCAGCTTCAGCCGGCGCCAGACGAAGCGGGGAATGCGCCGCCACAGCCACGTGACGATGCGCCAGCGCCAGTCGATGACACGCACGTGGCGCCGCTTCTCGATGGAGCTGACAATGTCGCGGGCCACGTCGGTCTTGTCAAGCAGCATAGGGTAGGGATCGTCGCCCAGCAGGTCGGTGGCCACGAAGCCCGGGCGGATGTCGGTAAAGCGGATGTTCAGCCGCCGGCTGTTGGCCAGCTGCTCTAATGACTGGATATAGGTGTTCTGCAGTGCCTTCGTGGCAGAGTAGGCTGGGGCAGGCCCCAAGCCCTTCGTGCCCGCAATACTCGAGATGACGGCGATGTGTCCGCCACCGTGCCCGGCCATATAGCGGTAGGCTGCACCCACCATACGGGTGAAGCCTAAACCGTTGGTCTCGACGGTCTGCAGTTCGATGTCCTCCTGCAGTTCGCGGTTCTGGCGACCGATGCCCGAGGCGTGGAAGTAGAGGTCCATGCCGCCCAGCCTTTCGGCCAGTTCCACCAGTCTCTGTCCGGCCTCTGCGTCGTTCACGTCAATCTGTGCCGCGACGTCAAACGCCGCCAGCCGTTCCACCCTGCGGGCAGCCACGCCCACCGTCCAGCCCTTCTGTCTCAGCAGACGGGCCACCTCCAGTCCGATGCCCGACGAAGCACCCACAATAATTGCTCGCTTCATAACGCTACAAAAATAGGCAATTTCCGTCAATCTCCCAAATTATTGCTTCGTTTTTTCACTTATTCGCCTACAAAAGCATGAAGTACGTGCTGAGTGTATGGTTTTTCATTCATTCTTTTAAGCGATACAGGCATAAGGATGCTAAGCTAAACCAAAAACTTTACAAATGACAAAATACCAAAATCCCCGAACCGCTTGTCGGCTCGGGGATTATCTTAGTAAAACTCGTATTCATTCGTTGTTTCGTCATCCTGCCATTCCGGATGACCAGGCAGCGATTAGCAGAACGGATTCTCGGTGGGGTAGTAGTTGCCCTTCGGGAAGTTGTAGTCGATCTCGTCCACGGGGATGCCCATGTACTTGAGAACCTCCCAGAGATACTTGCCCTGATGGCCGAACATGACGGCGCAGTGGTGCGGATAGTGCTTCTCGATGAGGACATGACGGTAGAAGCGGCTCATGTTCTTGATACCGAAGATACCGATGCTGCCGAACGAACGGGTAGCCACGGGGATGACCTCGCCCTGAGCGATGTAGGCGCGGAGCTTGGTGTCGGCCGTCGACTGCAGACGATAGATAGTAGCCAGACCAGGCTGGATGTCGCCCTCGAGCGTACCGTTGGTCACCTCAACAGGCAGAGCGCGAGCCATGATACGCTGGAAGCACATCTGGCAGTTGCAGATCTTAGAGCTGGCGGTGTTACCGCAGTGGAAGCCCATGAAGATTTCCTTCTCGGTATAGGTGTCGCAGGCGAACTGCTTGCCCTTGATGCTCTCCTCGTACATATCCTGAGGCACGGTGTTGTTGATGTCGAGCAGCGTCACAGCATCCTGACTGATGCAGGTGCCGATGTACTCCGACAGTGCGCCGTAGATATCGACCTCGCAAGCCACGGGGATGCCACGACCCGTCAGACGGCTGTTCACATAGCAGGGAACGAAGCCGAACATGGTCTGGAAGGCAGGCCAGCACTTGTTGGCCATAGCCACGAACTGGCGTGAACCCTTGTGAGCCTCAATCCAGTCGGTCAGCGTCAGCTCATACTGAGCCAGCTTCGGCAGCACACTGGGAATCTTATTGCCAGTGCCCAGCTCAGCAGCCATATCCTTCACCACGTCGTCGATGCGCGGGTCGCCCTGGTGCTTCTGGAAGGCTTCGAGCAGGTCGAGCTCTGAGTTCTCCTCAATCTCAACGTCGAGGTCATACAGGGCGCGGATAGGAGCGTTACAAGCCAGGAAGTTGTTGGGACGGGGACCGAAGCTGATAATCTTCAGGTTCTGCAGACCGACGATAGCGCGGGCGATGGGCAGGAACTCGTGAATCATCTCAGCGCACTGGCCAGCGTCGCCGACGGGCTCCTCGGGGATGTAAGCGCGCGTCTTACGCAGAGAGAGTGCCTGGCTGGCGTTCAGCATACCGCAGTAAGCGTCGCCACGACCGTCAATCAGGTCGTTCTGAGACTCCTCGGCAGCAGCGCAGAACATGGTCGGACCCTGGAACCAGTCAGCAATCATCGTCTCGGAAATCTCCGGACCGAAGTTGCCCAGGTAGACGCAGAGGGCGTTACAGCCGGCCTTCTTGACGTCCTCAAGAGCCTGCTGAGCGTGGATCTCGCTCTCAACAATCGTGATGGGGCACTCGTAGATGCCTTCCTTACCAAACTTCTCTTCATACTTAGCGATAACGGCCTTACGGCGGTTAACGGCCAATGACTCGGGGAAACAGTCGCGGCTTACGGCCACGATACCAATCTTAATTACAGGTACGTTGTTCATTCTTTTATTTGTTTAGAATAGTAATAAATGGTTTTTCAACCGACAAAGTTAGGAACTTTTCGCCGAATAACCAAAATTATTTCGTTTAATAAATGTTACTTTCCACCTTTTTCAGATTTGGCCAACGTCTTTGCAACCAATTTTAAAGGATTAGAAACAAAAACAATACACCATTATCCGCACCTGTCAGGCTATCTACTGACCCGGGCGGCTTCCACATTTCTATAAAAAAACCTCAAGAAATTTGTAAACTAAAAAAAGATTGTTTATCTTTGCCAACGAATAAACAACGAGATGCCAAAAATACTACTTTATATTACAGCAAAAGTAATTTGGAACTATTTGTTCTGGAACACTGACTACAACGAGAATCGTGCACACGTTCACGTTGGTAAGAGAAACACGGAACATTTATGTAAAATATGGCTGGAACCAATAGTAGAAATAGATAAAAAAGGTGATTTGACAGATGCACAAGCGAAAGAAGTCTTAGAAATCGCCAAGAAGTATCAAGACAGGCTTCTTTGTCAATGGTCACTCTTCAAAAAAGGCAAGACCGTTAGAATAATAAAAGTGAAGAAAACAAAATAGGAGGATAGAAAAATGTACAAGACAGAAGGATATTGGAATGTGAAGCCAAAAATTAAGCGGCTGTCATTTCCCAAAAGAGGAAAGTTTCAGGTAGATCTTCAAGATGGACGTTCTATCTTGATGCCTATTTCTGCATTCCCATCACTGAAACGTGTTCCTACAAAGGAACGCGACAACTGGTATCTGATGGGCGGAGGTGTCACATGGGACTCCTGTCCCGAAGTAATACACATTGAGCAGATTCTTGGAAACTTCCAAAATTATGCTCATGAAACAAATAATGACGCATAACAATCATTAAATTTGTAAACTTAAAAAAGAATGATTATCGTTTGCCAACGAAATTCAAATGTCAAACCCTTTTAATCGAAATGGCCAATGAAGTAAAAACAGAACGAATGTAACGCTAACCGACCTCCATACTGAGGCTCAGCCTCGCGAGGTCACAGAGATAATAATAAAAGAATATTGATGAAAAATAATTGGATTTATGTCGTATAGTCAGATTGCACAACTGGAACTGATGAATGCCTTGAACAACATTAACTCAGAAGCTGAGTTGAACGAGTTTAAGGATTTAGTTGCCCGCTTCTTTGCCCAAAAGGCCCAGAAAGCTATTGATGACCTTTGGGATAAGGGCATTATCAACGAGGAAACAATAGAGCAATGGGGTACTGAACACATGCGCACTCCTTATAGATATGCGACGCATCGTTCTTGATACTAATTGTCTCTTGCAGGCTCTGCCCTCAAGTAGTCCGTATCACAAGATATGGACAGATATGTTTGATCACAAGATTTGCCTGTGTGTCAATACAGAGATTCTCGATGAATACGAGGAAAAACTTGCAGAGAAGACAACAAAAGTAATTGCCCATAACGTAGTTGAGGCTATTGCAAGACTAAGTACCACCGTCTATCAGGAAGTTTATATCCATTTTGGCTTGATTACCCAAGACGCAGATGACAACAAGTTTGTAGATTGTGCTGTAGCCGCCAATGCTGAATACATCGTTTCCAACGACAAGCATTTCAAAATATTAGATGACATTGACTGGCCCAAGGTCACAGTTCTTAAAATACAAGAGTTTATGCGACAAATAGAATCCAAACCTTGATATTTCCTTCTCATCTCCACCGCTTAGTCGGTGGCAGGATACACTATATCAATTTTACAAAACTAACAGAATAGCGTTTCTGTTCGAATACTTTGACATAAAGATATTGAGCTCTTGTTCTTTGTAGCAGAATACCGCCAAACATTCAATTACGAAAGAACAAGCAGTCAGAAGGCTCACGTCGTAAGGCGTGGGCTATTCGTGCTTGTTTCGTAATAGGTCACTTGGCGGTAACCGTGCTACAGATAAATATTGAACAGTTCCGCCTTTTTATTCATCATGAAATTCAATACGATTATCACAATTTTTGCACTATGCACATTAACGATGACAATATCTGCTCAGAGTAAAGTGCCTAAAGAGTATGAGTTGATGAGGAATGTTTCATCTGTCAATATGAGCTCTGACTATTCTGCCATGAAAGTAAAAAAGGTGAAAATAAAAGAATATGTAGAGATGAAGCTGAATATGGACTTTACGAGGTTCTGCCATTCAGTTGAAAGCATCATCATAGATTCTGCAAATGAGGAATTAGACAAAATGGGAATGAAGATTGTAGAAAAAAACGATTCCTGTGACATAGAAATAAAGCTAATGTTCACCGATACAGACCCTGATGGAGAACATAGTGTGATGGTAAAGTTAGTTCATAAGCCTTCCGACACTTTAATATCAACATTCGACATTAATTCTAATGGTGGAAATGGGGATGATTTTCGTGAAATGTTTATGAATGGTTTACTGAAGACAGGTAAGACCCTTGGAAAGAAGCTTTGCAAAATCAAATCCACAACTGATTCCACAAAATAGAATCAAAGCAACAGTCATTGATACTTCCCCTAAACTATGTGGAGGCCTGGGCGGCTCCCACATTGTTATAGCATCACGCTACCAGTATTCGAGGAAAATAGGTGACACCTCTTACACCTGGCACTTAACTGCTTGAAAATCAGCAGCCATTCTATATGACGTGAGTCACACCTATGGTCACACCTATGGTCACACCAAAATGCCAACAAATACGCCAACAAATACGCCAACAAATACGCCAGACCGTGAAACATTTACGAGAGGCCGTGAGATTTTTCTGAGAGACCGTGAAAATTTTCTGTAAGGCCGCGAAATTTTCGGCTTTTTCGTGAAACATTTTGAGAGTGGCTGGTGCGACACTTGGTGTGGGCATTGGTGCGGGCAAGCATCTTTCTAAATGGCTGATAATCAGGGTTGGTGTTAGAGGTGTCACCAAACGGAAGTCCTGTATGTAGGCAGCGTGCGCGTATGCGGGGCGCTTTTGGTCTGCATCGGACTTTACGGACTTTTACGGACTCACCTTCAGTATTATGGAAATTCGTTTCTAAATCCGCTGCGTATCAACCAATTACGTTCTTAGGATTCCACTGGAGTATGCCAGAGGCTTGCAGGAATGGCGAAAAGGCACTACCTTTGCAGCCGAATTCAGGTCACTGACTCGACTTGCATCTCCCTCGGCACAGCCGATACCTGCGCAGCAGTGACAACATTCATTCACTTAAGGAGTTAACTCATACAACTTGGGAAAGTTGTAAAAAAACAGGAGCCACGTTGGTTGTGACTCCTGCTTGGTAACGTCGTTACTTCACAAAGATTTTGCGGCCACCGATGATGTTCAAACCTTTCCGCAGCTGGTAGGTGCGCTGTCCCATCATATTATAGACGGGCAGGCTCTGGGTGCCAACAGTCACCTGTCCTATGCTGTCGGGAATGGGCTCGGGTTCTGGTTCCGGCTCAGGCTCGGGTTCTGGCTCGGGTTCTGGCTCCGTCACCGTCAGCTGGTAGTGAGCCTCACTTGAGGTATAATTGTCGTCGCCGGTGAACGAGGCGGTGATGGTAGTCTGACCAGCCCCCACAATCGTCACATTGCCCTGATGGTCGACCGTCGCCACCTCTGGATGCTCACTGTTCCATTCCACTTCGATGTTGTAGCGGTTGGAGAGGACAGGAGCGGTGAACGGCTCGCCAACGACTGCATCAACCGTTGCCACGCTGAACGACAACTCAGGGTCAACGGGGTCGGCAACGACAGGCTCTGGCTCGGGTTCCGGTTCCGGTTCGGGCTCAGGTTCGGGCGTTACCGACGCAGGCACGGAAATGACAATATTGTCAATCTTCATCGAAGCCTGGTAACGGCCGCAACGGAAATAGAATCCCTGCATCTGGCTGCTCGTTCCCTCTGGCAGACTAAGCGTGCCTTTAGCCAGAAGGGTCTTGTCTGCTGCGCTGATAACATAGTCAACCTTCCGACTCGTACCATCAACCTTCAGCCGTACATGATTCCAGACGTCAGATGCCAGCTGCACCGTTTCAGCCGACTGGAAGTTTACCTCATAGAATGTGTCGCCGGCACCACCGTTCGCCAGCGTCAGCAAGGCGTGCTGTTGGTTATGCTTCAGCGAATAGGTGTACCACACATTACTATAGCCCACTTCCGGCGTACCGCTGGCTGCCATTACCACAAACTCGTGAGCCTCCTTGTTGCTGGGTCTGAGAGCCAGGTCGAAGTCGAGCACATAGGTAGTGTTGTCGCCTGACGAGATGCTGGTATAGCAAGCTCTGGAGTTGTCGCCCTCGGGAGCAAACTGTATGTACTTTCCATAGACGGCATCGCCCGTCTGCAGACTCAGGCGGTTTTGCGCATTGCCCTGGTTAGCACCCGAAATCCACGACGAAGCATCCGTCTCGCTCTCGTAGTCCTGCTTGTAGACCACTGTCAGGTCGTCGTCATTGTCGTCGTCAACCACCTGGGTCTCCTGTTTCTTAGCGTAGTCGGGCAGGTAGTACCCCAGGTGGGGCGGCTGGTTGTAAGCCACATTCTGCCAGGCCACACCCATACGGTAGACGTGGTCGTGCATCAGCGTCACCACGCGGTATTCTGTGGGTATGTTGGTGGTAAAGATGTTGAGCACGCTGGGATTGCTGCCGTCAAAGAAAACCATCTCCTCGCGCCAGTCGCCAAAGATGTCGGCCTGCAGACAGGGATTGCCCTTGGAGTCATTGATAGAAGTTGACGTGCCGTGCTGGTAGACGTTCTTTCCGCCGATGTACAGACGGCTGAAGCCGTTGCCGTTCCACTTCTCGAGGAAGGGGCTGTTGTGCTTGGAGATGTCGCCCAGACACTCCTCCTGCAGGTCGCCGTCCCAGTAGATGCGGAAGTTGAATACCGTAGGGCCGTACTGGGAGACGGCCGAACCGTCGGTACACTTACGCGTGGTCACGTCGGCTGCCGAACCGAAGTAGCTGCCGCGGAAGTTGGCATCATACTGTGCCGCCAGTCCGCGGCCGTTGTCAACGCCGGCAGGACCGCCCTTGAGCAGCACCTGTCCCGTCTTGGCATCGTGGAGGTCCCAGGCGTAGGTGCCCTTCTCTTCGTGTACGTCGAAGACTTCCAGTCCCGGACGGTCAGGCAGGTGGTCGGCCAGGTGCATCGCATCGCCGTGGCCAAAGCCTACGCCATAGAGCACCTTGCCATTATCGTCGCAGGCCGCCGAACCCCAGATGATTTCGTCCTTGCCGTCGCCATCGACGTCGGCCACGCTGATATTATGGTTACCATTCTGATAGAGGGTTGACGAACCGCCACCGCTGGTACTCGTATTGTTCGTATAGTTAGAGGTGTTGAAGTTGGCGTCGGTCACCGAATAGGCCGTCTTCGACGACGAGCAATGGAGCCAGCGATGCTTCAGCTTCTGGCCGTCGAAGTCGACAGCCCAGACGTAAGCCCGACGGTAATAGCCGCGACAGAAGATGCCGCTGGCCTTCTTCACAGCGCCGTCCAGGTGGGCTACAGCCGCCAGGAAGCGGTCGCCGCGATTGCCATAGCTGTCGCCCCAGAACGACTCGCCGGGATGATTGTCGGCCTGGCCGTAATTGCCCGCACGGTTAGGGTTATACCAGATGGTGTGCATAGCAGCACCTGTCTCGCCATTGAAAACCGTCAGGTATTCAGGACCTGTCAGCACGCGACCGTCGCTACCTACATAGTTAGCCGTATTGTTGGCACTCTTGATATTATTGTCGTCAGCAGCTGCCGTCACGTAGTTACCCTTACCATCGACAGAACCTGGCGCCGTCTTACACATCATCTCGGCCTTACCGTCGCCATTGAAGTCGTAGACCATAAACTGCGTATAGTGAGCACCCGAGCGGATGTTCTTTCCCAGATTGACGCGCCAACGCTTGGTGCCGTCGAACTCATAGCAGTCGATGATACAGGGGTCTGACGCTCCAGAATTGGCATTGTCCTTGCTGTTAGAATCCCATTTCACTATCAGCTCATACTCACCGTCACCGTCGACGTCGCCCACCGAGCAGTCGTTGGGGGTATAGGAGCCGCCCGACGGCCGGTCGAGCTGCAGGGTGGTATAGACGCCCGACCAAGGAGTCACGGCTGCCGACGTACTCTGTACGGCGCCATTCACCTTAGCCACCACCTGATACTGGCTGGTGGACGTTCCCTTGCGGTCGACGAAACTGGTGGCTCCCGTCAGGTCGCGGGCTATCACCGTACCGTCGCGAACGACGTCGAAGGTCACATCCTCGCTGTCAGTACCCAGCAGTCGCCAGCTGACGAACTGTCCGCTGCCACTCTGAGCCGGCAATGCCACGACACCTCGGCCTAACTGTTCCATCTGTGCCTTCGGCGTGATTTGAGCGTTCATTGTACTGGCAATCGTACCCATAGCGACTGCAACAAAAAAAAGACTTACTTTATTCATTATTGTATTAGTAGTTTGTATTAACTTCGAAATGACTGCGCAAAGATACAACTTTTTTTCTGAAACCAGCCACTCACAACACAAAAAAAAGATGATGACGTTTACGAAGTAAAACCTGAGAGTCGGAAAAAAAATTGGTTTTGCGTTAAACCTTTTGCTACTATCTGCGTCAAAAATACAGAAAACGAAATAACAAACAGGATAACAAAACAGGATAACAAAATTAAAAAAGAAATTAACATGAAAAAGATTGTTTTAACATTGGTGGCCGCTATGGCCTTTACGTTAAGCTTTGCTGAGACAAAGAGTTACGGAGCTGACAAAAGCGCAGAAGGTAATGATGTGAGTTTAGTGAATAATTATGACACGCGCTTTGTCATAAATTGCGACATTCGCCGCCTGGCTGTCTTGCTCGACTTAGACGAATGGCAGACGGAAGTCGTGGAAGCCAGTCTGAACAGCTTCAATAACGACATGAGATCGCTCTCAGCGGTCAGGGGTCCTCAGCTTGGATACCAGATTCACCAGGCTCTGAAGAAGGGTGCTTACCAGATGCACCGCGTGCTCAACGAGCAGCAGTTCAACACCTACATGAGGCTACTGCTATTAACGCTCCGCAACCAGATGCACTAAGCAAAGGCTTTAGGAAACGACGGGGGAACGACGAGTTCTCCCGTCGTTTCTTATATCAGCTCCGCTGGCGAGGCGATGAAGGTCGTGGCACCGTTGGCCGTCAGGAAGTCCTTGTCACGAAAGCCCCAGAGCACACTGATGCAGGGCAGACCCGCGTTACGGGCTGTCTGCAGGTCAACGTCGCTGTCGCCAACATAGACGGCATGCCGACCATCGACGCCCAACTGGCTCAGGGCCTCGTTGACGGTGTCGGGTGCCGGCTTCTTGCGGATGCCCTCGGCCTCGTGCTCGCCGACAGCCACCTCGATGGTTTCAGGAAAGAAATGCCAACAGAGTTCCTTGGTGGCAGCATCAAACTTATTGCTCACCACGGCCGTGCGGCAGCCGCGCTGTCGGAGGGTTGTCAGCATCTCAGTGATGCCATCATAGGGGCGCGTCGTGTCGAGGGAATGTACAAGGTAATACTGGCGGAAAGTGCTGAACACGGCCTCGAACTGAGGGTTCTGCTCGCCGCCGGGAATGGCCCGTATCATCAGCAAACGAACGCCGTTGCCAACGAACTGCCGCACAGCGTCGCGTGAGTGTTCGGGCATACCGTAAGTACGAAGGGCATGGTTCACGGCTGCCGCCAGATCGTCGAGCGTGTCGAGCAGCGTACCGTCGAGGTCGAAAATATAAGTATCGTAGTGTTGCATGATGCAAAAGTACACTTAATTTTCTAAAGTACGAAATTTCACTCCAACTTTTTGGAACTTTCAGAAATAATCCTTATCTTTGCAGCCCAATAATTATGTACGGAAACTATTAAAAATAAAAATACGACAATGGATTACAATTTCAGAGAGATTGAAAAGAAATGGCAGAAGCGGTGGGTGGAGAACGGCACCTACCGCGTGGTTGAGGACAAGAACAAGAAGAAGTTCTACGTGCTGAACATGTTCCCTTACCCGTCTGGAGCAGGCTTGCACGTGGGTCATCCCTTAGGATATATTGCCTCAGACATCTACGCACGCTACAAGCGTCAGCAGGGATTCAACGTGCTGAACCCCATGGGCTACGACGCCTACGGACTGCCCGCAGAGCAGTATGCTATACAGACGGGACAGCACCCTGAGAAGACAACGTTCGAGAACATCAACCGCTACCGCTCGCAGTTGGACAAGATAGGCTTCTCCTTCGACTGGGAGCGCGAGGTGCGCACCTGCGACCCCATCTACTACAAGTGGACGCAATGGGCCTTCCAGCGTATGTTCAAGAGCTACTTCTCTACGTCGTCGCAAAAGGCTCAGCCGACGATTAAGCTGATTGAGCACTTCGAACTGATGGGTACCGAGAACTGCAACGCCCTTGGTACGGAGGAGCTGCACTTCACGGCTTCCGACTGGCACAACTTCTCGGAGAAGAAGAAGCAGGAGGTGCTGATGAACTACCGCATAGCCTACCTGGCCGACACGATGGTGAACTGGTGCCCGAAGCTGGGCACGGTGCTGGCCAACGACGAGGTGGTGGACGGCGTCTCAGTACGCGGCGGCTATCCCGTGGTGCAGAAGAAGATGCGCCAGTGGTGCCTCCGTGTGTCGGCCTACGCCCAGCGCCTGCTCGACGGACTGGAGACTATTGACTGGACAGACTCGCTGAAGGAAACACAGCGCAACTGGATTGGCCGCTCGGAGGGTACGGAGGTGGAGTTCAAGATAGCCCCCCCCTCCGCCCCCGAGGGGGCTACAAATGCTGGCAAGCCCAACACTCAAGGTAATGAAGCCCCCTCGGGGGCCGTAGGGGGGGCTTTGGAGTCATTCACCATCTTCACCACCCGTGCCGACACGATGTTCGGCGTGACGTTCATGGTGCTGGCCCCCGAAAGCGACCTCGTGGCCGAACTGACCACGCCGGAGCAGAAGGAGGAAGTAGAGAAATACCTCGACTACGTGAAGAAGCGCACCGAGCGCGACCGACAGATGGACCACCGGGTGACGGGCGTGTTCTCCGGGTCGTATGCCATCAATCCGTTTACCGACGAGAAGATACCCATCTGGATTGCTGAATACGTGCTGGCTGGCTACGGCACGGGAGCCATCATGGCCGTGCCTGCTCACGACAGCCGCGACTATGCCTTCGCCAAGCACTTCAACCTGCCGATTATACCGCTCATTGAGGGAGCCGACGTCTCTGAAGAGAGCTACGACGCCAAGGAGGGTATCGTCTGCAACTCTTCTTCAGCTAAGTTCTCACTGAACGGTATGACCGTCAAGGAGGCTATCGCCGCCACAAAGAAATATGTCACGGAGCAGGGCCTGGGTCGTGTGAAGGTGAACTACCGTCTGCGCGACGCCATCTTCTCGCGTCAGCGCTATTGGGGCGAGCCGTTCCCCGTCTACTACAAGGACGACATGCCCTACATGATTCCGAAGGAGTGCCTGCCGCTGGAACTGCCCGAGATTGACGAGTACAAGCCTACGGAGACGGGCGAGCCACCATTGGGACGCGCCAAGCGATGGGCGTGGGACACTAAGACGGACACGGTGGTCGACAAGTCGCTGATCGACAACAAGACCGTCTTCCCCTTGGAGCTGAACACCATGCCGGGCTTCGCTGGCTCCAGCGCCTACTACCTGCGCTATATGGACCCGAAGAACGAGAAAGCTCTCGTCGACAAGGATATTGACGAATACTGGCGCAACGTCGACCTCTACGTCGGCGGTACGGAGCACGCTACGGGGCACCTTATCTACTCGCGCTTCTGGAACAAGTTCCTCTACGACTCCGGCTACAGCTGCGAGGACGAGCCGTTCAAGAAACTGGTGAACCAGGGTATGATTCAGGGGCGCTCCAACTTCGTCTATCGCATAGAGGACGAGGGTGCCGACAAGGGTAAGTTCGTCAGCTTCGGACTGAAGGACAAGTACACCACAACGCCTATACACGTCGACGTGAACATCGTCTCGGCCGACGTGCTCGACATCGAGGCTTTCCGCGCCTGGCGTCCTGACTATGAGAATGCTGAGTTCATACTCGAGAACGGACAGTACAAGTGCGGCTGGGCTATAGAGAAAATGTCGAAGTCGATGTTCAACGTCGTCAATCCTGACATGATTGTCGAAAAGTACGGTGCCGACACCCTGCGTCTCTACGAGATGTTCCTCGGACCCGTCGAGCAGTCGAAACCTTGGGACACCAACGGCATCGACGGCTGCCACCGCTTCCTGAAGAAGTTCTGGAACCTTGTCAGTTCCGTATGTT
This sequence comes from uncultured Prevotellaceae bacterium, assembly GCA_900316475.1. Classification (GTDB taxonomy): domain Bacteria; phylum Bacteroidota; class Bacteroidia; order Bacteroidales; family Bacteroidaceae; genus Prevotella. The sequence goes on from ONDA01000007.1 coordinate 40,535, forward strand.
GCGATGGTATCGCAACAAACGAGGAAGCTACCGCCGACAACCTCAAAAGCATACACAAGCTCATCAAGAAGGTCAGCCAGGACATCGAGCAGTTCTCGTACAACACCGCCATCTCTGCCTTCATGATCTGCGTCAACGAACTGTCGCAGCAGAAGTGCAAGAGCCCCGAGGTGCTGAAGACGCTCATCGTGCTCATTGCCCCGTTTGCCCCGCATATCGCTGAGGAACTTTGGGAGATGTACGGCGGCGAGGGCAGCGTCTGCGACGCCCAGTGGCCGAAGTGGGACGAGCAGTACCTGATAGAGAACACCGTCAAGCTGGGTGTGGCCTTCAACGGCAAGACCCGCCTGGAGATGGAGTTCCCCGCCGATGCCGACAACAAGACCATCGAGGAGGCCGTGCTCGCTGACGAGCGCGCCAAGAAGTACCTCGAAGGCTTCCAGGTGAAGAAAGTCATCATCGTACCCAAGCGCATGGTCAACATCGTGCTTGGCAAATAGTAAACAAGTAAATTGAAAGAGCTTTGACAATCAATCACAAATTGATACTCAAAGAGGTCGGGGATTATGTCGGCATAACCCTCGGCCTCTTATTGTTTACGTTTGGCTTCACCTTCTTCCTGATGCCCTACGAGATTGTCACGGGCGGTGTTGCCGGTATCGGCGCCATCATCTACTACACCACACACTTCCCCATCAGCTACACCTACTTCATCATCAACGGGGTGCTGCTCGTCGTAGGTCTCAGGATTCTCGGCTGGAAGTTCCTCACGAAAACCATCTACGCCATCTTGATGCTGACCTTCCTACTGGGACTGGCACAGCAAATCATTCCCAAGGACGAAGCAGGCAACTTCGTCAGAATCTTAGGCGACGGACAGGACTTCATGTCGCTCGTCATCGGCTGTATGATGACAGGAACGGCAATGGCCATCGTCTTTCTCAACAACGGTTCGACGGGCGGCACAGACATCATCGCCGCTTCTGTCAACAAGTTCCGGAACGTGTCGTTGGGAACGGTACTGACGTTTGTCGACTTCATCATCATCGGCTCCTGTCTGTTCATACCTCAGTTTGGCGACGTGCTCGAACGCATCCACAAGATTGTCTTCGGCTTCTGCACAATGGTCATCGAAAACTTCATGCTCGACTACGTCATGAACCGCCGCCGACAGTCGGTGCAGTTCTTTATCTTCTCGAAGAAGTGGCAGGAGATAGCCAACGCCCTCGGCACGAAGACCGACCACGGCGTCACCATCCTCGACGGCCACGGCTGGTACACCGGCCAGGAGCGCAAGGTCATCTGTCTGCTGGCCCGCAAGAGCGAGAGTACCTACATCTTCCGCCTCATCAAGATGATTGACCCTAACGCCTTCGTCTCGCAGAGTGCCGTCATCGGCGTCTATGGCGAAGGCTTCGACGAAATGAAAGTAAAGATTAAACATCATGAGAATAGTATTCGCAACCAACAACCAGCACAAGCTGAGTGAAATCCGACAGATATTAGGGAGTAGGGTAGAGGTGCTCTCACTCAAGGACATCGGCTGCAACGCCGACATACCTGAGACAGGCTTTACACTCGAGGAAAACGCCCTCCAAAAGGCGCAGTACGTCTACGACAACTACCACATCGACTGCTTCGCCGACGACACCGGCCTTGAGGTCGATGCCCTCGCCGGTGCCCCCGGCGTCTACTCAGCCCGCTACGCCGCTATGGGCTCTGCCCCCGTCGCCGCTCCCTCACCCTCCGTCGCCTCTCCCCTCGTCGCCGCTCCCTCACCCTCCGTCGCCTCTCCCCTCGTCGCCGCTCCCTCTCCCTCCGTCGCTGCTCCCTCTCCCTCCGTCGCCGCTCCCTCTCCCTCCGCCGCTGTTGGCTGTGCTGCGGCGGTGCCGCAGCCCAAAGGCCACGACTCCGAAGCCAACATGGCCCGCCTTCTCCACGAATTAGGAGAAAATAACAATCGCCGCGCACGATTCCGTACCGTCATTGCGTTAATACAGCAAGAAGAGGTCCACGAGTTCGAGGGCATCGTCAACGGCGAGATTATCCGCGAGCGCCGTGGAGGCGAGGGCTTCGGCTACGACCCCATCTTCCAGCCCGACGGCTACGACAAGACATTTGCCGAACTGGGCACAGACATCAAGAACCAAATCAGCCACCGTGCACGGGCAACGGCGAAACTCTGCGACTTCCTAACAAAAAGCAAATAACGATACGTATGAAGGGAATGCTAAAGTCAACAATCAGCAAAAAGCGTATGGTGATTCTCGCACTGCTCACCATACACTGTTCACTATTCATAAGCCCTGTAAGGGCGCAGGTCGGTACATGGCGCAATTATCTGTCGTACCACGAACCACAGCAGATTGTCAAAGCCGGCAATGGCCTCTTCGTACGGGCCTCCAACGACCTGTACCAGTATAACCTCACCGACCATAGCATCACCACTTACGACAAACTGACAGGACTGAGCGACAACTATATCACCCACATCGCCTGGAACCAGCAGGCCAAGCGGCTCATCATCGTCTATCAGAACTCGAATATCGACCTGATGGACACGGCAGGCAATATCACCAATATCTCCTCCCTGTACCGCAAGGCTACAACAGAGGACAAGACCATCGACAGCCTCACCATCGATGCACAATACGCCTATCTCTACGCCCGCCTCGGTATCGTCAAGGTCGACATGAAACGGGCGGAAATCAGCGACACCTACACGAAGAACCACCCCGACTACCCCACGTCGCTGCCTGCATACGCCAATAACGACTGGGCTCAATATATCGACGTCGTCAAGACGCTCAAGCCCGGCGGACCAAAGTATAACTTCTTCCAGGAGTCAGTCTTCAAGGACGGCAAACTCTATGCCACCGGCGGCTACTTCCTCTCCGGAACGGCAGAGTTCAACCGCCCCGGCACCGTTCAGGTATGGGACGGCAATGACTGGACAGTCTTCCAGGATGAACTGGCCACCATCACCGGCTACGAATATGTGGACAACAACTGTATTGACATCGACCCGACAGATGCCAGCCATGTTGCCGTCGGCGGACGCTGCGGACTCTACGAGTTCAAGGACGGACAGCTCCTGAAATACCATAACCAGCAGAACAGCCCTATACGAGGTGCTATGTCTGAAAATACTGAACTGCCCGACAACTATAACCTCATCAACGGCGTCAAATTCGACAGCAACGGCCATCTGTGGGTGCTCAACAGTCAGGCGAAAGGCTCCAACCTGCTGAAGCTTACCAACGACGGACAGTGGAAGAATATGACTCAGAGTCTCCTCAACGAGAAAGACGGCGTCAGTATGCCGGGACTGAAGCAGATGTTCATCGACAGCCGCGGACTCCTCTGGTTTGTCAACTCACACTGGACGACGCCGGCTCTGTTCTGCTATAACATTAACACGAACAAACTCATCAGATACAACAACTTCACCAACCAGGACGGCACACAGAACAGCATAGGTACCGTGAACTGCGTCTGCGAAGACTTAGAAGGCAATATCTGGACGGGCACCAACCAGGGACCGTTTATGATACAGAAGAGCGAAGCAGGACAGGAGAACATCACCTTCCAGCAAATCAAGGTGCCGCGCAACGACGGCAGTAACTTCGCCGATTATCTGCTGTCGGGCGTCAATATCAACTTCATCGCCATCGACGGCGGCGGCCGCAAGTGGTTCGGCACTAACGGTGCCGGCGCCTTCCTGGTAAGTGCCGACAACATGACGCAGCTGCAATACTTCACCGCCGACAATTCCAAGTTGCTATCGAACACCGTCATGTCAATAGCCCTCAACCAGCAGACGGGCGAAGTGTTCTTCCTGACCGACAAGGGACTCTGTTCATACATCAGCGATGCTACCACCACAGCAAAAGAGATGACGAAGGATAATGTCTACGCCTATCCTAATCCTGTCACACCCGACTACACCGGCCTTATCACCGTCGTAGGACTCACGCTCAATGCCGACGTGAAGATTCTCTCGTCGAACGGCAAGCTGATGGCTGAAGGCCGCAGCAACGGCGGCACCTTCACTTGGAATGGATGCGACCGCGATGGCAACCGCGTTGCCAGTGGCGTTTATATGGTCGTCACAGCTACTGACGACGGTAAAAAAGGTACAGTATGCAAGATAGCCGTCATCCGATAATACGACTATTTCTTGATATAACTTTCTTGAAGTTTATTACGGTTGGCATAGTGAATACTATTGTTGGCACAACCATCATGTTCGTATTCTATAATGTCTTTCACCTGAATTACTGGGTTTCGTCAGCATCGAATTATTTTTTCGGTAGCATCGTCAGCTACCTGCTCAACAAGCACTTTACATTCCGCTTCAAGGAAAAAGGCTGGTGGTCGCTGCTGCGCTTTGTCGTCAATATCGTCACCTGCTATCTGTTAGCTTACGGCATCGCCAAGCCTGTCATGAAATGGCTGCTTTCAGGATTCAGCGTTACCATACAGGAAAACGTGTCGATGATGCTGGGGATGTGCCTTTTCGTGGTTTTCAACTATCTGGGACAGCGCTTTTTCACTTTTAAACATCATAGAAAATGAGAAAGACAGCTGTTGCCTGTGTCGGGTTGCTTATCTTGGCTATTGTCGGTCTTATCAACTGGTACGCCACACCGACAATGTCCGACGATGTGATGTACCGGTTTGTATGGCAACAGGAATGGCAATATCCATTTCAACGCATCGGGAGTCTCAGCGACGTCGTCGAGTCACAAATCGTACACTACTACCATGTCAACGGCCGCACAGTCACCCATTCCATAGCGCAGATCATGCTGAATCTCGTACCAGAGAACATCGGCAAAATAGTCAACACGGCTATGTTCCTATTACTTATTTGGTCGGTTGCCATACTCGTCGCGAAAGACAAGAAGCAGCGTCCTGACGTTGCCATCCTGTCATTCGGCATGATATTTCTCCTGATGAGTGGCTTTTGTTCCGCCTTTATATGGATGCCGTTTACCTATCTTTGGGCACTGGATATGACGATGCTGTTCCTGCTGATACTAAAGGAGACGGCAAACAGCAGCATTACCTGGAAGACCATACCCCTCATACCCTTGTCATTCATCATGGGCTGGTCTCACGAAGCCATCGCCCTGCCCGTAGCGGTTGCGCTTTGCTGCTATATGCTCTGCCATCACAAGAGACTGCTCACGCAAGCCAATACCTATTGCATCATAGCCTATATCGCCGGGGCAATGATGATTGTCACCTCACCATCACTATGGAACAGAGCCGACATAGAAGGCATCAGCCTTTCACAACGCTTACTCTACGGAGTCATCAACCTTCTGATGAATACCAGAATATCATGGCTGCTCGTGCTGACGCTGGCTTTCAGAAAAAGCATTAAAGATTACGCCTATCCGCTTATTGCATGGATAACAGCCTTAGCTATTGTCATCGTCTGTGGTACCACTGTCGAGAGGGTTGCCATCTGTGCCGACTTCATAGCAATGCTTATTTGCCTGAGTATCTGGCAGGAGAAAATTAGGAAATACATGCTTTACACAACCATCATTCTCTGCGTCTGTATAGCTATTCCCGCCATTATATTGAATGAACAGAATGAACAGAACTATCTTTACCATCGCTCACAATTACAAACCGAGAACAGCCTTATCAAGGTACGGCAACTCGATGCAGACAGTAATTGGCTGACAAAGATGATTGCAAAAAGGTATGTATTCCCTACTGTTGAATTCGGTTTCTTCAGTTGCTATATGGCGTTTGACGAAGAAGATTCGAACAGTATGGCAGTCGCACAGCTATACAACAAAAAGTCGGTGGTGATGCTGCCTGAGGACGTTGTCAACAAGATAGAAAACGACAGAAATGCCTACAAACACTTCGAAGCTGACGAGCACGAAGACCTGCTCATCAAACAAGTAGAGACTGGCAGGAAGATAAGTAGCGTAGTCTTCAACCTTCACGAGGAAGTGCCGCTTACCTTCTACCAGCGGTTATTCACCTATCATGGTTATCAATACGCACTCGACCCGTTCAATTATCAACAGGTAAAAATAGGAAACAAGCAGTATTTAGTAATGACCATTCCGCCGACAAATATCCGCCGACGTATAAAAAGCATTAGCTTAATGCCAGCATACGCTCAATAGGCTTCACAGCCTTCTTGGCTATCTCCGGGTCAATCTCTATCGCCGGCGACTCGTTCTTCAGACAGTCATACACCTTTTGCAACGTGTTCATCTTCATATACTGACATTCGTTGCACCCGCAAGCCGCCGTCCCGTCGGCTTCTCCCAACGGTACCTCCGGCGGCACAGGTATAAACTCCTTGTCAGGGCACGAACGCTTCAACTCGTGCAATATACCGGCCTCCGTCGCCACAATATACTGTGTCGCACGGTTTTCACGGGCTACTCGCAACATATCCGCCGTACTGCCCTTCACGTCAGCCAACGCAAGAACCGGACCCTTACACTCCAGGTGAGCCATCACCACAGCGTCGGGGTACTGTTTCTTCAGCTCCACAATCTTTTCTACCGAGAAACGCTCGTGGACATGACAGCCACCTTGCCACAACAGCATCTGCCGACCCGTCACCTCATTAATATAATTACCCAGGTTATAGTCAGGACCGAAAATCAGCTTGGCATCCTGCGGCAGCTGGTCGACCACCTTCTTGGCATTACCAGAAGTAACGACAACATCCGTCAATGCCTTCACGGCGGCCGTCGTATTGACATACGAGATGACTTGATAGCCAGGATGCTCGTCCTTAAACTTCTTCAAGTCTTCAGCCTTGCATGAGTCAGCCAACGAACAGCCGGCATTGAGGTCGGGACAGAGCACGGTCTTCTCTGGCGAGAGCAGCTTACAGGTCTCAGCCATAAAGTGAACACCGCACATGACCATCATCCGCGCATCGGTCTCGGCTGCCTTTCGCGCCAAGGCCAGCGAATCGCCAACGAAGTCGGCAATATCTTGTATGTCACCTATCGTATAATAATGTGCCAAGATGATAGCATCTTTCTCGCCGCACATCTTACGAATCTCAGCCTTTAATTCCTCGTTTGTCAACATCATATTATATTATTTTTATTTTTTCTTTTTTTTTTAAAAGAATAAGAAATATATGGATGATATGCCGTTGATAAGTTCAAAACTTTCCATCGGAATCCTTGTCAGTTTGATTATCCACTTGGGATTGTAAGCTTTTCACACCTATTGTTGATTCTAACTTATTGGTTCTTTGAACTGTTTGGCAGTTATCCACAATTTCAAATTTTGGTGCAAAATTAATAAGTTTATATCTTTTTCCCGCAAAAAAGCGTGGAAATCTTTCTGAAAACCTGCAAATAACTGTGTGGATATCCCCGTTTGGAGTCGTATGGCAGGAAAAATACCAACTTTTCCACTTGTTATGAACGGGGTTATCCACATAGTTTTCCACAATTTATTTTGTTGTTTTGCGCAAAATCATTATCGGCGCAAGGGGAAAAATGGTGACGCTCTTTTTCAACGTATGCGCGTGATATTCACTTTTTTTTAGTACCTTTGCAACCAAAATAAGATACGATGCTTGAGAACCATGCCAAAGAAAGTTAGAACCATAGAGATGCAACGCCTCTCGGTAGAGGAGTTCCGCGAGGCCGACAAACTGCCGTTGGTGGTTGTACTCGACGATGTCAGGTCGATGCACAATGTGGGCAGCGTGCTGCGCACGGGAGATGCTTTCCGTGTAGAGGCGGTCTACCTGTGTGGCATTACGTCGACGCCGCCGTCGGCAGAGATTCACAAGACGGCGCTCGGTGCCGAGGACAGCGTGGCGTGGCGCTATTTCCCGACAGCGTCAGAGGCTGTCCGCCAGTTGCAAAGCGACGGCTATATCGTCTATAGTGTGGAGCAGGTGGAGCACTCCACGAAGCTACAACGCTTCGTGGCGGAGAAGGGTCGCCGTTATGCCGTAGTCCTGGGCAACGAAGTAAAAGGTGTCCACCAGGAAGTAGTGGACACCTCGGATGGTTGTCTTGAGATTCCCCAGCTGGGCACGAAGCACTCTATGAATGTCTCCGTGACAGCCGGCATCGTCATTTACAAGTTTGCTGAGCAACTGATACTGACGACTTAGTCTTCTGCAGGCTCGAAGTCGTCCTTGCCAACACCGCAGAGCGGGCATACCCAATCCTCAGGGATGTCTTCAAAGGCTGTGCCTGGCTGGATGCCGCTATCGGGATCGCCGGCAGCGGGGTCGTACACGTAACCGCATACATTGCATACGTACTTTTTCATAAGCTTGTTGTTGTTTTTTGGTTAATAATCTGTTCGATTTTCTCGATAATCTGTTCTGGTTTGATAAGGGTCATACAGGCCATGTCGCCGCGTCGGCACGGACGGTTGCCGTAGATGCTGCACGGACGGCAGTCGAGGTCGGCCTGGATGGCGTTCTCGGCAGCCTGTCGCCAGCCCATGAAGCCGGCATAGGGGTGTGTGGCTCCCCAGACGCTGACGACGGGTGTGGCGGTGAGCGACGCCAGGTGCATGTTCGACGAGTCCATGGAGAACATGACGTCGAGGTGGCTCATGAGGATAAGTTCTTGATGCATATTCTCAAGATGCTTGCTGACATAGACGCATTGCGGCAGATCGCGGCACCACTGTGTGAACAGCTCGTCCTCGTGGTGACCCTTTCCGAAGAGGAAGATGCGCGCCTTGGGATGCAGCTTGATAAGTTGCTCGACAACCTGACGGGTGCGGTCGGTAGGATATTCCTTTCCGGGGTGGGCAGCCGTGGGTGCCACGCCTATCCATTGTTCGAAATTCTTTTTCGGGCCAATGATGGCGGGCAGCAGGTTAAGGTTGCCACCTTCCGGCGGGAAAAGCGACTGGAACTCCACTTTCACGGGGTAGCCTAACTTTGCCAGCACTTCGGCATAGTTCTCGAAGGGTGTGGGCAGTGGCGCCATGACTTTGTTCTTGGCAGCGACAAGCCGTCGGCGCAGCTTACGGTGCTTATTGATGTGCTCTACGCGATAGAAACCCATATTGAAACGCATACACAGATATTCCGACCGTAACACGTTGTGGAAGTCGGCTATCTTGGTAAACTGTTTCGACGTCAGGCGGCGGTAAAGCGCATTGAGACCTTTCACGCCATGATACTCGCGTTTAAGGTCAGCCTCCATGAAGTTGACGTTAGGCGCCAGGTCTTCAAAGAAAGGCCGGGCAAACTTACGGCTGAGCACGGTGATGCGTATATTAGGATACTGCATAGCCAGTGAGTAGACCACTGGCACAGCCATAGCTACGTCGCCTATGGCCGAAAAGCGTATGATGAGAATATGCTCTTTCTTCACTTCTTCTGATAGAGGATGGGGTTTGTCGACGGGTCGTTGTACATTTTCATCTGGCGATATACCTTCATGTAAATGCGTCCGGCCTGTATGTCTTCCAACAACTGGTCAATGGCTGTCGAAAGGTCTACCTGCTGTTCCAGTAGTACGTCGAGTTTAGCTTGGCAACGCTGTAGATGGTCTGCTGTGGCGTCAGTACGATTCACCTGTTCCTGCATATGGTAGATTTTCAGGGCGAGGATGCTCAGACGGTCGACGGCCCATGCCGGGCTCTCAGTGTTGAGCCGTGCCGTTGGCAAGGGTTTCACTTCACTATAGGTCTGACGGAAATAGCTATCAATTTGTTCCACTAAGTCCGTGCGGTCCTGATTCGACTTGTCGATGCGGCGCTTCAGTGTCAATGCCTCGACAGGGTCAATGTCTGGGTCGCGGATGATGTCCTCGTAGTGCCACTGGACGGTATCAATCCAGCACTTTTGATAGAGCGCGTTGTCAATAGTACCCTCCTGATATGGATTCTTGATAGGCGTATCAACATTGTCTGTCACATGATAATCCTTGATCGTCTGAACAAAGATTTGGTTTGCGTGTTCTGTAAAACTCATAGTCGCTTGTATTTTTAGGCTACAAAGATAATGTAAACCGAATTAAATACCAAATTTTTTTATGAATTTTTGCTCACATACACCCTATTTGTGCAATTTAGAATAACTTTTTCTGAAAAAAATTTGCGTAACTGACGGAAAATGTGTTACTTTGCACCCGATTTCGGCGTGAAGCCGTAAAAAATTTCAAGATAGCAAAATCATTATTAACAATTAAAGTATTAAAAATTATGTCAGAAATTGAAAGCAAAGTAAAGGCAATTATTGTAGACAAATTGGGTGTTGACGAAGCAGAAGTTAAGCCCGAAGCAAGTTTCACAAACGACCTCGGCGCTGATTCATTAGATACCGTTGAGTTGATTATGGAGTTCGAGAAGGAGTTTGGTATTTCAATTCCCGATGATAAGGCTGAGAAGATTGCCACTGTTGGCGACGCTATTGCTTATATCGAGGAAAATCAAAAATAATAAGTTAAAAGTGAAGAGTGAAGAGTGAAGAATTTGCTACCGCACTTCACAAATTGTGAATAGTAGGTCGGCAGCAAATTCTTCACTTTTTACTCTTCATTCTTCACTGAATAAATTATGGAATTAAAAAGAGTAGTTGTAACAGGCTTGGGTGCTGTTACGCCCGTCGGCAACACTCCTGATGAGATGTGGAAGAACCTGCTCGACGGAGTCAGTGGTGCCGCACCTATTACAAGTTTCGATACAACCTTATTCAAGACGAAGTTTGCCTGTGAGGTGAAGAACCTCAACGTGAACGACTATCTGGACCGTAAGGAGGCCCGCAAGATGGACCGCTACACGCAGCTGGCACTCATTGCTGCCAAGCAGGCTGTAGAGGACAGCGCTATGAACCTGGATACCGAGGACAAGAACCGCATTGGCGTCGTCTTCGGCGTGGGTATCGGTGGCATCAAGACGTTCGAGGACGAGGTGAAGTACTATGGTGTTCACGAGGCCGACGGTCCTAAGTTCAACCCCTTCTTCATCCCGAAGATGATTGCCGACATTGCTGCCGGACAGATTAGTATCATGTATGGCTTCCACGGCCCCAACTATATTACGTCTTCGGCCTGCGCTTCATCGTCGAACGCACTGGCTGACGCCTTTAACCTTATCCGTCTGGGCAAGGCTAACGCCATCGTTGCCGGTGGTGCCGAGGCTGCTATCTGCGCCTGTGGCGTAGGTGGCTTTAACGCCATGCACGCCCTGTCGACACGCAACGACGAGCCCGAGAAGGCCAGCCGTCCGTTCAGCGCCAGCCGCGACGGATTCGTCATGGCCGAGGGTGCCGGCTGCCTCATCCTTGAGGAACTGGAGCATGCCAAGGCCCGTGGTGCCAAGATCTATGCCGAGATGGTTGGTGCCGGCATGAGTGCCGACGCTCACCACATCACGGCCTCGCACCCCGAGGGACTGGGAGCCAAGCTCGTCATGCAGAACGCTCTGGAGGATGCCCAGCTGCAGCCCGAAGACATCGACTATATCAATGTTCACGGCACGTCGACCCATGTGGGCGACATCAGCGAGGCGAAGGCTATCAAGGAAGTCTTCGGCGACGCTGCCTTCAAGCTGAACATCTCGTCGACGAAGTCCATGACGGGTCACCTGCTCGGTGCTGCCGGTGCCGTTGAGGCTATGGTCACCGTGCTGGCCGTGCAGAACGACATCGTGCCGCCCACCATCAACCACGAAGAGGGCGACAACGACCCGGAGATTGACTATAACCTGAACTTCACCTTCAACAAGGCTCAGAAGCGCACCGTGCGTGCCGGACTCAGCAACACGTTCGGCTTCGGCGGACACAACGCCTGCGTCGTCTTTAAGAAGTTTTCTGACTAGTGAGTAAAATGAAAGTTTGCTTTCATTTTCGAACGAAAGAAAAGTATTGAAGTATGAGGCTTAGTGATATTATTGCACGTTTAAAGCTCCCTTTCCGCGAGGAGAAGGAGCTTTTTTCTTCTCTCTACGACATTATAGGGTTCTATCCCCACAACATCAGCTACTATAAGCAGGCACTGATGCACAAGAGTGTGGGGCGCCGTAACGATAAAGGTAAGCCTTTGAACAACGAGCGTCTGGAATTCTTAGGCGATGCACTGCTGGATGCTGTGGTAGGCCACATCGTCTACGACCATTTCCCCGGCAAGCGTGAGGGCTTTCTTACCAATACACGGTCGAAACTCGTCAGCCGCGACACGCTTGGCAAACTGGCTGAGGAGATGGGGCTGACGCGCCTGATTCTCAGTAGCGGGCACAGCAACTCGCACAACAGCTACATGGCAGGCAATGCTTTCGAAGCGTTGGTGGGCGCTATCTATCTGGATCAGGGCTACGATGCCGTCATGCGGTTTATCAAGAAGCGCATCCTGGCACGTGTCATCAACATCGACAAGGTAGCCTACAAGGAGGTGAACTTCAAGTCGAAGCTCTTGGAGTGGAGTCAGAAGAACCGTGTACGCATGGAATTCCGTATGCAGCATCAGGATAAGGACAAGGAGAGCGGCTCGCCGGTCTTCAAGTTCCAGGTCTTCATGGAGGGTGTTGCCGGTGAGAGTGGTCAGGGCTTCTCAAAGAAGGAGGCACAGCAGTTGGCGTCAGAGGCTACGTTGAAGCGTCTCAAGCGCGAACCGCAGTTCATCGACGCTATCTTTAACGCCAAATCGGACAGAACGAAGATGGAGGAGATGCCGACAATGGCCGTGCCGTCAACAGAGCAGGAACAGGACTTTGTGATCCATCAGGAAGCGTCGCAGAAAGAAAACGTAGAGTTGCCTGCAACTCCGGAAGCGCCGAAGGTAGATGAGACTGATGAATTTGACTTGAGCGATATCAGTGCTACGCCACAAAACCAGTCGCGTGAAGACATCATTGCTGCAGCTGAGGCAGCCGCCTTCTCAGAAGAATAAGCCTGAAGATTAGAAATTTCTGAGGTACTCTTTGAGTGAATCAATGAGTGCCTCATTTTCTTTTACCGTCTGTGCCGATACGCGGAAGCAGTGGTTGTCAAGTCCATGGAAGTTGGAGGCATCGCGGATAAGGATGCCATAGTTATCGATAAGCCATTGTTTTAGGTGAGCCGACGTCCCGTGCTCAAGGTAGCAGAGCATGAAATTGGTATAGCTGTCCATCAGCATCAGGCCAGGAATCTTGCTCAGTTCACTGTGTAGTCGGCAAGCTTCCTCTAAGTAGGCATTCTTGTCGGGAATGACTTCAATGTGGTTTTCTATCAGAAATTTGCCCGCCTCGATGGCTAAGGCGTTTACCGACCACGGTTGGCGCAGTTGGCGAAGCCGGTCGATGAGGATGGGTGAGGCTGTGATGTAGCCCAACCGCATTCCGGGAATGCAGAATTGTTTTGTCATCGAGTGGAGAAGTATGAGGTTGTGACAGTCCAACATCTCATTGGGTACGAGCATCGGTTTCGTGGTTAAAGCCTCATACGACTGGTCGACGACGAAGGTGTAGTCATGATGTTTACGGATGACGTGGCTCATCAGTGCTTTCAGCATGACGTTGCCTGTAGGGTTATTAGGGTTGCAGAGCCAGTAGACGCGGTTGTCGGGCAGCACTTCCATATCATCGTTGTCATAGTATGAAATGACGTGATTATAAATGCGGCAGGCATCTTCATATTCGCTGAACGTAGGCTGTGGAATGACGGATGCCCAACCTTGGAAGAGCTGGGCTACGAGATAGATGGCCTCAGTGGCACCGGCTGTCACCATAATGCACGTTTGAGGAATACCTAATTCTTCGGCAAGTATGGCCTCCAGGCTGGTGGCTTCCGGTTCAGGATAGGTGCCAATAACATTAAGCTTTGTGGCTAAATGAGTCTTCAGTGCTGTCAGGTCAGCAAAGCCCGGCAGGTTTGAACTGAAGTTCATTTTGATGTCGTCGGCGTAGCGGAAAGCATCGTCACCATGTCCGTGTATCATGCAGTTTTATCTATTTGAATGGTTAGTGTATTGCTATTGAAATGTATGCCGTTTCGTTCTATAAAATGGCTCAGTATGCCGTCTTGAGCTAATTCTTTTGCTGTACCTATAAACAGTTTTCTTGTGCTTTTGTCCATCAGCCAGATGCGGTCAGCAACCTGTAGTGCCAATTCTACGTCGTGTGTAGACAGGAAGATGACTTTTTGTGACGCCTGACTAATACGTCGCAGCAGCAAGAGCACCTCTACCTTGCTGGGAAAATCGAGGAAGGCTGTAGGCTCGTCTAAGTAGATGACAGGGGTCTGTTGTGCCAGTGCCTTGGCTATCATCACTTTTTGGCGTTCACCGTCCGACAGGGTGTCTATCTGCCGTTCCGCCAGGTCACTACTGCCCACCTGTTGCAGGGAGTCATTGACGATGTCCATATCCTCCTTCGTGCATGTTCCCCAAAAGCCTGTGTAGGGTGACCGGCCTAGGCTTACCAGTTCTCTTGCTGTCATATTCCTCACGTCGGGTTTCTCTGTGAGAACGACACCTATCGTCTGACTGAGTGTAGCCGCTGTGTAGTTGTCAATCTCCTGGCTGCCAATCAAGATGTCGCCTCCCAATTTCGGTTGGAATGCAGACAGCGTGCGTAACAGTGTTGATTTACCTACGCCATTAGCACCGAGTAGGCAGGTCAGTTCTCCTTGGTGGATAGTGGCGTTAATGCTGTCGGCCACTACTCTGGTCTTTTTCTTGCTTTGGTAGCCGATGCATAGCTGGCGTAGTTCAACATTCATGCCACAAAATTACGTAATAAATCAGAAATACACAAATTTTTTCTGAATTTTGTCAATATTTTATTCCTTGAGACCAAAGAATGAGGCGTTCAAAGATGGGATTGCGGCGCAGCAGCTGGGCATTGCCTGTCATCAGTAGTTGCTTGCGGGCACGGGTGATGGCGACATTCAGCTTGCGGTCGATGGTGTATCCGTCTTCATCAAAGCTGTTGGAGGTCAGGAAGTCTAACTGGTAGGGACGGCTGACGGTAAATGAATAGATGATGACGTCGCGCTGTGAGCCTTGGAAACGCTCGACGGTGTCGATGGAAATGTCTTTCAAGGCCGGCACGTTCAGTTTAGCTATCTCGTCACGAATCATGGTAATCTGGTTGCGGTAAGGTACGATGACGCCTACTGTATGCTGAGCATCGAAACGATGGCCGCAGAAGCGATGAACACGTCGCAGCAAGTCGGCCACAAGACGAGCCTCCGCTGGATTTACCTTGTCGGAAAAACCAGCACCTTCAGTCTTTTGGATGTCAAAAAACAGGATGCGTTGCTGCTTTAGTAAGTCGTCTGTCTCATCTTCCGACGGGAGGTCGTAGCCAAGGGTCGTCTCCGTCTGGTGTTTCAGTGGCACAGGCTCTAACTGTTCTTTATGGTAGAACATTGCATTTGGAAAGGCGGCAATATCGGGATGCATACGTCCTTGACGGCGCAAGATGCCAATGAAGTCCTGGCGTCCGCAGTGCTGTTCCCACCGCAGCAGGCGCTCGAAGAGTGAATGTCGGCAGTCAGTGATGCCAATGGCATTGAGCAAGGGATTGTCTACGTGCGATTCCTGTTCCAACTGCTGGACGACGGCAGGCAGCTGTTTATGGTCGCCGATAAGAATGAAACGGTCGATGCGGTCGCTGGCAAGCAGACCGACGATTCCTGGCTCAAGAATCTGAGATGCTTCGTCGACGATGGCCAGCGAGAAGTGTTTCAGCTGGAAAATGAATGGCCTTGCCTGCAGTATCGATGTTGTGCCGACGATAATACGTGTCGATAGTATGCGTTCACGAATGTCGTCAAGTTTTGGCTTTTCGCCGAGTGTGTTTTCTATCAGATGTGACTTGAAACGTGGGTCGCACGATGTCTCGTTGCCTATACGCAGGTAATCGTGGCCGGCATCGTCGAGCATAGCGCAGATTTCGTCGACGGCGCGGTTTGTATAGCTCATTAACAGCAAGTCACCTTCGGTCTCGTCTACCATAAAGCGTAGAGCCATTGATGTCTTGCCTGTTCCCGGTGGACCTATGAGCAGGAAGTAGTCGCGGGCTTGAAGGGATTGAAGCAGCACGTCGTCGTAATAGGGGTTATAGTGGCGTGACAGTTGTAGCGTGGTGTCGCGTCGTGGTGTCCGCAGGCCTAAGAGCAGATCACGCTTGTCGCTACTGGCCGTGGCAAACTGATAGAGGCTCTTGATGGCGCTTGTCGTGTTCTGGTCGCTGCCGGCGTGCTCTATGGCCCATTTGCCGTGTGTCATGATGTCGTCGGCATCGATACCCTCGTTGAGCGACACTTTGATGCCTGTGCCGTCTATGGTATCGAGCGTTCCTTTATATAGGATGGCGTGTCGGACGTCGGGTTCATCGCCTGTGTAGTTATAGAGATAGACCATATCGCCGCGACGGAAGTTAAGGGTGGGGGAGGGGTGGTCGCTAAGGATAATGTTGCCTGTCTCCAACTTCTCTGTCAGCGGCATATTCCATAAATCACTTACGGCACTGCCTAATCCTTCTTGCCGTCCTACTTTCTGGAGCAGTTGTTCGCGGTAGACGAAGGTCATCATGCGCTCTATATAGGCCTGCTCTGTTTGGCTGAGTGTTGAGAGTTGGGAATAGAGAGAGTTGAGGGGCGGTTCAATGTAGCGGTAGTAGTGTCCGTCGCGTCTGGAATCGTGGTAGACGACATCAGGGCGCAGCAGTGGCATGATGCGTCCGAAGCCTTCGCGTGCCATTATCATTTCTGTAGCTACAATACGGTTGCGCAGGCGAATGGCCTCGCAGAACAGCTCATGGTAGAAATTGACATAGAGCAGTCCCTGGCGGGCAGGGTAGCGCGAGTAGAGCAGGCGAATGTCTACTTGATTGTCGGTGCGTCCGAAGTTGTAGCGCAGGATGCCATAGTACAGTAGAAGCTGGACGTAGTGATCTTCCTTGTGGTGGCCGGATTGTGAATGGCCTGGAAAAGTCCGCTCGATATTATAGTTCTTGCCAGACTTCTGCTCCACCAGCAGTTTCATATCGCTGGTCATCATATCGACACGTCCCTGCAGTCCTAAGTGCTCACAGACGAATGTCGGTTCGAGTAGTGCCTTTGAACGATCATAGCCGCTTTTCGTGAAGAGTTCGTCTACTGCTTCACGGATATTGACTGTTTGTTGTTTGGCATCGGCTACGAAGTTCTCTACATTGAAGTCGTTACAGGTCGTGAACTGCATGGCATTGTCATGAAAGAAACGGTTCATCGTCTGGCCCAATGTGGCATTGTCGTCGTTGATGATGTCGTCGAGTACTGAGCCGGCGAAATTACCAAGCAGGATAGCCTGGGTGTTTGTACGGGGTCGCAGGCGCTCGATGGTGTAGAGTAGGGGGTGATGGCCATACTCTGCCTGAAAGCAGCGGGCCACGGTAGAGATGTCAAGGAGGAAGTCGGGCTCCACTACCACGATGCCAGGCTGGACAACACTGTCGTCGATGCGGCTGTCAAGCAGGTTCAGCTGCATCCCTTGGCGTAACATCTTCCGCAGGTACTCGTGACCGCTGTAGGCAATAGTGACGTGACTGCCGTCTGCCGTATCAGCATGTATCGTCTGTTCATCCCACTGGCCGACGATACATCGCAGATAGCGGGCGTTCACCTTCGACTTGCCTTGCGTCTTGACGGCATGGTGTGGAATCAGTTGTACTAGTCCGTCGGGAATGTCAGCCTTGAAGACGGCAGAGATAAACAGTACCAGTGTCCGTAGGTCGTCAAGCCACTGTTCGGCATCGGGCACCTCAGAGCGGTTAGAGCGCCGCCGCATCTGCTGTACGCCTATGCGGTCGGCAGTCTTCATCCCACAGCGCTTACAGAGGAAGTCTACCTGTGAGAAAAGATTGCCGAAACCTGTTCCTGCGTCTTTCAATCCCTCTGCACAGCAGAGAACCAGTGTCTCATGCATAAAGCGCAGGGCAGACAGGGACGGAGTGGCGGTGGCCAGTTCCATGCATCGTTCGTAAAGTTCGTCAATGGTCATGGCGCAAAATTACAAAAAAAATGTGAAAGTAGGCTTGTATTTTTAAATAATTTCCTACCTTTGTGCTCACAAACTAATATTAACCTGTCAGATGATGGAGAATTATTTTGCTGAACCACAGCGCTATGATAATGGTATGCAATATCAGCGGTGCGGACGTTCAGGCGTCCTGCTGCCGAAAGTGTCGTTAGGATTTTGGCATAACTTCGGTGGTATCGACCCTTACGAACGTAGCCGTGAGATTACGCACTATGCTTTTGACCACGGTATTACACATTTCGATTTGGCCAACAACTACGGCCCTCCTTACGGCTCGGCTGAAGAGACGATGGGCCGTCTGATGGACGATAGTTTCCACTCTTACCGTGACGAGCTTTTTATCTCGACAAAAGCGGGTTATGATATGTGGGCAGGACCTTACGGCAATTGGGGCTCACGTAAATATCTGATGGCCAGCCTCGACCAATCGCTGAAGCGTATGCATCTCGACTACGTTGACCTCTTCTATAGTCATCGCTATGATCCTGAGACACCATTAGAGGAGACGCTGCAGGCTCTGGTTGACGTGGTGCGTGCCGGCAAGGCGCTTTATGTCGGCATCTCGCGCTGGCCGTTGGAAGCAACGCGTTTCGCTTTCGACTACCTGAAACAGCATGACGTCCCGTGCCTTATTTATCAGGGACGTCTGAATATGCTCGATCGTGAACCGCAGGAGACAGGTATCCTTGACCTCTGTCGTGAGGCTGGCGTAGGTTTCATCTCGTTCTCGCCGTTAGCACAGGGTTTACTAACCGATCGCTATCTTAATGGTATTCCTGAGGATTCGCGAATGTCGAAAGGTAAGTTCTTGAAACCTGAGATGCTCACTGAAGAAATACTTGGAAAGATACGTGCTTGGAACGCTGTGGCGCAGAAGCGTGGTGAGAACTTGGCAGAGATGGCTTTGGCGTGGATTCTTCATCAAAAGGGTGTCACCTCGGTACTCGTCGGTGCCAGTTCGACGCAACAGCTACAGAAGAATCTGAAATGTGTGGGCGCTGCCCCATTCGAAAACGAGGAGCTTTAAGGCTCCTCGTTCGTTTTATTGTGATGTTTTTATTGGAATTCGCAGAAGTTGACTTTGCCCGACTCACGGTGATAGAGCACATAGCAACCTTTCTGTATGGAATATTCTCTGCTCAAGATTCCGTTCTTACTGCTTGACGTGTCGTGCATGACAGCCTTGTCAACAATATCTTCATAGCTAAACGCAAACATCTTTTTACGGCCCATCTTTAGCTGTTCTATGGGCAGCAGAATGGTATTGCGATTGTCTACATTATCATCCATAATGATTGTCAGCCCTCCGTTCTCTAATGGTAACACGAGCGCACCATTTATGTCGTCTGTATTGAGAATGAAATGACCGTCTTCTTTCATTGTGGGGATTGACTTGACAGCTTGGCGGTTGAAATAGATGACGCCCGGCTCAGGGATAAAGTCTGTCTTACCAGTAGAGGCGATGTAATGGTCGTTGACCTCGCGTCGTAATTCGGTAATATGACTAATATCTACGCGGCTGACTTGCCCATTCTCTTCCTTAATTCTCAGGAAGCTTCTCTGTTGTTCGTTGCCATAATTCTGCATGATAATGATACCGCGGTATGTGACACGCTGGGTGACAACGACGTCGAGGAAAGGCGACTGCTCGATAATGTCCTTTGAGGCGTCGAGCGGACGTTTCTCCTGACTGGCCAGATTATCGTTATTGATTGTCTGAGTGTTGATACCATCCCATAACTGGATAGACGACCCTAACGTCTGGCCGATAATCTGACCTTCATACACCTCGCCTGAATGTGTCGTTATGACATCGATGATACCAAAGGTTTGGTCTTCGGGTCGCAGCTCGCGCTCAATCTTGGTGACGTCTCCTATCTTGAAGGTGTAGGTATGAGGCAGTCCGTCAGCAACACTAATGGTGTTAATATCGTCAAATTGTCCATTATCAGCGCTGGAGGTTGGAATCAGCTCGTCGTCATCAATGGTGGTACGACGTGTCGAGCCACCATTGATTTCCTCGGTATAGAATCTGATGCACTGTCCAGGTTGCTGCCCGGCAATATAACCGGCCACCACCTTGCCGTTCTTTAGCACCAGGCGGTCGTAAATCTCAGCCTGAACAGTGGTGAATCCTAAAGTGAGTGCCATCAGGGCGATGGCGGTCTTGATTGTCTTCATATCGTATGTGTTAGCATTACAAATCTATTTCCTTCTTGGAACCTTTGTCTTTCTTAGTGTCTTTCTTGTGAGGTTTATCGTTATCTTTATTGGTAGTTCTTTTCCTGCTTTTTGTCTCTTTCGGCTCAGCCTTTCCTATCTTGTTGCTGGTAACCTGCCCTTTCCAGATGATGAGTCCTTCAACCGACAACTCATACTGATGGCTGCCGTCTTCAATGGGCACATCGGCCGTTAGACTACGCATACTGCGCAGGCCTACCATCGACAGGCTCAAACTCTGACCGTTCTTGCCGAAGCGTATTAAACGTGCTTCCTTGTCGTCCCATGCAGGAGGAATGACGGCTGACACGTCAAGGCGTCCGTTGTTTTCAATGATTTTACAGTCAATGCTACCGCTTAGGTATTGCAGAATACCGTACTTGCCGCCCATCTTGACAATAGCCTGGCCGTCGGCAAAGAGTCCAGCCTCTTCTAACTGTGCAGGGAGAAGGATGTCGCCGTTCACCATATATCCTTTTTTGCCATTCTCTTCATACACGGCATAAGTTGTGTTGTAAGTAGGCTTAAAGGGCTTGTTGGCTGTCAGTATCGGGTCTGGAGCGTCAGGCGACGGTGCTTCAGAGTCTTCGCCACGTGCATTGATATAGCCTTCTTCGTAGTTGACTTTGATAAATCCGCCCTTCTTAGGCTTCATCACAAAAGCCGCACCGCCTCGGAAGGGTTCTGCCGACTGGTAGTTGCAATTGATAATGATATTGCCGGCTGGGTCGATATAGCCGAACTTGCCTTTTTTGTTGACGACGAGACATTTATCCTCGGAGAAGAAGGACATGTCGGTGGCATAGTATTCACCCCGAAACTGCGTGAAGCCTCCTTCACGATTGATAATGCCTTTGAGCAAGTATCGATCGCCGAACTGTGCCAATGCCAATGCATAGCCATTCGTTAGAAAGGTAATGGAGTCAGCCGTTGTTATCGTCCTGCCTCTGCCGTTGACTATAGCTTGATAGTTATAGGTGCTAACCTTGTAGAGTTTGTTGCTGAAGGGCATGACAGACAGGTATTCGGGCCGGGAAAGCCAACTGACCGTCTGCGCCGTTCCCGACAGAGTCAGGAAGGCGCAGACGGCGGTTAGTGCTATTTGCAGTTTCTTTTGTTTCATTCTTTATCTTTTAGAGGCCTGTTTCTTCCTCATACATCTTTTTTAGGAACTTGGCATGAACAGCCTTTGTTGCTGCTCCGGCAACTTGTGAGCCGCCCCAGAGCACACCAACGAGTTGACCTTTGATGTTGAAGACTGGTGAGCCGCTGCTGCCGCCAACAGAGTTAGCCTGGAACTCGAAGTCATATTTGCCAGGCTCTTTGCTGCACTTCGTCTCACGGATAGTAGGCTCGAGTGATTTCGATTTGTCGTCCTGTCCCCATGTAAGGCCATAGGGATAGCCGATGACATATAGCTGATCCTTCAGCGGGTCTAAGCGCTCGGTATAGTTGTTTTCAGGATTAAACAGATGGCCGATTTCCTTCGGCGTCTTCTTGTTGTTGAGTTGGAGAATAGCCAGGTCGATGTCCTTATTGTCGGAAACCTTCAGCACGTTACAGCGCTGGAACTCGTCCTCGTAGGCGTAATAGTTGCCAGGATAACCAACAGTGATGTAGTCTATCTCGCCTTTGATTTCATAGTGGGTCTTGCGAATACGGTCGCAGATGTCATAGACCTTCTTGACAAAAGCATCACGGGTGAGGCTCTTGTCATAAGCGTATGAAAGGACGGTCTGTCCGAAGCTTGTACTCAAGAACTTGTTTATCTCGCTGTCTTCGCGGCTGTGCGGCAGGAGGTCTTCTATATCCTGATGCAGTTCATCCCTTTTTTCTTCCGTAATATATTCCCAGGGTACTGCCACGTGGCGGTTGGTTCCCATACGGCCTAAGGAGTCGAGGAAGAAGGCTGTAGCCTGATAGGGCTGCTTCTCACTGAACGACAGTTTGCCATCCCACTGTCCTGGCAGTGGGTTGTCATCGAATACCACAACATAGTGATAGCTGGCGCGTACATAGACGACCGTCGGACGGAATTGCTGAGGGTCAATGTCGGGTGTCTCATCCTTCGGATTGAGCAGACCGGGCAGATAGAGGATGCCAGCCACGATGATAGCTGCCAGTGCGACGAGTCCGCCGATGATGCCAGCTATCTTGCCTGCGCTGCTGCCAGGAATTTGTGGAGCTATCTGATCAGTGATGTCCTCTGTACCGCAGAGGATGTTGTCACCTTTCTTGATGCGTATGTCCTTGTTGGGGGCAATCTTGATGCCGTTTACCATAGTGCCGTTTCGGCTACCGTTATCGCGTATGTAAGCCTTACCATCTTTACCGATACGCAGTGAGGCGTGGAAGCGGCTGACAGCTGGGCTGTTGAGAATAATCTCGTTGCGGAAGTTTGAGCCGATATTGTAGACGGCCTTGTAGGCACTCAGTTTCTCGGCTGCCGGTACACGTGCCCAGACGAGGGCTTCGTCGGCAAAGTTAACGCGGTCGCCGCGCTGAATGGTTACCTCGCGTCCGGGCTCAATCTTCTTGTTGCCTACGACGGTACCGTTCTTACTGTTCTTGTCTTCAAGAATAATTTCTCCGTTGTCGAGGATGGTCATCTCTGCATGGAGAGAACTGACGTACTGGCTGTTAAGTACGATGTCGCATGATTGCGAACTGCCAATTTTAAGTAACTTCATATTATTATAGGTTTTAGTTATTACATCACGATACTCGTATTCTTATTCTTCTGAGCCGGCTGTTTCTGCTTGGGCTGTTGCTTATTAGGCTGCTGGTTGGGTTGTTGCTTAGGCTGGTGGTTGCCAGCATCCTTGGTAGCTGCCTTGCTTTTCTTGTCTTGAGCTTTGGGAGCAGCAGGCTTGGGAGCAGGAGCAAACTCCAGATCCTTAACTGACTTGCCTTCAAGATTTTCTTTTTTCTCGTCCTTCTTGTCGGCGTCATCCTTATGATCCTTATCATCCTTGGGCTTCTGAGTGTCTGTCGTGTCACGTTCAGGACTCTTTGCCTCGGGTGTGCTTGGCGTTGACGGTGTCGAATCCTCGTAATACTCGTAGTCGGTTGTAGGCTTGGACTTGGGTGTTTCTATGACGTTCCGATAGACGATAAGTCCTACCAACAACAGCAATATAACGCCCACGATTAGCGCACCTATCTTATAGTAGATACCAGGATTGGGCACCTGTTTCCAGTCGAGCTGGCTGACGTTGGCAAAACTGATGATATCCTTACGTTTGACGGGAACAGGAACGTTGGGACGCAGTCTGATACCGTTGACAAAGGTGCCATTTTTACCCATATCGACAATTTCCATCTTACCGAAGGTGGAAATTTTCAAGATGGCGTGACGACGGCTAATCAAATCATCATCGATGAAGATCTGGCAGCCGTCTCCGCGGCCAATAGTGATTGTCTTCATAATATACTTGTTTTTATTTAATATTCTTTAGCTTGCTGATAAGCGCGTTATAGTGGCCTTTTGCCTGGTCTGAGTTGCTGGTGGCAATCTTATTGCCAAGTTTTTCGATAACCTCACTATAGACGGCTTTATTCTTAGCATCCTTAGTCATCAGCTGTTTCAGACTGCTGATGGCATTGTTACGGATATTCTGGCGCTCCTTGCCTTCTTTCAGTGTGCTGGCCTTGGTCAGCGAGGCGATGATGTTCTGACGGATCTTCAGGGCCTCGCTAACAGCTTTCTGAGCCTTTTCGGCAGAGTTCTTAGCCTGCTCGGCAGCATTCTTGGCCTCCTCTTTAGCCTGCTGAGCTTCTTCCTTAGCCTTCTGAGCCTCTTCCTTAGCCTTTTGGGCGGCAGCTTCCTTCTGGTTGGCAGCATCTAATTTGGCGTCGGCAGCCTGTTGTTTGGAGTTGGCTACGTCGTGGCTTAGTTTCTGCACCTGACCCTGCAGGTCGGCAATCTGTTTGTCTTTCTGCTCTATCTGATGATTCAACAACTCAATTTCCTGACTCTGGGAGTTGTCACCTAAAAGTTTGCTGGCCAACAGTGCGTTGGCGATAAGGCTGATAAGCAGGATGGCAGCCATCGTGCCCAGGATAAGTATGGTTCTCTTGCTCATTTTTTCTTTAAGTATAGAATCTTGTTTTGTTTCTATTAATGCCATAGTGAGATTGTCGTGACTATTTCCGTTTTTACGTCCAATCTCGTCGACTTCAATGACCGTAGCGTCGACGGCACCCGATAGCGAGGCCGTCTTAGCCGTCTTGCGTATGAGTTCTTTTTCAGGCAGCATGCCCCATATGCCATCGGTACACAACATGAAGCGGTCGCCCTTTTCGTAGGGTAGCTCGTAAGCTTCAGCCAGTTGTTCTGCCTGTCCGCCTAAGGCGCGGGTGATGATATTTGACTGTGACGACAAGCGTGCCTGTTCTTCCGTCAGCGTACCATTGCGTACCAGCTCTGCCACCATGGAGTGGTCGGCGGAACGGAAAATCTTGCGACCGCGACGGAACTGGTAGATACGGCTGTCGCCCACATGCGCAACGATGGCCGACTGTTTGTTGATAAGCAGTGCGGTGACGGTTGTTCCCATGCCCTGAAATTTCGGATTCTCTTTCCCTTTCTCAATGATAGCTTTGTGGGCATATTCAATGGCGTTTTTCAGGGCTTCCATTCGTGTGATGTCCTGTGGGGCATTCACGATGTATTCTACAATTTTCTGTACGGCAATGCTTGATGCTAATTGTCCTGCCGGTCCTCCTCCCATACCGTCGCAAACCAGTGCTATGAATCCTAACTCTGTGTCGATGAATCCGCACGAGTCCTGATTCTCGGGACGCCCTCCTTGTCGGGTGTCCCAGTATCCGGTGATGGGTAAGGATGTTTTTATTGGTTTCATGTATTACAGTATTAACAATAGAATGATTATAAGGATTGCTATGGCACCAATTGCAGCACCGGCGATGTACATCCATCGGCGGTCAGTTGGTGGTGGAGCGATGAGCGCTTGCTTCAGGTCCATCTTCATTGCCGCCGCACTTTGGTAGCGTTCCTTGGGGTTGATGGCAGTGGCCTTTCGGATGACGGCATAGACGCTGTCGGAGAGTCCTCCTCTTTTTTCCAAGATGGTCTCCAAATGCATCTCCCTGGCTTCAGCCACGGTGTTGGCGTTAAAGGGATTGTAGGCGGTGAGCAGTTCGTAGAGCGTGACGCCAGCCTCGTAGATATCTGTCGCCGCTGTCAGTTGCGGTTTTGCTTCAGCGCTTGAGAACTGTTCTGGAGCGGCATATTTCGGTGTTCCCATCATGCCCGACGTCGCCGAGTTGACGGTGTCAGTGACGTCTGCAATGCCGAGGTCCATAAGTCTCACGTTGCGTCCCTGTTCCATCATGATGTTCGACGGTTTGATGTCCATGTGTATGATACCTTTCTGATGGATATACGACAGGGCGTCAAGTACGGGGAAGAAGAGTTCACAGATGCGGTGTTCGGCATGGGGCAGCGAGCGCACATTGTTATTGATAAAGGTGTCGATGTTTTCGCCCTTGACGAAACGGCTTATGATGAAAATCGGTCCGCTGTTGGGTGCCATCTCGCAGCATCCCAACATCTCCACCAGATTGGGGTGTCGGAACATCAGTTCGGCTTCTTGGCGGGCTCGGCGACGTATTTCCGGGTTGTTAGCGTAACGGTCCACGACACGCTTCACGGCAACTGCCGCTCCTGTCTTGCCTTCGCGACCTTCGTAGACGACGCCCATTGCCCCGGCGCCCAACTGTCGTCGTTCGTCGTACTCATACCATTGGTTGCCAATGGCCAGATAGACAATAGGTCCGCGTCTTGTTACTTGTCCAACCATACGTAATTCTTATTCTTCCGTCTTATTCATATCTTCTATTAGGGGAACGACCTGGTCGATACGCTGCTGGAACAGTTTCACATACTCGCCGTCATTCGACTCGCGTGCATATTGCTGTCCTTTCCGATACAGCTCCAAAGCTTTCTTGAAGTCAGAGTCCTCTCCACTCTTGATGCGCTTATCAGCGGCGGCATAGTCGGTAGCCAACTCAAACAGTGCCTGATAGCATGTCGGGTCCGCTTCCGTGGCCTGCAGTGCCAGTTCGTGTCCCTTGGTAGCATCTCTGCTCATTATGTCTGCCGTCAGTTCGCGCAACGATTTGATGCGCTCTGTGCTGATGGTGACGTCATTTGGCTGTGTGAGTGCTGCCAGCATGGCAATAGACTTGGCAGCATCTTTTTCGCCGCTATATTCGGTAGCAATCTTTTGTAGCTGCTCAATACCTTCCTGCAACTGTTTCGAATCAGCATTGGCAGTAAGTTTGGCCATTGCCTTGTCGGACAGTTCAGCGATGTTTGGCTCTGGCTCCGGCTGTGGCTGTGGCTGGTTGTGAGTTTCGTTGATATCAACAATCTGTTCTGTCGGTTGGCTGTCATTATTGCCGCCCGACAAGGTCATAGGCACGATGACTGCCGCTGCCACGATAGCGGCAGCTATGGCACCGATGATACCAATGCGCTTCTTGTTGCTGCCGATTTCCGACATTTGCGTTGTTACTCCGTCCATGACGGTTTTCGACGGTGTGGCGTCGGCTTTTGTCAGATGCTCAAGGTCGACGCGCATTTCTGCTGCTGACTGGTAGCGATCCCGCTGGTTCTTGGCCGTAGCCTTGCCGATGATGCGGCGGATAGCTTTGTAAGGCACCGCCTTCAAGGGAATCTTGTCGTTCAGTTGGTGCTTGATGAGCTCGGCCATCGTGCCCTCAAAAGGCAGGCTGCCTACAATAAACTGGTAGAGCATGATGCCCACGGCATAGATGTCGGTCGTTTTGTCCTGGTGATGCACGTCGCCAAGCACCAGTTCTGGGGCGGCATAGGCTGCCTTGCCTATGAACTGTCCGGTGCTGGTGAGTTGCTGGTCCTGGGTGTTGAGGCTGTCTAACTGTTTGGCAATGCCGAAGTCGATAATCTTGATTTTCCTGTCGATGGTAATCATGATGTTGCTGGGGTCCAGGTCGCGGTGTATGTAACCCTTGTCGTGCAGTGCCATCAGTCCCGAGAGGATGTTCTTCACGATAAGCACGGCAAATCCGAACTTGTCGTTCTGGTATTTGCTATATAGCTCCTGGGCATAGGGCACCTCGTTGCCATACTTATCAGTGGTCTTGCCATTGAGCAGGTCGAACAGCATGACACCTTGCAGCAGTTCGCTCACAACGTGATAGCGCCGCAGGGGTTCCCGACCCTCTCTTGGTTCGATAACTTCTATGAAGCCGAACATCTCGACGAGGTTCTCATTATTGATTTGTATGGATGCTTCGCGCTTGGCCCGTTCCACGGCATGAGCAGGCAGGTCCTCAAACAAGAACTTAATGGCTACGTCTTGTCGTAGTCCGTTCTTGTCGTTGACCTGTATGCCGCGCAACACCTGTCCCATGCCGCCTTCACCCAATGATGGCAGGCTGGTGTCTACTTCATAGTGTATATTCCGTCGCTTTTCGTCCTCCCCTTGAATTCTGATTATCGACATTTTCAGCTATTTATTTACATGAATTTTGTTTCGCCAGGCTTCGTGAACTGTGCGCCGTTCAGATCGACGGTGCCGGTGTCCACGTTGCGGTTGTCGGCATTATAAGGATTGAAGTTGTTACGCGTGTCGTCGCCAAAGTTGTTAGAAGCGGCAAAGAAGTTGTTTTCTTCCTCTTCTACAGGAACGAAGTCTTCCGAAACGCTCAGTCCATACTGTTCGGCATCAATGAGCAGCAGCAGCAGCTTATAGCTTGTGCCGACGGTGATGATGTCATTGTTCTTACAGGTGTGGTTGTCGTAGTCCAGTTCCTCTTCGTTGAGGTACATACCGTTCTTAGAACCGGTATCACGGATGCTGGCAATCAGTTTGTGGGTGGTTTTCATCTGCTTGATGCTCAACGTAGCGTGACGCTCTGAAATGGAGCGCTCGCGGAGCACGATGTCACACTCATTGGAACGGCCGATGGTGTTGGTACCCAAGTGCAGGGGCCAGTATTCGCCGATGCCTTTGCGAGAGATGGAATAGAGGAATCCTACCACCGGCGTTGTATCCTGCTGGCGGTTTGTTGTCTTGCTTTCGCTAACGCCGGGTGCATTTTGTTGCATACCTGGCACGTAAGTTTCATTACCACTTGATCCTCTCTCTGACCGTGCGTAAGGGTTTGTGTTGTTGTTCATACTCCCGTTGACTAATGTTTCTCCTTGTTTCATATTGGTAGTTATTTTGGTTTTAGTGTCAAAAAAATCGTAGTAAATGCAAAAGTAATAAATTTTTTGTTAAGTTATCGTGTTTGAGCGTTAATAATTATTAATGAGTCGATAAAATAGTGCTAAACAGCTATTGTAGTTTTGATGTCATTTCGCCGCGAATGCCTTTATACGACTTCAAGTAGGCTTTTGCAGAGCCGAAGGAGAGGTTCATATCGAGGCGTACGGGGATATGGTTTTTGTCGTCGGTGACGAAGAAGCGTATCAGTTCGTGGTTCTTGCCGTCTTCGCGTTCGAAGAACGAGAATACCAGGCAGCGGAACTTCTCATTGGTGTCCTCAACCTTGAAAGTTTCGTGTCCGCGGAACTGTAGCCAGGCGTTGTTCAGGTTGCTGGCGTCGCTGATAGGCAGGTGTATGATGTCGCCCTCCTTCATTTCCGTGGCGTCGAAGTTGCGGGCGCGCAGGAAGATTGACATCATGTCGTAGATGCACTGCTTATAGGTGTTCTCGCTCCACAGATGTTCGCCGCTCGACGTGATGGCGTGCTTCTTCAGGCGGCAGTAGCCACGCGGGTAGCTGTACCATATTTCGTCGACATAGTAGCGCTTGCCTTCATGCGAGCCTTTGCGGAAATAGAGTGGTGACAGGTCAGTATTGCAGTACGAGAGCAGCGTGTCGCGCATGACGAAGAACTTGTCGAGCCGCTTATTGCCGCCAGTCACCAGACTTGAGCGCCAGGCATGTTTTCCCTCAAAGGTAGTGAGGTCAGTATTCATGGTGGCGAAACCCACTTTGAACCATACGAACTTCCAGTTGAAGTAGAGGTTGTATGTCAGGCGTTCGCCACTTTTGAAAGCAGTGTTCTCAATGCCACACTTGCTTTGGGCCGTGGCCGTGGCGATGTATAGAGAACAGATCATCAATAATAGAGCAACTCGTTTCATCTTTTAACGTGTTAGTTTATCGTTCTTGTTTGTTGTTACAGCCTCACGCCCGCTTTCTTCTGGACGTACTCCTTGCCCATTTGCTTGGCGCGTTCCACGTTGCGGTTCTTCAGTTTCTTCTCCTTGTCGGCTTTCTGCTTGACGATGGCCGCCGGTTTCTGGTCAAAGCGCTTCCGTGCCGTCAGGTTCCAGTTGCGTGTGACGTCCCACTTGGCCTTACACTCCGTCTCTTCGGGGTAGTAGTAGACGGCTTCTGCCTGCCGGTCGGCATAGTAGTCACCGGTGTCCCACTGTCCGTTGCCGTTGCTGTCGACAAAGGCGCGCAGGTAGTACTTGCCGGGGTTGACATAGTAGAATTCGGCCACTCCGTTTTTGGCCTTGTTTTGCATGACCACCGATTCAGAGCTGGTCAGCAGTTGCACGATGATGGCCGTGTCCTGTATGCCGCTCAGGTTGACGGTCAGTGTCGAGTAATCGTCTTCCGATTTTACCTTCATTCCCTGCTTGATGGGTCCGGTGACCAGTCCGTAGATATCTTCGATGGCCGCCGAGTCTATCTCTAAGCTGTATTCCGTCTCCGGTTTCCAGTCGGCTGTCAGGGTGTAGCTCCTGATATTATGCGCTGATGGCTTGAGGACGTAGTCGGCGTCGTACCATAGTGAGTCGACCTTCGTGTAGAGATGTATGGCCGCCGTGTCGATGCGTAGCAGTGGTGTTGGCGACTCGATGGTGACGATGCTCTCCGGCGAGAGGCTGCCAGTGGGATTGATTTTCAGGTTCAGCTGTTCGGTGGGCATGATCGAGTCGTAGGGCTCGTCGTGTTTCTTCTTTTTCTCCTGCTCCTTTTCCCACTTCTCGATTTCCTTCTGCTTGGCCTTCATGCGCTTCTCGTACGACTCCTTGGGCGTTATGTCCAGTGTGTCGGTCTTGCTCACCAGCAGGTTAGTGGTGTCGGTCATCATGTACTGCACCTCCATGCGCAGCGTGTCCTGGTTGACCAGTGCCGTGTCGCGCAGCCAGTAGTAGACGGTATCGTTTTTGAGCGACGATTCCACGATGAAGGCGCTGTCGGACGCGAAGTTCAGGCCGCGTATGGTGGGAGGCACCGAGTCGCCGTATGTGAAGTAGAAGCCTATCTTATGAGGCTCTGTGCGCTCGGTCTTCAGCAGGTAGCGGTTGTCTTGCTGTGCCGTGAAGGCCAGCAGGGTGATGTCGTCGGGCAGGAAGTGGGTGTAGGGCACGCGGACGATGTTGTCGATGTGCAGGGAGTCGCGCCAGATGGTGTCCTGCCTGGTGTCGGGTTTCCACGATGGTTCGAAGGTGTCGTGGCTGAAGCCCACCATCTCGGCCTTTTGGTTGTAGATGTAGTTGTTGTCGGCGTCCTGCAGGGCATAGCAGCGGTAGGTGCCCGGAGCCACGCCCTTGATGACGAAGTGTCCGCGGCTGTCAGTCCGCGAGATGCGTATCATGGGCTTTTTCAGAAAGGCGGTGTCCGAGAGGTCGTCGTAGAGCCCCACCTGGATGCCCTTGATAGGTTCCAGGTTTTCGGCATTGA
This sequence comes from uncultured Prevotellaceae bacterium, assembly GCA_900316475.1. Taxonomy (GTDB): domain Bacteria; phylum Bacteroidota; class Bacteroidia; order Bacteroidales; family Bacteroidaceae; genus Prevotella. The sequence goes on from ONDA01000007.1 coordinate 71,470, forward strand.
GCACGTAGCCGGACACCTGCAACGTGTCTATCACGCTGCCCGTAGAGAACGTGAAGGCGTAGTTGCCCATGGGGTTGCCCTCGGTGAAGTCGCTGATGGCGTCGCCGAAGTCTATACTGTAGGTGGTGTTCTCCTTCAGCGTGTCCTTCAGGTCTACGATGACGCGCTTGCCGCTGGCCTTTATCTCGGGCATTTCCAACTGTGGCGGCGAGATGATGACCTTGTTCTGGGCATCCTCCAGCTTGATGAACTCGTTGAAGTAGATGCTGACGCGCTTTGGCTTCACATTGGTAGCCCTATCCGCGGGTGATGAGCTCACGACGTAGGGCGGCGTGTCGTCATACCACCCGCCGTCGGGGTTGCCCATGCGGGCGCAGCTAATAGCCAGCAGACAGCTGCTGACAGCCAGCAGATATAGTAGTTTCTTCATGCGTTCAGCTTTAACAATTGTTCGATATGTTCGCGCGAGTTGCTCAGCCGTGGCACCTTGTGCTGTCCGCCGAGCTTGCCCTGCTGCTTCAGCCAGTCGTTGAACAGTCCCGGGCGGGCCACGACAATCTCCAACGGCTGTAGCGTGATGTTCTTATAGCGCTTTGCCTCGTAGTCGCTGTTCACCGTCTGCAGGTGCTCGTCCAGCAGGCGTGCAAACAGTGCCACGTCCTGTGGCTGACGGTTGAACTCGATGAGCCACTGGTGGCGGCACTTGCCGTGCTCGTCCATAAAGACCGGGGCGGCGGTGTACTCCAGCACCTCGGCGCCCGTCTCGTGGCAGGCATACTGCAGTCCCTGCTCGGCATTGTCCACAATCAGTTCCTCGCCGAACGCGTTGATAAACGACTTCGTGCGGCCGGAGATGACAAACTTGTACGGATTCGTCTGCGTGAAGCGCACGGTGTCGCCAATCTTGTAGCGCCACAGGCCGCACGACGTCGTGATGAGCATGGCATAGTTCTTGCCAGGCTCGACGCCCCAGACGGGAACAATCGTCTCCGAACCCATCTCCTGGAACTCGTAGAAGACGTCGTAGTCGAGCATCAGCAGCATCGACCGATCCTGAGGGTCGTCCTGAATGCCGAAGAAGCCCTCGCTGGCGTTGTACGTCTCCATATAGTGCATCTTCGGACTGGTGATGAGCCGCTCGTACTGCTGGCGGTAGGGCGTGAAAGCCACGCCGCCGTGGAAGAACACCTCCAGGTTGGGCCATACCTCCTCCAGATGCTGCTTGCCGCTGAGCTCCATGACGCGGTCGAGCACCGACAGCATCCACGACGGTACGCCGCTCAGGTTCGTCACGTTCTTCGTCATCGCCTCGCGGGCTATGCGGTCGCGCTTCACCTCGAAGTCAGCAAGCAATGCCGTCTCCTTCTTAGGCACGCGCACCAGGTTAGCCAGCGGGTTGATGTTCTCAATGAGTATGGCGCTCAGGTCGCCCACCAGCGAGCCCGGCAGGTTGTAGTTCGGCGCATGGCTGCCACCGAGAATCATCGCCCGGCCGTCGAAGAGGCGGCTCTTGGGGTTGTTGCGCAGGTAGAAAGCCACTGCGTCGCGCGGTCCGGCATAGTGTATGCGTTTCAAGCCCTCGCTGGTGACGGGTATGAACTTCGACTTGTCGTTCGTCGTGCCGCTCGACTTGGCATACCACCGCGTGCGGCCCGGCCATAGCACGTCCTGCTCGCCGTGGCGCATACGGTCAATCTGTTCCTTCAGCTCCTCGTAGGTGTTCACGGGCACTCGTCGGGCAAACGCCTCGTAGTCGGCAATAGCGTCAAAGTCGTGTTGCCGTCCGTATTCCGTACCTTTAGCCCGTTGGATGAGGTGTCTCAGCACCTCGCGCTGCATGGCTTCAGCCTCTGTGTTATGTCGTTCCAGCTTTTTCTGCCGGGGCAGGAATATCTTCCCTGCTATCGTTGTTAGACTCATTTCTGTTTTGCTAATGATGCCATGAATCTCATGGTTTTGTCGTTTTTACGCGGGCAAAATTACATAAAAAAAACGAAAGCACAAAACTTTCCCTTTTTTTCTTTCTCCTTCGCGCGGGGCAAGCATGACAAACATGGGGTAAACTTAGCATTGCTATGTCCACTAATAGGCGACGCTGAAAGCCAGCTCTCGGTAATTGTACTAACGGCCCTTGGTGTAGAGGATTGTCCGAAATGATGATTGCCAGAAGTGCCTGGATATTATTCGTATCAATGCTTCAATAGAACCTTTTTAATTGTTCCGCCCTTAAAGCGGATGATGTTGAATCCCTGATGAGGCGATGGAGCGCGAGTTCCTGTAACAGAGTAGTATCCACACATCTTGTCCTCAGTCTTTTCTGCCCACCGAAGACTATTACTAATAGCTCGCGACAGGGCAATATGTTTCAGTCGGATGAGCGATGACTTGCCGACGACACCCTTAAACGCTAACTCAAATGGAACACAAGTCTTTTGAATGAGGAATTTATGTGTTATCCATGCCTCAGAATCAACACGCTTTTGACCGACAGGCACCCACACCGTCTCTCCTTGCTTTCTGACAAAGACAATAATAGAATCTGGGGTATATCGTTTCTTTGCATACTTACTACAATCAAACGATAGAATGTAGTCGTCAACATTGACATCTAAGACTTCAGAGACTAATGATGTTGATGTAACATAGGTATCAGCATCCCATACAGACGCCGCTGACGATAACTGGGCATAACTGTTGGTACCACCTGAGAAAGAAAGTCCCTTTCGCCACAACATATTACCCTGATGGCACTCCTGATGCCAGAAATCATTAATCGTCCATTCAGAGAAATCTTCTTCCCACACCATCTCACCTTCAACAGGACGTGGCACGTCATCCTCAGCTCCAGAATCCGTAACACCCGTAGTAAAGTCAAACGATATATGGCCGTCATTCAAGACCGCGATGTTGGTTAACGAAAAATCTGCACTTTCACCATTTTGGCATAGAGCAGCAGGGGTGGAAGAAGGTGTAAACTCATGATTGTCAGTCTTGCCTGGGAAAGGACAACCAGCACTATTCACCTCACCGTATGTATCGGCCTCATTCGAAGGTAGTGAGAAGTTGGCCGAAGCACAGACGACATAACATTCTTGCGGGTAACCAGCATTTATTTTGTTTGCCATAGTCCTTCCTTCTATCCCAGGTCCTACGTGGAACAATAACAGTCCACTTCCTGGAACGGCACGATCGAAAGATGTCTGTTTGCGATTCTCAAGCAGATAGTAATCATTAGCCACAGGAGTATTGATTCTATATATCTTATTACTAATGTCAGATGACTGTAACTGCAGAAGAGAGTCCTTATTGAGTGTGACGACCTCTACCCACCCGAAATCATAGGCCTTGGTATAAGGATTAAAATTTGCCGGGTTCACACCTTGGTCATTCCAGCTTCCAGAAGCCATGACATCCCATTTCCCCGTTCCCGGATAATTACCTCCCGTTTCATAATCAGTGTCATAATAGTCCATTGCCCCTAAGGCATGGCCTATTTCATGACAATGAGGCCCTATACGCGAGATGCCTTTGCCGTAGCTTGATCGCAATTCTGGCGCACAAGAGTATCTGTCAATCATCATACCCTGAACACTCGTGGGCGAGAATGTAAGTTCATGTGCCCAAATAGCTTTCGAGGAAGCTCCAGCCTCTTCACCATAGCCTGCGTAAATGATATGGAAATTGTCAACCAAGCCATCGTCATTAGCATCATAATTCTTCAAGTCTACTTGCTTAGAGACAGCCTGAAGAGCCTCTGTAAACAGGGCATAGGGATTCTTATCGTGACCTTCAAAACCTATATTACCACCGTAATATTCCATATTGTACTTTGCTGTGAATGGTCCCAAGACGTCGCATTGCAGCTCCAACTGTCCGTATGATGTGTATTTATAATAGTCGAACACACTTCCTGACGCTCCATCGACAGAGTAGTTTGGCTGATTAAACAACGCATTGAAATCACTTTGGGTCTTGGTGAATCGGCAGTCAGCGAATTGCATCATGACAATTAACGCCTTACGCAATCCCGTCACAGGTTGTCTCTGTTTTTGGGGCGAGTATTGGGGGCGGTCCATTGCAAGGGCATTGTTCCTCACTGTCACTGGTCTTATTCCTTTTTCTTGACTATTAAGGAAGGTTACAAGCGCAGGAGAATACTGTGAGGGAGCCTCCAAGGCAAACGGCGAACGTTTCACCTGCCCGTCAGCATCCTTATATAGATACTTCCAGCCGATTGTGTCCTGAACAACTGTATAGCCGTCGGAGGTCAATGCATACTTCAGGGTTTCATCTCCTTGTAGGGTGATATATGTGTATCCTTTCTCAGTCTTAACCTTTATCGGATAGGGATAAGCCACAATAGCCATTGCGCGCAATGGCATAAAAAGAGCCAAGATAAACCAAACCTGCTTAATCAGTCTCATATTGTGATAATGGCTAAGAAGGGGGAACACCCTTTTGGGGAGTTCTCCCTTCATCTATAAGCGATTTATTGTTTATACAACACAGCAACTTCCGAACCGTTTGACGTATTAACAAGTGTCATCTTCATGTTATTCTCAATACGTCCCTCCATAACAGCGTTTCCTGTTTCTTTAGGAGTAAGAACCACGAGACCGCTTGAATAGCGATAGGTATAATTCAAACGTGTCGTCTGCGACGTCAATCCGTCTTCTTCGGTTAAAAGCAAAGTCGCATCTGTTGATGTAAACGACAGAGAAATTATCCAACGAGAGCCGTCTGAAAAAGAGGAAACAGATTCCCATCTAGTGTTTTCAACAGGGTTAGTATTGACAGGCTGTGAAACGGTTACTGATTTCGAAGCCATACCATCATTGCTCCTAATGGTCAGGATACAGTTACGGGACATACTTTCAGAATTCTTATCTGCGGTGACGATCACAGACTGGTTATTAGAACCAGATGTGGTAGACAGATGGCACCAAGAACCCGCACCAGATATCGTCCAGCTGGTATTACTGGTAATTTCAAGAACTTGTTGTCCCCCTTCAGGGGCAAAAGAGAGTGAAGCTTGACTGGTATTAATTACTGCTGGATCTGGATCTGGATCTGGATCGCATGCGTCACATACGGTACACAACACACCGACAATCATCATAGTCAGTAAATCTCTAAGAAAACTAGTTTTTTTCATCATTGTTTTAAGTTTAATTTGGTTATTGATATGTTAATAATACTTATTGTACGATTTGACCAGCACAAACGCGTATATACGCAGAAACGTGGAATTGCTATTGTTCCACATCCCTGACTTGAGGCTCTGGTAAACCCGTAAAAAAAGATACAGATATAACAAGTCCACGTTATACACGCGAACCATTGTTACTCCATCTTGTTTTTACACTTTTTGAAATTTACCAGATTTCAAGTCACAAGATAGAAGCACAACGCTTCATTATTTATCCCACGAAAGAAGCTCCCGCCCTGCCTCCGCCGCACTTTTCAGTGGTGATTCGGGTTTCGGCCTCGGCCTTTCGGCCACCAGCCATTTTAATGGTAGGCGGTGCAAAGATACGAATAATTTCGAAACAGCCAAAATAATTTTTAATAAATTTTCAAGAAAGGCCGATAATATAGAAAAAAACATAAAAGATGTGTCGAAACGGGTAAAGTCAGTATCTGGGTGTGGGAAGTGTGACGAGTGTGGTGTGTTTTTCTGTTAAGCTATGCCTATAGGAAATGGAAGATGGAAAAGGTAAGAGGTAAGGAGGTTGAGAGGCCGTGACGTTTTTACGAGAGGCCGGTATTTTTTTACGAGAGGCCGTGACGTTTTTACGAGAGGCCGTGAAATTTTTCTCTAAGGCCGTGAAATTTTCACGAGCGGCCGTGACGTTTTTCGGTCGGAACTCCCATCAGCCACGTCAAAATTCGTT
>ONDA01000031.1 GCA_900316475.1 uncultured Prevotellaceae bacterium
CACCGTGGCCTACGAGAACAATGTGAACGCCGGCACAGGTAAGGCTACCGTGACCGGTAAGGGTAACTACAGCGGCACCAAGGAGGCCACCTTCACCATAACGAAGGCCGACGCCACCGTGACCGCTCCGACCGCGAAGACAGGACTCGTCTTTAACGCCACGGCCCAGACCCTCATCGAGGCTGGCAGCGCCGATGGCGGACAGATGCAGTACTCGACCGACGGCACCAACTACAGCGAGAGCGTTCCCGCGAAGACCGATGCCGGAACGTACACCGTATATTATAAGGTAACGGGCGACGCCAACCATAACGACGTGGCTGCCGCATCCGTCAATGTGACCATCGCCAAGACTGCGCTGACCAGCGTGACGCTGAGCCAGACCAACCTCGTCTATAACAAGACGGAGCAGACGGTGAGCGCCGTGAGCGTGAAGGCCGGCGACCTGACCGTGGCCGCTGCCGACTACGACGTGACGGGCAACAAGCAGACCGCCGCAGGCACCTACACCGCTACCGTGACCGCCAAGGCCGAGAGCAACTTCACGGGCGAGGCCACGGCACAGTGGACCATCGCTGCCGCTGACGCTGCCACCTCGTTCACGCTGACGCTCAATCCTGAGACGTTTATCTACGACGGAACGGAGAAGAAACCTGCCGTAACCGTGAAAGATGGCGAGACCGTCTTGGTGGAGAACACTGACTACACCGTGGCCTATACGGACAACACGAATGTTGGCACCGCCACCGTGACCGTGACAGGTAAGGGTAACTATACAGGCACAAAGACCGCCACCTTCACCATCACGAAGACTGCCGCCGTGGTGACCACCGCCCCCGAGGGCGTGGCCGACCTCTACTACAACGGCGAGGCACAGACGCTCGTCAGCGCCGGTGCTGCTGAGGGCGGACAGATGCAGTACTCGCTCGACGGCACCACCTGGCAGACCACTCTGCCGACGGCTGTCAATGCCGGTGCCTACACCGTCTATTACAAGGCCGTTGGCGACGCCAACCACAGCGACTCAGAGCCTGCCGCCGTGAGCGTGGCCATCTACAAGGCTCCTCTGACGGAGATGACGCTGGCCCAGACCACGCTGACCTACAACGGCACCGAACAGAGCGTGGCCGTGAGCAGCGTGAAGGCCGAGAACCTTGACGTGACCGCAACCGACTACACCGTGAGCGGCAACAAGGCTACGGTCGTCGGCACGTACACCGTGACCGTGACCGCCAACGAGGACGGCAACTTCACCGGTCAGGTGCAGGCGCAGTTCACCATCGTTCCCGCCGGTGCGGAGGCTAAGTTCACCGTAGAACTGGAGTACACCACCGTCGAGTATGACGGCACAGCGAAAGAGCCTGCTGTTACCGTGAAGGACGGCACAACTGTCCTGACCAAGGACGTGGACTACACCGTGGCTTACGAGAACAACGTGAACGCCGGAACGGCTACTGTTGTCGTGACAGGTATGAACAACTACAGCGGCACGAAGACCGCCACCTTCACCATCACTCGCACCGTCTTCGCCATCGAGGCTGAGGATGCCGAGAATGGAACGGACGTGGCTGGTGTGACCGTGGACGTGACCATCCTGGACGAGACGGCCAAGACGCTGCGCATTGACGACCTGAACGTGCCTGCCGCTGCTGCCGGTGAGGACCTGGCCATCTACATCCCCGCCACACTGGGCGGCTACGAGGTGACCGAGATTGCCGACGGCGCCATCACGGAGACCAATGTGACAGACATCTACCTGCCCGACACGGAGAAACCTATCGAGATTGAGGCAGGCGCATTCCCCTCACTGGCTACCATCCACACCACACTGGCTCTGCTCGACAATTATGCACTGATGACCGCACTGCAGCAGAACTATCAGGCAGCTAAGGTGATGACCACCGTGACACCTGTGAACAAGTTGTGGACACTGGGTATCGGTTGCGATGTGATTCTGCCTGAGGCACTGACAGCATACACTGTAAGCGTAAGGAACGATAAGGAGGTAAGCATGAACATTATCAGCGAAGCCGACCTGACTATCGACCAGGAGCGTGTGCTGAAGGGCAACAACGGCGTACTGCTGCTCGGCGAGCCAGGTGCAAGCTACGACCTAGTGGCCTACAGCGGTCGCATCAGTAGCGGAACTGCCATTGCTACAACCGACAACAAGGACTACGGCACCGACAACCTGCTGGAGCCCGTGGTGGAGAAGATGCACTACAATGCTGACGACAGTTACTTCGTGATGAAGAACAACGAGTTCCACGCCATCAAGGCTGAGGGCAACGAGGTGAAGGTGCCTGCCGGCAAGGCCGTGCTGCACCTGACCAGTGGCCAAGCCGGCGCCCGCGCTGCGGTGCTGGGTGTCGTGGAGGGAACGACGGGAATCGGTTCGGTAGGTTGCGACACTGTCGCAACAGACGAAACCATCTTCGACCTGAGCGGCCGCAAGGTGGCTCAGCCGGTGAAAGGACTGTATATTATAAATGGTAAAAAGGTCGTTGTGAAATGAAAAGAATAAGATTCATATCTATGCTGACGCTGGCGCTGGCCCTCATGGGGGCTGCGCCGGCACAGGCACAGCAGCAGGAGCAGAAGGCGTTCAAGGCCCACTGGTATGTGCAGCCACAGGCTGGCATCAGTTGGACTCCGGGCGAGGCCTCGCTGGGCAAGTTGCTGTCGCCTGCTGCCCAGCTGAGCGTGGGACGTCAGTTCTCGCCGGTGTTCGGTCTGCGCCTTGGTGCGTCGGGCTGGCAGGGCAGGAACTGGCAGGTGACGCCCGCTGAGGAATACAAGTGGAAGCATGTGCAGGCCAGCTTGGACGCTACGCTGTCGCTTAGCAATGCCTTCGGCGGCTACAATCCCAGCCGCCGGTGGAACGCCTACGCCTTCCTGGGCGGAGGACTGAACATTGCCTTCGACAACGACGACGCGAACCGACTGGCAGCCGGCCACCCCGTGGAATTTTCGAAGGTGTGGGACGGCACCTGCTACAGTCCCGCCGTGCGCGGAGGCCTGGGTGTGGAGTACGCCCTCTCGGAGCGCGTGGCACTCGGTCTGGAGGCCAACGTGAACATGCTGCCCGACAAGTGGAACTCGAAGCGCGGCACCGATGCCGACTGGCAGAACCACCTGCTCTTGGGCGTGAAGATTGCCCTGGGCAAGACCACGCAGCGCACCATCGCCACCGAGGAGCCTGTCAGACCCGCCATCGAGGAGAAGCCTGTGGTGGAGGAGCCGAAGCCCGTGGTGGAAGAGCAGCCCATCGTGAGCCAGCCCGTAGAGAAGACCCCGACGACAGCTGCCGTGGCCGAAGAGAAGGCCCCCGTCGTGGAACAGCCTGTCGCAGAGAAGAAGGACGAGGTGAAAATCTACTTCGCCTTCAACTCCTCGCGCATCTCGAAGCAGGAGGCCGCCAAGTTGCGCCAAGTGGCCAACTACATGCGCAGTCACCGCGACATGCGGCTGACCATTGAGGGCTATGCCAGTCCGGAAGGTCGCCGCAGCTACAACAAAGCCCTCTCGGGCTGGCGGGCAGAGGCCGTGAAGCAGTGCCTCGTCAGCTATGGCGTGGCTGCCGCCCGCATCAAGACAGAAGCCAAGGGCGAGGTGCAACTGGGCGATGCTAAGGAAAGTCGTTCAGCAATATGTATAACAATAGAATAATAAGACGGTATGAATAAAAAAGTAATCATTAAATGGATGGTACTGCCGCTGGCTTTCGCTGCCGTGGCATGTACCGATTACCAGAGCAGCATCGACGAGCTGAGCCAGCGCGTGGACGGTATCGACCAGCGCGTGACAGCACTGGAGGGTCTGAACGACGACATCGAGGCCATCAAGGAAATCGTGGATGCTCAGAAGCAGGCCGGCTACATCACCGCAGTGACCGAGACCGCCGACGGCTACCAGTTCACGATGTCGAACGGAAAAGTCATCAACGTGCGTAACGGCAGAGACGGTAGGGACGGAACGAATGGCACGAATGGTCAGGACGGCCACACGCCCGTCATCGGAGTCACTCAGGACACTGACGGCAACTGGTACTGGACCGTGGACGGCGAGTTCCTGCTCGACGGCTCCGGCAACAAGGTTCGCGCCAACGGCATCGATGGCAAGAATGGTCTAGATGGTGTTACGCCGCAGATTCGCGTCAACTCCACCACAGGCCTGTGGGAAGTGAGCTACGACAACGGCACCACCTGGACATCACTCGGCGTGAAGGCGCAGGGCGACAAGGGCGATGCCTTCTTCCAGAACGTCGTTGTGGGCGAGGCCGAAGTGACCTTCACGCTGGCCGACGGCACCACCACCTTCACGCTGCCCCTGATGGACACATTCAAGAAGGTACGCGACCGCGTGCAGAGCATCGTCTTCATCCCCGAGAACCTTGACGGCATGATGACCCTGCAGAACGGCGTGCAGACCACGGTGCGCTACCGCGTGATGCCCGAGGCCGTGGCTACGGCCCTCGCCACGAGTTATGCCAGCACCCTCTCGTTCATCGGTGAGGAGGTGGCTGTGACGCGCGGCATTGCATCGGCAGACATCACCATCAACAACGTTGTCAACGAGGGCAATGGCCGACTGGCACTCACCGTCACCCCAAGCGGCATGACCACCGGTCAGGGCTACGCCTTTGCACTGGTGATGAACGACGGCACGTCGATGTACAGCACTTCCTACACCTCGGTGTTCTATGCCATTCCGCCTGTGGCTATCGGCATCGCTGCCGACGGCATCCTGGCTGGCAAGGGCAACGTGAACGTGGGCAGCACAGTGCGCCTGATAGCCCTGCTCGTACCGACGGACACAAACTTGAAGGGCGTGCAGTGGACATCGTCGGACGAGACCGTCGCCACGGTCGATGCCAACGGTCTGGTAACGGCCCATGGCAACGGAACGGCCACCATCACCGTGACCTCTACCGCTGACCAGACGGTCAGCAAGAGCATCGCCATCACCGTGAGCGATGGCGTCATCACGCTGAACACCGACGATCTCGTGTCGCAGAGCAGTGCGGAATAATACTCTCAGTAGGTATTGACCTAAGGTATTAGGTAAGTTTTTTTAGGATAAACACAGTGGGCCTCCTCGTCAGCATGTCTGGCGGAGAGGCTTTCTTACTCAGTGCAAAGATATAAATAAAAAGCAGAACCATCAAACATTTAAAAAAAGATACAGGTTGTCTTGTTTTGTGGCTTAAAAACAAGACAAATTCTAAGTACGGGGCATAAGTAACAAAAAAAAGAGCGCAACTCTCGAATGGAATTGCGCTCAAAGTATAATATAGAGTTTTGCGGTGTGCTCACCCCGCTGAAAAACGGCACCGTGACCATCACCTGCCAGAACCAGAGCGGCGACTGCGACGTGGTGACGACAACGACTGAGATTGTTCTGCCAGAAGAGACGATCTACGGCAACAACAACGCGGCATCTATCGACCTGACAGCGTTTAATGAGGCGCTCGCCGGAGAAGCCGAGGCCGACCAGGTAAGCATCAGCTACAAGGGCACGCTGCTCAACGGTGGTGCTGCCTACGGTCCGGTAGCCACAGTGCCGACGCTGCCCGGCGACTATACGGTGACCGTCACCGTCAGTGCCGGTGGCAATCAGTATCAGGTCAGCAGCCAGTTCACCATTGAACAGAAGAAGGTGGTGGGTATGATGATTGTACCCATTGGCAACTGCGTCTACAATGGTCAGGAGCAGAAGCCTGCCATCGTCGTGAAAGACGGTGACAAGGTGCTGATTCTGGGTACTGACTATGAGGTGGAGTACGACGACAACCTGAACGCCGGTCTGGGCATTGTCACCGTTAAGGGTATCGGCAACTACCAGGGGACGGCCATGGCCACCTTCAACATCCTCGACAAGGCGCTGACCAACGACATGATACAAGCCATTGCCGACCAGTCGTACACGGGCAGCGCCATTGAGCCTGCCGTCGTGGTGAAGGACGGCGACAAAGTGCTGGTTGAAGGTCGCGACTACACAGTGACCTACGAGAACAATGTCGAGGTGGGCACTGCTACCGTCGTGGTGAAGGCCTGGACGAGCGGCAACTACGAAGGCGAGATCAAGGCCACGTTCAACATCGTCGGCACGACGGGCATCGGCGCTGTCGGCAGTTCTCCCGCCAACGCCACTGCCAAGCGCTATGACCTCAGCGGCCGCAAGGCTAAAGCCACGAAGCGGGGCGTCGTCATCATCGACGGCAAAAAGGTCATGATTAAGTAAGGAAATGATACAGACCCCACCCCTGACCCCTCCCTTCAAGGGGTGGGAGTGGGGTCTGTAATTTCAAAACAAGGAACATCAAATTGAACACCCTGGTTTCGAAATAATAAATAAGCGATTATTTGACAGGGAAGTGGAGGTATATATAATAAGGTGTGTAGGGTATGAATAAACGGTAAAAAGAGTCAGAGAAAAAGTTTTTTGAAAAAAAACGGTGAAAAGTTTTGTCAGTTCCGAAAAAAGCATTACCTTTGCACCCGCAATCAAGAGAGATGCTTCTTTTAGAAAGAATTTTGCGGAAATAGCTCAGTTGGTAGAGCACAACCTTGCCAAGGTTGGGGTCGCGGGTCCGAGTCCCGTTTTCCGCTCAAACATATTGAAACAAAAGAGAGATTTGGCAATTGATGCTTAATCGTATGCCCAGGTGGCGGAATTGGTAGACGCGCACGTTTCAGGTGCGTGTGCCGCGAGGCGTGCAGGTTCGAGTCCTGTTCTGGGCACTCTTTTTTTCAACATGTCGTTTGCATGTTGGAGAGGTGGCGGAATTGGTAGACGCGCTACTTTGAGGGGGTAGTGTCAATTGCGACGTGGGAGTTCGAGTCTCCTCCTCTTCACATCTTTTTTGTTTAATGCGGAAATAGCTCAGTTGGTAGAGCACAACCTTGCCAAGGTTGGGGTCGCGGGTCCGAGTCCCGTTTTCCGCTCTTCTACCACCAATAATCTTTTAAATTAATCAAGACTAGAAAAACAAATTCTTATAATGAATTTATATTTAAGATATTTTGACAGAGAAACTCTTGTTACAAGTGTTGAGGATGCATTGAATTTCTTGGCAAACATTGGAGAAATTGGTATGAATGCTGCACTTGAAAATGATATTCGTGATTATGTTTCGAGTGACGTTTTCTATCCCAAGCGCTATAAGATACGTCCACGCGTTTATTTTATCATTATCAAAACTGATGCAGCCACCATGCAGGATTTCAAGGAGAAGAAGGCCGTCCATCTGGGTGCGTCGGCATCTGGCCACGACCGTAATGTATCACCCGTGATTGCTAAACTCAATGAAGAGAAGTATGGATGGTATGAAGGTGCTATTGACTTCAAGCGTGTGCTGTTAGTGCCAGGAACGGGAAAGTTCCAGTATCGCGATACCCGTTTCGTAGCGCGTGTCAAGGCAGAGTCGGGTATCGATTGCTATAACCGTATTGTGGAACACTTGCAGGAGCGCGTGGACGCCCGTAGTCAATTTCCATCGGCAAAAGGTAAGAATTTTAAGTTCCGTTATTTAGGTCTGGCCAAATAGTTTTCTCTATGAATAAAGTGATGTTGATTGGCAATGTTGGGACAGACCCTGAAGTGCGCTACGTTGATGAAGGCGTGGCTGTTGCGCGTTTCCGTTTCGCAACTACTGAAAAGGGTTATACGTTGCAGAACGGCACGCAGGTTCCCGACCGTACTGATTGGCATAATGTGTTGCTATGGCGAAAGCTGGCCGAAGTCGTCGAGAAATATGTCCACAAGGGCGACAAACTGTATATTGAAGGTCGTCTGCGGTATTCCAGCTATGACGACAAGCAAGGTCAGCGTAAGTATGTGACGGAGATTTGGGCCGACAATATGGAGATGCTTTCGCCCAAGGAATCAAAAGAGTAAGCAGTGGACTATTTTCAACAATTATTCAGTGAAGTCTATTGGCTGACACCTTCAACAGGTGCTGTTTTCGCTGGTATTCTTGCGTGTCTTCTATTAGTAGTCTCGGGGTTCGCCTCAGGATCGGAGATAGCTTTCTTTTCGCTCTCGCCCACCGACCTGAACGACATAGAAGAAAGCAATGAGGACTGTGACAGGAAGATTATGGAGCTTCGTGACGACTCTGAGCGACTGCTGGCTACCATCCTCATTACCAATAATTTGGTCAACGTGACCATCATCATGCTGTGCAACTATTTCTTTGCACACGTCATCGACTTTGGCGGAGCCGTTTGGCTGCAGTTCCTGGTCATCACAGTGCTGCTGACCTTTCTGCTGCTGCTCTTCGGAGAGATTATTCCGAAGATTTATTGTGGACAGCATGCGCTGGCCGTCTGCCGCAGCTTTGCTGGTGCTATAATGATGTTGCGCCGTCTGCTATATCCCTTGGCCACCGTTCTGATCCGTTCAGGAATCCTGGCCGAAAAGGTGGTGCAGAAGGAAAACCACGTGTTGAGCGTCGACGACCTGGAGCAGGCTTTAGAACTGACGGACAAGACGGAGTTGAAGGAGGAGCAGAATATGCTTGAGGGCATTGTACGCTTCGGCGACGAGACAGCGAAGGAGATTATGACCAGTCGTCAGGATGTGGTGGCACTCGACTTCAGTTCCTCATTTCCTGACGTCATCAAAAGTATTGTCGAGAACAACTATTCGCGCATTCCTGTCTATCAGAAATCTATTGACAACGTTCGCGGTATTCTCTATATCAAGGATCTGTTACCACATTTAGGTAAGCCAGCCACATTCCGTTGGCAGTCGCTGATACGTCCGTCCTATTTCGTTCCAGAGACGAAGAAGATTGACGACCTGTTGCGCGAGTTCCAGGCCAACAAGGTGCATATTGCCATTGTCGTCGACGAATTTGGTGGTACCAGCGGTATCGTCACGATGGAGGATATTTTAGAAGAGATTGTCGGCGAGATTAATGATGAGTACGACGAGGAGGAGCGCAATTTCGTGCGTATCAACTCTAACACCTATGTCTTTGAAGGCAAGACGCTGCTCAGTGATTTCTATAAAGTTCTGAAACTCGACGACGACATCTTCAAGGATGTTGAGGGCGATGCTGACACGTTGGCCGGTCTCCTTTTAGAGCTGAAGGGCGATTTCCCCACAGTTCATGAGAAGCTGGACTATCAGCAGTTCACTTTTGAGATTATGGAACTCGATGAGCGTCGTATTTCAAAGGTGAAGGTCATTGTTCACGAGCCTCTTACGGATACAGTTCAGTAATTTACTCGTCCCAGCCAAAGCGGCTCCAGTCCATCACTTTGTTCCACCCGTAGATTTGTGAAGCGTAGTTGTAGTCGTATGGACTTGCGTAATAAGTCTCGGTATTTCTTGGTATGAACATACTGACGCATCCATTCTGCGTGCAGTCGCTCTTAAAAGTATTAAACGATAACTCCAGATAAGTGTAGGCTGTCATCCATTTTTGCGACTGGCGGAAATAGGGCACGGCCCGTCTGTAAGTCTGGTCCCATCTGTCAAATACGTCGGCGGGTGCATAAGTCTTGACAAAAGCCCTCATGTCGTACATGATTGGAGCATCCTCGTAGAAATAGAATGTGATGCTGTCTTTTGCCAGGTTCGGAAATTCTGGATAGGTAGGGTAGGGCTCTTTGAAGTGTGTCAGCACGTCACGGGTAGCAAGTGCCAGTTCTTCCATATACTGAGTCTCGATGACTGCCAGCGGTACACTGTTTCCCTTCAAATCTGGTCTGTTCTTGTAGGACTCGGCGTAGTAGTCGTAATAGGTATCGATGATGCCCCGGTACAGTTCGCTGCCTTGCTTGAATAAGTGTGGAAGGATGCGTCTGTAAGGAGCACCATTTCCGGGAATTTCTGCCGGTGAGCCGATGAGGAAGTTTGCTATGTTACGCAGCTCATATCCAACCTCGGCACTCATCATATTACAGCAGTCAAAGAAAAGGAATTCAAATTGAGGAAATCCTTTCATAAGGTTGGCTATTTGCTTGATGTTGAGCCAATAGCTGCCTTCTGTTACAGTCATGTCTTCCCCAGTGTCGATGCCGTAGGCGCGGTGCTGCCTCGATTGGCTTCCAATGGTGTCGGTCTCCACTAACCATCCCTTGGCGTGGCCCCAGAAAACCATTCCATAGCTGTCGGCAGGCGCTTTGTCCATCACCCATTGCAGTATCTGCTTGAAATAGGTGGGGTCTGAGGCATAGAAATCTTTGTCGAACTTATGCAGTTCGTAGATTTTCCCCCCGTGAACCTCAATAATATAAGGATTGGAGGCCTGTTGGCTGTTGGTGTTCAGACTGTCGACAAACACTAGCAGGCGCTGCTTGTCGCCTAATTGGCTCGAACCTTCTATCAACTCTGTGAGATCGTTGTTCAGAAACCTTGTGCCACTGGTTATAGTCAGGTTGTTCTCGCCAGACATATAGACCAGTACGGTACGTTCAGCGTGTGCTGCCGGTGTGTATTCGTGCTGTGGCTCGTCGTCGTTGCTGCACGATGTCAGACCGGCGGTCAGCAACAGTAATGCCATGATTATTTTTCGCATAAGTCAAATTTTTGTGCAAAGATAACTAATTATTGCGAATAATGAATTATAAATTATGAATAATTTAGTATCTTTGCACCTCAAAAAATAAAAACGATGAAAAAATACATCTATATTTTCCTTCTTTTGTTCGTCGGTTTTGCCTTGAGCGGCGAACTGACGGCCAAGACCAAGAAACGCCGGGCGAAGGCGCGCGTACACCAAGTTGCCAAGCGAAATACTGTCCGAAGACCAGCTGTCAAGGCAGTCCCCAAGCCAGTAGAGCCCGTCTACGATGCCGACGGCGACGAGGTGAATCCCTACCTGATGTGCGAGGACACCTGCGACCACGTTCATGGCATCGACCTGAGCCACTATCAGGGACAAGTGTTCTGGGAAACCGTCGGTGAGAATACCAAGATGGCCTACGTCTACCTGAAGGCGACGGAAGGCGGCGACCGCATCGACTCCTACTTTGAGCGTAACATTGACCTGGCTCACCGCTACGGTCTGAAGGTGGGCAGCTACCACTTCTTCCGTCCCAAGACCGACCTTGAGCGCCAGATGCGCAACTTCATGACCCAGTGCCTGCCAGGTGAACAGGACCTCATACCGATGCTTGACGTTGAGACGACGGGCAACCTGCCCGTAGAGGAGTTCCGCGACTCGCTGATGAAGTTCCTCTGGCTGATGGAGAGTACTTATCGCCAGAAGCCGTTGGTCTACACCTTCCGCAACTTCTACAACAAGCACCTACAGGGCGGACTGCTTGATGACTATCCGCTGATGATAGCGATGTATACTGACGAAGAGCCTGTCCTTGCCGACGGTCGCGACATCACGATGTGGCAATATACGGGCAAGGGGCGTATCGTAGGTGTCAACGGCTATGTTGACAAGTCGCGTTTCATGGGACGTCATGGCCTGCGTGAAATCCGTTTCCGGCATTGATGAATTGTAAATTGTAAATTTTGAATTGAAATATGTTAATTACATGTCCTGAATGTGGTCATCAAGTTAGTGACCAAGCCAAAACTTGTCCCTCATGTGGCATTGAAATTGCAGGCAAGGTAAATAGCCGCCCGCAGCGTAAGCACCGAACAGCTATTACCGTGCTCATCGTTTCTTTTATCGTCGCCCTGATTGTCGTCCTCCTGTGCCTCTATTTTGTGAGAAATCAGGAACAGCAGAACGAGAAGCGTGCCTATGAGAACGCCATGAAGAGCAGTGAGCCACAGATACTCGAGAACTATCTTAACATTTACGCGGAAGCCCCCGCCTGTCATCGCGACTCCATCCGCAGCCACCTTGAAGCCCTGCAGAGAGCTGATAGCGACTGGGCTGATGCTCTGGTGAGCAATACCTCCTACGCCTTCGAGCGATTCTTGAAACTCCACCCGCAGAGTATCCATAGTGTGGAGGCAGATATCAAGATAGACTCCCTCGACTGGGTTGCTGCCCTCAATGAGAATACCATTGACGCCTTTCAAGCCTACCTTAATCGTCATAATGACGGATCTTATTATGACGAGGCACGCGCTAAGCTCGAGCAGTTGGAGAGTCAGAAGCTGTCGCCCGACGAACGCCAGATGGTCATCCAGACCTGTACTGCCTATTTTAACGCCCTTGCCCAGATGGACGAAGCGGCACTGTCGGCCACCCTTGCCCCCGTCATGACCTCTTTCCTCCATCGAGCCAACGCTACGAAGGACGACGTCATCCAGTATATGCAGAAACTTCATGAGCCAAACATCAATAGTATGGAGTTCACCCCAAATGGCGACTGGAATGTCGAAAAGCTTGTGCTTTCCGAAGGCCATATTCTCTTCAAAACCACGTTTACCGTCGCCCAGAACATAGAGCGCAGCGACGAAAGCCGTGAGAACAGCGCTGTTTACAAAGTAACTGCCGTTGTTAACCCCGACCACCTCATCACCGAACTCAATATGAAGCGTAGCGTGCAGCCCTAAGTACAAAAAGTTGTTGTATGCAAAAGAAAATACGTTCGAAGTTTCTATTTTGATATTTTTTTATTACCTTTGCAAACAAAATATATATCAATTAGACAATTTTGAAACTATGAAACTGACAGGAAGAAGAGAAAGCTCGAACGTGGAAGACCGCCGCGGTATGAGCGGAGGGGCCAAGCTGGGTCTCGGAGGCGGTTTGGGTGGTATCATCATCATTGCCCTGATGACCTTTATGCAGGGTGGCAACTTGGGCGATGTCGTTCAGAATGTGGTGCAGCAGCAGATGCAAGCCCCAACGGAGACCGTCGGTGAGGAGAACTTCACCGAGGAGGAGCAGCAGTTGGCTACCGAGTGTAAGCAGATTCTGGCTTCGACGGAGGAAGTGTGGACGAAGGTGTTTCAGGAGAATGGCTGGGGCGAGTATCAGTATCCCACGCTCGTGCTGTTTACCAATCAGGTGAACTCTGCTTGCGGTTCTGCTACGGCAGCCGTTGGCCCATTCTATTGTTCGGGCGACCAGAAACTGTATGTCGACCTCTCGTTCTTTACGCAGATGAAGCGACAGTTAGGCGTCGAGGGTAACACCTTTGCCTACGCCTACGTTATCGCCCACGAGATAGGCCACCACGTAGAATACCTGACGGGTACCCTCAACAAGGCCCATGCCGCCATGAACCAGACAGACAAGGTGACGGCTAACCAGCTGAGCGTGCGCTTGGAGTTGCTCGCCGACTATTATGCCGGTGTATGGGCGCACTACGAGGACGCCATGAACCACTCGATGGAGTATGGTGACTTGGAGAAGGGCTTGGAACTGGCTAAGGCCATCGGTGACGACTGGTTGCAGAAGAAAGCCCAAGGGCGTGCTACGCCGGAGTCGTTCACCCACGGTACCAGCGACCAGCGTAAGCGCTGGCTGCGTCGTGGCTTCGAGACGGGTGATATGCGTACGTCGACTTTCAACGTGCAGAATTACAACGACTTGTAAAGTTCAGAGAAGCAATAAGAAAGGTGAACCTTATTCATGGTGATAAGGTTCACCTTTTATTATTGTGCAGGCGCGATAGACTTGTTCGGTGAATACGAGCCGTATCATTTGGTGCGAGAACGTCATCCTTGACAGTGACAGCTGTTCGTTAGCACGCGCGTAAACATCTTTGGAAAAGCCATACGGTCCACCGATGACAAACACCAGTCGGCGGGTCGTGTTTCGTTTCTGTTCCATCCATTGGGCAAACTCTATGCTGCGGAATTCATGCCCGTGCTCGTCAAGCAACACCATCGTGTCCGACGGCTGTAACAGGCGCAATATCAGCTCGCCCTCCATCACCTTCTGCTGTTCTTCCGTCAGATGCTTGGTGTTTTTCAGTTCGGGGATAGTCACTAACTCGAAGGGCATATAATGGCCGATGCGCTCCACATAGTCGGTGATGCCAGCCTGGAAGTGTTTGTTGGTGGTCTTTCCCACGAGTATCAGCAGTGTCTTCATCGTTGATAGTCTATTTTAGAGTCATTTCCTCCAAGAAAGCCTCCCATTGTGTGTGGTAGCCGTTGAACACATTGATGTCCACCTCACCGTGGATGCCCCTGACGCGCCCGTTGGGAGAGAGCTGCCAGACAGCCAGTTTCACGTCGGGCTTGTATTCGCCGTAGCGAGCTATCCATACCTGGTAATCGCGTTTTAGGTCGGGCGCCTCTGGTAGGTAGCGGTTTACGAAACTCTGGCTGACATACAGGATGGGCTTCACCTTGGTGCGTCGCTCCACAGCCTGCAGCCATTGACGTACATGCTTGAAAAGCACCTGTGGGCCGCCCATAGCAGCTATCTGACTGGGATAGGGTTCCAGATCGAGAACTGGCGGCAGGTCACCCTTTTTGAAGAGCGTGTTCATCAAGAAATGACTGGCCTGCGCGCTTCCTGACGTCTTGTACGAGAAGAAGTGGTAGGCACCAATGGGAATGCCCTGCTGCCGGGCTATCAGGTAGTCCTGTGCGTAGAACGGGTTGCGGATATTGGTGCTCTCTGTCGACTTGATGAATACAAACGATACCGGATAGTCTACCGTGCCCTTGGCGTTCTTCTGATTCTTGTTGCCTAAGTACGTTATACGAAGCTGGTTCCACAGGATGGGGTATTTCTTACGACCGTGACCGTGCTGGTAGCGCGAGATGTCGATGCCATAGATACGTTCGCCGGTATAGTGCATACGCTCGCCCAGATAGCGGTCGCCGTTCCATTGTCCTACGCGCAGGTGTGTCGTCGGCGAAATGGCGAAGCCGAAGCCCTGTCGTCTGTCGTTCACCCACTGTCCTTCGTAGTAGGTGCCGTCCTGCGTCACACAGCAGCCGTGGCCATTGGCCATGTTGCCGCCGAAGTCGCCTGAATAGATTGCCGACGAGTCGAGACGTATGCCCGTTGTCAGCGTGTCTGCTTCGTAGTGTCCCACGATGATGCGATCGGTAGTGTCGCGCTCTATTCCCGTCCCTTGTCGGCTGATGCCTCGCCAGTGTCCGACGTTAAACAGCGTCAGTCGTTCCTGTGGCATTCTTGCCAAAAGCGTGTCGCCATACTGTGCGTAGTTGGCCACCATCTCGTAACCCTCGTCCTGTACGTTGTGGCGGTCGAAGTAGTATTTCAGCTCGTCGTCCACATGCGTACTCGCTCCCACGGCAATGGCAGTGATGGTAAGCGTGAATAACAAAACTTTCTTCATACCGCGTACGAGCTTCCCCAGTCTTTTCTTGAGACCAATTTCTACTTCGTCAGTTCAAAGCCTACACGGGCGCCGTTGGCACTCTTGGCGAGCTTGCTGACAGCCAGGACAGCTGCGGCGTTGCCGACCTTGCCCTCCTTCTTGAGGAGGTTGGTCATCTGGGTGGCGTCAAACATCAGTCCCATTCCCTTTTCGGTCTTTGTGACATTGCCCTTAATGGTTTCAGCAGCCGTCTTGAGCGCTATCTCGCCGTTCTGTTGGTTATATGTGTAAGTTCCGCTGAAGGGAATGCCATTCACCTTTGCCGTAAACTTGTTACCAGCAAGGAATGAGAAAGAAGTGTTGCTACGATTGATGCCGATGTTGCTGTAGTTGCTTGCCAGCGACGAGGCTATGTTGTTGATGGTAGCAGAGCCTCCAGCCTTGGTCAGTGCCTGACTGGTCGTGAAAGCTGCACTTGGAGCGTTGTAGTTCCAGCTACCAAGTATGCCCGCCTGGTCATACGTTGTTCCACCTAATAATACCTGACCCAATACAGCGCCCAGCACACTGGTAAGCACGCCGGTGGTAGAATTGGTGTTAGACGTAGTTCCAAGTCCCGATGTTATACAGCTCGACATCATGAGTGTCATAGCTGTGAAAAGTGTCAAAGTTGTTTTCTTCATAATGCTATAGTCTGTTTAAATGACGGGCAAAGATAGTCAAAAGATTCGAGACCGACAAGTTTTTTCAGCGAAAACTTGTAATATGAGTATCATTTCTTTTGGAGACTGTGACACTTTCACAGATGAAAAACCAAGAAATGAGGGCCTATTATTAGGTAAAAATGATGTAAATAGCATTTTTTTTGAAAAAAGTTGCCGAAAAATTTGGTTGATTGAAAAAAAGTCCGTACCTTTGCACCCGCAAATAAGGAACGGATGGTTCCGTAGCTCAACTGAATAGAGCATCTGACTACGGATCAGAAGGTTGTGGGTTTGAATCCCGCCGGAATCACAAATTGCAAGAGGTTGTCTTAATGACAACCTTTTTTATTGTTTTGTAACTTCTGTTATGTAAAAACGTTGCAATTAATTACCAAAACGTTTGGAAATAATCAAAATATTCTCTACCTTTGCAAAAAAGGAATAAACAATGAGAAGAATATTTATACTTACTCTCTTCACGGCACTCGTTATGACGATGGTTGCCGGGACGAACAGATTGGGCAAGGTGACCGGACTGGCTCAACAGGCACTGATGGAACAGCGGGGACGGCAAGTGGCAGCGTCGCGCGGAACGGCTGTTGCCGACAACCGGCGGCTTACAGCCTTTGTGCGCGTGGCGCGTCACGAGGCTGATGAAGTGCTTCGTCGCCATCATTGCAGGATACTTGCCCAGACAGGTGACATCAGTATCGTGTCGATACCCTTAAATGCCTTAGAGGCTCTGGCTCAGGAGCCAGCCGTCGGTAGGATAGAGGCGGGTGGGAGAGCGCAGACCATGCTCGACACGACACTGACGATTGTCAATGCCCGGCCGGTATACGAGGCCACAGACCGTCATCAGGCTTTTACGGGTGAGGGTGTGGTAGTAGGGTTGATGGATGTAGGCTTCGACCTGTCTCATCCTACGTTTCGCGACGTCTCGGGCAGCCATTTCCGCGTCGGTGCGTTCTGGGATCAGCTGTCGACGGACACCATAGGGAGCACGTTTCCCGTAGGCCGCGACTTCGTGGGCTACAATGCCGTGAGCAGCTACGGGCACTCTGTCGATGCCTCCACACAGTATCATGGCAACCACACGGCAGGTATCGCTGCCGGCAGCGGCTACACGATGCCCTATCAGGGGCTGGCCTACGAGAGCGACATCTGTCTGGTGAGCAATGCCATTTCTGCTGATACTGCCTATATAGATGCTGCTGACTACTATAAATACACCACGGCCGTCGATGCGCTGGGCTTCAAGTATATCTATGACTATGCCGACCGTCAAGGCAAACCTTGCGTAGTGTCGTTCAGTGAGGGCTATCTGCCCTATATTGACGAGGAAGACAGTCTCTATGCTGTTTTCATGGACAGTCTGACGAGCATTCCTGGCCACATCTTTGTTGCTTCTGCAGGCAACGAGGGGTTGCTACGGACCTATTTCGAGAAACCCGCAGGAATGGCGGTAGCCGGCTCCTTCCTTAACAGCGGCAACAAGGAGGCTATGTACAAGTTGAAGGCCGACGGGCCGATGAACTTCCGTCTGCACGCCTTCGACACGTCGACGCATGAGGAACTCTGCGAACCGCTCACCATCATGTCGGCCGACGGACGGCTCGACTCGCTGAGCACCGACACGCTGCTGATAGGTGCCGACACATGCGTCGTGATGGCCTGTCGCTATCCGATGGCTGTAGCCGCGTCGCAGGACACCTGCTACGTCGTTATGCTCAAAGCCGGGCGCAAGCTGAATTTCTGCAAGTTGGCGATGGTGGTAGAAGGTGTTGACACCCGCGTGGAAGCTTACGGCAGCGTCAGTCATTCGTTCACGAGCTGGAATGGTAGGCCAGAGTGGGATGCCGCCGTCTATGGTCACAACATCATGGCTCCCGGCTGCTTCCCATCAACGATCTGCGTCGGTGCAACGTCGCACCGCGAGCATGTTGTGAACTACAAAGGTGTCGTCAGGAAGATGGGCACGCCAGAGTCCGGTGGCCGTCGAGCTGGCTATTCGTCGACAGGTCCCGCCCTGAACGGCGTGATGAAGCCCGACGTAGTGGCACCGGGGTCCATCATTGTATCGTCCTACAGCCGCTTCTTTCTGGACGCGAATCCCGACAAGGATACCGACATTATCGGTTTCAGCGAATTCCAGGGACGGGACCATCCTTGGCTTCAGGCTACCGGTACATCAATGTCGGCTCCCGTCGTTGCAGGAGCCATTGCCCTCTGGCTGCAAGCTAACCCACAGCTTACGCAGCAGGCGGTGAAAGACGTGCTGAGCCGTACGTGCCGGCATCCTGAGATGGAGCTTGACTATCCGAATAATGAATATGGCTATGGAGAGATTGACGTCTATCGCGGACTTTTAGACGTGTTAGGACTGGACGGTATAGAAGGTCTGACACAACAAGGCGAGAGACTGCGTATCGTCCCTCGCAATGGTGGCATACTGCTGATGTTTGATGAAATGCCCTTGCCGCAGACCTTTATCATCAAGGTCTTCGGACTCGGTGGTACAGAGGTGCGCAGAATGACGCAGACGGTAGCTTCGCAGAATACGCCGGTCGCACTCCCCGTGTCGTCAGGCAATGTCTATGCCATTCAGGTGAGTGCCGGCGGTCGTGTCTTAGGTGCTCAGCTGCTCAGATTCTAATCCTCGGCAATACCGGCTTCCTTCCACTGAATGGCAACGGTCTCGGCATCGCGAAGCGCCGTAGCCTCGTCCACCTCGTACTCATCGCAGAGTAGACGGGCCAGATCGGTGGCGGTGAACTCCTTGCCGGCGACCTTCTCCCAGAGGTAGGCAGCCGATTCGTTCATGTTGATAATCTTTGAGAAGTCGATGTTCTCGATACCCTCGCCGACGATGACGTTTTCGCCACATACTTGGCGCAGGCGGAATCCTTGTTTGGTTTTCATATCTTTTTCTGTTTGTTTTTTCTGAATCGTGCAGGAATGTGCGGATGCAGCGCAAAAAGAAGGTAGCGCCGCAGAGGCAGCAACCGTGTCCACCACCAGGAGTAGACACGCCACTTCAGGGCACTGGTGCTGTCGAGTGTCTGTCGTCCCTTACGGTAGAAGCCGATCGCCGTTGCCCTGACATCGCACAGGCGGCACTGCTCGATGCCGAGGTTGCCGTCGCCGCGCAGTGTGACACGCTCACCGTTGATGTCGACTATGCGGTGTAGCACGTAGCGCTTAGGTGCAATCTCGGCAAGGACGGCATCGCCCACGCGGATGGCTTCTGGCAGTTTGAGAAGCGCCTTGTCACGACCATCCTCCAGGAACGGGCGCATGCTGAATCCGCGCAGAGGAAGCGTCACGGTGTGCCCCTCTTCAAGCAGTCGTATCACCTCAGGCAGCAGTTGGTCATTGGCCATCAGCAGGGTTTCTATATGCTTTGTGTGAGTGTCTTGTAACATAGTTGTGCAGCTTCTTCGTCGGGCAGACAATAGAGTGTGTAGACAGGTGTCGTCTCTATAATGCGTGTGATAGCGTCGCAGAGATTATTGTAGATGGCCGAATCCCACTTCATCGAAGAGCAGGCAGGCAGTAGCGAGGCGAAGGCCGGAATAGGTGCCATGCGCTCGATGCTGTTCTGTGGTGCGCGCTCTATGCGTGTGACAGCACCTAAGCGGGCACGGCGGTTGCGGTAGCAGGGTGTCTTGCCGCTCCAGGGCGATCCGTAGATGTACGGTTGTGCGTCGTCAAGAATGCGGATGATGGGGTTGTCGTCATTCAGCAGTTCGGCTCCCTCGATATGTTTCATCCATAGTGACACATGAGTGCTCTTGCCCGTACCGCTTTGGGCGGTGAAAGGGTAGGCTGTGTCGCCCAGCATGACACACGAGGCGTGGATGAGCATCGTCTGACGGTAGCTGCCTGCGAAGGCATAGACAAGCATCAACGCGTCGTTCAGGCCGAAGGAGCGCATCGTCCAGTCGCCATTCAGGGCACAGCGGCAGTCGGTAAACCGCTCATTGGTAATGAGCAGGCAGCAGTCGCGGTTGTAGATGTCGCGGATGATATATTGGTAGCCGCCGTCGGCTAGCTGGTAGACGACGGTGTCGCCGTTGCCCGTGTCGAAAGTCCTGACCAGCTGTTTGTCCTTGGCAGGTCGCAGCTTGTCGTCGACGGTGAGCGTGAAGAAAATGTCGTCGTCATCGGCCAGAGGTGACTCGAAAGGCAGAAATGAAGGCAATAGCCACATTCCGTTTTTCTCCGATGGTAGGAACTGTAGCCTGACGTTGAGTTCAGCGATGGTGAATGTCCTACTGTCCATCAGCCGACTCGTCGAGGTTGATGTTTGTGAACTTGAATTCGTCCTTAGTTATCATGCGGACGTCATTGGTGGCAGTCTGCTTCTTCTTTCCTTTTGTGTAGAGATTCTTCAGCTTGAGGAATTTCTTCTGCAGGCGGCCTAACTTACGGTCGAAGAAGATGACGCATGTGCGGTGAGGCATCTTCTGCTGTGTCATGTAGTTGCGCAACTGGTTAGAGTATAGGTCGCGTCCCCTCATGAAGGTGTTCTTGTTGGTCAGCCAGATGCTGTCCATCGTCTGAATCTCGGTGAAGTGTACGATAGTGTCGTTGAAGGAGGCGGCAAAGCCGAAGACGTAGACCCGTTGCGGGGTGTTCTTCTTGCTCTTGGCCGTTGCCGTTGCCACAGCTGTTAGGCATACGACAGAAATCAAAAAGTATTTTATAAGTTTCATTGTCCTAAATATGCTTTTAGTATTTTATTTTTTGTGCCTTCGCGCAGTCGGCGTATGGCTTTTTCTTTGATTTGGCGTACCCTCTCGCGCGTCAGTCCGTATTTCACGCCAATCTCCTCGAGGGTAAGTTCCGGTCCGCCGATGCCGAAGAATGCCGTGATGACGTTTCGCTCGCGCTCGTTGAGGATGCGCAGTGCCTGACGTATTTCTGCCTGTAGCGACTCTATGAACAGCTGGCGGTCGGCTGTTGGCGAGCTGTCGTTGACCAGCACGTCGAGCAATGAGCTTTCATCGCCGTCGGCGAATGGTGCGTCGACTGAAATATGTCGCGTGTTGGCTGCCATAGCTTCGTCGACCTTGTCCTCGGGCAGGTTGGTCTCTGCCGAAATTTCCTCGACAGACGGCCGGCGCTCGTTCTCCTGCTCAAACTTGCTCGTCATGCGGTTGATCCTGTTGACCGAGCCCACCTGATTGAGCGGTAGCCGCACGATACGACTTTGCTCGGCGATAGCTTGGAGGATAGACTGCCGAATCCACCAGACGGCATAGGAGATGAACTTGAAGCCGCGCGTCTCGTCGAACTTCTCGGCAGCCCTGATGAGGCCAACATTGCCCTCATTGATAAGGTCGGGCAGCGATAGTCCTTGGTTCTGATACTGCTTGGCTACCGAAACCACAAATCTGAGGTTTGCACGCGTCAGTTGTTCAAGGGCCTTACGGTCGCCTTTCTTGATGCGCTGGGCTAAATCAACCTCTTCCTCCACGGAAATCATATCTTCTTTGCCTATTTCCTGAAGGTACTTTTCGAGAGATTCACTCTCCCGATTGGTAATAGATTTTGTGATTTTTAGTTGTCTCATGGTGGTTTTTGTCAATTGAGGTTTGGCAAAGGTACGGTAAAAAAATGAAACATCCAAAGAAAAAGGTGAAAAAGTTGTACTTTTCCACCTTTTCTCGTTTTTTTAGCTGTCGTTTTATTCGTTACTCAGAGGTATTGCGAAGTAGCCTTTCTTGCCTGTCGGGTAGATGCCTTGTATGTAGAGGACGGGCTCCTTCGACGTTGATGCTTCCTTCACCACCTTCTGCAGGTCGTCGATGGTCTTGATGCTGTTGTCGTTGATGCGCTGGATGATGAAGCCTTTGGGCAGACCGGCATCCTTCAACTTGCCTCCGCTGACCTTGACCACCTCTAATCCGTAGCCGATGTTGAGCTGTTCTTTCTGCTGGTCGGTAATGGCGCGATATGTGCCGCCGAGCACGTCGATGTCGGCATTCTTCACCACTTTCGTGTTGCCCTGCTGGTTCTTCAGCGTCAGCGTGGCAGTGTGCTTCTTCTTATTGCGCAGGTAGTTGACCGTCACCTTGTCGCCCGGGCGTTTCTGTGCTATAATACCTTGCAGCTCACCGAACTTCGTCACCTTCTGACCGTCGATGTGGGTGATGACATCGCCCTTCTTCATATCGGCATCCTCAGCAGCACCACCTTCGGTAATTTCGGCCACATAGATACCCTCCATCGTACCGAGGTCCACCTCATTGCCCTTCTCCTTCTCGCTGTCGACATAGATGTTGACGTCGGTGCCAGCGATGCCTATCATAGCACGCTGTACGGTGCCGTATTGCTTGATGTCGTCGACCACCTTATTCATAATAGCGGTGGGGATGGCAAAGCCGTAGCCGATGTTAGAGCCAGTCTGAGAGTAGATCATGGCATTGATGCCGATGAGTTCGCCGCGAGTGTTTACCAGTGCGCCGCCAGAGTTACCCTGGTTAATGGCAGCGTCGGTCTGAATCATCGACGACACGCCCTGTCCCATTGTGCGGGCCTTAGCCGACACGATACCGGCTGTCACCGTGTTGTTCAAACCTAACGGGTTGCCTACTGCCAGCACCCATTCGCCGACTTTCACCTGGTCGCTGTTGGCGATGACGATGGCAGGCAGGTTCTTGGCGTCAATCTTTATGAGAGCCAGGTCGGTCGTAGCGTCGGCACCGATGATACGAGCCGAGTACTCCTTGTTGTCGTTCAGTGTTACCATTAGCTCGTCGGCACCGTCCACTACGTGG
Source organism: uncultured Prevotellaceae bacterium (assembly GCA_900316475.1). Lineage (GTDB taxonomy): Bacteria > Bacteroidota > Bacteroidia > Bacteroidales > Bacteroidaceae > Prevotella. The sequence continues at coordinate 22,666 of ONDA01000031.1, forward strand.
TTGTTGGTGACGATATAGCCGTCGGTCGAGATGATGACACCACTGCCGGCTCCCACGCGCTTAGGCGTCTGCACCTGGCGTTGGCGGCGACCGCCATTGCCCTGACCGCGACCGAAGAATCCGCCGAACGGGTCGCTGAAGAAGTCCTCGAGCGGGTCGCTGTATTCCACAGTCTGAACCTTTGAGTTCTGTGTGTTCTTGATGTAGACCACTGATGGCAGCGATTTTTCAGCAGCATACGTCAGGTCTACCGGCTGTCCGGCAGGTAGTGAAGCTACTGCAGGCAGGGGAGCCTGCTCGGGAGAGGGTGCAGCGTTTGTGTTGTTGAATGCTGCTACGGAGAGTACGACAGCCACTAAGGCTGATGTAGGAACTGCGATGTTGATCACTTTTTTCATATCCATATTATTTTCTTTTAATTAATAAATCCGTTTTGTGATTCTGACTGCAAAATTAAGCGCAAAGTTTAAGAAACTGACAAAATGTCATAAATTTTTGTCCCTATTTAACAATTCTGCCTTGACTGTTAACGCCACTTTGCTATTAACAGTTTAATTCTTAAATGATTGATAAAATTAAGAATTATTGGCTCGCTTAATTCGAAATATGGAATTATATGAAGTTAAGGCGCAGCATCCTGATTTCTTTACTCCTTGACTTCTCTTCTGAATTAACCTACTGTTTGATTTTCTCCCAGGTGTTGTTCTGTGAGGCGTTGATACCGAAAAGAATGTCGTAGACGGCCTCCTTCTCCTTTTGTGTGCCTTTACCTTTATATATATTAGCCAGCTCGTCCTTCTTGTAGTCCGTCCATATCTGCGGCAGTAGCGACAGTGGTTTGTCCTCATGGGCTTTCTTGAGCCCCGTTTCTAAGGCCGTCGTCACCTCGGTGCGTCCGCGCTCCACGTTGGTGGCCATCTCGTCGAGCCCCTTGCGGTAGTAGTCGTACTGCAGCTGGCGGAAGGGCTTGAGAGCCTCGTCCAGGTAGTCGTTGATGATGGCAAAGCGGTTGCGTGAGTCCTCAAACGACTTCCATCCCGGGAAGCCTAAGTCCTGCGCGTTGTTCACCAGATACATACAGCGCTGGAGCACGTCGGTGCCTCCTAATGGTGCGAAGGTGTCGAGGTCGAGCCCGATGATGAGATAGGCGTAATAGGCAAAGAGAGCCGTCAGCTGGTTGTCGATGGTCTCGTCGGTAAAGTTCAGCTGGTCGAACTGTGCAAACTGAAACTGGAACTGCTTGTCAGTGTTGTTGTAGATGGTTGTTGTGTAGGCAGAGTTCCATACAGGGCGGTTGGCCTGTATGATGGCCGTACACTCGAAGCGGTTCTCGGCTTGTACGTACTTGTCGACGGTTATGTTGAAGTTGCACTGTATGCGCTCGTTCTGCTGGAACTGCAGTTCCGTCCACTGTCGCTCGTTGACAAACTGCTCGAGTGTCTGCTTCAAGTTCTCGAAGACAGAGGCGTCGGTGCCCTGTATCTTCGAGTGGTTGATGTTGATTTTTGCTTCCAGCTCTTGACAGTTGATGGCAAGAGCTGGAAACAATGTAATGATACAAGCTATAAGCAGTCTGGTCATTTGTTCATCGTAGCTTCGCGCAATTTGATACGGGTGAGCACCTGCTTCGTGTTGTAGGTGAAATCACCATTGAGTATCCATCCATAGTAGCCTGGGTCGAAGCGCAACACGTCGGTTACGGGTTTGCCCTTGTGCTTGCCGAAGTTGAACACCTCGGTGCGTACGCCGTTAACCTCCTGCCAGATGATGCGCCCGGCAAAGTCGACGTTGTCGTTCTGCTTCGAGAACTCTGCCAGTTTGTCCATATCGTTCTCCAGCACCTTCTCGGGGTCTTCATTGGCGCCGGGGGCGTACTTGTCGAGTTCGCCCATCAGCACGCGGTAGGTAGCCTCGGTGTCCTGGTCGGCGCGGTGGGCCTCGAAGTCGTCCTCCATCTTGCGGCCGCAATAGAATTTGTAGGCGGCGGCGAGGTTGCGGCGCTCCATCTTGTGGAAGATGGTCTGTGCGTCAATCAGGCGGCACTTCGAGAAGTCGAAGTCTATGCCTGCACGCAGGAACTCCTCCGCCAGCAGGGGCACGTCGAAGTGGTTGGAGTTGAAGCCGGCGATGTCGCTGCCTGAGAACACCTCATTCAGCTTTCCGCTGAGCTGCTTGAACGTCGGTTTGTCCTTGACTTCCTCCTCGCCGATACCCGTCAGCTGTGTGATAAACGGGTCGATAGGTCGTTCGGGATTGATAATCTCGTTGCCGCGTTCTTCGCGTCCGTCGGGGTATACCTTAATATATGATAGCTGGATGACGCGGTCTTTCACCATGTCCAGTCCCGTAGTCTCTAAGTCGAAGATGACCAGCGGCTTCTTGAGGTTCAGTTTCATGGTCTTATCAGTCGTTTAAGAGCATTGGCATCATCAGCATCAGTACATCCTGGTTCTCTGGCTGTTCAGAGGGCAGTACCAGTCCGGCACGGCTGGGGTCGGCCAGCTGGATGACAATCTCAGGGCAGTCGAAATTGCTCAGCACCTCGATGAAGGAGGAACCCTTGAAGCCGATACTCATGGTCTGGCCGTTATAGTCGCAGCTCATACGTTCGGTAGCCGTCTTCGAGAAGTCGTAGTCCTCGGCGTCTAACTGTAGCGTCGAGCCATCTACATGGAAGCGGATGAGGTTGCTCGAATCGTTGGCGAAGGGCTGTACGCGGCGCAGGGCTGCCAGTAGTCCGCTGCGGTCTACGCGCAGCTCGTTGGGGTTGTTCTGCGGGATGACGGAGTTGTAGTTGGGATAGCGTCCCTCAATCAGTCGGCAGAGGATGATGCCGTCGCCGTAGTTGATTTCGGCGTTGCGCTCGTCGAAACGGATGGTGACGTCGCCACCGTCCTTGCCCAAAAGGTTCTTCAGCAGTGTGGCTGGCTTCTTCGGCAGGATGAAGGATGCCGGCTGGTCGCTCTTGATGCTATAGATCTTGTTGCGCACCAGTTTGTGACCGTCAGAGGCCACGATGGCCAGGCAGTCGGGCGTCAGGTCGAAGAAGATGCCGTTCATCACCGGTCGCAGCTCATCCTGGGCGGTTGCGAAGATGCTGCGGTTGATGTTCTCGGCCAGCATCTGGTTGCTGATGACGATGGTTGTCGCGGCGTCGCCGACGGTCTGTGCCGTAGGATATTCGTCGGCATTCTCCGTAGGCAGACTGAACAGGCCGTTCTGATAAGTAATCTTGGCAATGTTCGACTGTAGGTCAACGTCGAACGTGATGGGTTGCTCTGAGAATCCCTTGACGGCCTCCAACAGGTCGTGATTGCCAATGGCAAAGCGTCCGTCGCCATCGCTATCGGTCAGTTCAACCGTCGTCTGCATCGTGTTCTCACTGTCAGATGCCGTCAGCCGCAGGGTCTGTTCGCTGACGTCGAAAACGAAGTCGCCCAAGATGGGCAGGGCGTTTTTACTGTTGATAACTCTGGAGAGTGCGACGAGCTTTGAGCTCAAAGCAGTGCTTGATACTGTGAATCTCATATTGTTTCTTTGTTTGTAGTTTCTTCTCTTTTGGACTACAAAATTACAAAAAAAAGTGTTATTAGAAAAATTTATGCTTAAAAATTCTCGTTTTCAAACTATTTTTAGTACTTTCGCGGTCTGAAATTGCTTAAATCAACAATTTAATACAATAAATAATATGGATTTAACAGGTAGAATTATTGCTGTATTGCCAGCACAAAGTGGTGTTTCGGCACGCACCGGAAACCAGTGGATGTCTCAAGACTATGTGATTGAGGTTCCGGGACAGTTCCCCCGTCGTTGCGTTTTTCGAATCTTCGGTGAAGACCGCATCAAACAGTTTAACATTCAGATGAACGAGGATGTGACCGTTCAGTTCGATATTGATGCCCATGAGTATCAAGGTCGTTGGTTCAACGATATCCGTGCCTTCAACATCATCCGCGGACAGGTGGCTCCCGCTGCAGCTCCCGTCGCCGGTGCTGCACCTTTCCCGCCGGCACAGCCCGCAGCTCCTGCAGCAGATGCCGCTCCGTTCCCCCCGGCTCAGGATGCGCCTGCTGAGGGGTCAACAGACGACCTGCCGTTCTAAGGCTTAAAATAGTATTGTCCGCGCCTGCGCGTAATACGCCCATAGTTGATGGCGTGGACAGGACAATGATGATAGCAGCTGAGACAACACGTACAGCTGCTATCATTTTTCCATACCGGTGTGTCGTCGAAGGCGATGTCGCCGACAGGGCACACCTCGGCACACTTGCCGCAGTGGATGCAGACGTCGGCATCGACGGTGAACTTCCTGTCAGTAATCATGAAGCGGTTGAAGTAGGCGCCGATGACGTGGGTGAACGTCCAGGGCGTTAGTCCGAGCGTCAGCTGCGAGTAGCCCGTTTGCCGTTCGGTGACGATGTTCACGAAGTCTTCCAGCCGGCGGCTGGCCTCCTCCTTCTTCTCACGCTCGCGTTCGGGCGTATCGGTGTACATGAACGGTAGACAGACGTAGCTCTCGGGCATCGTCAGCGACTGGCAGCTGTCGAGCGCGATGCCCCTTGCGGCCAGTTCGCCGGCCATCATCTTCATAGCCAGTCCTGTGCTGTCGCCACACGTACACAGCGCATAGGCATAGTGGCCCGCAGCGTTGCCGATGCGTAGCCTGCCGACAAACTCGCGGACGATATGTGGCGGTTGCCAGCCGTGAACGGGGAAGCAGAAGCCTATGCGCTCGCCGTCCTCTAAAGTGTATTCACACGTCCCCTTCAGTTCCTGGGGGATGAAGAGCAGCCGCTCGCCGGTAGTGTCCGCTAACCGTTCGGCAGCCCATCTTGTATTGCCTGTACCTGAGAAATAGAAAATCATGGGGGCAAAGTTACGAAAAGTTGCGTAAATGCCAAAGAAAATCCAAGAGAAATGCGCGTGGGGTGAGGCCGCAGATTATTTTTCCCATTATCGTTTTGCTATTTCAGAAAATCCTTGTACTTTTGCAACAGTGATAAAAATCAGAATGATGGTATTAAGTAAGTCGATTTCGCTTTTTGTCTTTTCCTGTGTTGTGAGTATAGCAACGTTGCTGTTATACAACATCCCTTTCTTCAGTTATGTTGTAGACAATACTCGTGAGGGGGCGGGTCAGGTCTTCGTCGTAGCGTCGCTGATAGTCATGATGCTGGCGCTGAACTTCATGATGGCCTATCTCACGATGTTTCTGTTGAGGAGGGTAGGTCGTGTCGTGCTTGCCGTCCTTGCGCTGATCAATGCCGTTGCTGTCTACTTTATCATTACCTATAGTGTGATGATAGATGCCACGACCATCGAGAACGTCTTCAATACCCGCTATTCCGAGGCATCAGGTTTCTTCAGTCTGTGGCTGTGGCTCTTCGTGTTGGTCTGTGGCGTTCTGCCTGCTTTATATTGTCTTCTGCAGCCAGTGGACTACGGCAAGGCGAAGAAGATGGGCGCCTACTGCGGCGGTTCGCTGGCCATCGTTCTTGTGACGGTATTGGTGAATGTCAGTCAGACATTGTGGATTAGCCAGCACGACACAGAGCTGGGCGGGCTGTTGCAGCCTTGGTCGTATATTGTGAATACAGGTCGTGTCATCAGCTTCAGTCATGACGAGCAGGCCGAGGAGATTAAGCTGCCCGACGGCCGGATAACTGACGACGAGAAGGCCGTTGTGGTGCTCGTCATTGGCGAGTCGGCCAGGAAAGCCAATTTCCAGCTTTACGGCTACGGACGGAAAACCAATCCGCAGTTGGCCAGACAGGAGGGGCTGAAGGTGTATCAGGCTACGTCGTGTGCCACCTACACTACGGCCGGTGCGAAAGCCATTCTCGAACCCAAGGAGAGCGACGACCTGTATGAGTTGTTGCCGAACTATGCCTTCCGTACCGGTGTCGATGTGTCGTGGCGTACGTCGAACTGGGGAGAGCCGCCCATACATATCGACGAATACCTGACCAACGAAGCCCTCGGCGAGAAATATCCTGGCGAGAACCAGTACTTTGACGAAATCCTGCTGAAGGGACTTCGTGAGCGTATCGAGGCGAGTCGGAAGCGCAAGGTGCTGATTGTGCTGCATACCAGTACGAGTCACGGGCCGAAATATGCCGACAAATATCCGAAGGCTTTCGAGGTGTACAAACCTGTTGCCAGGAGTGTTGAAGAAGGCGAGAAGCATCTGGACCAGCTCGTCAATGCCTATGACAACACCATACGCTACACCGACTTCCTGCTTGACAGCCTTATAAACACCCTGCGTTCTTTGAAAGCGTGGAAGAGCGCTATGCTCTTCATCTCCGACCACGGTGAGTCGCTCGGCGAGAATAAGGTTTTCATGCATGGTCTTCCGATGCGGTTGGCACCGAAGCTGCAGTATGAGATTCCGTTTCTGGTATGGACCTCAAAAGGTTTCAGAGAGTACAAGAGTCAGCTGCCGCCGGTTCTCGAGCAGCACTACATCTTCCACTCCGTGCTCAATCTGCTGTCGATAGAGTCGCCGGCCTATAATCCAAACTACGATATCTTTACCATTCAGTCTCCAGCTGGCCAATAAGGTTCTTGACGTAGTTGCGCTGCCAGTCGCGCTGATGTCGCTGTTCGCCGTCGAACAGCAGGAGGTCGAGGTCGATGGGTACGATGCCGAGCCGCCGTTTGGTCTCCGTACGTCCGAAGCGCTTTTCCGTCAGCTTCAGCCATGTGTTCAGAGCCTCTTCGTCCATGTCCGTCGTTCCCTTTGCCAACTGGTTCAGGTAGGCATCGCGGCGCGTGGCATTGCCGACGGGTTCCGTCCAGCATTCATCGGTAAACTGCAAATCAGAAAGAATCTCTTCAAGGCAGCGGCGTGCCTTGGAGAGATTCGTTTTTTGGAAGCGGTTGGCCGCCAGCGATATGATGACCTGATGCATCGTCTACTTGGCAGCATTGATGCGTGACTTCACCTTGTCGACATACGCGTCGATGGTAGCCACCGCCACGATGTTCACCACGTCGCGCACCGAGGCGCCGAAGTCGATGAAGTGTATGGGCTTGTTCAGTCCCATCTGTATCGGGCCAATAATCTCGACGTCGGCGTCAAGCATCTGCAGCATCTTATAGCTGGAGCGTGCCGATGTCAGGTTGGGGAACACCAGCGTGTTAACCTTCTTTCCATTCAGTCGTGTGAAGGGATACTGTTCGTCGCGCAGCTCATCGTCGAGGGCGAATCCCAGTCCCAGTTCGCCGTCTATGGGCAGGTCGGGATAGAGTTTCTGCATCTGTTGTACGGCCTCCTTCACCTTCTTGGCACCGTTACTCTGCGACGAGCCGAAGTTTGAGTGTGAAATCATCGAGATGACAGGTTTCTCGTTGAAGAATCGTACGGCAGTAGACACCAGTTTGGCAATGTCTACCAGCGTGTCTGTGTCGGGATTCTCGTTTACCAGCGTGTCGGCAATATAGATGGTGCCTTTAGGTGAGTTGATGATGTGCATGGCACCGAAGTGCTGGTATTCGGGACGTATGCCGATGACCTCGTTGACCACCTTGATGGTGTTCGAGTACTTTGTATAAAGTCCCGTGATGAAGGCGTCAGCCTCGCCTGTCTCGACCATCATCATGCCGAAGTAGTTGCGCTCGAACATCTTGTCGTTAGCCTCCTGGAAGGTGTAGCCCTCGCGCTGCCGCTTCTCGGTCAGTATGCGGGCATAGCGCTCGCGGCGCTCCTGTTCGCTGGGATGGCGCAGGTTGACGATCTCTATACCTTCAAGGCTTAGGTCAAGACTTTTTGCTAACTTCATGATTACCTCGTCGTTACCGAGCAGTATGGGCTGGCATATACCCTCCGCCTTAGCCTGTACGGCAGCCTTCAGCATCGTGGGGTGAATAGCCTCGGCAAACACCACGCGCTGCGGGTGGGCAGCAGCCGTAGCATAGAGTTTCTGCGTCAGCTTTGTCTCCTGTCCGAGCAGCACAGAGAGCGAGTCCTTGTACTCCTCCCAGTTGTCAATCGTCTTGCGAGCCACGCCGCTGTCGATGGCGGCCTTGGCGACGGCTGCCGACACCTCAGAGATGAGTCGCGGGTCGACGGGTTTCGGAATGAAGTAGTCGCGGCCGAAGCGCAGGTTGTTCACCTTGTAGACGTCGTTCACCACATCGGGCACAGGTTGCTTGGCCAGGTCGGCGATGGCGTGAACGGCAGCCAGCTTCATCTCCTCGTTGATGGCCGTAGCGTGAACGTCCAGCGCGCCTCGGAAGATGTAGGGGAAGCCGATGACGTTGTTGATTTGGTTGGGGTAGTCGGTGCGTCCCGTAGACATCAGCACGTCGGGGCGTGCCTCCATGGCGTCCTCGTAGGAGATCTCGGGCACGGGGTTGGCCAGTGCGAAGATGACGGGGTCCTTAGCCATTGTCTTCACCATCTCCTTCGACAGCACGTTGCCCTTTGACAGTCCGACGAAGACGTCGGCGCCGTAGACGGCTTCAGCCAGCGTCGTGATGTCCGTTCTGGAGGTGGCGAAGAATCGCTTCTGCTCGTTCAGGTCGGTGCGGTCCTGGCGGATGACGCCCTTCGAGTCGAGCATCACGATGTTCTCCTTACTGGCGCCGATGGCCATATAAAGTTTGGTACACGAGATGGCGGCAGCGCCGGCACCGTTCACCACAATCTTCACCTTTGCGATATCCTTGCCGATGACCTCCAGTGCGTTCTTCAGTCCGGCGGCCGAGATGATGGCCGTGCCGTGCTGGTCGTCGTGCATCACGGGGATGTCGAGGGTACGCTTCAGGCGTTCCTCTATATAGAAGCACTCCGGCGCCTTGATGTCCTCGAGGTTGATGCCGCCGAAGGTCGGCGCTATGCGCTCCACAGCCTCGCAGAACTTCTCCGGGTCCTTCTCGTTCACCTCGATGTCGAACACGTCGATGCCGCCGTAAATCTTGAACAGCAGCCCCTTGCCCTCCATCACCGGCTTGCCGCTCATGGCGCCGATGTCGCCTAATCCCAAGACGGCCGTACCGTTAGAGATGACGGCCACCAGGTTACCCTTGTCGGTATAGCGGTAGGCAGCGTCGGGATTCTCCTGAATCTCCAGGCAGGGGTAGGCCACGCCGGGCGAGTAGGCCAGCGAGAGGTCTGTTTGTGTGCGATAAGCCTTTGTCGGCTTTACTTCGATTTTACCGGGACGTCCGCTCTCGTGGTATTGCAGAGCGGCTTCTTTTGATATCTTCACCATGGGTTTAATTGTGTATTATGTTGTTTTCTGTCATTTTTCGGTCTGCAAAAGTAATAAAAACTGCGGAAAAAGCGGCGTGTTTTTCCATTTTTTTGTAACTTTGCACCCAAAATTCAAGTTTATGCAGGAAATAAAGACTTTTACAGACTATAAAATCTCGCTTCGAGACCGCATACTCGACACCGCGATGAAGGACTTTGTACGTCGCGGCGTCAAGGCAGTGAAGATGGACGACATAGCAGCTGCCCTCGCCATTTCTAAGCGCACGCTCTACGAAATCTACGACACCAAGGAGCAGGTCATCTTCGAGGGACTCAAGCGTTATCATCGTCTCAAGAATGAAGAGCTGATGGCTTTTGCCCATGACCCCCATCACGACGTGCTCGACATTGTTATCTTCCTCTATCGGCGTCATATTGGCGACTCCAGTTCGTTGAATCCTGCTTTCTACGAAGAGGTCAGCAGGTATCCGCAGATTGTCGATTATTTAGAGCAACAGCAGCAGTACCGTCGGAATAATTTCATCGTTTTCATGCAGCGGGGTGTCGACGAGGGCTTTTTCCGTAATGATATCAACTATACCATCATCAGCCACGTCTTCGAAGCCTTGGGCAACTATATGCAGCAGACCCAACTCTACCATAAGTTCACCTTCGAGGAACTTTTCTTCAACATGTTGTTTGTCACCCTGCGAGGATTCTGTACCGCCAAAGGCATTAGCAAGCTCGACCAGTTCTTTGCTGCCAACCGTCTATGAACCAGCCAGCACGAACATTTACGCTGATAGGGCTGGTTGTCGTCATCCTGCTGGCCCTTCATCTGCTGCCAACCATCACTGTGGCTGGCACAGAGTTGCGTGCCGTCAATATTCTGAGCGACATCCTGCCCGAAGTGTATCGGCAGCAGTATGCTATCGACGTCATACCGCGCCCCATGCCCCCCAAGCCGCGACAGGCTATAAGCGACACCACGAGTCAGGCATCCGCCCGCCATATTGAGGAATACCGGCCTAAGGGCGTCACCCTTATCGACGACTACAGCGAAGGGAAGCCCGGCGGTATGGATCATTTCTACAGGATGCTTGCCAACCGCGATTCCATAGGTCGGCCCGTCCGCATTGCCTATTTCGGCGACTCCTTCATCGAGGGCGACATCTTCACCGCCCATCTCCGCCAGCGTCTGCAGCAGCAGTTTGGTGGTTGCGGCGTAGGGTGGGTAGACCCCGGCAATAAGATTAACGGTTTCCGGCGCACCATCGTTCAGAAGTTCCGACTCTTCGACGAGTACGAGGTCGTGGAAAAGCCCTTCAACCGAGCCGTAGAAGGTATCAACCAGCGCTATTTCGTGCCCCACGAGGGCGCCTCGGTATGGACGAAGGGTACCGACTACTGTCCGCTGACCGCCCAGTGGCAGCAGTCGACGCTCTTCCTGCGAACGTCGCAGGGCGTCAGTGTGGCCGTCAACGAGAACGACCGCCAGTGGGCCAGTCGTCTGGTGGCACCGTCGGGTCACGTGCAGAGCTTCGTCGTGACGAGCGACACCACCCGCACCATAGCCTACCGCTTCACCGACGTCACCCCCGGCACCTATGTCTATGGTATGGCACTTGAGGGGCGTCGTGGCATCACGCTCGACAACTTCTCGATGCGCGGTTCCTCGGGCTCCACGCTCTCACACTTGTCGGCCGACATCCTGGCCGACTTTGCCCGCCAGCGCCCCTACGACCTCATCGTGCTGCACTTCGGCCTGAATGTTGTCAGCGACCGCAGCCATGCCGCCAACTACAAGGCATACACCCGCCAGATGGGCAAGGTCATAGCCCATCTGCGTGAAGCCTGGCCCGAGGCCGCCATCCTCATCGTCAGCGTTCCCGACCGCTGTCAGCGTACCGCCGCAGGCATCCGCACGCTGAGTGGCATAGAGTCGCTGGCAGCCTTCCAGCAGATTATGGCCTCCGACAGTCATGTCGCCTTCTTCAATCTCTTCCAGGCTATGGGCGGGCGTGAGAGTATGGCCAAACTCGTGAAGCGCGGACTAGCAAACAAGGACTATACCCACCTGTCGCATGGTGGCGGCAACGTCGTCTCCGACTATCTGTACCGCAGCCTTGATGCCGGTTTTATTAACTATCAACGTCATCACATGCCATGAACGATGCTATCATCAGCGAACTGCAACTGACGGTCGGTAGGATTCTGCAGCAACTGACCTATAATCCCGATGAGCCACTGCTCTTCTCATCGGGGCTTTTCCTCTTCCTGTTCCTGGGCTTCACGTTTGTCTACATGCTCCTGCAGCGTACACAGACGCTGCGCCTCCTTTTTGTCACCTGTTTCAGCTACTACTTCTACTATAAGTCGTCAGGCTTCTATTTCTTCCTGCTGGCCGTCGTCACCGTCAGCGACTTCCTGCTGGCCCGGCATATCAGCCAGGCTGCCAGGCAGTGGCAGCGACGGCTGTGCCTGCTGCTGAGCCTTGTGGTCGACCTCGGGCTGCTGTTCTATTTCAAGTACACCAACTTCTTCTGTGCTACGTGGGCCGACATCGTAGGCCACAACTTCCAGCCCTACGACATTTTCCTGCCCGTGGGCATCAGCTTCTTCACCTTCCAGTCGCTGTCGTACACCATCGACGTCTATCGCCGGCAGATGCAGCCCCTCGGCAACATCCTCGACTACGCCTTCTACGTGTCGTTCTTCCCTCAGCTTGTCGCCGGTCCTATCGTCCGCGCCCGCGACTTCGTGCCACAGATACGCAAGCCGGTGATTGTCACCGACCGTATGTTCGGGCGTGCCGTCTACCTTATCTGTGCCGGACTGCTCAAGAAGTGTGTCGTCAGCGACTACATCTCGCTGAACTTCGTCGACCGCATCTTCGACAACCCCGCGCTATATTCCGGCATAGAGAATCTCCTTGGTGCCTACGGCTATGCCCTGCAAATCTATTGCGACTTCTCAGGCTATAGCGATATGGCCATTGGCATTGCCTTGCTCCTCGGCTTCCATTTCCCCCAGAACTTCAACGTCCCCTATCAGAGCAGCTCCGTCACCGAGTTCTGGCGCCGTTGGCATATCTCGCTCTCCACATGGATTCGCGACTATATCTACATCTCGCTCGGCGGCAACCGTCACGGACGTCTGCGCCAGTACTTCAACCTGCTGGTGACGATGCTCCTTGGCGGACTGTGGCACGGCGCTTCGTTCAACTTCGTCGTCTGGGGCGGTCTGCACGGCCTTGCCCTTGCCGTCCATAAGTTCTTCAGCCAGCAGCTGCTCCATCGCGACCGGCACTACCAGAGTCACGGCCTGCGCCGCGTCGGTGCAACACTCCTCACGTTCCACTTCGTCGTCGTCTGCTGGATATTCTTCCGCCATACGTCCCTCGGTGCCTCGTGGAGCATGCTCAGCCGCATCTTCAGCGATTTCCACGCCGAACTGTTGCCGCAGGTGCTCAGCAGCTATCGCTATGTCTTTGCACTCATCGCCATGGGCTATGTCGTCCACCTGCTGCCCATCAAGTCTGAGGAGCGCCTTTCGCGTCTCTTCGGCCGTCTTGGCGTCTTGTTCTGTGCTGTCGTCTTGGCAGCCGTCATCTATCTGGTTATTCAGGTCAAGAGCAGTACCATTCAGCCTTTCATTTATTTCCAGTTCTAATGATGCGTTTAGGTAGAAAAACCGGATTGGTGCTCGAGGGCGGAGGCATGCGCGGGGTGTTCACCTCGGGCGTGCTCGACGCCTTTATGAAGTACGACCTCTACTTCCCATACGTCGTCGCCGTGTCGGCAGGTGCCTGCAACGGACTGAGCTATATGAGCCGCCAGCCGCGTCGCGCCCGCTATTCTAACATCGACATGCTCCGTAAGTACGGCTATATCTCGCTGAAGAGTCTCTTCACCCAGGGCAGCATCTTCGACCCCGACATCCTCTATGAGCGTTTCCCCAACGAGATAGTCCCCTTCGACTACGAGACGTATCGGCAGAATCCCGCTACGTTCGAGATGGTGACCACCAACTGTCTCACCGGCCGTGCCTGCTATCTCACCGAGAAGAACGATGCCCGCCGGCTGACGGCCATTGTCAAGGCGTCGTCGTCGCTGCCTTACGTGGCGCGCATTACCGACGTCGACGGCATACCGATGCTCGACGGCGGCATCGTCGACAGCATCCCTGTGGTGCGTGCCGTCGACATGGGCTATTCGCCCAATGTGGTCATCATGACGCGCAACCGCGGCTTCCGTTCTACAGAGCCCGATTTCAAGGTACCCCGGCTCTTCTATGGCGACTATCCCCGTCTGCGTGTGGCCCTGAGCCATCATGTCGAGGTCTACAACAAGCAGCTCGAACTCATAGAGCGGATGGAAGACTGGGGCGAGGTGGTCTGCATTCGTCCTCAGCGGCCTATGGAGGTAGAGCGCATCTGTCGCGACACACGAAAACTGGAAGCTCTCTATGAAGAGGGCTTCCAGCAGGGTGAGGCGTTTTGCCGGGAGAGGTAGTTGCCGCCTCCCGTCTATTTCTTTGCTTTCAGTGGTTCGGGGCCGTTCAGCGTCGGTGTGACGGGAACGATGCGTCCCTGCTTGTCGAACGTCAGGCGGTCTATGCACACCTCGCGGTGGATGCCCGGCTCACGGTCTACGAAGTGCTTGTTGATGCGGTGGTAAACGATGTACCATTCATCTTTGCCGGGAATCTGTAGCACGGAGTTGTGCGCCGTACCGTAAATCTTGTCTTCGGGCTTCTGCTTGATGACCAGGAAGTTCTGCTCGTCGATGGTGATGGGACCGAGAGGCGACTTCGCCGTGCCGTAGCAGACGTGGTAGTTGGGCGACCCCGTGTCGTCGACGCTCCAGAGGAAGTAGTACGTCCCCTTACGGCAGAAGACGTAGGCACCCTCGCGGAAGGCCCACGTCTGCAGCGTGCCGCCCTTGGGCGTCATCAGCGTGATGGTCTCCTTCTTCACCGAGAGCAGGTCGTCGTTCAGCTCGGCGCCGGCCATGAAGCCGTTACCCCAGTAGATATAGTATTTCCCGCTCTTCGGGTCCTGGAACACGTCGACGTCGATGGCCTGTCCGCCGCGGGCCTCCTTCGGACGGTCGGCATCGGTCAGGATGGGTGCTCCCGAGTCGACAAACGGCCCTGTGGGCGAGTCGCTGACGGCGACGCCAATCTCCTTGCGGTTCGTCTGCGGGTTATGGGCAGAGAAGTAGAAGTAGTACTTCCCGTTCTTCTCGATGATGGCCGGTGCCCAGGCGTTGCCTGTGGCCCAACGCACCTGGTCGCCCTTCACGTCGAGCATCTTGCCCTCGTCCTTCCAGTCAATGAGGTTTGTCGATGAGAAGACGCTGAAGTCGTGGCCGCCCCAGCCGGTGGTGCCGTCGGTGGTGCTGTAGATGTAGTATTTCTTCGTCTTCTTCGAGTAGAGCACCTCCGGGTCGGCGTGGAAGCCCGGCAGTATGGGCTGCTTGTAGTTGGGGAACGCCTTCAGCAGGCGCTCTTTCTCTGCCCGTGTGATGGGGATGATGGTGCCGTGACGCGGCGTGAACTTCCCCTTCATCTCCGTGTTCTGCACAAACTGGAACGTCTTCAGGTCCTCCGAGCGGCAGAACTGGTAGTGGCCGTTGCCGTAGCAGTCGTACATGATGATCCAGCTTTTGCCGTCGATGGCCTTGCAGACGCCGACGCCCTCGACGCTCTCCTTCGTCTGCTCCACGTTGCCGTCGAGCATCTGCCACTTGTCCGTCAGCTGCTTGGCTACGGCCTGATAGATGCCGCGTCCCGACTCCTGCTTGTAAAAGAGGTGGTAGAGCTGGTCGGCCTCGTTGTAGACGATGTCGCCGTCGATGGTGGCGTTGCCCGCGTCGAAGAGCCACTTCGGCTCACCCTCCAAGTCGGTGAAGTCCTTGTTGGCATATTGGTAGTAGATTTTGTCGTACGACCCGTGGTCGCTGGTGCGCAGCGAGTAGAACACCATGTACTTGCCGGCCTTGTGGTCGTAGATGGTCTCCGGCGCCCAGACGCGGATGACGTTCTTCCACGTCTTCGTGTAGCGGGTGGGGAAGTTGATGGCCGTGTGCTGCCAGTTGATCAGGTCTGTCGACTTCAGCAGCACCATGCCGCGGTTGCTCGACCATCCGAGCGACGAGCGCATGTCGGTGACTACCATGTAGAACGTCTTGCCGTCCTCACAGCGCAGGATATGCGGGTCGCGCACACACTGCGTCAGGGCGATGGTGTCGCTCTCTATCACCGGTGCCCCCATGTTCAGCGGCGTGTAGTTGTAGCCGTCGTCAGAGATGGCGTAGCATATCTGCTCGTCCTCGGGAGCATTACTATTAAAATAGGTGAAGAGGTAGGCCACCATCTCGTTGGGGTCTTTCTGTTCTTCGGTCGCCACTTTCTTCTTGGCGCCGAAGACGGGGTTCAGCGTCGCCGCAGCCAGCATCGCGGCAGTCAGTAGTCTCATGTTTTTGTTCATAGTTATTGTTTTTGGTAATCGTTAAATAACAACATGATATTTTTTTAAAAACGACAACAAGGACAACAAGGACAACAAGGACAACTTTTTTCATCGCTGCTAGCAGCGACTGTTGTCTGAGTTGTTATAGTTGTCGTTATTATAATGATTTTTTGTCGTTATCATCATTTTTATTTGTAATTATTATTTTGGTATAATTCTCGTTACTGTTTATTCAACATTCAAACCATGGTGCAAAGATATAAAAAAAAGCTGATATGGCAAAGTATTATACAAAAAAGTTGCGGAAAAATCCACCGTCACCGCCGTCACCGCCGCGATAATACCCGAAAGTCGATGAGCTTTTACTTGACGTGGGCGCAAATTTGCGCTCACGTATGACAAATGAAATTACGCTTAATGTAACTTGTAACCTGTAACAATCGCCGCTTTCCCAGTGTTTACTGCGGAAAGCGGCGATTTCAGAGCGTACCCCCCCCCTCCCTCGGAAGGGGCTGGGGGGAGGGGTTTTACAGGGCGACGGGGCCGTAGCCCATACACGAGGTGGTGGTCACGGCGGTCAGTGCCGCCGTCAGTGCTGCGATGATGATGCGTAGCGCAATCTCAATAAATTTCGATTTCATGGTTTTCATGGATTAGTATTCTTCTTAGTCGCCTGTCGGCTCAAAATCTTTTAAATCTTCCAATCTTTGTTCCTTATAAAATTAGTGAAATTACTGCGAGCACTCGTGAGTCTTCGACAAGTTTCGTGAAATTCGTAGTCCTCTTATTCGTCTGTCGGCTCAAAATCTTTTAAATCTTCCAATCTTTGTTCCTTATAAAAATTCGTGAAATTCGTGAAATTCGTAGTTTCTTAGTCGCCTGTCGGCTCAAAATCTTTTAAATCTTCCAATCTTTGTTCCTTATAAAAATTAGCAATTAGTGGTTCTTAAAAGGTTTTTGGGGTGGGAAACTTGAGCCCGTGAGTATCAGGATTTTCAATTCGTTCACGTTCCAGCTCTTCCCAACGAATCACCAACTTGGCGCGCGCCTCGTCGTTGAACTTCGTGGCGATGTAGAGACATTCCGTTTTCGAGAGAGAGTAACAAGGGCGTTGCTCGCCCTTGGAGTCCGTGTAAGCAACGAGCGCAAAATTGCGCCCGTTAACCTTTTCCCAGGCAGGCTCC
>ONDA01000023.1 GCA_900316475.1 uncultured Prevotellaceae bacterium
CCTTAATCTCAGTATAAACGCAGGAAAAACATTTAACATCCCGCTGGATCTTCGTTAAGTTTTCCATCCCGTCTAACTAAGATGCCGCAAAGTTAGAGCATTTTCTGTGTTTATACCGGTCTAAGAATCGTGAGTGTTTACTTATAATAACAACAACTAAAAACAAACAAAAATGAAAAGAAAACAACTACTTACAAAAGTGCTCCTGGCCGTGGCTATGCTCGGCGTGGGAACAAGTGCGTGGGCTGACGGCAACAAGCGAGTCCTGGCTTCTCAAGACTACGAGTCAGCTACAGCTACTGACTGGACAAGTCCGAATGGTGTTGCTACTTTAAAAACAGGTGATGCCACCTATGGAAAATACGCTCAGTGCTATTATTCAAGTGGCTCTGGCAACCGCAGTTGCTATAAGTCCGTAACCTATGCTTATGACCCTGATGGATATACTTCTGCTGACATGACAGTCGCTGGATACATCATCGAGTTTGATTTTTGTATCGTTAGCGGAAATGTTGAGGACCGTTCAGTTTCTCAGTTTGTAATTCCGACAACCGGTCCCAATCTGGCAACGAATGCTTCATATACTGGAACAGATTATATCTTTTCATTGTCAAACAGTATTAATTATGATTTAGTTAACGCTGGTAAATCTACAGATAAAAATCAGGTGTGGTATGTCAACGACCTAACGAATGCTACCGGAAAAACCGTGACACTCGATGAAAGCTGGTATCACATGACAATGGTTGTCACAGCGACTTCTGTTGAATCCACTATCTCACGTGATGAAGAGACTGTTGTTACTGACACCAAAACAGTAGCTGCTCTACCCCAAATTACAGGCTTCTGGAAATTACTGGGTCGCGGTTCTGGAAAGATTAACTTTGACAACCTGGAGATTTACGACTACGTAGAAGCTGTGACGGTGTCCGCTCCGACGTTCACCTTCAACAAGGTTGACGGTATTAATCGTAACTACACCATTACCAATGTTGACGGCAGCGGTACGCTTTACTACACCACATCGCCTGCCGAATCTGCACCTGCAGTGGGTGACGCAGCCTATACTTCTACTACTAACACATCTATAGCCGTTGACTTCAGCGAGAGCGGCAACTACTATGCATACGTGCTGCACACTAATGGCACGACGGCTTCAAATGTAACCCCTCAGGCCGTCACCGCCGGTGCCCTGACACTTGCTGATCCCGTGTTCACAGTTACCGACATGGTGGCTACCGATGGCTTCTACTATCCCGTAGTGACGTTTGCTTCCGACAACTCTGCGCTTGAAGGTGCTCCCACAGCCACCTTCGACGTTGCAAGCCCCTATACCTTCACAGGCACAGGCGCCATCACCGTGACGGCTTCTGCCGAGGGTTACACATCAAGCAGCAGCACATTCACTGTCAGCGACAAGTATACACTCGCCAAGACCATCGACTTTGGCGCACTGACCGCATCGGACTTCGACGGAGAGACTTGGACTTCTGCAACAGGTGTTCCCCGCGACTACTGGACGAATCGCGCAGCTGCCATTCCCGCTGATGTCACCTACTACAAGTTGACGAACACCAGTTCTACGGCTGGCGCCCCTGACAACTCGGCAGTGCTTGACGGCATAACTATTTCTAACTACTATCAGCGTGCACCTCAGGTGTATATCGGCTATGGTTTGCTGACCCCGTATGATGCTTTGAGCGGTTCTGGCAACTACATGAACTTCACGGTGAATGGCGGTGTTGCCACAGATTATATTGTCTACAACGGCTGGAACAACTATGGTAGTAGCACATTCAATACGGTTCAGGCTGGTAATGCTTCGTTTGGCTTGTATCGCTATGATACCATGTTGCGCACCATTAAGGTGTATTCACCTGCCACCGTCCCCGCCACCATCACCTCTACCGGCTGGGCTACGCTCTACACACCGTATGCGCTGGACTTCTCTGGCGTAACAGGTCTGACGGCCTACACGGCTGTTGTTGCTGACAATAAGGTGACGCTGACCGAGGTGACGGACGTGCCTGCCGGTACCGGCGTGGTGCTGAAGGGTGATGCCGATACGTACAACATTCCTGTTGCTGCCAGCTCTGCTACGGCTAAGGGCGACCTGCTTGGCTCGGCTACCGACGCTACGTCCTACAACGCCTACGCTGACAATACCCTCTATATGCTGAAGAAGGTGGGCGAGAAGGCTCAGTTCGTACCTGTGACCAGTGGTTCTATTGCTGCAGGCAAGGCATACCTGAAGATTGCCGCTGCTACGGCTCGCAACCTCGACGTGACGTTCGCTGACGAGGCAACGGGCATCAGCGCTGCGCTAATGAATAAAGAGACCATGAATAATGAGGTCTACAACCTGAAGGGTCAGCGTGTGGCTGCTCCTATGAAGGGTCTCTACATTGTAAACGGTAAGAAAATGGTGATTAAATAAAGAAAAGGAGGACAGAACAATGAAAAAGAAGATATATCAGATTCCTGAGACAACGATTGTGAAGGTGCAGATGGCACAGATGATTGCCGCATCAACTCCCGAGGGCTTCAACGAAAACCTTGGCGACGAGGGCGACGACGGCAGCGACGCACTCATCCGTATGCTGGGTGGCGGTACCGTCTGGGATCTCTAAGGTCATCGCCCCAATGAAATAGACAGCTGCACGGCCAGCCCGTGAGGGTTTCGCCGTGCAGTTTTTAAATTGTTAGTTAAAAAAAAGTATGTAAAAAAGGTGGCGGCCCATCCGTGAGGAAGAGCCGCCACCGACTTGTTTGTCATGTTTACGTCGCATTAAGCAGGCGGCGCGAGAAGTAGCGCACGGGGTACCACACGGCGAGGAAGCCGACGATGAATACCGTGAGGAAGATAATCACGATGTCTTCGGGATGGACGCTGACAGGGTAGGCATTGATGACGAAGGCGTTCGACGAAGAGCCGAGCTTGACGATGCCGTAGGTCTGCTGGAGCCAGCAGAGCAGCAGGCCGATGCCAATGCCGATGACGGCACCGATGGCCGATATGAGTCGTCCTTCGAAGAGGAAGATGCGCGTAATCTGCTTGTCGGTGGCACCGAGGTTGCGCAGGGTGACGACGTCGTCCTTCTTGTCGATGATAAGCATCGACAGCGACCCGATGATGTTGAAGCAGGCCACGATGAGGATGAACGTCAGGAAGATATAGGCTATGAGCTTCTCTATCTTCATGATCTTGAACGTCTCGTCCTGCTGTTCGAAGCGGTCCTTGACGTAGAAGTCGTCGCCGGCAATGCGCTGCATCTCGCGCTTCACGGCGTCGAAGTTGCTGCCGGGCTTCAGACGCAGTTCGAGCGACGACAGCATACCCTGCTGCTCGAAGATGCGGCGGGCAAAGCCCAAGGAGGTGATGATATAGTTCTTGTCGTATTTTGCCTGACGTACGTTGAACAACACGCCGGGAGAATACAGCTCGTCCTCGATGAAGCCGTCCTCGGGAGCCGTCATGTCAAACTGCCCCTCGCGGCGCGGCGCGTAGATTTTCAGCGGCTGTTCGTAGGTAATCCCCGTCCCCAAAGCCTCTGCCAGACGGACGCCGATGATGCCGTAGTGCATGTCGGCAGCATGCAGCTCGAAGTCGCCGTCGCCCATCAGGATTTCGCCGATATGCGTCAGCTTGTCGAAATTGTCGTCGACACCCTTCACCATGACCATCGCCTGATGACCGTCGTAGATGGCCAGTGCCTGGTCCTCTAAGCACTCCGTGGCGACGTCCACCTGCGGCAACTGGCGTATCTCCGTCAGCTTCGGGTCGTCGGCAGCCACGGCCTTGCCCTTGACGGGCGTCACCTTCAGCTGCGGGTCGAACGACGTGAGGAACGATGCCACCAGGTCGTGGAAACCGTTGAAGACGCTGAGTGTCACCACCAGTGCCATCGTGGCTACGGCCACGCCGACGACGGAGATGCCGCTGATGACGTTGATGGCGTTGGTCGACTTCTTCGAGAAGAGGTAGCGCCGGGCGATGAAGAAAGAGACCCACCCCCGTCCCCTCCCTATATGGAGGGGAGTAATATGCTTGCTGCCACGATTCTCCATGATAGGCTCTTGGTAATTATTCCCCTCCATTCAGGGAGGGGTTAGGGGTGGGTCGCTTCAGCAGTTCGTCGATGCGGTCGATGTAGTCCAGTGAGTCGTCGATGAAGAAGCGCAGCTCAGGGATGATGCGCAGCTGGTTGCGCACGCGCTGTCCCAAGGCGTAGCGGACCGACTTCTGGTTGCTCTCGATATTCTGCAGCAGCTCCTCGCCCCGCTCCGAGGGGAAAATGCTCAGATAGGCCGTGCAGATGCTCAGGTCGGGCGACACTTTTACACGGGTGACGCTGACCATCGTGCCGTGCATGGCGCGGGTCTGCTCCTGGAAGATCATGCTCAGCTCCTTCTGCAGCAGGCGGGCTATCTTGTTCTGTCTTGTCTCTTGCATAAAACTGTTAAATAATGGTTTGCGGCTGCAAAGTTACGAAAAAAAAGTGTAACTTTGCAGCCGCAAACCATAAAAAGTATTTTAAGAATGAAACTATACAGGAAATTGGCCTTGGCGGCCATGATAGCAACCCTCCCGATGCAGGGAGTCTTTGCTCAGGATGACAACGAAGAGGTTGAAACCTATCTTGATGCCACCCTTGTCAGCCAATATATGTGGCGCGGACTTAACTTGGGCGGCATCTCCATACAGCCCACGGCCTACGTCAGCTGGCGCGGCCTGACGCTGCGCGCCGATGGCAATGCCGGATTCGACAGCAGCGATGCGAAGGAGATTGACATTACTTTAGGCTATGAGCGCTGGGGCTTCAACATCGGCGTCATCGACTACTGGACGTCGGGCGTCGACAAGAACAACCGCTACTTCTACTACGATACGAAAGGGCCACACAAGCTGGAGGCGAATATCGGCTACTCATGGAAATACGGCTCACTGCAGGCCTATACCATCTTCTATGGCAATGACTACAGAATCTCCGGCGAGAAGGCTTACTCTACCTATATCGAACTGAGCGTACCCTTCAAACTGGGCGGTGTTGACTTCACTGCAGCCGTCGGCGGCACACCTTTCGAGAGCTCCGGCTATGACGAGGTGCTTGAAAACCAAGGTTTCTTTGCCGACGAGACGCACTACATCCACCATTATGAATATGCTGAAGGCCCCGCCTGCATCATGGCCTCGCTGCGCGCCACGAAGACGCTCGACCTGGGCATTGCCCATCTGCCCATCTTTGCTGAAGTGCATGCCAACCCCTACCTGCAGACGGCCAACTTCCTTGTGGGTGTCACCATTGCACCGTTCTAGTATTCGATAACAACAACTTAGTTTATTTATTAGACGACAACAAGGACAACAAAGGACAACTTAGCCATTCGGATGGTACCTAGTGTAAAAAAGTTGTTAAAGTTGTCATAGTTGTCGTTAAAATACAAAAAAAGTCCGCTGCAACTCTCGCGAGCTACAGCGGAACAAGCCTATGTTTAACTAAAAATCCTTTTCTCTAAAAGAAATTTTCAGCCCACAAGGGCTAAAAATTTGAAAGTTTAAATGGATATCTCACGACGGCCACCTGTTATCCCACAGTTGAAAACTTTCTTTTACCAATAACTAAAAACCTAAAACTATAAATATTACTACTAACCTAAAACAATCTATTAACCTTTTGTCTTTCGACGGTGCAAAGGTACGTCGATTTTCTGACTCCCACAATACTTTTAGTTAGAAAATTGCATAAAAAACCATTGTTCTTGACGTAAATCAACCTTTTGTGTGCGTCCACAGCGAATATTTGGCGTAAAACGATATACTATTCCAATTATTTTACGTACCTTTGCCAGCAGTTTATATAATAAGGTTTATCTGTCACATGAAGAAATTGTTATCACTCATTGTCCTGCTGCTTGTAGCTATCCTGATGGTGCTCACGCGGCCCACGCTGGAAGAGCATAAGGCCGCCATGCTGGACGTCATTGGCGATTTCGCAGAGGAGGAGACCCGCCAGTCGCTGGGCATCAATCTTTTTGGCCGGGTAGGGCGCGATATCATGTCCAAGACGATTGGTCTCTTGCTGGACACCCAGCTGAAGGAGCATAACTATTATCTGTTCAATACGACGAGCATCGAGTATCAGGACAAGGACCAGTTGCTGTCTGTCGGCATCTTTGGCCACGTGTTCACCTTCGACAAGGAGATGCTCCGCGAGAAGCTGCCTCCAGAACTGAAGGGGTCATCGCGCGAATAAAACGGACGCAGAACGGTTATGAGGGTACTTATCGTCAATACGAGCGAACGGACGGGGGGCGCTGCCGTGGCTGCCCACCGCCTGATGGACGCACTGAACAACCACGGCGTGAAGACGCGTATGCTGGTGCGCGACAAGGAGACAGACAGCCTGACCGTCGTCGGCCTGCACGGCAAGTGGCACCAGCAGTGGTGCTTCCTCTGGGAGCGGTTCGTCATTTTCCTGCATCTGCACTTCAAGCGTCGACGGCTGTTCGAAATCGACATTGCCAATGCCGGTACTGACATCACGCAGCTCCGCGAGTTCCGCGAGGCCGACGTCATCCATCTGCACTGGGTCAATCAGGGCATGTTGTCGTTAGGCGGCATCGGCAAGATACTCCGTTCAGGGAAACCCGTCGTGTGGACGATGCACGACCTCTGGCCAGCCACGGCCATCTGTCACTACGCCCGGAGCTGCAAGAACTACAAGACGGCGTGCGGCCACTGTCCGCTGCTGCCGGGCGGCGGCGGGGCTAACGACCTGGCCAGCCGCGTGTGGCGCCGCAAGCAGCGTATGCTCGACGGCCACAGCGTCAGTTTCGTGGCCTGTAGCCAGTGGCTCTGCGGCGAGGCGCGTGCCAGTGCCCTGTTACGCGGCCAGAACGTGAAAAGCATCCCCAATGCCATCGACACCCACGTCTACCGTCCCGCCGACAAGCGGCAGGCGCGTCAGACCGTAGGACTGCCGGCCGACAAGCGCGTCATCCTCTTCGTCTCGCAACGGGTGACCGACGAGCGCAAGGGTATGGACTTCCTGGTTGAGGCCGTCAGCCGACTGGCCGCCCAGTATCCCGACATGCAGCAATCGTCGGTCATCGCCATCCTTGGCGGCCATTCCGAGGAGCTTACCGAACGCCTGTCGTTGCCGGTACACGCCTTAGGCTACGTCAGCGACGAGCAACAGATAGTGAACGTCTACCGTGCGGCTGACGTCTTCGTGACACCGTCGTTGGAAGACAACCTGCCAAACACCATTATGGAGGCAATGGCCTGTGGCGTGCCCTGTGTGGGATTCCGGGTGGGCGGCATCCCCGAGGAGATCGACCACCAGAAGAATGGCTACGTGGCCCAGTATCGCGACGCTGCCGACCTGGCAAGAGGCATCCGGTGGGTGCTCTGCGAAGCCGACTACGACACACTGAGTCGCAATGCCGTTACGAAGGTGGCTCACAGCTACTCGCAGCAGAGCGTCGCCCTGCGCTATACCGAACTGTATAACGAGGCCATCGCCCAAAAACACTACAAGCTATGATTAAGTTTACCGTTGTCACCATCACCTATAACGCGGCTGCGGTGCTTCAGCGGACGCTCGACAGTGTGCTGCAGCAGACTTACGAGGACGTGGAGCACCTCATCATCGACGGTGCGTCAACGGACGCGACGCTCTCTATGGCTGAGGCTTACAAGCAACGCTCCGACCAGTCGGACGGCGACCATCAGGTCATCATCCAGTCGGAACCCGACCACGGCATCTACGACGCCATGAACAAGGGACTGACGCAGGCCTCGGGCGACTACATCGTCTTCATGAACGCCGGCGACAGCTTTCCTCAGGCCGACACCCTCGAGCAGATTGTCCACCGCTGCGGACTTGAGTCACTGCCCACGGACGACTTGCCCGGCGTGCTCTACGGGCTGACCGACATCGTCGACAGCGAGGGCCGCTTCCTGCGCCACCGTCGTCTGCAGCCCCCCGCACAACTCACGTGGCGCTCGTTCCGTCAGGGTATGCTGGTCTGTCACCAGGCTTTTTACGCCCGCACCGACATTGCCAAGAACCTGCAGTACGACACCCGCTACCGCTTCTCGGCCGATGTCGACTGGTGCATCCGTGTCATGCACGAGTCCGAGCGTATCGGACTGCCCCTGCAACCCATCGGCTGTGTCGTCGCCAACTATTTAGACGAGGGAGCCACCACCAAAAACCACAAGGCATCGCTCCGTGAGCGATACCTCGTGATGCAGCGCCATTACGGCATCGTCCAGACCTTCCTGCTCCACTGCTGGTTCGTCGTCCGTGCCGTCTTTCGCAGATAGCGCGCCAATCATCGGCCGTCCGGACTTCTGCTTCTGTCGCCTTCTGTCTTACGGGTTGACGACGGTCTTGAGACCGTCTTTCGTGTAGTAGCCGCCGTTCTGGAAGGGCAGGTCGCTGGTCTGCGGCGTGCCGTTGTTGCTGAAGATAATCTTGCCGGGCTTGGTCGTCAGACTGCCGCTGTACGTCCACTTATACACCTTCTTGCCGCTGCTTGCCGTGCCGAGCAGTGTGCAGGGGGTGCCGGGCCATGTGCCTCCGGTGAAGTTGTCGCCGTTGTCTATCCATGCCCAGCACATGATGTCGGCAGTCCACGTCGTGGGAGCCTCGAAGAAGGCGCAGGTCTCGCCCGCCGTGACGGTGCAGAATGATGGCACCTCCACCGTCTGCGGCTCCTCCTGAGGCAGCACGGGCAGGATGATAGCTGTGGGATCTATGCCCTGAACATAGTAGATGTAGTGGTAGCCGCTGAGAACCTTCTTCCATGCACCGTCGGGCGTGTAGTCGGCGGCCTTCGTGCCGACGACACAGAGCAGCTGCCTGCCGCCAGTGCCGGCAACCTGTACGGCATAGTAGTTCATATTCGCAGCCACCTGCGTAGGCACGCTCTCGCTGTTGATACCAACGGCCTTACGGACAGCCACCATATTGGCAATCTCCTGCTTGTAAGCCTGCCAGTGCTTCAGGAAGACGCAAGGCGTGCCGGGCATCGCCAGCATGTAGGCATTGGCAGCCAGCGTATCTTTCAGGAGCGGGTCCTGGGCAGCATTCGACCGGCGCTCCGTGTCGTGGTTCTCGACGAACGTGACAGCATAGCGGCGGTACTTGCCGCCATCCAGATTGCTGCTCACCAACGGCCAGCTGCCGTCGTTCTGTTGAGCCAGACGCGAATAGTTGCCGCTGTTCATGGCATTGCGCACCGTGTAACGGAACTGGAAGTCGAAGGCGGCACTCTGTATCTGCCCCTCCTTCTTCGTACCCTCTATCCAGTTCTTAATCTTGCTCGTGCTGTCCCAATACTCACCCACGGAGAACTCGGGCATGGCCGTCGCATTATAGAGGCCGATATACGAGGCGCTGTAGCCCTTCACCATATCGTAGCGGAAACCGGCATAGCCGAGGTCGTTCTTCAGGAAGTCGAGGTAAGCCTTGACGATGGTCTGCACGTTCTCGCTCTTATGGTCCAGGTCGCGCATACCGTCCCAGCCCTCGCCGGTGTCGTTGTTCGTGCTCAGCGTATAGCCGTTCTGTGCCGCCCAGGTCTTGGTGGCACCATTGTCGTCGTTGGCGCAGATGTCGGTCGACTTCATCTCATACGTCACGCCCTTGTAGGTCTCACGGGGGAAGTCCACCCAGTTCGACACGTTGCGGCGGTGGTTGATAACCACGTCGGCAATGGTCTTGATACCCTTCGACTTAAAGGTCGTGATGAGCTGGCGCAACTGCTGCTCGTTGCCGAAGGAACTGTTGTAGTTGTCAAACCAGTACAGGTCGTCGTAGCCCATCGATATGCCTCCGCAGTTGCCGCTCTGGGGTAGCCAGACGAGGCTGAAGGTGCCGACAAGCTGGTCGGCCTGTGCCTGAAGTTCCGACCACTGGGAGTCGTCGAACGAGTCCCAATAGAATGCCTGCAGCATCACGCCGTCGTAGCTGGAGGGCCAGCCCTGGCAGACTTGTGGGGCAGGTTCAGGCTCCGGCTCAGGTGTCGGCGTAGGTGCCGGGATAGGTGTTGGTTCATCGGCATCGTCGCCGCCACAGGCTGCCAGTCCGCAAGTCAGCGTGACCGCCAGCAGCATCATCAGTTTTAGGATTGCTCGTTTCATCTTATGTTCAGTATTATTGGTTCGCTATGGCAAAGATACGAAAAAAGGTACATGTTATCGCAACATGTACCTTAATTATTATACGTCAACGATGTGCAATCGTTTGCAAAGCGTACTATCTGATGAACAGCAGTTCACGATACTTCGGCAACGGCCAGAGCGAGTCGTCGACGATGAGTTCGAGCTTGTCTATCTCGTAGCGAATCTTATCCAGATAAGGTTCCACCTTGTCGTGGTAGGCAATGGCCTTGTCGCGTTCGTTCTCAATTTTGTTAGCCAACTTGCGCGCATTGACAAGCTCCTCGACGCCACGCTCGATGGCACTGGTGCGCTCGGCAATCTCCTCGATAATCTTCTTGTTGCGGGCAGACAGCTTGTCGGCAGTGTCGATGGAGAAGACGACAGCCATGTTGTTGACATTGCTGAGCAGCTGCGTCTGGTAGCGGGTGGCCACGGGGATGATGTGGTTCATCGACAGGTCGCCCAGCACGCGGGCCTCAATCTGAATCTTCTTCGTGTAGGTCTCCCACTTCACCTCGTTGCGGGCTTCCAGTTCCTTGCGCGTCATCACACCCAGACTCTCGAACATCTTGACGCTGGCGTCGTCGAGATAGCGCTCGAAAATCTTCGGACACGCCTTCTCCACGTCCAGTCCGCGCTTCTCAGCTTCAACAACCCATTCGTCGCTGTAACCATTGCCGTCGAAGCGAATGGGCTTGCAGGTCTTGATGTCCTCGCGCAGCACTTCGATGATGGCGTGGAACGTGGCGTTGTGACCTGTGCCATCGAGTTTCTTCTCCAGTTCGGGAACAAGAGCGTCCACACGCTTCTTGAAGTCTACCAGGGCTTCGGCCACGGCGCTGTTCAGAGCAATCATGGCGCTGGCGCAGTTAGCCTCGCTGCCGACGGCACGGAACTCGAAGCGGTTGCCGGTGAAGGCGAAGGGCGACGTGCGGTTGCGGTCGGTATTGTCGATGAAGAGTTCGGGAATCTCGGGGATGTCCATCTTCATGCCCTGTTTGCCAGCCATGGCGAGGATGTCGCTGACGTCGGCCTTCTCAATGTGGTCGAGCAGTTCGCTGACCTGCTTGCCGAGGAACGACGAGATAATGGCTGGCGGTGCCTCGTTGGCACCCAGACGGTGGGCGTTGGTGGCCGACATGATGCTGGCTTTCAGCAGTCCGTTGTGCTTGTAGACACCCATGAGTGTCTCCACGATGAAGGTGGCGAAACGCAGGTTCTGCTCAGCCGTCTTGCCGGGAGCGTGGAGCAGTACGCCGTTGTCAGTAGAGAGGCTCCAGTTGTTGTGCTTGCCTGAGCCATTGATGCCGGCGAAGGGCTTTTCATGGAGCAGCACGCGGAAACCATGTTTGCGGGCAATACGCTTCATGACCGACATCAGCAGCATGTTGTGGTCGACGGCCAGATTGGTCTCCTCGAAGATGGGCGCCAGTTCGAACTGGTTGGGGGCTACCTCGTTGTGACGGGTCTTTACGGGGATGCCTAACTCAAGAGCGGCAAACTCCAAATCCTTCATGAAAGCCTGCACACGCTCGGGGATGGCACCGAAATAATGGTCGTCCATCTGCTGGTTCTTGGCCGAGTCGTGACCCATCAGCGTGCGCCCCGTCAGCAGCAGGTCGGGACGGGCAGCGTACAGTCCCTCGTCCACGAGGAAATACTCCTGCTCCCATCCGAGGTTGGAAGTAACCTTCTTCACGGCGGGGTCGAAATAGTGGCACACCTCAGTAGCAGCCACGTTCACGGCATGCAGGGCGCGCAACAGCGGAGCCTTGTAGTCGAGGGCCTCACCGCTATAAGAAATAAATACGGTGGGAATCACCAGCGTATCGTCAATGATGAACACCGGACTTGTTGGATCCCAAGCCGAGTAGCCACGGGCCTCGAAGGTGCTGCGGATGCCGCCAGAGGGGAACGACGAGGCGTCAGGCTCCTGCTGGACGAGCAGCTTGCCGGTGAACTCCTCGACCATGCCGCCCTTGCCGTCGTGCTCGATAAACGAGTCGTGCTTCTCGGCAGTACCTTCGGTCAGCGGCTGGAACCAGTGGGTGTAGTGCGTCACACCATTCTCAATGGCCCACTGCTTCATGCCAGCGGCCACACTATCGGCAACTGCTCTGTCCAGACGTGCGCCATTATCCATGACATCAATCATCTTCTCGTACACGTCCTTGGGCAGATACTTGTACATCTTCTCACGATTGAAGACCTTCTTACCAAAATACTCATAAGGTCTTTCACTTGGTGCTTTTACATCGAGAGGCTTCTTCTTGAATGCCTCACCGACAACCTGAAATCTTAATGCTTCCATAATGTTTGGTATTAATGTTTTTTAGTCCAGTTTTCCATTCTTGTTAATGCTTCTTCCGTCTTTTCGTGACTGCTGAACGCGGTGAAGCGGACGTAGCCCTCGCCACTGGGACCGAAGCCGACGCCGGGGGTGCAGACGACGTTAGCACCGTAGAGCAGGGCTTCGAAGAACTGCCAGGAGTTCATACCGTCAGGTACACGCATCCAGATGTAGGGGGCGTGCTCGCCGCCGTAGACCTCGAAGCCTAAGCCGCGCAGGACGCTGAGCATTCGGGCGGCGTTCTGCATGTAGTAGTCGATGGTCTGCTGCACCTGCTGCTTGCCCTCGGGCGAATAGATAGCCTCGGCGGCGCGCTGCGAGATGTAGCTCGTGCCGTTGAACTTGGTACATTGGCGGCGGAGCCAGAGTTGGTTCAAGGGAATGCGCTCGCCATCGAAGGTGCTGACGCTGACGTCCTTGGGAACAATGGTGTAGCCGCAGCGGACGCCGGTGAAGCCGGCGGTCTTGGAGAACGAGCGGAACTCGACGGCGCACTTGCGGGCACCACGAATCTCGTAGATGCTATGCGGGATCTCCGGGTCCTGGATGTAAGCCTGATAGGCGGCATCGAAGAGGATGAGCGCGTCGTTTTTCAGGGCGTAGTTCACCCACTTGCGCAGTTCCTGCTTGGTGATGACCGTACCCGTCGGGTTGTTGGGATAGCAGAGGTAGATGACGTCCACGGGGCGTCCCTTGGGCAACTCAGGCACAAAACCGTTTTCGGCGGTAGTGGGCATATAGCGCACGTTGGTCCAGCGGCCGTCGCGATAGGTGCCACAGCGGCCTATCATGACGTTGGAGTCGATGTAGACGGGATAGATGGGGTCGGTGACGCCGATGAAGTTGTCCCAGTGGAGCAGTTCCTGGAAGTTGCCGGTGTCGCTCTTGGCACCGTCGTTGATGAAGACCTCGTCGATACTAAGGCGGACGCCACGCGGTGCGAAGTCGTTCTTCAGGATGGCCTCGCGCAGGAAGTCGTAGCCCTGCTCGGGACCGTAGCCACGGAAGCTTTCGGCGGTAGCCATCTCGTCAACAGCACGGTGCATGGCCTCGACGACGGCGGGACAGAGCGGCTGGGTGACGTCACCGATGCCGAGGCTGATAACGTCGGCCTTAGGATGCATCACCTTGAAGGCGTTGACCTTCTTGGCAATGTCGGCGAACAGGTAATTGTTCTGAAGGTTCAGAAAGTGTATGTTTACAAGAGCCATATTGCAATCGTTATTACGTTATTTCGTTATTTCGGGGTTCTCGATTTCGCCATCAAAGACGAAGGCGGCGGGTCCAGTCATGTAGACGTGGTTCTTTTGGAAAAAGTGTCCCTCGACCGAGCGGTCGGCCTCGCACCACTCGACGTGGAGGGTTCCGCCGTCCATGACGATGTCGCTGGTGCGACCGGCGCGACCGGTGAGGCAGGCGGCGACGGCGGTGGCACAGGCACCGGTGCCGCAGGCTTGGGTGATGCCGCTGCCACGCTCCCAGACGCGGACGCGGATGCTGCCGTCAGTCTGCACGCAGGCAAACTCAATGTTGCAGCACTGTGGGAATGCCCGATGCACCTCCAGTATGTGCCCTTTCTCGGCCACCTGATTCACATTATCCGTAAATATCACGTAGTGCGGATTGCCCATTGAAACGAAGAAAGCCCCACCCCCGACCCCTCCCGCAGGGGGGAGGGGCGTAGATAGACTTTCCGCGAGTGTGGGGTTGAAGAGGGTGTCGTCCTCGAAGACGGGTTCGCCCATGTCGACGGTGACGGACTCGACGATATCGCTGACGATGCGCAGATAGAGGGTCTTGATGCCCGAAAGGGTGAGCAAGTGGATTTCAGTCTCCTGATATCCATTCCCCTCCCTCACAGGGAGGGGCCAGGGGTGGGTCTTCTCGTAGAGGTACTTGCCGATGCAGCGGCTGGCGTTGCCGCACATCATAGCCTCGCTGCCGTCTGCATTATAGATATGCATGGAGAAGTCGGCCTCAGGCACGGGCGATGCACCTATCAGCACCAGTCCGTCAGAGCCGATGCCCGTGTGGCGGTCGCTCCATCGGATAGCCGTCTCCGAGGGATTATCCACAACATACTCCATCGTATTGACATAGATGTAGTCATTGCCGCAACCGTGCATCTTCGCAAATCTGATCTTCTGTGCCATATTGCTAATTTATTCCTGTCTTTCGTTATCTTTGTGTCACTAAAAACACTGCAAAGGTATTCAAAAAGACACGAATACCAAAGAATTATTACCATTTTGTTGTGTATAAAATAGTAAAAACTGCCAATTTGTATAGCTCTCGCTGTGTTTTTGTGTCGTTTTGCTTACACCTTGCGTCCTCACGACGCATTTTTCCTGCAAAGTGTCAGTTAGGTGTTTTCATCCAATACTGTCGCTCCTCGTCGGACATCTTCTCGATAGCGTAGCGGAGCATCGTGCGGGGCATCTCGTGGGCGTGCTGGCGGAGGAAGTCGCGCAACAGGTCCGTCGAGACGCGCTTGCCCATCTCGCGAAGCATCCAGCCGACGGCCTTATGCATCAGGTCGTGGGGGTGATGCAGGTGGATTTCGGCGTAGCGCAGGCACCACGACGGGTCGCCCTGCTGCGACGTCTTCCACGAGCAGACGATGCTCATGCGCTGTTTCCAGAGGCAGGGACTTTGTGCCAGCTCGTCTAATACCTTTATCTTATAGTCCCTGTCGCCAAGGTCCGAGGGCAGCAGAAGCCAATGGCCGAGAATCTTATGGACAGAGAGGTCGACGAGATCCCAGTTGTTGGCCTGCTCTGCGTATTTCAGATAGAGCGTGAGGATTTCGTCGCGACTGCGGATGGCCGACGCGTCGTTCGCCAACCGCTTCGTGGCCAGCTTTTCGAATTTCGACACGAGAATCAGCAGGCCGCAAAGGCGCACCTCGTGCCAGCGGCTCATCAGCAGTTCGGGAACTTCGCTCAGTGGGAAGTCCTTCGGAACGGCCCGCACCACCTCGCGCGTCTGTGGAACTTTCAGCCCTAAGAACTCGTCGCCCTCGCCGTATTCGCCGGGGGCCGTCTTGAAGAACCGTATCAGAATCCGCCGCTGCGCGTCATTCTGCAGCGACTCCATGTGCTGAATAATCTCCTTCGCCGTCATCTGTCTTTGATTTTGGGGGACAAAGATACGAAAAATCCCTGACATTCCGTGTGGATTGCAGGGATAATTTGTAGGGAAACTGTAAAATCAGCGACGGAGGAAGACATCGACCTTCCTGGCAGTCTCGATGCCGCTGGCCATGGCGCGCACGACGAGCGAGGCGCCGTTCTGGGCGTCGCCGCAGACGAAGACGCTCTCGGGGTAGGCGGGGTGCTCGGGCTTGAGGAAGCCCATGGCCAGGAGGCACAGCTCGGCCTTGATGACGAAGGGGTCGCCCTTGGGGACCATGACGGGGCGGGCGGGTTTCCCCGCTGGAGAAGCAGCGGGCACGGGGGTGGGTTTTCCCGCTGGAGAAGCAGCGGGCACGGGGGCCGGCTGCCACTCGACTTCCTGGACGCGGACGCCGGTCAGGTGGCCGTTCTCGCCAAGGAATTCGAGCGTATTGATGTTCCAGCGGCGGGTGCAGCCCTCCTCGTGGCTTGATGTGGTTTTGAGTGTGCGCGGGTAGTTTGGCCACGGGTTCTGCGGGTCGTCAGGACCCTCGACGGGGCGGGGCATGATTTCAATCTGGGTGACGGAGCAGGCACCCTGGCGATGAGCCGTGCCGATGCAGTCGGAGCCAGTGTCGCCGCCGCCAATGACGAGGACGTCCTTGCCCCGGGCGGTGATGCGGTCGGCCTTCGGGAACTCCATGCCGGCGAGGACGCGGTTCTGCTGGGCGAGGAGTTCGAGTGCGAAGTGGACGCCTTTCAGGTCACGCCCAGGTGCTTTCAAGTCGCGGGCGGTGGGGGTGCCGGTGGCGAGGACGATAGCCCCCCACCCAGCCTCCCCCGAGGGGGAGGAGTAATTACATAGTTCGTTGAGAGCTGCCAGTAGAGTATCTACGCCCTCCCCTCGGGGAGGGATGGGGAGGGGGCTATTGTAGCGGAACTCAATGCCCTCCTGCTCCATCAGACTGATGCGGCGGTCGATGATGGCTTTGTTGAGCTTGAAGTTGGGGATGCCGTAGCGGAGGAGGCCGCCGGCGGCCTCGTTCTGCTCGAAGACGGTGACGGTATAGCCCATCTGGTTGAGGGCATCGGCAGCGGCAAGGCCGGCGGGACCGGCACCGATGACGGCAACCTTCTTGCCATTCCTGACTGGCACCCGTGGTTGGATATACCCCTCGCGGAAGGCGGCCTCGATGATGGCGCACTCGTCTTCGCGGTTGGTGGTCGGCTCGTGGTTGAAGCGGTTCAGCACGCAAGCTTTCTCGCACAGCGCGGGACAGATGCGACCGGTGAACTCAGGGAAGGGATTAGTCGAGGCAAGCAGGCGGAAGGCCAGTTCCCAGTCGCCGCGATAGAGCGCGTCGTTCCACTCGGGCGCCTTGTTGCCCAGCGGACAGGCCCAGTGGCAGAAGGGTACGCCGCAGTCCATGCAGCGGCTTGCCTGCAGCTTGCGTTCGCGCGTGCTGAGCGTCTGCTCCACCTCGCCGAAATCGTGGATGCGGTCGTGGACGGGGCGGTAGCCGGCCTCCTGACGGCCGATTTCTAAAAATGCTTTCGGGTTTCCCATATTTCTATTCTGTTTTTAATTTCTATTGTTGTTTAATCGCTTGTTTCTGCTCTTTCGGAGCGTTTCGCTTATGCTGCCACGTCAATAGTCGCGCTGGATATCCGCAATCTTCTCATGCAGCCTCGCCATTTTCTCCTCTTCGAGCACGCGCTTGTACTCGATGGGGATGACCTGGATGAAGTCCTCGATGTAGCGGTGCCAGTCGTCGAGCATCCGTCCGGCCAGTGCGCTGCCCGTGTGCAGGTAATGCTGGCGGATGAGTTCGAGCAGTTCCTTGCGTGAAACACTATCCTCGACCAACGAAAGCTCCACCATGTCCATATTGCAGAAATAGTCGAACGTGTGGTCGGGGTCATAGACATAAGCCACGCCGCCCGACATGCCTGCCGCGAAGTTGCGGCCGGTCTTGCCCAACACTACCACGCGACCGCCTGTCATGTATTCGCAGCAGTGGTCGCCCGCGCCCTCGATGACGGCGATGGCCCCGCTGTTGCGCACGCCGAAGCGCTCACCGACGATGCCGTTGACGTACAGCTCGCCCGAGGTGGCGCCGTAGAGTCCGGTGTTGCCCGCTATGATATTCTCTTCGGCCTTGAATTCTTCACTGCGACGGGCTGGCGGCAGGATGCTGATGCGTCCGCCGGAGAGTCCCTTGCCGAAGTAGTCGTTGGTCTCGCCCTCCAGCCGCAGGTCCAAGCCCTTCACAGCAAAGGCACCGAACGACTGACCGGCAGAACCTTTGAATTTGATTCTGATGGTGCCGTCGGGCAGTCCAGCCTCGCCATATTTCTTGGCAATGATACCCGAGAGCATCGTGCCCACAGCACGGTCGGTATTCTTGATGGCATAGTCGAGCGTCACCTCTTCCTGGCTTTCGATGGCTTTTGCTGCCGCTTTGACGATTTCCTCGTCCTTTACGCCCGTCACCTTCGTATAGGCCCCACGGTCCCAGTAAAGCGCCTTATCTGTGTCGGGCTTATGGAGCAAGCGACCGAAGTCTATGGAGCGCCATTTCTCCACCGCTGTTCCGTTTGTTGCGACGTTGTCGCAACTCTTCACCTCAATCAGTTCCGTATGACCGATAATCTCCTTCAGACTGTGTACGCCAATCTCGGCCAGATACTCGCGCACCTGCTGCGCAAGGAAGGTAAAGTAGTTCACTACATACTCGGCACGCCCCTCGAAATGCTTACGCAGCTCCGGGTTCTGCGTCGCCACACCCATCGGACAGGTATTCGTATTACACTTGCGCATCATCACGCAGCCCAGCACGATGAGCGGCAGCGTGCCAAACGAGAACTCGTCGGCGCCCAGCATTGCCATGATGATAACGTCCTTCGCCGTCTTCAGCTGTCCGTCGGTCTGCAGGCGCACCTGGTTCCGAAGACCATTGCGGACCAGCGTCTGCTGCGTCTCGGCCAGGCCAATCTCCGGCGAGATGCCCGCAAAACGCATCGACGACGCAGGCGATGCGCCCGTACCGCCCTCGGCACCACTGATGACGATGAGGTCAGCTTTCGCTTTCGCCACACCTGCGGCAATGGTTCCCACACCACTCTCAGCCACGAGTTTCACGCTCACAGCTGCTGTGGGGTTGATATTCTTCAGGTCGAAGATGAGCTGTGCCAGGTCCTCGATCGAATAGATGTCGTGATGAGGCGGCGGCGATATGAGTGAGATGCCGGGGATGGCATTTCGCGTCTTGGCGATGATGTCGTTCACCTTGAAGCCGGGCAGCTGTCCGCCCTCGCCGGGCTTCGCTCCCTGTGCCACCTTAATCTGTATCTCCTCAGCATTCACCAGATACTCCGCCGTCACGCCGAATCGTCCGCTGGCAATCTGCTTCGTCTTGCTCGACAGCGACACGCCGTCCACCTCCGTGTGGTAGCGGGCATTGTCCTCGCCGCCTTCACCGGTATTCGAGCGCGTGCCCAGCTTGTTCATCGCCAAAGCCAGTGCCTCGTGGGCCTCGATGCTCAGTGCGCCGAACGACATGGCGCCGGTCACGAAGTGCTTCACGATGCTCTCCACGGGTTCGACATCCTCGACAGACCTTTCCCCTTGCCCCTCCCTGTGAGGGAGGGGAGTAGATACCTTCTTAAAGGTGAGGAAGTCGCGCAGGAAGATAGGCGATTCCTTCTCGTCGACAAGCTTTGACCATTCCTTAAACTTCTCGTAATCGCCAGTACGGCAGGCTAACTGCAGCTTCGCAATCGTCTCCGGGTTCCACGCGTGCTTGATGCCGTCCCTGCGCCACGAGAACTGCCCGTGATTAGCAAGGTAACCACTCCCCTCCCTCACAGGGAGGGGTTGGGGGAGAGTCTGCAGGCGAATGGCATCTCTTGCAATCTCCTTCAGTCCGATGCCTCCGATGGTGCTCACCTCTGTGCCGAAGTAACGTCTCAGCAAGTCCTCGCTAAGCCCGATACTCTCGAAAATCTTCGCACCGCGATAGCTTCGGATGGTCGAGATGCCCATCTTCGACATGATCTTCTTCAGACCTTTATCCACCGCCTTGATGTAGTTCCGTTCCGCCGTCGCATATTCCTCCTGAATCCTTCCGCGTTTCACCAAATCATCGAGTATGGCGAAGGTCATATATGGACACAGCGCCGAGGCTCCGTAGCCCAGCAGCAGCGCCGCATGCATCACCTCGCGAATCTCGCCGCTCTCCACAATGAGCGCCGTCTGCACACGCTTGCCCACGCTGATGAGATAGTGATGAACGGCCGAGACAGCCAACAGCGACGGGATATTGAACCAGCAAGCCCCCCCTACGGCCCCCGAGGGGGCTTCTATAGTTTTGTCTGTGAGGATAATGTAGTTCACACCTTCGTCCACGCTGGCCTCTGCATCTTTGCAAAGCTTATCAAGTGCTGCACGCAAAGCTTCTTCGGCTTTGTCTAATGTAGCCCCCTCGGGGGCAGAAGGGGGGGCTACGACCATTGACAGTTTCTTGGTGTTGAAGCCCTTGTAGCGGATGTTACAAAGTATGTCCAGCTGTGTGTTCGTCAGCACCGGCTGCGGCAGGCGCACCATCTTGCAGTTAGAGGCATCCGGCGTCAGGATGTTCGTCCCCACCGCCCCGATGTACTCCGTCAGGCTCATGACCAGCTCCTCGCGAATAGGGTCAATCGCTGGGTTCGTCACCTGCGCAAACTGCTGGCGGAAATAGTTGAACAGCACCTGCGGACGGTCGCTGACGACGGCAAGCGGTGTGTCGTTACCCATGGCCGCCACCGGCTCCTGCCCCGTCGTGGCCATCGGCACAATCGTCTTGTCAATATCCTCCTGTCCGAAGCCGAAGGTAACCAGTTTACGCTGGAGGTCGCTCACAGCGTTCTCTACCTTGCGACCACTTTTCAGCTTCTCCAGCTGTACACGGTTCTCGCTGAGCCACTCACGATACGGATGCGCCTTGGCCAGCTTCTCCTTAATTTCGCCGTCGTAGTATATTTTGCCTTCCTGCGTGTCGATGAGCAGAATCTTGCCTGGCTGCAAGCGTCCCTTCGAGACCACGTCGCCCGGCTCGAAGTCCATCACGCCGACCTCCGATGCCACGACCATCATGCCCTGCTTCGTAATCGTATAGCGCGAGGGGCGCAGACCGTTCCTGTCGAGCATACCGCCCGCATACCGTCCGTCGCTGAACAGCAGCGCCGCCGGTCCGTCCCATGGTTCCATCAGGATAGAGTGGTACTCATAGAACGCCTTCAAATCCTCCGAGATGGGGTGGGGCCCTCCGCCAGACACTCGGTAGTCTGGCGGCAATCCCTTGTCGTTGAACGACTCCGGCACCAGTATCGCCATCGCCTGCGGCAGCGACATGCCGCTCATCATCAGGAACTCAAACACGTTATCCAGGCTTGCACTATCGCTCATCCCCTCCTGCACAATCGGCGAAATCTCTCTGATGTCGCCCAATGCCTCGCTCGAAAGCACACTCTCGCGCGCCTTCATCCATCCGCGATTGCCGCGAATGGTGTTAATCTCGCCATTATGAGCTAACAAGCGGAAGGGCTGGGCCAGCGACCACGTGGGGAATGTGTTTGTGCTGAATCGTGAGTGGACCAGCGCCAGTCCGCTTGTCAGGTAGGGATTCGACAAATCCGGGAAATACCGGCGCAGCTGTCCGCTGGTCAGCATTCCCTTGTAGATGATATTCTTCGTGGAAAGCGAGCAGATGTAGAAAGCCTCAACCCCCAGCAGACTCTCCCCCGGCCCCTCCCTGTGAGGGAGGGGAGCAGATACCATTTCCGCTATCCTCTTCTCAATCCTTTTCCTTATTATATATAAAGTGCGCTCAAATACCGTCTCTTCTTCGCCAGGAGTGTAATCACTCCCCTCCCTCACAGGGAGGGGTCGGGGGTGGGTCTGCTGGTGGGTCTGCTGAGTCACAAATATCTGCTTAATCTCTGGCTCTACCCTCCTTGCCGCCTCGCCCAGCACCTCCGGGCATGTCGGCACCGTGCGCAGATGCATCAGCTGCAGGCCCTCGCGCTCAATCTCCTCAATCATCACCGACAGGATTTCCTGCTGCGCCTTTTCCTCTTTCGGCAGGAACACCAGGCCCGTGCCGTACTTTCCCTTCTCGGGCACGGGGATGCCCTGCAACAGAATAAACTCATGGGGAATCTGTAGCATGATGCCTGCGCCGTCGCCCGTCTTGTCGCGGGTCTCGGCTCCTCGGTGCTCCATGTTCTCCAGCACCTTCAGCGCGTTGTCCACCAGTTCATGACTCTTGCCGCCGTGAATATTCACCACCATGCCTACGCCGCAGGCGTCGCGTTCATATTGTGACTGATAAAGTCCTTTTGTCTTACTATTTGTCATATTATCCTTACTTTTTCTTACGTTTTGTCTAATTTTCGATGCAAAGGTAATACTATATGTCTGATTTGCCAAAGCTCTGATTTCCTTTTTCACCTTCATTTGGCACCCAACTTACATTTTGTAAAGTCCAAGCCCGCGACACGCCCATTTTGCGGTGTCATACGGTGTCTGCGACACGCCGTAGCTTACACTTTGTCATTTTCAGGCGAATAGTAACGCGACGGAACGACAATTGTTTTTCCAAACTCCATTTTCTTTTATCATAAGCGGAACATTATTTGGCGTTTCCTGATTTTTTTTGTTACTTTGCACGCCATAAAGGTGACAACACAAAAAAATGAATACAACCATATTAACCATTACAGGAAGCGACGGCACAGGCGACTCCGGTGTGCAGGCAGACATACGGCTCATCTGCGAACTGGGCGGCAAGGCGGCGTCTGCCATCACCTCCATCACAGTGCAGAACACGCTGGGCATCCAGGAATTCCACGACCTGCCGGCAGCCGTCGTCTACCAGCAAGTGGAAGCCATCATCAACGACCTGCAACCGCAGGTTATCAAGATAGGACTGCTGAGACACACGGAAGTGGTAGGGATGCTGGCCGACGTATTGCGCAAATACAAGCCGCGACACATCATCTATGTCCCCGTCCTGAAGTCCACAAAGGGCGAACGGCTGGTGTCGCCAAGTGTCTACGAGGCCATCGAACGCCTTCTCCTGCCGCTGTGTACCATCGTTCTGGCGCCCTCCGACCTGCCCGTAGGCCCGCGCCGCCACGGTCAGGCCAACAAGCTGGCTTCCGCCTTAGCCTATTACCTGAGTCTCGGCGAGACAGAGGCCGACGCCATGCTTCACGCCCAGACCTACCTGAAGACCCTGCCTGCCGACTATGCCGACGGGAACAGCAGGAGCGAGGAACTCTACAACCAGTTCCTGACCGCCGTAGAACGCAACTATAGCCACTATGCCGACGTGGCGTTTTACGCCGAACAGCTTAACGTCAGTGCCAAGTACTTAGGACAAGTGACGCGACGCATAGCCAACCGTTCGCCGAAAGCCATTATCGACGACCGTATCATCACAGAAATCGTGGCATTGCTCACCTCCACCAACCGTCCGCTGAAGGACATCGCCCAGCGTCTCGGTTTCTCCTCGCAGGCTCATCTCTCGCGCTTCTTCAAGAAGCACAAGGGAGTATCACCAACAGAATACCAACACAACAACAAACAATCATAAACACATGAACGAAAGAACATTGCTGAACCGCCAGTTGGCTCAGATGCTGAAGGGCGGTGTTATCATGGACGTGACGACTCCCGAACAGGCCCGGATTGCCGAGGCTGCCGGTGCCTGTGCCGTCATGGCCCTCGAACGCATCCCTGCCGACATCCGTGCTGCAGGTGGTGTGAGTCGTATGAGTGACCCGAAGATGATTCGCGGCATTCAGGAGGCTGTCTCCATCCCCGTCATGGCCAAGTGCCGCATTGGTCACATTGCCGAGGCGCAGATCCTGCAGGCCATCGAGATTGACTACATCGACGAGAGCGAGGTACTCTCGCCCGCCGACAACATCTATCATATCGACAAGACGAAGTTCGACGTGCCCTTTGTCTGTGGCGCCAAGAACCTGGGTGAGGCCTTGCGCCGTATTGCCGAAGGTGCCACGATGATCCGCACCAAGGGTGAGCCCGGTACGGGCGATGTTGTTCAGGCCGTGAGTCACATGCGTCTGATGCAGAGCGAGATTCGCCGACTGACGAGCATGAGCGACGACGAGCTCTTCGAGGCCGCCAAACAACTGCAGGCGCCCTACGAACTGGTGAAGTTCGTACATGACGAAGGCAAACTCCCCGTGGTCAACTTTGCGGCTGGCGGTGTGGCTACGCCTGCCGATGCTGCCATGATGATGCAGCTCGGTGCCGAGGGCGTGTTTGTGGGCAGTGGCATCTTCAAGAGCGGCAACCCCGCCAAGCGTGCTGCCGCCATCGTTCAGGCTGTGACCAACTACCAGGATGCCAAACTCCTGGCCGAACTCTCGGAAGACCTTGGCGAGGCGATGGTAGGTATCAATGAGCACGAGATAGAGCTGTTAATGGCCGAACGAGGGAAATGAGGATAGCAGTATTGGCCCTGCAAGGGGCGTTTGTTGAGCACGAGCAGATGTTGCAGAAGCTCGGCGTGGAGACGGTGGAGATACGTCAGATGCGCGACTGGCAGCAGCCAAAGGACGGGTTGGTATTGCCCGGCGGTGAGAGTACCGTGCAGATGCGCCTGCTGAAGGAGCTGGGACTCTTCGACCCTATCCGCGAGGCTATCCTCGGCGGGATGCCCGTCCTCGGCACTTGTGCCGGCATGATTCTCCTTTCCGAACGTCGCCTCGGCACGATGGCCATCGAGGTGCGCCGCAATGCCTACGGTCGTCAGTTGGGCAGCTTTCATACCGTTGGCAGCGTCGAGGGTATCGGCAATGATGTTCCCATGACCTTCATCCGTGCCCCCTATATCGAACGTGTGCTGAGCGAGAAGGTCGAAGTGCTTTCCACCGTCGATGGCCATATCGTCGCTGCCCGACAGGGTCATCAGCTCGCCACCGCCTTCCATCCGGAGCTGGACGGAGACCGGCGCGTACACCAGATGTTTGTCGAAATGGCCCGTTAGTGACTATTTGTTACAGTCTGACCGCTTTTTGAGCCAAAAAGTAAGCAAAGTGTAAAGAAACGAATTTGTTTTCTTTACACTTTGTTATTTATTTTAATATTTTGAAAACATATCGACATTGGATGCTTGCAGTTTCTGACAAAATGTCGTACTTTTGCACCCGAAAGCTTTCAAGATGACATTATATTAATTAAAAGAGGTAAAAAGTATGAAAAGGATTGAAGCAATTATCCGCAAGACCAAGTTCGAGGAGGTCAAGGAGGCACTGCTCGCGTCGGACATCGACTGGTTTGAATACCATAACGTTCACGGTATCGGCCAGAGCCGACAGGAACGTATCTACCGTGGCGTGCAGTACTCTACGGATGTGATAGAGCGTGTGGCGCTGACCATCGTCTGCCGCGACGCCTTGGTGGAACCGACGGTGAAAGTGATACTCGACATGGCACACACAGGCGAGATAGGCGACGGTCGCATCTTCGTGAGCGACATGATAGACACATGGAGCATCCGCACAGGCGAGAATGGCGACACCGTACTGAGAGATAAGAAGTAAGGGGTGCTCCCCTGCCCCCTCCAAGGAGGGGAGAGTCAAATAACACAAACACAAAAATCACAACCCCATACCTCCGTTCGGGTTCCCCCTCCTCGGGAGGGGGTAAGGGGAGGCTTATACTTATGAACGAAATAGGATTATCACTCGATACCGTATGGATGCTGCTGGCAGCGATGTTAGTTTTCTGGATGCAGCCTGGCTTTGCCCTGTGTGAGGCTGGTTTTACACGAAGTAAGAATACGGTCAACATTCTGATGAAGAACTTTGTCGACTTCATGTTCGGCTCGCTCTTGTTCTTCTTCCTCGGCTTCGGCTTCATGTTCGGCAGCGAAGGTGCCGGTTTCATCGGTGCTCCCAACTGGGGCGACCTCTCATTCTACAAGGGCGACCTGCCCGTAGAGGGTTTCTTGATTTTCGAGACGGTCTTCTGCGCCACCTCTGCCACCATCGTCAGCGGAGCCATGGCTGAGCGCACGAAGTTCTCGATGTACCTGATTTACAGTGCCGTCATCTCGTTGTTTATCTA
This sequence comes from uncultured Prevotellaceae bacterium, assembly GCA_900316475.1. Taxonomy (GTDB): domain Bacteria; phylum Bacteroidota; class Bacteroidia; order Bacteroidales; family Bacteroidaceae; genus Prevotella. Next base: position 25,782 of record ONDA01000023.1, read on the forward strand.
TCCCATTGAAGGTCATTGGACGTGGGGCGGCGGCTGGCTCTGCAACGATGCTGCCGACGGCTTTATGATGTCTACCTTCGGCGACGTGTTTCACGACTTTGCCGGTTCGGCTGTCGTTCACTCCGTAGGTGGTGTGCTGGCACTGATTGGCGCTTTGGCACTGGGTCCCCGTGTTGGCAAGTATGCCAAGGACGGCAAGAGTCGTGCTATTCCCGGCCACAACCTGGCCATGGCCGCCCTGGGCGTGTTCATCCTCTGGTTAGGATGGTTTGGCTTCAACCCCGGTTCTCAGTTGGCTGCCAGTGGCGAGGTCAACCGTGTGGCCATCTCTCATGTGTTCCTGACCACCAACCTTGCTGCTGTGGCAGGCGGTGTGGCCACGATGTTCCTCACCTACATCAAGTACGGCAAGCCGTCGCTCTCACTCACCCTGAACGGCGTGTTGGCAGGTCTTGTGGGCATTACCGCCGGTTGCGACCTCGTATCGCCCCTTGGTGCCGTCGTCATCGGTCTGGTCTGCGGAACCGTTCTGGTTTACGCCATCGAGTTTATCGACCACAAGCTCCACATCGACGACCCTGTAGGTGCCAGTAGCGTACACGGCGTCTGCGGTATCCTGGGCACCCTCATGACCGGTCTGCTGTCCACATCCAACGGTGCCTTCTATGGCGGCGGTTGGGGATTCTTCGGAGCCGAGTGCTTCGGTATCCTTGTCATCGACGCCTGGGCTGCTGTCTGCGGTGTGATACTGTTCTACGGCATCAAGCACATTCACGGCTTACGCGTAGACAAGCGTATCGAGGAGGAAGGTCTCGACATCTATGAGCACGGAGAGGCGTGCTATAACTAATCATAAATAATAAGGTAAAAGGTTATGAAAAAGATTGTATTATTGGCCATAGGTCTGGTTGCGCTCGCAACCACCTATGCACAGGAGACAGTAGAAACCACTATCAGTAGCGACGTGGTGAGCAGTTACATCTGGCGTGGCCAGGATTTGGGCAGTGCAGCCATACAGCCCACCTTGGGCGTAGGCTATAAGGGCCTTTCGTTGTCGGCCTGGGGCAGCTACGGCATCGCCGATCCCGCCGACGCCAAGGAGTTCGACCTGACGCTTGCCTACACCCTTGACGGTCTGAATATCGGCATCACCGACTACTGGTTCAACGCTGGCGGTCTCGACCCTGACGGCAGATACTTCAAGTATGACGCCCACGGCACCAACCACGTCTTCGAAGCGAACGTCGGCTACGATTTCGGCTTTGCCAGCGTGCAGTGGTACACCAACTTCACTGGTAACGACGGTATCAACAAGGATGGCAAGCGGGCCTACAGCAGTTACGCCGAGATAGCCGTTCCCTTTAAGCTTGCCACCGTCGACTGGACGGCCAGAGCCGGTGCCGTGCCCTATTGCACAACGTTTTACGGCACAACAGGCTTCGCCGTAACCCATCTCTCGCTGCAAGCGACAAAAGACATCAAAGTGACGGACGCATTCTCGATACCCGTCTTCGGGCAGGTCATAGCCAATCCCTGTACCCAGAAAGCCTACCTGGTTCTCGGCCTTACGCTGCGGCCATGATCTTATCCAGGTTTCCCTCTCTTCTGTCGTAACAGGCGGAAGAGGGGGCTTTCTTCTGTTCTGCATCTGGCAAGAGTGCCTCCGGCAAAGTCCTTGCCTTACAAAATGCAAGGGAAACGACCGTTTTCAAGGCAAAACGAAAGGTTGCGCCCACCCTTGCGCCTATAGATTCTTACACTTTGACAACGAAGCGCGTTTTTAACAATCAAAAACAGGAGGCTATGATTGGCTGTCAGCGGGATTATCCGTAATTTTGCAGTCCATAGAATAGAAATCGTTTTATGGAAACAAAGTACATCTTCGTCACGGGCGGCGTCGTTTCCTCGTTGGGAAAAGGCATCATCTCCGCCAGCATCGGCAAACTGCTGCAGGCACGTGGCTTCAAAATCACCATCAAGAAGTTCGACCCGTACATCAACATCGACCCGGGCACACTGAACCCCTACGAGCACGGCGAATGCTACGTGACGGAGGACAGTTTTGAAACCGACCTCGACTTAGGGCACTACGAGCGCTTTACGGGTATACGTACCACACGCCACAACAGCATCACCACAGGCCGCATCTATAAGGCAGTCATCGACCGCGAGCGCCACGGCGACTATCTGGGCAAGACCATCCAGGTGGTGCCGCACATCACGGACGAGATAAAAAAGAGGATATTGGACACCCCGGGGGCAGTAGGAGGAGCTTTGGGGACTTCATCTTTCGTCATTTGCGAAATCGGCGGCACCATCGGCGACATCGAGAGTGCGCCGTTCATGGAGGCTATCCGCCAGCTGCGCTGGGAACTGGGGCGCAATGCCGTGTGTGTACACCTAACCTACGTGCCCTATCTGAAAGCCGCCGACGAGTTAAAGACAAAGCCCACGCAACATTCGGTCAAGGAATTGCAGAGCATGGGCATCCAGCCTGACATCCTCGTACTACGCACGGAACGTCATCTGGACGAAAGCCTGCGCAGGAAAGTGGCGTCGTTCTGCAATGTCGACCTGGATTGTGTCGTACAGAGCGAGGACTTGCCGAGTATCTATGAGGTGCCGGTGAGTATGCACCAGCAGGGGCTTGACACGGCCATATTAAGAAAGGCGGGAGCCTCCCCAAGCCCCTCCAAAGGAGGGGATGTTGAGACACCTGATTTCGCGGCTTGGACTGCCTGGCTTGCCTTCCTCGACAAGCAGCGACACGCTACCCGTGAGTTGCACATCGGACTGGTGGGTAAATACGACCTGCAGGATGCCTACAAGAGCATCCGCGAGAGCCTGAGTCTGGCTGGCGTCTATAACGACGTGAAGACGAAGATTCATTTCGTCAACAGCGAGGCGTTGACGGCGGAAAACGTCGCTACACAATTGGCGGGCATGGCGGGCATCGTCATCTGTCCTGGTTTCGGACAGCGGGGCATCGAGGGGAAAATCATCGCCGCCGAATACACACGCACACACGACATCCCCACCTTCGGCATCTGCTTAGGCATGCAGATGATGGTCATTGAGTTTGCACGGAACGTGTTAGGCTATCCGGATGCGACGAGCAGCGAGATGGTGACCTTCCCCAAAGCCTCCCCAAGCCCCTCCGAAGGAGGGGGTGTGGCTCCCCACTGTGTGATAGACATGATGGAAGAACAGAAGAGTATTACGCAGATGGGTGGCACGATGCGGTTGGGGGCATACGACTGCCAATTAGTGGAAGGCAGCAAAGCGTATGAAGCATACCTGCAGTCGGAGCAATCTACCCCCCTCGCTCACAGAGAGGAGCCGGGGGAGAGTCTCTTTGTCAAGGAACGCCATCGCCATCGCTATGAGTTCAACAATCAATATAAGGAGGAATACGAGCAGGCCGGCATGAAGTGCGTAGGCATCAACCCGACCGCCAACCTCGTCGAGATTGTCGAGATACCCGACAAGCGTTGGTACATCGGCACACAGTTCCATCCTGAGTATTCGTCAACGGTGCTGCACCCGCACCCACTGTTTATGTCGTTCATAAAGGCCTGCATCTGACATGGAACAACTCAAGCATGAGTGTGGCGTGGCGATGATTCGCCTGCTGAAACCGCTGGACTACTACGGACAGAAGTACGGCACCAACCGCTACGGGCTGAACAAACTCTACCTGATGATGGAGAAACAACACAACCGCGGTCAGGAGGGAGCAGGCATCGCCTCGGTGAGCCTGGACAAAGAGCCTGGCCGGGAGTATATGTTCCGAGAGAAGGCCGAAGGTAAGGATGCCATCACCGAAATCTTCAGAAGGGTGGCCTCAACAATACCCTCATCATGTCATCAGGCACCCTCGCCTTCGGAGGGACTTGGCGAGGCGTGGAGCACTTGCCAACTCCTGATGGGGCACCTGCGCTACTCAACGACGGGCAAGAGCGGACTGCAATACGTACATCCTTTCCTGCGCCGCAACAACTGGCGGGCGAAGAACCTCTGTCTGTGCGGCAACTTCAACATGACCAACATCGACGAGGTCTTCCGCTTCCTGACAGCGCAGGGACAGTCGCCGCGTATCTATGGCGACTCGTACATCACGCTGGAACTGATGGGGCACCGCCTGGACCGCGAGGTCGAAAGGCTCTACAACGAGGCGATGGGCAAAGGACTGGAGGGACTCGACATCACGCACTATATAGACGAGCATGTGGAGATGGCCAATGTGCTACGCACCACGATGCAGCACTACGACGGCGGTTACGTCATGTGTGGACTGACGGGCTCGGGCGAGATGTTCTCTGTACGCGACCCCTGGGGTATCCGTCCGGCATTCTACTATCGCGACGACGAGATAATAGCCGTCGCCAGCGAGCGCCCTGTGCTGCAGACCACGTTCGACATCCAGGCTGAGGATGTGCATGAGCTGATGCCTGGTCAGGCACTCATCGTTCATCAGAACGGCACGAGCCAGCTGGAACAGATAATGCCTGCACAGCGGTTCAGTGCCTGTTCCTTCGAGCGCATCTACTTCAGTCGCGGCTCCGACCGTGACATCTATCAGGAGCGCAAACGGCTGGGCGAACAACTGACGCCAGCCATCCTCAAGGCTATTGACAACGATGTTGCCAACACCGTGTTTTCATATATCCCCAACACGGCCGAGGTGGCCTACTATGGCATGACCGACGGTTTCCGACGGCAGGGCTACAGCGTGCGCACGGAGAAGGTGGTGTGGAAAGACATCAAACTGCGCACCTTCATTGCCGACAACTCAGAGCGCAACGACCTGGCGGCTCATGTCTACGACATCAGCTACGGTTCGCTGCGACCCTACGAGGACAACCTCGTCATCATCGACGACTCCATCGTGCGCGGAACGACACTCAAGGAGAGCATCTTCAAGATTCTGGACCGGCTGCACCCCAAGAAGATTGTCATGGTCAGCTCGTCGCCCCAGATTCGCTACCCCGACTACTACGGCATCGACATGGCGCGCCTGGAGGAGTTCTGCGCCTTCCGCGCCACGATGGCACTGATTGAGGAGCGTGGTATGTGGCAACTGGTCAACGACACCTATCTGGCCTGCAAACATAACCTTCAAACAGAGAATCATGTCCGTGCGCTCTACGAGCCTTTCACCGTCGAGGAAATCAACAGGAAGATTGTGGAGATGCTGCGCCCGAAGGGCATGAAGGCACCTGTCGAACTGGTGTTCCAGAGTATCGAGGGTCTCCACGAGGCGTGCCCTAACCACCCTGGCGACTGGTATTTTACCGGTCACTATCCTACGCCTGGCGGCACACGGCTCTGTAACGCTGCCTTTGTGAACTACATTGACAACAAACAGAAGAAACGGTAATAATCTTGAACTTTCCCACCCCTTTCCTTTTTAATCCCATTTCTTTTCAACCACTAATTGCTAATTGAACGAATTATTACTAATTCAACTTTCTCAAGTTTTATAACGACCACGAATTTAACGAATTAAACGAATTTTCTATGCAGGATGTTATGATGCATCTAAGATGCAACGAATTTCACGAATTGGCTAGCGCCGGCAAGAAATCGCTTGCGATTTCATTCGTGAAATTCGTTTAAAATAACAACGCGCAGCCAAATTCGTGAAATTCGTGAAATTCGTGGTAAAAAAAATACTTACGAAACTTGAATTACTAATAAGTTGCGAATTTTCGCCGCAAGTGCCGATAGCCTGCGCGTAGCAAATTAGTGAAATCTTTGTCGTCTGTCGGCTCAAAATCTTTTAAATCTTCAAATCTTTGTTCATTACAAAAAGAATGGCCGTCATTTGTTTCGGAAAACAATTAGAAAAAATTAGAATAATCTGTTCCAACAATTAGAAATAAAGCTGTCTCGACAAATTAGAAATAATAAGCCCTGTCAGGGCATTTGTTGGGAAACGAATTGCCGTAATAATCATAATTTTTGCCGTAATTTTCATAATAATAATTACGGAGCACTGCGCGTAGCAAAATTAGTGAAATTAGTGCAATTAGTGGTTTATTATAATGTCATCTTTGTCGTCTGTCGGCTCAAAATCTTTTAAATCTTCAAATCTTTGTTCATTATTAAATTATTCAAGTTTCGTAAGTATTTTTTTACCACGAATTTCACGAATTTCACGAATTTGGCTGCGCGTTGTTAATTTAAACGAATTTCACGAATGAAATCGGAAAATTCGTTTAATTCGTTAAATTCGTAGTCGTTATAAAACTTGAGAAAGTTGAATTAAATTAGTGAAATTAGTGGTTCTTAAAAGGTTTTAGGGGTGGGGAACTTGAGTAGTAATCTTTGCAGAATAATCTAAAATACCAATCATAGTCCGTTTATCGTCTCAACTGTCAGCCCTGTGTATTTGGCTATCAGTTCTGCGGGCATGCCGTCAGCCTTCATACGGCGGGCTGACTCTAAGGCCTTTTCATGCTCGCCCTCGGCACGACCCTTCTTCAGGCCCTCGGCACGACCCTCGGCGCGTCCCTTTGCCAAACCTTTCTCCATACCCTTCGCTGCGGCAGTGCGGAAAGCACCGTCGAGGTCGTAATAGGCCTTCTCGCTCTCGAAATACTTGGCGTAGTCCTCCTTCGACAGGTTGGCCGTCTCCGCCACGTCGAAGAACTTCTTGAAGATGCGCTCCTGCAGGGCGGCAGGGCGCTCCAGCAGGCGGGGCAGGTTCTTCAGCGCGTAGAGCCACTTGTCGAGCAGCGACTCCAGCTCGGCCTCCGTCTTGCGGAACTTGGGCATCTCGAGATAGATGTAAGTCAGGTTGTCGTAGAAGACCTCTTTTTTGTTGATATCCATCAGCTTCACCACGTGGTGGAAGTACTCCTCGTCGTCCTTGTCCTCGTCGAACACGAAGTCGAGGATGCCGATGGTGTAGACGGCCTTCAGGCCGAAGCGCCAGCGACCCCGCTCGCCCTGTGAGCGGATGGGGAACGAAGAGTAGTAGACCGAGCGGTCCTTGAAGTACTGCTGGTCGGCCTTCTGCATCTCGATGATGATTTTCTCGCCGTGCTCGTTCTCGGCATACACGTCGAAGACGGCGCGGCGGTCGTCCTTCGTGTCGCCGAGCTGCTCGGACGGTATCAGCGTGAGCGACTTGATGACCTCCTTACCACGCAGCAGCTCGTTGACGAGCGCCAGCGTGAACTCCTTGTTAGGCTCGGTGCCGAAGAGGTACTTGAAGCCGTAGTCGGTAAAGGGATTGATGTATCTGCCTGCTATCTCTTCCATAAGTGATGTACTGAATTTCTGCTGCAAAAATAGCATTTTTCCCTGACACTGCCAAGGATTTTGCAGAATAAAATCTACTTGGCATAGCGTATTCTCCATGAATTGCCCAGGCTTTGTCACTATAAACCGAAGCGGGAATAGCAGAAAAAAAAGTAGGTGACACCTCTTACACCTGGCACTTAACTACTTGAAAATCAAGGGCCGTTCCGAGCAGCTTAGTCGCACCTGTGGTCACACCTATAGTCGCACCTGTGGTCGCTCCAAGGCGCTCGGCGACGCAAGGAGACGCATTCTTTGCAAGCAAAGCGTCGCAAGCGCCGAGCGGCCAAGAAAAAGGCAAGAATAGTGGCAGACCGTGAAACATTTACGAGAGGCCGTGAGATTTTTCTGAGAGGCCGTGAAATTTTTGCGAACGGCCGTGAAATTTTCGGCTTTGCCGTGAAACATTTTGGGAGTGGTTGGTGCGCCACTTGGTGTGGGTATTGGTGTGGGTATTGGTGTGGGCAAGTTCCTCGCTAACCTGCTGATAATCAGGCTTGGTGTAAGAGGTGTCACCAAAATGCAGTCTTGCCTGTATACGCGCGCGAGAGAAGAGGCATTTTAGGGTGTGCGTAAGCCAAAGAGGTAGCATAGACGTTAGCCAAATGACGCTTTGTAACAGAACTGACAGTTTTCCCGTCAAAGAGAAAGCATAATGACACTTATCGGCCATCATAATATTACAAAATGTCAGCAAACTGAAGTTTTAACAAACAAAAGAGTCAAGTTCCGAGGTCTCTCTCTCTTGTTTTGCTTACCTTTGCTGCCTGTTTATTGCAAGTACTAAGTAAATACTGATAATTGTTGATATAACTATGTGTGGAATAGTAGCAATATTAAACGTCAAGGAGCAGACACAGGCTCTGCGTGATAAAGCATTGAAGATGAGTCAGAAGATTCGCCATCGCGGACCCGACTGGAGCGGCATCTACTGTGGCGGCAGTGCTATCCTTGCCCACGAACGGCTGAGCATCGTCGACCCGGAAAGCGGAGGGCAACCTTTGTTTTCGCCAGACAAGAAACAGGTCTTGGCTGTCAACGGCGAGATATACAACCACCAGGAGATTCGCCGCCGCTATGCCGGCCAGTACGAATTCCAGACTGGCAGCGACTGCGAGGTCATTCTGGCGTTGTACAGAAGCCTCACCCCCAGCCTCTCTCCGAAAGGCGAGGGGAGTGATTACACTCATGAGCAGATTTGTGAGATGCTGGAACAGTTGAGTGGAATTTTTGCGTTTGTCTTGTACGACGAAGAGACTGACGTGTTCCTGATTGCCCGCGACCCCATCGGTGTGATTCCGCTTTATATCGGTTACGATGCCGATGGCAAGGTGTATGTGGCCTCCGAACTGAAAGCGCTCGAAGGACAGTGCGAGCACTACGAGCCGTTCCTGCCCGGTCATTACTATTGGAGTGCCGACCCAGGCATGAAGCGCTACTACAAGCGCGACTGGTTCAACTATGATGCCGTGAAGGATAATCCTGCTTCCGTAGAGGCTGTTCATGATGCCTTGGAGGATGCCGTCAGGCGCCAGCTGATGTCCGACGTGCCTTATGGCGTACTGCTCTCTGGCGGACTCGACTCCAGCGTCATCTCCGCCATCGCCGAGAAATACAGTGAGATGCGTATCGAGGACAACTCGAAAACCAAAGCCTACTGGCCCCGCCTGCACTCGTTTGCCGTGGGACTGAAAGGTGCACCCGACCTGGCCAAGGCAAAACTGGTGGCCGACCATATCGGCACCGTGCATCACGAAATCAACTACACCATCCAGGAAGGCCTCGATGCCATCCGCGACGTCATCTACTTCATCGAGACCTACGACGTGACAACCGTCCGAGCCTCAACGCCGATGTATCTGCTGGCACGTGTCATCAAGTCGATGGGCATCAAGATGGTGCTCTCGGGTGAGGGTGCCGACGAGATCTTCGGTGGCTATCTCTATTTCCACAAGGCGCCGACGGCCAAGGACTTCCACGAAGAGACCGTCCGCAAGCTCTCCAAGCTCTATATGTACGACTGTCTGCGCGCCAACAAGAGTCTGTCGGCCTGGGGCGTCGAGGGTCGTGTGCCGTTCCTCGACAAAGAGTTCCTCGACGTTGCCATGCGGACGAACCCCAAGGCCAAGATGTGTGGCCCCAGCTCCTCTCCAAAGGACGAGGGGAGTTTCATCATTGAGAAGAAGATTGTGCGCGAGGCCTTTGCCGACCTGCTACCCGACGAGGTGGCCTGGCGACAGAAAGAGCAGTTCAGCGACGGTGTGGGCTACTCATGGATTGACACGCTGAAACAGATGACCGCAGAAGCCGTCAGCGACGAGCAGATGGCGCACGCCGCAGAGCGATTCCCCATCAACACGCCGAAGAACAAGGAGGAATACTACTACCGCAGCATCTTTGCCGAGCACTTCCCCAGCGACAGCGCGGCCAAGAGCGTGCCCTCAGAGGCCAGCGTGGCTTGCAGCACGGCCATCGCCCTGGAATGGGATGCCGCCTTCAAGGGCGTGAACGACCCCAGCGGCCGCGCCGTCAAGGGCGTTCACGAGCAGGCTTATTAGCGGCGCGTACCCATCAGCGTATAACGCACACCATCCTTTTCGATGACGAGCTGGCGGCCGTCAAGGTGCTTTGTAACCTTGGCGGCTGTCGCGTTTGTTCCGACAGTAGCGATACCGGTTGCCGAGGTATCGGGCACACGGATGTAGATATCGTAGACACGGGCACCGCCACTGGTCGAGTTGTTCAACAGTTCGATGGTGCGCACCTGCGTACCGTCTTTGATACCGGCCACCTCCAGCAGGTCCCAGCCTAAGAGGGTCTGTTTCTTCATCTTGTCTGTCGTTTTAGTTCCCTGTGTACCGTCGGCCAGCGTCCAGTTCAGCTTGTAGCTGCGGTCGCCGGTGAAGTGGAGGTTCACCAGCAGTTGCAGCACACCGTCGGCAAAGTGCCAACGCAGTCCGCCGCCACCCTTCGACATATCGATGCCGCCGACGGTACAACCGCCGGGTATGCTGCCGCCGCTCTCGGTCTTGGCAGGGTCGTAGCTCGTAGCGATGGTGCCGTCAACCAGTTCGATGACGCCTTGCAGGTCGGCGGGCAGTGCGTCCCAGGCATCCTGGAAGTGATACCAGTCGCCTGTAAGCACACGGAAGGGCTTTACCACGCTGATGGTGCCCGAGGTCTTGGCATCTTTCACGCCTGCCTCACGGTCGCCGCTGGCCGTCAGGGTAAAAGTACAGCTTGACAGCGGCGTACCACTGATGACGACTTTCTGTCCGTCAACGGTGTATGTCAGTCCCTCGCTGAGTTGCTCTACGACAGCTGACGTGGCAGCAGCGCTCAGTTCGTAGACGATAGGTTCTATGGGCTGTCCTTCCGTGACTTCCTGTGCTGCGTTGGCCGTCTTGCAGGTCAGCGTAATCTTTTCGGGTGTGACAAACTCTGCCGGCACACCGTCAGTCTCAAAGGCTCCGAAGTCGGGCGCTGCATCGTTGTAGCCGATATAGAGGTCGTCGGCTGTCACCAGTTCCAGATGGGCGGCAGCAGCCTCTCCTTCCGTCATCTTGCGGACTGGCGTGAAGCCGATGATGGGTGTGCCCTTGTCCTTCATTACGCTGCCGGCTTTCAGCCGCGCAAAGCCGTTGTCGGGCAGCGAACCGTCGGCCTGGCGGTCGGCCATGAAGTCGTCGACGCTCAACGACAGGAACTCGCCGGAGTGGTCCTTGGTCACAATCTGTGTCTTGCCCTCTTTGTAGCCCTCCTTGATGGGACTGCAGCCGTCGAGTGTAGTCCAGGAGTTGAAGTCGGTGTCTGGCTCGCGGTAGCCCTCCTTGTCGGGCGACAGAAATTCGTGGTTGCCGATGCTGACGCCGCTCTTCTGGGCTGTGGCGCCCCAGCCGATGCAGTTGCGGATGGTCATCGTGCCATACTTGAACATCGTGGGGAAGCGGTAGTTGTACTCGTTGCCCCAGGCCGTACAGTTGATGATGTACATCCCCTCGTAGGCGTTGTTCTGGTCGAAGCCTTTATGCAGGTTGCCGAAGGCCACGCAGTTGGTGACGACATGGGCGCCCACCGACTGGTCGAAGGCGGCACCACCGGCACTGCCACCACCACCGAGCTTGAAGCCGTTGCCGTTCTTGCCCTCGCTGCCGTCCTTCAGGTAGCCGGCGTGCCAGGCCCAGCAGTGGTCGATGACCACGGGGTGGTAGACCATATAGAGGTCCCAGTTGTCGTCGCTGTTGGTCCAGGCGCGACAGCCGTGGAACTCAGTGCCAGGGCCGGGGAAGAGCTTGCAGGCAAAGCCGTCGGCATCGCCGCCGTCGTCGCTGCCGTTATAGCTGCGCAGGTCGGCGTTCTCGTAGGCGTCGCAGTTGATGACCTTGTTGCCGCGACAGTAGGTATAGTCCGGATTGTATTGCGGCTGTCCGCTGATGGGCAGCGACTTCGTCTCCTCAATGGAAAAGTCCTTGTACATGCCTATCTGCAGACCGGTATCGTTGTTCCAACGGAACACGCAGCGCTCGATGACGTTGTACGACCCCTCCACCTTCATACCGTTGTCCTCGGCGTTCTGCAGCACCAGTCCGTAGAACGTCCAGTAGTTGGCCAGGTGGTTGATGTAGATGCAGCGGCCCATCTTGAAGGCCGACTCCGTCTTGTGGTTCATGGCCGACCCGTCGATGATGACCTTCCCGGCAGCGGCGTCGGGCCAGGCGCGCATCTCGCAGCGGCGGTCGGGCGTCGTTGGCAGTTCGGGAATCTTCAAGCGCTCGCTGATGATGTAGGTGCCTTCATGGATAAGAATGCGGTCGCCCGCCTGCACCCTCTCCAATGCTTTGTGGATGGTCAGCAGTGGCGACTCCTCCGTGCCGGCATTTGTATCGTTGCCGTTGGTGGCCACGTGGATGTCCGTGGCCGTTGCTGTCAGGGCCGTTGCGGCCAACAGCCAGAGCGTAAGTAGTTTCTTGGTCATAGCTTGTAGTCTATTTGTTCGTGCTGCAAAGTTACGCTTTTCTTCCGTTGGCCGCCCTATGCAGGATACAGTAATCCACGCAAACGTTTACAGCTGCGCACGATTTCCACGGAATGAAAGAAAGATTGCCAATTCTTGCAGCTGTTACAAAAAAAATGCGTATCTTTGCACGCAAAAACTAAAAAAAAAGAAGAAAATGGGAAAAGTAATACTCACTGGCGACCGTCCTACGGGTAAGCTCCACCTGGGGCACTACGTGGGTTCGCTGCGCCGCCGCGTAGAGCTGCAGAACGCAGGCGACTACGACCGTATGTTTGTTTTCATGGCCGACGTACAGGCACTGACCGACAATGCCGACAACCCCGAGAAACTGCGTCAGAGCATCATCCAGGTGGCGCTCGACTACCTGTCGGCGGGTCTCGACCCCGAGAAATGTACCATCTTCATACAGAGCTACATACCCGAACTGGCCGAGCTGACGACCTACCTGATGAACCTCATCTCCGTCAGCCGTGTACAGCGCAACCCGACGGTGAAGACGGAGATTAAGATGCGCGGCTTCGAGGGCGAGAGCATACCCCTCGGCTTCTTCTGCTACCCTGTCAGCCAGGCTGCCGACATCACGCTGTTCAAGGCCACGACGGTGCCCGCCGGCGAGGACCAGGAGCCGATGCTGGAGGTGACACGCGAGCTGGTGAACCGCTTCAACAACACCTATGCCCCCGTACTGGTGGAGCCAAACATCCTGCTGCCTGAGAACATGACGGCGCGCCGCCTGCCGGGAACGGACGGCAAGGAGAAGATGTCGAAGTCGCTCGGCAACTGCATCTACCTGAGCGACTCGAAGGACGAGGTGTGGCAGAAGGTGCGCTCGATGTACACCGACCCCACCCACCTGAACGTCTCTGACCCGGGACACGTCGAAGGCAACGCCGTGTTTACCTATCTCGACGCTTTCTCTACCGATCAGGATTTTGCTGACTTCTGGCCCGAGTACCAGAACCTCGACGAGCTGAAAGAGCACTACCAGCGCGGCGGACTGGGCGACATGAAGTGCAAGAAGTTCCTCAACGAGGTGCTCAACAAATTCCTCGACCCCATGCGCCAGCGTCGCGCCGAACTGGAACAGGACATCCCGGAAATCTGCAACATACTGAAGAAGGGCACGCAACAGGCCCGCGAGGTGGCCGCCCAGACCATGGCCGAGGTGCGCCAGGCCATGCGCATCAACTACTTTGACGATGCAGAGTTGTGGAAGTTATAAACGACTACGAAATTTGACGACTACGAAATTTGACGACTACGAATTACACGAATTATACGAATTATACGAATAGATTCCGAGGGGAAAAGACTGGATGGAAGTTCGTAAAATTCGTGTAATTCGTAGTAGAAGAAAGAAGATGAGCAGTGAGGATTGTGAAGCGCTGTTGGTAGCGCACGACATTAAGCCGACGGCAAACCGCATTGTCGTGGCTAAGACATTGGCCGCCGCTGAGCGGCCAATGTCGTTATCGGAGCTGGAATACAAAATCCTGTCTATCGACAAGTCGGGCGTCTTCCGCGCACTGACGCTGTTCCGCGAGCACCATCTGGTACACGTCATCGAGGACGGCGGCGACGGCGTGCGCTACGAACTGTGCCACAGCCACGACAGCCACGCCGAAGACGACGACCAGCACGTACACTTCTACTGCGAGCGCTGCCACCGCACATTCTGCCTGCACGACACCCCTATCCCAGCCGTACAACTGCCTCATGGCTACCACCTGGCAAGCATCAACTACATGGCCAAGGGTCTATGCCCAGAATGCGCTTCCCACTAATTTCCCCGTTACACCAACGGGCGCGGATATAGGGTCACAGTATAACAACTATATACCGTGCAATACTTGGGTATTTGCCTTTTTTATAGGCTTATCTGCGTTAATCTTCCAAAATTGCTTTGCCACGTCAGCATTATTCCGTAACTTTGCAGGCTGAAAGAAAAAAACAGGATTTTTTATGGAACAGAAACAGTATAAACGGACGACCGTGACGTCGGCCCTGCCCTATGCCAACGGCGGGGTACATATCGGTCACCTGGCTGGCGTCTACGTGCCGGCAGATATCTATGTGCGCTATCTTCGTCTGAAGAAGCGCGAGGTTCTTTTCATCGGCGGCTCCGACGAGCATGGCGTACCCATCACCGTGCGTGCCCGCAAGGAGGGCATCACGCCGCAGGACGTTGTGGACCGCTACCACAAGATGATTAAGGACTCGTTCGAGGAGTTCGGCATCTCGTTCGACATTTACAGCCGCACCACCTCGGAGACCCACCATAAGTTTGCTGCCGACTGGTTCCGCAAGCTCTATGACGAGGGCAAGCTCGTGGAAGAGACCACCGAGCAGCTCTACGACGAGGAAGCGAAGCAGTTTCTGGCCGACCGCTACGTCGTGGGCGAGTGCCCCCACTGCCACAGCGAAGGAGCCTACGGCGACCAGTGCGAGAAATGCGGCCGCGACCTCTCGCCCACGGAGCTGATAAACCCCCGGTCGACCATCAGCGGTTCGACACCCGTACTGAAGAAGACCAAGAACTGGTACTTGCCGCTGAACGAGTATCAGGACTGGTTGAAGCAGTGGATACTGGAGGAGCACAAGGAGTGGCGTCCGAATGTCTACGGCCAGTGCAAGTCGTGGCTCGACATGGACCTGCAGCCCCGCGCCATGACTCGCGACCTGGACTGGGGTATCCCCGTGCCCGTGGAAGGAGCCGACGGCAAGGTGCTCTACGTATGGTTCGACGCCCCCATCGGCTATGTGTCGAACACGGTAGAACTGTGTGAGAAGGAGCCAGAGAAATGGGGTGACTGGCGCAAGTGGTGGCAGGACGAGGACACCCGTCTGGTACACTTCATCGGCAAGGACAACATCGTGTTCCACTGCATCATCTTCCCCACGATGATGAAGGCCTGGAACGACGCAAACAAGCTCTCCTCCCTCGGAGGGACCGGGAGAGGCTTCATCATGCCCGACAACGTGCCCGCCAACGAGTTCCTGAACCTGGAGAACGACAAGATTTCGACCTCAAGGAACTGGGCCGTCTGGCTGCACGAATACCTGGAGGACATGCCCGGCAAGCAGGACGTACTGCGCTACGTGCTGACCGCCAATGCCCCGGAAACGAAGGACAACAACTTCACGTGGAAGGATTTCCAAGACCGCAACAACAACGAGCTGGTGGCCGTCTATGGCAATTTTGTCAACCGTGCCCTGCAGCTGACGAAGAAATACTGGAACGGCGTCGTTCCCGCCTGCGGCGAACTGACCGACGTTGACCGTCAAGCCCTGGAGGAGTTCAAGGACGTGAAGGCCAAGGTGGAAAACCTGCTGGAGCAGTTCAAGTTCCGCGACGCACAGTTTGAGGCCATGAACCTGGCCCGCATCGGCAACAAGTACATCACCGACTGCGAGCCGTGGAAAGTGTGGAAGACCGACCCGAAGCGCTGCAAAACCATCCTGAACATCTGTCTGCAACTGACGGCCAACCTCGCTATTGCCTTCGAGCCGTTCCTGCCGTTCTCGAGTAAAAAACTCCGCGAGATGCTTAACATCGACAGCTTTGAGTGGGAGCAGCTGGGCAGCACCGACCTGTTGCAGGCTGGCCACCAGTTAGGCGAGCCGCAGCTGCTGTTCGAGAAGATTGAGGACGACGTCATACAGAAGCAGCTCGACAAGCTGGAAGCCACCAAGAAAGCCAATGAGGCTGCCGCCTTCAAGCCTGCTGACATCAAGGAAACGGTTAGCTTCGAGGACTTTGAGAAGCTCGACATCCGTGTGGGCTTGGTGAAGGACTGCCAAAAGGTGAAGAAGTCGAAGAAGCTCCTGCAGTTCACCATCGATGACGGTTCAGGCACCGACCGCACCATCTGCTCGGGCATCGCCCAGTTCTACGACGACCCGTCGGCGCTCGTGGGCAAGCGCATCCTCTTCGTGGCCAACTTCGCGCCGCGCACGATGATGGGCATCGAGAGCCAGGGCATGATTCTCTCGGCCGTCGATGCCGACGAGAGCCTGAGCGTAGTCACCACGACGAAAGACGTCAAGCCCGGCTGTCAGGTGGGATGATCCGTTCTGACGGACAAGCGCTCTGAAAAGTCAGAAACGGATGGACACATTGAAGGAGAAGACCGCTAAAGGTCTGTTCTGGGGTGGACTAAGCAACGTGTTGCAGCAGATGCTGAACCTTGTGTTTGGCATCTTTCTGGCACGGTTGCTGAGCACTGAGGATTATGGTCTGGTGGGTATGCTCACCATCTTCTCCCTTGTGGCAAACTCATTGCAGGAGGGCGGGTTCATCTCAGCTCTGAACAGGCGGAAGGAGGCGAGTCACAAGGATTATAACGCCGTGTTCTGGACTTGCACGCTGACGAGCCTTCTCCTTTATGTCATTTTCGCTCTCTGTACCCCCCTTATAGCGCGCTTCTATCACGAGCCACGGCTTGTGCCCTTGGCGCGCTATATCTTTCTTGGCTTTTTCATCTCAAGTCTTGGCATTGCGCCACGGGCCATCCTCTTCCGGAACATGAAGGTTCGCGAGACGGCCATCGTGAACTTCGTCGGTCTTCTGCTGTCGGGAATCGTGGGGGTGTGTATGGCCGCAGCGGACTTTGCCTACTGGGGCATAGCGACCCAGTCTCTTGTATATGTAGGCGTCACGACGGGTCTTAACTTCTGGTATGCCCGCTGGCATCCCACGCTGCCTGTGGATTTCTCTCCGGTACGTGAGATGATAGGCTTCAGCAGCAAGCTGATAGTCACCAGTCTGGTGGTGATATTCAACACGAATATGTTTTCCGTCATTCTGGGACGTAAATTCCCGGCCAGTGTGGTTGGCAATTACACACAAGCCAACAAGTGGAACAATATGGGGTGGTTGCTCATCAACAACATGCTCAGCGGCATAGCTCAGCCAGTACTGGCTAAAACCGACGACGAACCCGAACGCCAGAAACGTATCTTCAGGAAACTGCTGCGCTTTACCGCCTTTGTCAGTTTTCCCGCTATGCTTGGCCTGGCACTGGTGTCACACGAGTTTATTGTCATCCTGCTTGGCGAGAAGTGGCTTGACAGTGCCCTCATCCTTCAGTGGCTGTGCGTGATGGGTGCTTTCTACCCGCTATCCAACCTGTTTTCCTATTACATGGTCAGCCATGGCCAGTCTTCACGCTTCATGTGGTGTCACACCGCTTTAGGAGCGGTTCAGTTGGCGGCGGTCTTCGTCTCGGCGCCCTACGGGATGGGGATGATGATTAAGGTGTATGTAGGAATAGCTGTCGGCTGGTTTTGGGTGTGGTATCGGCTGTCGCGGAACTGGATAGGTCTTACGCTATATGAAGTGGTGAAGGACATTTCGCCCTATTTCTTCATTACTGTAGCATTGGTGTTTTCGGCGCAAGTCATTACGGAGCCCATAGCGAGCATTTACATCAGGTTTGCTGCCAAGGTGCTGTTTGTGGCATCGCTCTACGTTCTGGTACTGTGGCTCTTAGGTTCGGCCATATTCCGTGAGAGTCTCGATTTTTTCGAAAGCAAAGTAAAATTTCCTTTTAAAAAGCACGCACAATGAGTTTGAATTTCTACCATAAGGCCCTAACGGCAGGACGTCGTATTTATACTAAATACTGGTACCCGAAGACATCGTTGCTCACCTTTGAGTCAGACCCTGACAGGGCTGGAGACAGAATCTACGAACTGCTGGCAAGTGGCAAACCTTGCATGATAGCCAGATACGGTGCCAACGAACTGACGACCGTGTTCAACTATTTGGGCATTACGGAACATCGGGGAGATGCATGGGGGTATATGACGCGAAAGAATGGTCCCTGGTGGTGGAACAAGCACATATTGATGCAGATGAAGCATGTAGCAGGTTTCTTCCCCATAGACAATGAACATCTATACCGCTTTAGCGAGATGATGCTTGAAGACTCGCAGCAGGTAGACATCCTGGGAAGCTGGCTGAATGAAGAGATTGCCGTCAGCCATCTATTAAAGAATGCCTACAAGGTAGCCCTCCCCTGTTTAGAACCCTGGCTTGCCAAAAAGCCTTGGAGCAGGGCTTTGGAAGGCAGGAAGGTGCTTGTCGTTCATCCTTTTGATGAACTGATACGCCGGCAATATGAAAAGCGGCGGTTGTTGTTCTCCGACAATGTGCTTCCTACTTTTAAAGAGCTCCATGTCATCAAAGCCGTACAAAGCTATGGGAATAATAGTGAATCATGTGGATATGACGACTGGTTTTCTGCCTTACATTGGATGGAGCAAGAAATGGACAAGAGCGAGTACGACGTCTGCATATTAGGATGCGGAGCCTATGGTTTTCCGTTAGCAGCCTATGCCAAGCGCCAAGGTAAGCAGGCCATCCATCTTGGTGGCGTCAGCCAGTTGCTGTTTGGCATCACAGGCCATCGCTGGCTTAATCCGATGCACGGTGTAGAGCGATGGGGACTGCCCAAGGGCTTCTACGTCAACCTGATGAACGAGCATTGGATAAGACCTGACGCCACCACCAAACCCAAGGACTCCGACAAGGTGGAGGGGAACTGCTATTGGTGAGGGCTGCTTATCCCCTTCCGAAGAGCCACTTCTTGAAGAACGGACTGACGCGCAGGATGTTCGACGCTATGATGCTGAAGCCGATGACGATGAGGGCTATCAGTAGTGAGAGTGTAGTGTCAATGGCGAAATTGTGGCGATACTGGTTGAAGTAGGTGCCGATGGTAGGCAGGTTGGGCATGAAAAGGAAGTGGATGAGATAGATGTCGAGCGTGCGTCGGCCGATATACTGCAAGCTGGCGCCGATGACCGTCCGCTGCGTAAAGTACTGGTGGTAGTGGCGGAAGTACATAAAGACTATCGTCAACAGCGAGATGCGTGCCAACGTCAGTGGTATGACGGCCCAGGCAGCGTGTAGCCAATGCCATTTCTGTGAGTCGAGCCAAGCATACATAGCCAGCATGACAAGTGCAGGATAGAACCACTTGGAGTCCATGAGGCGTTGAGCCTGGTCCCAGTAGCGGCGTACCACGTTGCCATAGACGAAATAAGGGAAGTACATGAAGAGCTGCCCGAAGCTGCTGTAGTTCATAAACTCGTTGCCCGGTCCCTTTCTTCCCTGTGCCCAGCTGAAGTATTGAGGCTGGTAGCAGGTGTCGTAGCAGACCAGCGAGATGACGAAGAGCACGGCTATGGGCAGCCACGAAGGCATCTTCGGGAAATGCTTCTTCAGTAACTCCTCAACGTAGCAGAACAAGTAGTAGACGATGAACATATAAAGCAGCACGATGGTGAACCAGTAGCCGCCCTTCGTCGGCAGTGCTAACCATTTCAGTGTCGTGGGCAGAAAATAGCCGCCCAGGATAGCTACGCCAAAGAAGAAGAAAACGACGGTTGGTATGGTCTGCACCCTGATTTTCTTCAGCAGCAGACTTTTGAGCGTGCCCATATTCCACACCAGCCCTGCCTTGTAAGCCAGGAAACCACTGACGAAGAAGAACAGCGGCATACGGAAAAGGACGAGGAAGCGCATTGAAGACGACAAATTGTGCTGCTCGGAGAATCCGATAAGTGCTACGTGATAGGCTACAACAAGAATCATCGTGAACCCTCTGAGAGCGTCCAACCATTCCAACCGGGGCTTCTTTGCTACTGTTTCCATACGTATGTGTTCTGTTTTTAAGTTTTTTTGGTGCAAAGATACAAAATATTTCATAATAAATTCATACCTTTGCAGCAAAAATGCGAAAAAGCTCATGGAGGATTTGAGAATAGCGCTTCTGAAGCAGGATGTCTATCAGGATTTGTACGTTTGTCCTGTCACCGAGAAATCGGCAGCCAACGTACTGTTCAGCTCAATGATGCGGGTGGGACCTATTGGTCTGGTGAGCGACCTGCGAGCCGACTTCTATATTGTCAAGGAAGAGCCAGCCCCCGAAACGCAGATTTACAAAAAGGTAATCCCTCATATCGTCTGGATGCTGCCGCTGCTGAAGACGAAGCCGTTGAACCAGGTGCCGGGCTATGAAAAATGGCAGTTGGAGACCGACCATGCCAATGGCGACTTCTCCGTCGACTGCCATGACGTAGACTGGGGGCAGTATGATGTCGTCATTTCCGTCAATGTCTGTCTGCCTACGGAGGTGGTGAAGCAGTACCCTAAGACCCTCTTTGCCTATATGATTGGTGAGGCAAATATGGCTATGGGCAAGGCACGCTTCGGCTACGACATCACGCTGAACCAAATGGCACGCGGTATAGTGGCCAACGGCTTAGGTGAGGTGGACTTCCCCTATACCTTCGTGGGGCGTGACACCCTGGAGCGCATCATTCATTCCAAGGTAAGACGCGCTTCGAAGCGCGATGGCGTGTTTGTGGAAATCAACTCCGTGGCCAAGGACCGTGATAAGGTGCCGCCTCAGTTCCTGCCTATTCAGGAAGCAGGCTACGCCATCCACCTGCACAAGCCGAAAATCAGTGACAACCTGATGACCATCTACGACTCAAAATACTTCGTAAAGATTGGCGGACGCCCCATCCGTGGCAACTCCGTGGCAGAGGCCGTGTCGTTAGGTACATTGGCCATTATGAACCGCGACGAGGTGACCCACGGCGAACTGATTATCGACGAGTGTAATGTCGGTACGTCAGAGGAAGTGCTTCAGCTGATGCGCCGCCTCGATGCCGACGACGCCCTTTACGAGCGTCTGTTGGAGAAGCAGAGGCAGGCGCTCCACCACCTGTTCTTCGAGACGCCCGTTGAGTCGCTGCGCAACTGTCTCAACATCAAGCGGCAGATGAAGCCACGGCGCTACAGCCTATGGGATAAACTTGGGGACCTCCTCTATCTGAAAGGCTGCGACGTCTACAACTTTCTGAAGGAGAAGAAGCGCTGGTTAAAAAGCTTGAAGAAGAACAAATAACAGTAAGAACAGAATATATATGGAAAAAGAAAAGATAGTTTACGTCGGCATGAGTGCCGACATCATACACCCGGGACATCTCAACATCCTGCATGAAGCCCAGAAATACGGACGCGTCATCGTGGGCGTACTGACCGACGCGGCCATTGCCAGCTACAAGCGGCTGCCCTACTTGAACTACGAACAGCGCTCGCTGATAGTCAGTGACCTGAAAGGCGTTTCAGAGGTGATACCCCAGACGACGCTTGACTACCGCCCGAATCTGGAGAAAATCAAACCAGACTACGTGGTTCACGGCGACGACTGGAAACAGGGTGTACAGGCAAAGACCCGTCAGCAGATTATCGAGAAGCTGGCGGAATGGGGCGGCAAGGTCATAGACGTGCCCTACACCAAAGGTATATCCTCGACGATGCTGAATGAGCGTCTGAAGGAAATCGGCACGACGCCCGACGTCCGTCTGAAGCGTCTCCGCCGGCTCATTGGTGCCAAGAAGATTGTGCGATTCTGCGAGTCGCACAGCGGACTGACAGGTCTGATTATCGAGAACACATCGGTGATGATTAACAATATGAAACACGAGTTCGACGGTATGTGGGCCAGTTCGCTAACCGACTCGACGTCAAAAGGCAAGCCCGACATCGAGGCCGTTGACCTGACGACACGACTGCACGACCTGAACGACGCTTTGGAGGTGACCACCAAGCCCGTCATCTTCGACGGCGATACGGGGGGCAAGCCAGAACATCTGGCCTTTTCCGTGCGCACGCTGGAACGACTGGGCATCTCGGCGATTATCATCGAGGACAAAGTAGGACTGAAGAAGAACTCTCTCTTCGGCACGGAGGTGAAACAGGAACAAGACACCATAGAGGGTTTCTGCGAGAAAATACGTTCAGGCAAACGGGCACAGATAACCAGCGACTTCATGCTGATAGCCCGTATTGAGAGCCTCATTGCCGGCAAGGGCATTGACGATGCTATGGAGCGCGCCTTGGCCTATATCGAGGCAGGGGCCGACGGCATCATGATTCACAGCAAAGAACAGACGGGCGAGGACATCAAGGAGTTCTGCCAGCGATTGCGAGCTAAGAACGCCTCTGTGCCCATTGTGGTAGTGCCTACGACTTACAACCAGATTACCGAGGACGAACTGGCTTCTTGGGGCGTCAACGTCGTCATCTATGCCAACCACTTGCTGCGCGCTGCCTACCCGGCAATGGTACAGTGTGCCAAGTCTATTCTGGCCAACGGCCGCTCATACGAAGCCAACAGTCTATGTATGCCCATCAAGGAAATCTTAGAACTTATTCCCGGCACGAAATGATACGTCCTTCATTCTTCTACGATACCCTGGCATCCAACGGCATAAACTTCTATGCCGGCGTGCCCGACTCCCTGTTGAAGCAACTCTGTGCCTACATCACAGACCATGCCGATGCCACGCATAACATTATCGCTGCCAACGAGGGCGGTGCACTGGGTGTGGCCGCAGGGCACTATCTGGCCACGCGCCAGATTCCCGTCGTCTATATGCAGAACTCAGGCGAGGGAAACATCATTAACCCGCTGGCGTCGCTGACCGACAAGGATGTGTACAACATTCCCGTCCTGCTGCTGATAGGCTGGCGCGGACGTCCCGGCGTACACGACGAGCCGCAGCACGTGAAACAGGGGAAGGTGACGCTGACACTGCTGGAGACGATGGGCGTCAGGTATGAGGTGCTTAGCAAGGACGAGGTTCAGGCGGCAGCGCAGGTCAAGGCGGCCGTCGACTATATGCACGAGACAGGTGAGGTTTTTGCGCTGGTCGTTGAAAAGGACACGTTCGATAGCTATGCGCTACAGAATGTCGTGATTAACTACTTGACGATGACACGTGAAGACGCCATTCAGACCGTGGCGGCGGCATTAGCCCCACGGGACGTGATAGTGTCAACAACGGGCATGATCAGCCGCGAACTCTTCGAATACCGTACGGCGAAAGGCGAAGGTCACGAGCGCGACTTCCTGACAGTTGGCTCCATGGGGCACGCCAGTCAGATAGCATTGGGTATCGCTATGGAGAAGCCAGAGCGCCGCGTTTGGTGCTTCGACGGCGACGGTGCTGCCATTATGCACATGGGCGGTTTGGCTATCGTGGCCAGCAAGCGCCCTCGGAATTATGTTCACGTCGTCTTTAATAATGGTGCTCACGACTCTGTTGGCGGCCAGCCAACGGTAGGTCTCGACATCGACTTGCCCGCCATAGCCAAGGCCGTGGGCTATGCCCATGCCTATAGCGTCAGTACACTGGAGGAACTGACGGCACGGTTGGACGACGTAAAGCAACAGGCAGGGCCGATGCTGCTACAGGTGTGTGTGAAGAAGGGCAACCGCAAGGATTTGGGCCGTCCCACGACCACGCCTGTACAGAACAAGGAAGCCCTGATGGATTTTTTGGAGGACTGATATGGCACAACAGATTTTGAACGGTATAGAGCACCTGAACGGCGTAGTGGCAGACAGCAGGAAGGTTATGCTGGTTTGCGACGGCTCATTCCCGTTCCTCAGTATTAAAACGGCCGTCGAGAGCATAGGCGTGCCTTTTGTCAAGTTCGACCAGTTTACTCCCAATCCGCTGTACGAGGACGTCTGTAAGGGTGTTGAACTGTTCAATCAAGAGCAGTGTGACACCATTCTCGCCGTTGGAGGCGGAAGTACTATCGACGTGGCAAAGTGTATCAAGCTGTATTGCCGGATGCCGGCAGACAAGCTTTTCCTGGAACAAGAATACCACGACACGGGCGTGCAGCTCATTGCTATTCCTACCACAGCCGGCACGGGCAGTGAGTCGACCCGCTTCGCCGTAATATATTATGGTGGAAAGAAACAAAGTGTGACGCATGAGAGCATCATACCCAACGTGGCCATCTTGGAACCACAGGTGCTGAAGACGCTGCCGGTCTATCAGAAAAAGTGTACGATGATGGATGCCTTATGTCAAGGCATAGAGTCGTGGTGGTCGGTGAACAGTACGGACGAAAGCAGATGTCTTTCGGAAAAAGCCGTGACAACCATTATGCACTGGTGGCGCGACTACATCTTCGATAATTCCGATGAGGCTGCCCGGCAAGTGATGGCCGCAGCCAACCTGGCCGGCCGTGCCATCTGTATCACGCAGACGACGGCGCCCCACGCTTTCAGCTATAAGATTACGTCGCTCTACAAATTGCCACACGGCCATGCCGTAGCAGTCTGTTTACCAGAAATCTGGCAGTATATGCAGAGTCATCCCGACCGTTGTATCGACCGTCGGGGAACCGGCTATCTACAGGCTACTTTCAAAGAAATAGCACAGGCTATGCAGGTAGCCGACGTTCCGTCGGCCATCGGCTGTTTCCGCGAAATGATGAAAGTGCTGGGCCTGCAGAATCCTGTGTCGTCGGAAAAGCGGGATGAAGAATTACACACGCTGAGCACTTCCGTCAACCCTATCCGTCTGCGTAACAACCCCGTAGAACTCGACGCAGAGGCCATCATGGGATTGTACCATACCATCATTGACAAACCGCTATGAACAGTATTAAAGAGAAGATAACCATGCCGCTTGACGATAGCTTCCTTCAGGAAGAGGTCAGGTGCGAGTATACAGTGTCGTCAAGGCAGAAACGGATATGGGCCATTGAGATGGATCTGCTTTACCAGTTGCTGGCGGTATGCAAGAAGCACGACATCAAGGTCTTTGCCTTTGCCGGTACATTATTGGGAGCCGTCAGGCACCGTGGCTTTATTCCCTGGGATGACGACATTGACGTGTGTATGACGCGGCCGGAGTTTGAGAAGCTTCGTGCCATAGCCGCCACAGAGTTCCGCCATCCGTATTTCCTACAGACGGATTTGTCTGACAGACGCTACTTCTGTCAGGGCTATGCCCGCTTGCGAAACTCGTTGACAACGGGGCACATCCTGGCTCACGAGTCGCCAGACTACAATCACGGCATTTATATTGACGTCTTTGTGATGGACGGCTATGTGGATGGCGCAGCGTTCAAGCGCCAGATGCTGGTTAAGGATACCCTCGTCAGTCTGGTGTCACTATACCGCCCTAAACAGCAGAACAATCTGTTGCGGCGCCTGTATCGTAGCGTGATGGCCCATACGTTCTGCAAACTGGTACCCTACGAGACCGTGGTAGGCTGGTATGACAAGAACCTCAGGAAGTATAGTGCTACCGCTAAGCGGCTGACGATTCTGACACATCCTATGTATTTCATCACACGCTACTGGTGTGAGGCTGCCGATTTGGACGAGACGGTCTATCTGCCTTTCGAGAACATGACGGTTCCTGTTCCGGCAAACTACGACAAGGTGCTGAGAAACATATATGGCGACTATATGGCCTTCCCGCCTGTTGAGGAGCGGGGCAAATGGCATTCCAATGACATTTACTTCGACCCCGATATGGCTTATACCGATTATTTCAAACAGAAAAAGGATTCATGGCGGAAGTGACGAAGACAGCCGTCTTACTGACGGTGTTCAACAGGAGAGAGATGACGCTTGTCAGCCTGCGCACATTGTATGCAGCCATCGACAGGTTAGGTCCGGGCTATGCGTTTGATGTCTATCTGGTAGACGACGGTTCTACGGACGGGACGTCTGAAAGCGTGGGTAGTGAGTTCCCGGCTGTCAGACTGTTCAAGGGTGATGGCGGTCTCTATTGGGGACATGGTATGCTGATGGCGTGGGAGAAGGCTGTTGAGTCGGGTGTCGGCTACGACTATTTCCTCTGGTATAATGATGATTCCGAGTTGTACCCCGATGCCTTACAGACGCTATTCAAGTCGATGGATGACAATGGCGAACGCTGCGTCGTGACGGGCGCCTTCTGTGACCATCAGGGTTGCTGTTCATACGGCGGCGGGGATGAAAACAACAAGGGGTTAGTCCCGGATGGCAGTTATCAGAAGGTGGTGACGATGAACGGCAACTTGGTGCTTATCCCCTATCAGGTCTACAAGGCCGTAGGAATGATTGACCGAGGGTATCGTCATGCGTTCGGTGACCATGATTACGGTTACAGAGTCCAGAAGCAGGGCTTCAGTGTGCTGTTGACGCCTCGCTACGTGGGCGTGGTTGACAATCATACCGAAACACCTTACTCTGGTATTGCGAGTTTTAAGAAGCGGTGGAAGAACTTGCATAGCCCGAAGAACTCGCCCCGCTATGGTTTCCGCTATCTGCGGACTTACAAAGGTTGGAACAGCGCTTTACGCTATTGGATCAGTTCCTACCTATACACATTTTTCCCCTCTCTTGCACCAAAGCGAAACTAATAAAAAAGGAAACATGAAAAAAGCAGCTCAAGTTGATATCGCAGTATTGATGTTGTTCTTCACCCGTTCTGATACGTTTCAGCAGGTATTCGACGAAGTAAGGAAGGCGCGCCCCTCGCGGTTGTTCCTCTTTCAGGACGGTCCCCGTGGCGAGCGCGATATGGCGGGTATAGAAGCCTGCCGACAGATTGCCAGCGACGAGAACATCGACTGGGAGTGTGAGGTACACCGAAACTATCAGGAGCGTAACTTAGGCTGTATGATAGCTGGATATACGTCCCATCAGTGGGCTTTCTCGCTGGCCGACAAGTGTATGGTGCTTGAGGACGACGTGGTACCGTCGCAGTCGTTCTTCCCGTTCTGTAAGGAGATGCTCGACCGCTACGAGCACGACGAGCGCATCTCGATGGTGGCGGGCTTCAACGTCGACGAGGTGACGCCCGACATTCCCTACGACTACTTCTTCACTTCTGCCTTCAGCATCTGGGGCTGGGCGTCGTGGCGCAGGGTTGTTAAACAATGGGATAAGGATTACACATTCCTTGACGATGCGTTCAGTATGCGACAGCTTGAGGCGCTCATCAAGCAGCGCGGCTATAGGAAGAGCTTTGTCAAAATGTGTCGCGACCATCGCGAGACAGGACACCCTCAATTCGAGAGCGTCTTCTGGGCGACGATGCTGTTCAATTCGGCCATGGCCATTGTGCCCTGTAAGAATATGATTAATAATGTAGGTGCCTCGGAGGACTCTACACACTATTCGGCCTTCCGCACCTTACCCCGTCGCCTAAAGCAGCTGTTTACTATGAAACGCTATGACATCGATTTCCCTCTGCGTCATCCACGGTACGTGATTGAGGAAGTGGGCTATTGGAAGCGCTTCTATAAGGCTCAGGGCTGGGGCCATCCACTGACGAAGGTCGGACGCTCCTTCGAAGAACTGGTTCTGAATATCCGCTACGGCAACTGGTCGTTCATCATGAATTCTGTCAAGCGGCGTGTCCGAAAATGGAGGGGCGTGGAGAAGTTTGGATAAGTTTTGTTGATGGGAAATCTCAGGACGGTGTGTGCTTCCTCACGAAAGATGTTGTAAGAGTTCCTTCAATTCTTCAACGCTTTTCCCCAATTTTGCTGAAATAGCCTCTAACGACAATCCATTATCCTGCATTATCTGAATAGAATAGCCTAATAGTTTTTGCTGTTCACTCAGCTGGACCTGCTGTTCACTCAGCTGGACCTGCTGTTCACTCAGCTGGACCTGCTGTTCACTCAGTTGGACTTGCTGTTCACTCAGCTGGACCTGCTGTTCACTCAGTTGGACTTGCTGTTCACTCAGCTGGACCTGCTGTTCAGCGAGTTTGCGGTCACGAAGCATAATTTCCGTGTCACGTTTCTCAATGGCTGCGAAATATTCGTCTTCGACATTCATATCCTGACGTACGTCGGCATCAGTAGAAGCCATTAACAGGCGGTGGACGATGTGTTTCATATCGGCATCGTCCTCGTACAGACTATCATCAAGTGTCAGTACTTGCTGACTTTCCTTGCTCTTATGCGTCTGGTCAAAGATGCTCAGAACTTTGTCCAACCGAGTATTCACCTGACCGTGCAGACGGGGAATCTGCACAATGATACTGTCATGCGTTAGGCTGTCTACAAACGGATTTGGAATTCCTTTGGTGACGGGATGTCCTTCATAGTCATAGGCTTTATGCTGTACGTACAACACTGGTTCCTCAATATCTCCTACTCTGTGACCTAACAGGTATATTGCCACCATAGGCAAGGCAAAACTATCCCGATTTGCTCCTACGATGTTTTTGGGATTCTGATACTGCGTACCCAAATATTGGCGGAAGCGAAGCGTTTCTGTCTCAAGCCACGTCTTCTGCAGTTCCACAAGAATCAGTTGCTCTGAACCGTCACTGTTTCGTACGGTGGCTCCAAAGTCAATGCGGAACACGGAAAGCGTGTCACGTTGCGTATTTGAGTATTCGTGAGGGCGAATTTCAACACGAACGATGTCCATCTTCAAAAGAGCCGACAAGATTGTGCGGGCAATGCGCTCGTCCTCCATGAGATACTTGAATACGATGTCGTAAATCGGGTTCGCTATATTAACCATATAAAAACGTTTTTTCTTTTGGGCAAAGATAGGAAGAAAAATTGAAATGGCCAAGAAAGCGACGTATTAAAATGTTAAATAATCGTAAATATGGAACTATTGGCTCTAAGTATGTCTTCTAAAAGAAGAAAAAGCAGTACCTTTGCAGTCCGATTATTGGGGAGAGACTTAGAATCCCCGGAAATGCTGTGTGAATAGCGGCGTCTTTGGCCGGACGAAGCGGTTCGTGAATCAGTGTTTCAGCAGACGTTAGACTTGCACCTGGGCGGCTAACCCCAGATGTGAGTTCTGTGTGTGCAAATAATTTAATGTATAACTGTTTTTTAGTAAACCAAAAAGAGAAATGAACACTTTAAGTTACAAGACGCTTTCCGTCAACAAGGAAACCGCACAGAAAGAGTGGGTCGTCATCGACGCTACCGACCAGGTGGTGGGTCGTCTCTGCTCAAAGGTAGCCAAGCTGCTCCGCGGAAAGTACAAGCCTACTTTCACACCGCACGTTGACTGCGGTGACAACGTTATCCTTATCAATGCCGATAAGGTGGTATTCACTGGTAAGAAGGAGACCGACAAGGTCTACACGCGCTATACGGGCTATCCCGGTGGCCAGCGCTTCAACACGCCAGCCCAGCTGCGCCAGCGCAAGGACGGTATCGACAAGATTCTGCGTCACGCTGTGAAGGGTATGCTGCCGAAGGGTCCCCTCGGCCGCTCGCTCATGACCAACCTCTTCATCTACGAGGGTACAGAGCATCCCCATGAGGCCCAGAAGCCCAAGGCAATTGATATTAACCAGTATAAATAATAGATAAGGTATAGCAATGGAAGTAATAAATGCAATCGGTCGTCGCAAGAGCTCGGTAGCTCGTGTGTATCTCCAGGAAGGTTCTGGTAAGATTACGATCAACAAGAAGGATCTCGAAGTTTATTTCCCCTCTGCCATCCTGCAGTACGTGGTTAAGCAGCCGCTGAACCTGCTCGAGGTGGCTGAGAAGTACGACATCAAGGTGAACCTCGACGGTGGTGGTTTCACTGGCCAGAGCCAGGCCCTGCGCATGGCTATCGCCCGTGCCCTCGTCAAGGTGAACGAAGAGGATAAGAAGAAGCTGAAGGACGCTGGTTTCCTGACACGTGATAGCCGTGAGGTTGAGCGTAAGAAGCCAGGTCAGCCGAAGGCTCGTCGTCGCTTCCAGTTCAGTAAGCGTTAATCTTGAATGGAGAGTTGAGAGCGGAGAACTGAGAGGTATGGAAGCCTCTCCTCTGAAGGAGACTCAAAGCAAGAGACTGAACAGTTTAGTATCTAAACCCATGAGACTTGGTGCCTGTGGTGTGAGTATGGTGGTAATCATACCTCTTCAACTCTCACTTCTCAGTTCTCAATTACTCAAGGGCTGATTCTAACAAGTAATCGCTTTAGCGCTTTTACCAAGCGTAGCGACTAAAAGAATTAAAAAGAAAGTAAACAACAATTAAAGTAAAAAGCAAAATGTCAAGAACAAATTTTGATCAGTTGCTGCAGGCTGGCTGCCACTTCGGCCACCTGAAGCGTAAGTGGAACCCCGCTATGGCTCCCTACATCTACACCGAGCGTAACGGCATCCATATCATCGACCTGCATAAGACGGTAGCCAAGATTGACGAGGCTGCCGAGGCTCTGAAGCAGATTGCCAAGAGCGGCAAGAAAATCCTCTTCGTAGGTACTAAGAAACAGACTAAGGACGTGATTGCCGAGAAGGCAGCCAGCGTCAATATGCCTTACGTCATCGAGCGTTGGCCAGGCGGTATGCTCACCAACTTCCCCACCATCCGTAAGGCTGTGAAGAAAATGGCCAATATCGACAAGCTGATGAACGACGGTACATACGGCAACCTGTCGAAGCGCGAACTCCTGCAGATTACCCGCCAGCGTGCCAAGCTCGAGAAGAACCTCGGCTCCATCGCCGACCTGACCCGTCTGCCCAGCGCACTGTTCGTCATCGACGTGCTGAAGGAGCAGATTGCCGTCAAGGAGGCTAACCGCCTGGGTATCCCCGTGTTCGCTATCGTCGACACCAACAGCGACCCGAAGAACATCGACTTCGTCATCCCCGCTAACGACGATGCCAAGGACAGTGTTGAGGTGATTCTCAATGCTTGCTGCGCTGCTATCGCCGAGGGTGTCGAGGAGCGCAAGGTAGAGAAGGCCGACGAGAAGGCTGCCGACGCGCAGGAGGAGGCTGAGGCCGAGGAGAAGGCTGCAAAGCGCCCCGCCCGCAAGGCTCCCAAGGTTGAGGAGGCTCCCGCCGCTGAGGAAGAGGCTCCCGCCGCTGAGTAATAAACAGTAAATAGTAAATAGTAAAATTGTAAATCAAAATGGCAATTTCAATTGACGATATCAAGAAGCTTCGCGCAATGACTGGCGCTGGTCTGGCTGACGTTAAGAAGGCTCTGACCGAGGCTGAGGGCGACTTCGACAAGGCTAAGGAGCTGCTCCGTGAGCGTGGCCTGGCCATCGCTGCCAAGCGTAGCGACCGTGAGACCTCTAATGGTTGTGTACTCGTAAAGAAGGTGGACGGCTTTGCTGCTATGCTCGCCTTGAAGTGCGAGACCGACTTCGTGGCCAATGGTGCTGACTTCATCGCTCTGACACAGAGCATCCTCGACGCTGCTATCGCCGCTAAGGCTGCCGACATTGAGGCCGTGAAGACGCTCGACATCAACGGTCAGACAGCCCAGGAAGCTGTGACACAGCGCAGCGGTATCACCGGCGAGAAGATGGAGCTGGACGGCTACCTGACGCTCGAGGGCGATAACATCGAGGTTTACGACCACATGGGCAAGCACACCCTGTGCACCATGGTACAGACCAACAAGCCTGCTGCTGAGCAGGGTCACCTCGTGGCTATGCAGGTGGCTGCCATGAAGCCCGTCGCTCTCAACAAGGAAAGCGTTGAACAGAAGATTCTGGACGAGGAGTACAAGACTGCCGTCGAGAAGACCAAGCTCGAGCAGGTGGAGAAGTTCGTGGAGATGAAGATCAAGAAGGCTGGTATCAACCCCAATCTCGTCGACAGCGAAGACCACATCGAGTCGAACATGGCAAAGGGCTGGCTCACCAAGGAGCAGGCTGACGAGGCTCGCAAGATCATTGCCGAGGCAAAGGTCGAGGGCGAGGCTCAGCTGAAGATGCCTATGATTGAGAACATCGCCAAGGGTCGTGTGCAGAAGTTCCTGAAGGAGAACTGCCTCGTTGACCAGGAGTTCCAGTTCGGCGACGGCGACAAGGCTACTGTCGAGCAGTGGCTGGCCAAGCAGGACAAGGAGCTGAAGATTACCGCTTTCAAGCGCTTCACGCTCGTTGCTGACTAAGTAAAACCACTCTTAATAGTTTGAGGGATGCGCCGCCCGGCACATCCCTCATTTTTATAATGATGTATCACCCGCTACATACCAGCATCCAGCGCCCGTCGCGCTTCACCTATCCTTTCTGCTACGAGCCCCATCCGCTCTGTCTCTTAGCTGCGCATGAAGTGCAGCAGGAACTCGGACGTATGACGCTGACAGAAGGGAAAATGTTCGGCGTGCTCGTCGTGGCCGACAGCAACGGCCAGTTAGGCTTTGCCGCTGCCTATTCAGGACTCCTCGAAGGACGTAATGACTGGTCTTATTTCGTGCCGCCCGTCTACGACGCCCAGCAGCCCGACGGCCATTTCAAGCAGGAGGAGCGCCTCATCTCGGCCATGCGCGCCGACAACCAGAAAGAGGAGCGCCGCCAGCGGTCGCAGCAACTACAGCTATGGCTCTTCGACCAATACCGCTTCCTGAACGCCCATGGTGAGCGTCGCCGGCTGGTCGACGTGTGGCAGGACTATCACTGCTCAGAGCGCATACGCCGGAAATATCCGCTGCCGCCTGGCGGCACCGGCGACTGCTGTGCCCCGAAGCTGCTGCAGTATGCCTACACGCAAGCACTGAAGCCGCTCTGTATGGCCGAGTTCTGGTGGGGGCCGTCGCCGAAG
The DNA here is from genome assembly GCA_900316475.1 of uncultured Prevotellaceae bacterium. GTDB lineage: Bacteria > Bacteroidota > Bacteroidia > Bacteroidales > Bacteroidaceae > Prevotella. The sequence continues at coordinate 58,469 of ONDA01000023.1, forward strand.
ACCGAGGTGCGCCAGCACGGACAGTTCTATCCCGCCTGCCGTGGCAAGTGCAAGCCCGTGCTCACGTGGATGCTCCAGGGGCTTGACGTAGAGCCGAACCCAGAGGAGCTGACAGCACCGCCACAGCTCGATATTGAGGTGATTTACGAGGACGATGCCATTATCGTCATCAACAAGCCGTCAGGCCTGCTCAGTGTCCCCGGACGCATTGGCAGCTACTCGGTGGCTACCATCCTCAGCCAGCGCTATCCCGGCGCACTGTTAGCCCACCGCCTCGACATGGGCACCAGCGGCTTGATGGTGGCCGCCAAGACACGTGACGCTTACCGGCATCTACAGCAGCAGTTCTCCGACCACACCATCCGTAAGACTTACGTAGCCCTCTTGGACACGTCGTTGCTCACCTCTCATTCTTTGCATCCCATAACAGGCACCATCTCACTGCCTCTGCTCTGCGACCCCATTAACCGTCCCCGTCAGGTCGTCGACTACGAGCACGGCAAAGCTGCCGTCACCGACTACGAGATGGTTGGTACAGACCGCGTCCGCCTCTATCCACATACCGGTCGAACACACCAGTTGCGCATGCACTGTGCCCATCCCGACGGTCTCGGCTGTCCCATCCGTGGCGACGAACTCTACGGTCACCCTGCCGACCGGCTCTATCTTCACGCCGAACGCCTGGAGCTGACACATCCCGTAACGGGAGAGCGGATGACCTTTGAACAGCCTGCAAGTTTTTAGTTAATAAAAAAATAACGGCCTCGCTCAAAAACGAGGCCGTTATTTTTTTTCCGTATATAAAGGTTACTTGGCTTCAGCCACAGCAGCCTCGTCCTCGCGGATGGTGCGGCCCATGGTGAGGTAAGCCACGGGAGCAGCGATGAAGAGCGACGACAGGGTACCGAAGATAACACCCAGAATCATGGCGAATGAGAAGCTGCGGATGCTGTCACCACCGAGGATGAAGATACAGAGCAGCACAATCAGGGTCGTCACAGAGGTGTTGATGGTACGAGCCAACGTCTGGTTCAGCGAGTCGTTGAACAGCATCTGACGGTCACGCTTGCCGAAGAGCTGGATGTTCTCACGGACGCGGTCGAAGACCACCACCTTATCATTAATAGAGTAACCGATCACCGTCAGGATAGCACCGATGAACGTCTGGTCAATCTCAAGCGACATGGGTACCCAACCCCAGAGCACGCTGTAGAAGCCGATAACCACGAGGGCGTCGAAGGCCAGGGCGACCGTTGAGCCTACAGAGAAGGCTACGTTGCGGAAGCGGATGAGGATGTAGATGAAGATAGCAATCAGGGCGATGATAACCGAGATGATAGCACCGTAGGTGATGTCCTTAGCCACTGACGGGCCTACCTTAGCCGAGCTGATGATAGAGCCACCCTCACGGACATCGGGGTTCTTGAAGGCGCTGACATCAGCCTGATTGATGAGGCTGGCCTTCTTCAGGGCATTGTACAGGATGGTCTCAGCCTTGTCGTCCACCTCGGGATTGTTCGACTCGATATCCCAGTTGGTAGAGATACGTACCGTCTTGCCGTCGGTACCCAGTGCGATAACGCTGGTGTTAGCCTCCTGGTTGGCTTTCTCGCCGATGGTGTTGATGAAGGCACCGGCAAGAGCCTGACGGACAGTCTCTACGGGTGTCTCCTTGTCGAGCACCACGACGTAGTTGCGTCCACCGGTGAAGTCGATGCTCTGGCTCAGGCCGCGGACGGCGAACGAGATGCAGAAGATAACAGCTGCAGCGCCCCAGATGATGAATGACTTCTTATAGGCACCCATGAAGTTGAAGTGGGCATTCTGCATCATGTTCTTCGAGTAGGCTGTGACGAAGGTGAGCTTTGTCCACTTATCCTTCTTCAGCATGTGCTCATAGACCAGCCGTGTCAGGAACACGGCGGTGAAGAACGAGCAGAAGATACCGATAATCCAAGTGGTGGCGAAGCCCTTGACGGGGCCCGTACCGAAGAACAGCAAGATGAAACCGGTAATCAGTGAAGTGACGTTCGAGTCGAAGATAGCCGAGAAGGCGTTCGAGTAACCCTTGTTCAGAGCCTCCTTGACGCTGAGACCCTTGCGCAGCTCCTCCTTGGCGCGCTCGTAGATCAGCACGTTGGCGTCGACGGCCGTACCGAGCGTCAGCACGATACCGGCGATACCAGGCATGGTCAGAGCGGCCTGGAACGAGGTGAGAATACCCATTGTGAAGAACAGGTTGAACAGCAGGGCGCAGTCAGCCATCAGACCGGGAACAGGACCGTACAGCATAATCATGTAGATCATCAGCAGTACGAAGGCTACGATGAACGAGATGATACCCTGCTGGATAGACTGTGCACCGAGTGACGGGCCTACCACCTCTTCTTGTACGATGCGCGTAGGAGCCGGCATCTTACCAGAGTTCAGCGTGTTAGCCAGGTCCTTGGTATCCTCGATGGTGAAGTTACCCGTAATCTGTGAGTTACCACCGTCAATCTGTGTGAGGATACGGGGAGCGGAGTAAACGGCATCATCGAGGACGATAGCTACGCCGCGACCGATGTTCTGCTTTGTTATCTGGCTCCAGCGGCGGGCACCGTCAGAGTTCATCTGCATTGACACAGAGGGGTGGCCCATCTGGTCGAAGTCGTCCTTGGAGCTGGTGATGACGTCACCCTCTAACGGAGCACGGCCGTTAGGCTCGGTAATCTTCAGTGCATAGAGAGCGAAGATGTCGCCATGGGTGGTCTCACCGCCAAAGTCCTCGGCCTTGGCACCCCAGCGCAGTTTGCACTCTGCAGGCAGCACCTGAGCAGCAAGCTCAGAGTAGATAATCTTGTTGACGTCAGCAGTATCGCGGGCGTTAGCATAACCGACAACGGCCAGTCCCTGTCCCTGAACGGGCTGGAAGACGGCAAACAGCGGGTTCTGCTGCTTCATCTGCTCGCGAACCTGTGCTTCTACGCCCTTGTTGGCAGCGCCTTTCTTGGCCAGCTTGGCAGCCAGGTCGGTGGCAGCGGCCTTCACGGTGTCAGTAGCAGCAGCCTCAGCAACGGCGGTCGTATCGGCAGCAACGGTGTCGTTGCTGACGGTGGCCTCACCACCCTGGGCAGCATATTTCTGGTTCAGCGTAGCCAACAGGGGAACAATCTCCTGCGAGTTGTAGGTCTCCCAGAACTCCAGGTTGGCCGAGCCCTGGAGCAGCTTACGCACACGCTCCGGCTCCTTGATACCAGGCATCTCGACCATGATGCGGCCCGACTGTCCCTCCAGCTTCTGGATGTTGGGCTGAACGACGCCGAACTTGTCGATACGGTTACGAACCACGTTGAACGAGTTGTCGACGGCCGACTGGATTTCTGCGCGCAGGGCAGTCTCCACCTCTGAGTCGGTAGACTGTGTGCTCACCTTGCCCTTCATCTGCTGGGTAGCAAAGATGGCGGCCAGGGGGCGACCGTTCGAATTCTGTTTCCAATACTTGATGAACAGCGAGAGGAAGTCGTCCTGACTGGTCTCCTCTTCCTTTTTAGCCTGCTCCATCGACTTCTTGTAGGCAGCGTCCTGCTTGTGGTCGGCCAGCACGTCGACGACGTCGGGCACTGACACCTCGAGGATAACGTTCATACCGCCTTTCAGGTCAAGACCCAGGCCAATTTCCATCTCACGGCACTGCTTCAGCGAGTAAATGCCCATGTAGACTTTCTCGTTCATGATGCTGTCGAGATACTCCTGACCAGCCTCCTCGCCCATAGCGGCAGCCTTACTCTCGTAGTGGCGTGTGACGAATGAGAAGGAGAGGTAGAAGCAGCATACCAGCACCAGAAGCACTGCAATAAACTTTACAATTCCTTTGTTTTGCATTTTTGTTATTTATAATAATTATTTATTTATACGCGCAATTGAGCCTGCAAATATACACATTTTTTTATGGTTGGGAAAATTTCTTGGCATTTTTCAGCAAAAAAACGCTATTTATCCTTCATTTTTAACGAACAAACCACAGGATAATGGTCACTGAAGTCAATTTTAGAGTCAATTTCACAATTGTATGGCGTGAAGTGAGAAGAGCATAAAATGTGGTCTATACGCACCCAAAATCCTTTCTGATTATATGACAAACCGATTCCCCGTCCAGATTGTTTGAAGCAGTCAGTCAGGCGCTGTGCCAAGGCGTGGCGCGTATAGGATATTGGGGTGTCGTTGAAGTCGCCACATACGATGGTGGGATATTGGCTGTGCTCCTCCATGTAGCGCAAAATATTGTCAACGCCGTTGGCTCGAAGTACCGCAGCTTCTCCCAACTTGTCGATAAGCAGCATCGACTCTGCGCGTGCAGTATCGCTGTCCATATCGCCTCGCAACAGGTCCTTATATCGTGTGCGGTCCTCTGTGGTGAGATGAGAACTTTCCAAGTGGTTGTTGATGACCAACAGCGTGTCGCTTCCGCATAGCAGGAAATAGGCGACGGAGCCGTTTGCCGATGACGGGTACATGATACGCTCTTTGCGCAGGATGGGATAGCGGCTGTGTATGCCCACGGCATTCAAAGATTCCGATGTGTTACAGACGACGGTAGTGTCGTTATAGGGGAAATATTTCTCAAAACGCAGAAAGGCATAGCGGCGCCACGTGTCGACATCTTCCTGCAGACAGACGATGTCGGCCTGCTGCTGGCCCAGATAGTCCACAATACGTTCAAAGGCATCTTCGTACTTATAGTTGCCGCCATAGGAGCACACGTTATAGGTCACCACCTTGATGGAGCCATCGGGAATATCCTGACGCGGGTTCAATGGCAGGTAGATCGAGATGGGCGGGTATGCCAGCAGATAGCCGACAATGGGAATCCACAGCCGCTTCCATTTAAAGACAATCCAGAATAGCAGAAACAGCAGGTTTAACAACAGGAACATCGGAAACGTCAGCCCCAGCACAGACAATAGCGGATGGTCAGGAGGATACAGACGGTCGGCATAGCCTGTTGCCAGCATAAGAAGCACCGTCGCGAAGTTGGCTCCGGCTATCAGGTTGAGTGTAAATTGCTTAAGTTGCTTAATCATGAATTCCTGCTGGCTTCGAAGAGCTTCTGTTTCTCTTCCTTAGTCAGACTGTCGTAGCCGCTTTTGCGTATCTTGTCGAGGATGGCGTCTATCTCGTCCTGATGTTGCTTCTTGCGGGCGTTATACTCCATGTCGTCCATTCGGTCGGTCCCTCCTTGCTCTACGTGCATATGGCTATTGCCGCGCCGCCGGTCGAAATTCTGCTTCAGACGGTCGAAGAACTCCTGACCGCCCGAACGGTTGTAGCTTGAGTCGGGATGGCTGTTCCAGTAGCGTATCATCAGGAATCCGAAGAGCATACCGCCCAAGTGGGCCATATGGGCGACGCCGTCGCCCGACGAGCCGATGGCAGAGAACAGTTCGATGGCTGCATAGCCACAAACAAACCACTTCGCCTTGATGGGAATAGGCAGCGGAAAGATGAAGATGCGCTCGTTGGGAAATATCATGCCGAAGGCCAAGAGCACGGCGTAGGTGGCTCCAGAAGCACCGATGGTTGTCCAGCCATTGAGTGCTTGGCTCAGCTGCCGTCCAAGGACAAAGAGTTCTGAGAAGGTGACACTTGGCTCTTGGGCTGTAATGCGGAAATAGAAGTCGAAGAACTGTACGATTTCCTGCATAAGTCCGGCGCCGATGCCGCACGAAATGTAATAAAAAAGGAATTTCTTCGGTCCCCATACATTCTCTACTACGCAACCGAACATCCACAGTGCAAACATATTAAAGAAAATATGCGTCAGGTTGGCGTGCAGGAACATATAAGTGACGAACTGGAACAGGTGGAAATCGCTGGCCATGAAAAAGTGCAGGCCACCGATGTTGGCCAGGTCGATTCCGCGCAGTTGTAGAATCCATGTTGCTACAAATGCCAGGAAATTGACAATGAGCAGATTCTTGGTGATAGTGGGTATACTGCGAAACACGGTTTTTCTAACTATTTACTGATTAACTCCTTGATGCTTTTTGTCGCGGCACGTTTTTTGCCGCTTTTCGAATGCAAAATTACGAAAAATATCTGTTTCTCAGTACAAAAATGGCCGTTAAGCAACTATTTTTCATTAAAAAAGCAATTTTTTTTGTTTTTTTGTTGTTTATCTGAATACTTTACCCTATATTTGCGGTGAAATTCTGAACTTAAAGCAATTTTATCATTTATAAATCATTAAATTAATAACAAATTATGAACAAAACAGAATTAGTAGAGAAGATTGCAGCTGGTGCTGGTCTTTCAAAAATTGACGCAAAGAAGGCTTTGGACGCTACTGTAGCAGCTATTAAGGACGCTCTTGTAGCAGGCGACAAGATTGCCCTCGTTGGTTTCGGTACTTTCAGCATTAGCGAGCGTCCTGCTCGTGAGGGTATCAACCCCGCTACTAAGGAGAAGATCACCATCGCTGCCAAGAAGGTTGCCAAGTTTAAGGCTGGTGCTGAGCTGGCTGACGCCCTGAACTAATTTTTGTAATAAAAAATCAAAGGAAAAGAGGCGGTTCCTGCGGAGCCGCCTCTTTTCCTTTATGATGAGGAAGGCGAGCCTTAGCTTTCCAGTCCGCGCAATATCATGCCCCAGCCGCTGAAGACGAACCACAGAGCGACGATGGTCAACAGGCCACCTACTAAGCCGATAACGGGAATGAGTCCGATGATAAAGGCGACGATAACCAGAATCATGCTGGTACGCAGCTTACCGGCACCAGCCTGACCTTCCAATCCGACGGTTGCTGATCGCGTGAGGTTGCCGTAGCCGATAAACTCGAGAATGAAGGCAACGATGTTGGCAATGCCGATGAGGATGCCGAGGACGAAGCCGATGAGTGGAATCCAGCCAAGCAGCACCTTGATGGCAAAGCCGATGATGCCTATCCATGCGGCAATCTTCAGTTTCGACACACCGCTCTGGCCATTGGCATCGAGCGAACGGCCGAACTTGCCAAGTGCGATGATAAAGATAACCAGTGCCACAAGACCGGCGATGGCCGTAGAAATCTTTCCGTCGATGTTGTAGTAGAAGTGTACAAGGGTTGTCATCAGAATGAGATAGGCTCCCTGTGAACTCTCCAGTTTCCAGACGATTCCCAGACTGTCCTTACCCATATAGAGGGCGACGAGCATCAGGATCAAGGCTACGTAGTCGAGCCAGACGGGGGTACCGGGAATCAGGGTGATGAGTGTCAGGGCCAGAGCACCTCCCAGCACACAGAGATAGGGCACAGGAATCTGGTCTTTCATACCATCATACAGTTTGTAACAGGCCCAGCCGGCCCCCAAGAGACCCACGACGCGAGCGATGATAACGGTGATGCTTAGACCGCCTAAGCCCAGTGCAGAGCTGATGACCGACCCGAAGTCTGGCAGAAGCGAACAGGCCAGGAGTAGTGTGCAGAACTGCAGTTGAACGAATTGGTCTTTCTTTAATGTTTCTTCCATCATAGAAATAATTGTTTAAAGGTTAGTATAATAGGTAATCGGCCACAAAGTTACAAAAATAATTTAAATTGACAGCTTAAATAGATAATTTTTCGTAACTTTGCAGCCAAATTTTTTAATTTGACTAAAAAATGGCTTACACACGTATGACGGCTGCCGAGGCGGCAGCGCTTATCAAGAATGGCGACCATATCGCCATGAGTGGTTTTACTCCTGCCGGTGTGGCAAAGGCTACGACCAAGGAGCTGGCAAAGATTGCAGTGGCTAAGCACGAGGCTGGCCGCGAGTTCAAGGTTGCTATTTTCACGGGTGCTTCCACGGGACAGTCTACCGACGGCGACCTGGCCAATGCTCAGGCCATCCTCTACCGTGCACCTTACACGACGAACCCCGACTTCCGCAAGCATGTCAATCTGGGAGAGATTCCCTACAACGACCTGCACCTGAGCCACATGGCACAGGAGCTGCGCTATGGCTTCTACGGCGATGTGGACTGGGCCATCCTCGAGGTCTGCGACATCGAGGAGGTGGGCAACGACTATCACGTCTATCTGACAGCTGCCGGTGGCATCTCGCCCACGGCTGCCCGTCTGGCCAAGCACGTCATCCTGGAGCTGAACTCGTTCCACAATCCCAACGCCAAGTTCATCCACGACGTCTATGAGCCTCTGGACCCCCCTTATCGCAAGGCTATACCCATCGAGCACGTCGGCGACCGCATCGGCAAGTCCTACGTGTCGATTCCCAAGGAGAAGGTGGCAGGCGTCGTAGAGTGCAACATCCCCGACGAGGCCCGTGCCTTCAAGGACAGCGACCCCGTGACCGACAAGATTGGTTTCCTGACCGCAGAGTTCCTCGTTGAGGAGATGCACAAGGGCCGCATTCCCCGCGAGTTTCTGCCCCTGCAGAGTGGTGTCGGCTCGACGGCCAATGCCATCCTTGGCGCCCTGGGCGAGGACAAGCACGTGCCCGACTTCAACATCTATACCGAGGTTATCCAGAACTCCGTCATCGAGATGATGCTCAACGGTCGTGTGAAGGACGCTTCGGCCTGCTCGCTCACCGTGTCGAACGAGTGTCTGATGCAGGTCTACGACAATATGGACTATATGAAGCAGCACCTGACGCTGCGCCAGAGCGAGATTTCCAACTCGCCGGAGATTATCCGCCGCTTAGGTGTCATCGCCATCAACACGGCTATCGAGGCCGACCTCTACGGCAACGTCAACTCGACGCACATCAGCGGCACGAAGATGATGAACGGCATCGGCGGCAGCGGCGACTTCATCCGCAACGCGTACCTCTCTATATTTACGTGCCCGTCGGTGGCCAAGGGTGGCGTCATTTCCAGCATCGTGCCTTTCGTCTCTCATCAGGACAGCTCGGAGCACGACGTGAACATCATCGTCACCGAGCAGGGTGTTGCCGACCTTCGCGGCAAGTCGCCTGCCCAGCGTGCCGAGTGCATCATCGAGAACTGTGCCCACCCCGACTACAAGCAGTTGCTCTGGGACTACCTCAAGATCTCGAAGATGGGCCAGACGCGCCACAACCTCACCGCCGCCTTCGCCATGCACGACACGCTGGCTCGCAAGGGCGACATGAAGCTGACCGACTTTGCGGAATACGTCAAGTAAACCTGATACACAGCAAAAGAAGAATGGGACCCGCCTGGGTCCCATTCTTTCATAAACGGGCTTTCGCTCAGAAGAGCATCATCATCTGTTCTGCACTATTGCGGTACAAGGATAACGAAAGAGTGATAACCGTTAATCGTATTCTACTTTCCACGCAGCACTGCCAGCATTGACAAATCGGAGCAAGTCGCTAAACTGGCTTATCTTCTGCATCTGGGGGTGCTCGAACTCCTCCACCGTCTCCAACTGCCACGTCACGTGGAAGGGAATGTGTATAGCCCAGGCGCCGACAGCCAAGGCCGGCGCTATGTCGCTCTTCAGCGAGTTGCCCACCATAAGCAGCTCCGAGGGATGACACTGCTGGTGCTCGCAGAGAGCCAGGAACTCCGCCTGCCCCTTGTCGCTGGTAATCTCGACGTCGTCGAAATACTTCAGCAGTCCGGAGCGGCGCAGCTTGTTCTCCTGATCCTGCAGCTCACCTTTGGTGAAGCACACTTTGCGGTAGCCGTCGATGGCTGCCAGGGTCTGCTCCACACCGGGCAGTGGCGTGGCCGGCAGTTGCAGCAGTTTCTTACACTGGCCGAGCAGTGCTGACAATTCCTCGCTGCCGACATGGCTTCCCCCTACCCTCAAGGCCGTCTCTATGATAGAAATGGTAAAAGCCTTGCAGCCGTAGCCCAGGTCGGTCATGTTGCCGCTCTCGGTCTTGAACAGCTCGCGTGCGGGGTCGTCACAGAAAGGGGCAATGAGGCTGTAGAGCTGATTCTCTACGGCCTCAAAGTACGACTGACAGTCCCACAGTGTGTCGTCGGCATCGAAAGCAATAACTTTCCAGTTCATCGCCCCAGCCAGCTCAGTCGTCAGTCTCGCCTTTTACCTCCAGGATGGGTTCACCGATGCAGGCATTGGGCTGCTGGATGTGCAACATCTGGCAAACGGTGGCGGCAATGTCGGTGATATGCACCTCGCGAGAGGTAGCGCCGTGATCGACCTTCCACCCGTAGAAGAGCAAGGGGATATGAGCGTCGTAGGGATTCCACTCGCCATGAGTGGTGCCTACGGGCGACGACGCTTTGCCAAAGCTGTAATAGCCAGGCTCGGGCACCACCAGGATGTCGCCCGAGCGGCGGTAGTGATAGCCTAACAAGGCACGGTCGCGAATGACGGCGGGCAGACTCTGACTTGCGGCATGCTCGAAATCGACGACGAAGCTGACGTGCGGCGACTGCCGCAGGTATTCAATAGCGATGGCCTTCACCTGCTCGTAGTCGAGACCTTGCTCACTGATGGCCTGACGGTCGAGGAAGTATCGGCAGTCCAGCTCGCCGGCCACCACCGGACGGCTGTTGCCCAGCTTCTTGGCAATAGCAGCGTCCATACCGTTCTGCATATCGGGGTTGAGCCATTTGCCCGCTGGCAGCTTGTGGTCTTGCATGAACTGGAAGTTATGGGCAGCACCGTGGTCGGCGGTCAGGAACAACAGATAGTTGCCGCGTCCCACCTGCTCGTCGAGTGCCGTCAGCAGACGGCCCAGGTCCTTGTCCAGCTGCAGGTAGGCAGCGTCGGTACGCTCACCGCGTGTGCTCCACTTATGGCCGATGACGTCGGTCTGCGAGTAGCTCACGCAGAGCATGTCGGTGACGTCGCCCTTGCCCAGCTGCTCACCCTTCAGGGCGGCGATGGCCATGTCGGTGGTGACAGTGCCGCAGAGGGGAGAGAGGCCGATGTCGCCTTTGGCTTTCTTGATGGCCTTCACCTCTTTATCGGCATCCATCTTCTTGTTAAAGTCACGTACCCACGACGGCAGCTCCGTCATGTAATAGGTGCTGGTGATAAACTGCAGGTTCTTCGTGTCGAGCCAGTAGGCTGCCGTTGCCGAGTGGCCGGCAGGGAGGATGGCGGCACGGTCTTTATAGCTCACGCCGATGACCTTCGACTTGAAGTCGGTATGCAGGCGCAGCTGGTCGCCGATGGTTGTGGCCAGCATATTGCGCGGCGACATCTGGCCCTTCTTCTGGTTGTCGGTACCGACGACGTTGACCGTAGAGTCGTCGGTGCAGTAGATCTTACGGCCGTCTTTGAAGAAGTTGTTGCCACAGATGCCGTGGAACGCCGGCGTGGTGCCAGTATAGATGGACGTGTGGCCTATCGACGTCACCGTCGGGATATAGTTGATCAGGCAGTTGTCGCAGGAAAAGCCATCACCTATCAGCCGCCGGAAGCCGTCGTTGGTAAACTGGTGGTAGTAACGCGACAGGTAGTCCCAGCGCATCTGGTCTACGACGACGCCTACTACTAACTTCGGCTGTTCGCCGAACTGGGGCTGAGCGACGGCCGGTGTCAGACAGGCCGCCAACAGCACCAAAAGCAATAATTTCTTCATCATTTCTTGTCTGTTTATGTTATAACGGTTGCAAATATAACACAATTTCCCGATATCTGCAACTTTTTCCTTACGAAACATTTCTATGTTTTGAAATTAATTCGTAACTTTGCCAGAAAAACAGAAAATCTATGCTTGTTAAGACATTCTGCGCAGCCGTCAACGGACTGGAGGTTACAACGGTAACAGTAGAGGTCAGTATGGCGCGCGGCGTGCAGTTCCACCTGACAGGACTGGCCGACACGGCCGTCCGCGAAAGTTACGACCGCATCAAAGCCGCCCTGACGAACAACGGGTTCAAGATGCCTGCCATGGACATCACTGCCAATCTGTCGCCTGCCGACATCAAGAAGGAGGGGTCTTCCTACGACCTGCCCTTAGCCATCGCCATATTGGCGGCAAGCACGAAGCTGGAGAACACGCGGCTGGCGCGTTTTATGATGGTAGGCGAACTGGGCCTCGACGGCCGTCTGCTGCCTGTGCGAGGCGCACTGCCCATTGCCATCCGTGCCCGTGCAGAGCATTTCGAAGGTCTCATCGTGCCCATGCAAAATGTCCGCGAAGCGGCTGTCGTCAACAACATTAACATCTACGGCATGGAGACGCTGAGCGATGTCGTCAACTTCTTCAATGGCGACACCAGCTACCAGCCTACTGTCATCGACACCCGCCGCGAGTTCTACGAACAGCAGAACCAATACGAACTCGACTTCAGCGACGTTCGCGGTCAGGAGAGCGTCAAACGTGCCCTCGAGGTAGCGGCTGCCGGCGGTCACAACCTCATCATGATAGGACCACCGGGCAGCGGCAAGTCGATGCTCGCCAAGCGCCTGCCCTCCATCCTGCCTCCACTCTCGCTGGCCGAAAGCCTTGAGACGACGCAGATACACTCCGTAGCGGGCAAGCTGAACCGTGACACAAGCCTCATCTCGCAACGTCCTTTCCGCGCTCCGCATCACACCATCTCACAGGTGGCTCTCGTTGGTGGCGGCAATAATCCGCAGCCAGGAGAGATTTCTCTCGCGCATAACGGTGTGCTCTTCCTCGACGAGATGCCAGAGCTCAGCCGCTCCGTCCTCGAAGTGCTCCGCCAGCCTCTCGAAGACCGGATAATCACCATCAGCCGTGCGAAATACAACGTGGAATATCCCTGCTCGTTCATGCTCGTCGCCTCTATGAACCCCTGTCCCTGCGGCTACTATGGCGACCCGACCCACCACTGTGTCTGCACCCCCGGCCAGATTCAGCGCTACATGAACAAGATCAGCGGTCCCCTACTCGACCGTATCGACATCCACTGCGAGATACAAGCTGTACCCTTCGCCCAGCTCTCGCAGATGCAGCCAGGAGAACCATCGGCTGCTATCCGTGAACGAGTGATTGCCGCCCGTAAGATTCAGGAGGAGCGCTTCAAACCCTTCAAGGGCATCCACTCCAACGCCATGATGACCGAGCGCATGCTCCACGAGTTTGCAGAGCCTGATGCTGCCAGCCTCGACATGCTTCGCATGGCAATGGAGAAGTTGAAGCTCTCAGCCCGTGCCTACAGTCGCATCCTTAAGGTTGCACGTACCATCGCCGACCTCGCCGGCAGCGAAAAGGTTGAGTCTATGCATATCGCTGAGGCCATCGGCTACCGCAATCTGGACCGAGGCGACTGGGCAGAGCGCGGGATATAATTGCGAATTTGATTATATAAATAAGGTATGGACGAACAGCAGAATATACAGCCGATGCAGTCGGACTTCGAAAGGGTTAGAAAGGAGACTGCTGACGGCAAGGAGTATTGGAGTGCGAGGGAACTCAGCAATGTTATGGGCTATAGTACATGGCAGAAGTTCAACCGTGTGCTGAATAAGGCATTACTAGTGGCCCAGAACAGGGCAATGAATATCAGCGAGCATTTTAACCAAGTGGTTGAAATGGCGAAGGTGGGTTCTGGAACATTTCGCAAGGTAGACAATTGGCACCTGACACGCTTGGCCTGTCTGATTATCGCAGAGAATGCAGATAGCAAGAAGCCACAGGTACAAGCAGCGCGACAGTATTTCAAGGAGCAAGTTACTACCACTGAACTTGTTGAGAATCAGATTTCTTCAAAGATTCTGCTCTATAAGACTAACCAAGGAGAAACATATATAGAAGTAGTATTCAACAGCGAAACTTTCTGGCTAACACAGAAGCGAATGAGTGAATTGTATGGGGTGGATGTGAGAACTGTAAACTATCATTTGAAAGAGATTTTCAATAGCGGAGAACTGAAAGAGCAGTCAGTTATCCGAAAAATTGGGATAACTGCCGCTGACGGTAAGAACTATGACACGATGCTTTACAACCTCGATGCCATCATTGCTGTAGGATATCGCGTAAACAGTTATCAGGCCACTCAGTTCCGCATTTGGGCAACGGCTGTGCTGAAGGAATTGATTATCAAAGGCTTTGTGTTGGATGATGAACGACTGAAGCAGGGCAAGCACTTCGGCAAGGACTATTTCGATGACTTACTAGAACGTATCAGGGAGATACGCACTTCTGAACGCAGGTACTACCAGAAGATTACAGATGTATATGCGGAGTGCAGTGCCGACTATGACGCTAAAGCGGAAACTACAAAACTGTTCTTTAAGATGGTACAGAACATGATGCACTGGGCTGTCACACATCAGACGGCAGCAGAAATCATCTACACCAGAGCAGACGCAGAGATGCCACACATGGGATTGACTACATGGAAGAATGCCCCTGATGGCAGAGTCCAGAAGTCTGATACGATAATAGCGAAGAACTATTTGTCGGACAAGGAAGTAACATCACTAAATCGTCTTTCCAATGCTTTCCTTGATGTGGCAGAGGACAGGGCAGACCGCCAGTTGGTCATGACGATGGCAGATTGGAAGAAAGAACTGGAGAGATTTCTTGGATACTACCGCTACGACATTTTGGAGAATGCAGGAACTGTATCTGCTGAAGAAGCTAAAGAAAAAGCGTATGCTGAGTATGACAAATTCCGTATAGTACAAGACCGTGAATATCTTTCTGACTTTGACCAGGAAATCAAAAAGTGGCGTGAAAACGGATTGTTTGATGACAATAGTTAATTGGCATGACAGGAATTAACAAACGAAAAGCGGACCTCCTCCGCATGGCGATGGAGCGTCTAAAACTCTCCGCTCGCGCGTACAATAGAATATTAAAGGTCGACCGCACCATTGCCGACTTAGAAGGAAGCGAGAATGTCCAAAGCCAACATATCGCCGAAGCAGTAGGATATAGAAACCTTGACCGTGGCGACTGGGCGGAGAGAGGGGTGTAGTATATTTGCAAGTTAGAGGATAAAAATAGAAAGTATGACAAAGTTCAATCAGATAAAGCTCTTTGAAGAGAAGAAAGTTCGCGCTGTGTATGATGACGTGGAAGAGAAGTGGTATTTCTCTATAGTGGATGTTTGTGGAGTGCTTACGGAAAGTAAGGATCCATTAACAGCACGAAAGTATTGGAACAAGTTGAAACAGCGACTCAAGGAAGAAGGAAATGAAACGGTGACAAATTGTCACCAGTTGAAACTTCAAGCTGCTGACGGCAAGATGCGAAAGACGGATGTGGCTGATACAGAACAGCTTTTCCGACTGATTCAATCCATTCCGTCACCAAAGGCTGAACCCTTTAAACAATGGATGGCACAGGTGGCTGCACAGCGACTTGACCAGATGCAAGACCCTGAGTTGGGTATTCAGCAGGCACTGGCAGACTACAAGCGTTTGGGCTATTCGGATAACTGGATTAACCAGCGTCTGAAATCTATAGAGATTCGCAAGGATCTGACTGATGAGTGGAAACGTCGGGGTTTGGAAGAGGGTGTACAGTTTGCCACACTGACCGACATCATCTATCATACTTGGGCTGGCATGACGGCGCGTGAATACAAGAAGTTCAAAGGTCTAAAGAAAGAGAACCTGCGCGACAACATGACCAATCGCGAACTAGTGATGAATATGCTGGCCGAACTTTCTACCAAGGAAATATCTGAGAGCCAGAATCCAGAAACGTTTGGTGACCATATCGACGTAGCCCGTCAAGGTGGTGAGATTGCCCGCAACGCCCGCATGGAACTTGAAGCCAAGACAGGCAAGCCTGTAGTATCGCCCCTCAATGCGAAAAAGGGTCTGTTATTAAATAAAGACAACTATAAAGAAAAAGAAAGTGAGTAATGGCTACGATAACAATATACTTAATCGCTGCAATGGTAATAATTACACTTCTCACAGAGTCGAATTATCGAACGATACGGGGTTACATAATCTTCGATAGTATCGACATACAGTGCGAGATACTGGCCGTGCCCTTCGCCCACCTTTTGTGAAATTAAAGCTACATTTTAAGCATGTCAGAACTATGATAACGATAAACAAACTACTGAAGCCATGCCTACTTTTGGTCATGGTTGTATTGACAAACAATGCAGACGCGAAGAAGAAAACTGTAGTTAAAGATTACTGGCCCAATGGTGAACCCATAGCTGAGTGGTTCAGCGATACGGCAAAGGTGGATGTCGCCACGCTGGGCAAACGCTACCTTCTGACCGACTACGGCGTGCGCCAGGGCACTAACGAGGTGCAGACACGCGCCATTCAGGCCGTGATAGACCGTGCCGCCAAGCAGGGCGGCGGAGTGGTGGTAGTGCCTAAGGGCACATTCTACAGCGGCAGTCTGTTCTTCCGCCAAGGCACCCATCTGATGGTAGAAGAGGGTGGGGTATTGAAGGGCTCCGACCGCATACGTGACTTCGAGATACGCGAGACGCGCATCGAGGGGCAGACCTGCAAGTACTTCACCGCCCTGGTGAATGCCGACAGCATCAACGGATTCACTATCTGTGGCAAGGGCACCATCGACGGTAATGGCACCTCCTACTGGGAAGAGTTTTGGATTCGGCGCCAGTGGAACCGGCAGTGTACTAACAAGGATGCACAACGCCCGCGCCTGACCTACATCACCAACTCAGAAAACGTCACCATACAAGACGTGCGGCTCATCAACTCGCCCTACTGGACCAACCACATCTATCGTTGCCACCACGTGCGCTATCTCGACCTTTATATCTATTCCTCCACAGTGGATATCAAGGGACCATCGACCGATGCCATCGACATCGACGTGTGCCACGACGTGCTGGTGCGAGGCTGCTATATGAACGTCAACGACGATGCCGTAGTGCTCAAGGGCGGCAAGGGCACCTTTGCCGACCAAGCACCGGAAAACGGCCCCTGCTACAACATCTTGGTAGAGAACTGTCACTACGGCACCACCCACGGCTGCATGACGCTCGGCTCGGAGAGCGTGACCGACTGGAATGTCATCATGCGCAATTGTAGGGCCGACAACACCAATAATGTGCTGTGGCTGAAGATGCGTCCCGACACGCCGCAACGCTATCAGCATGTGCGAATAGAGAACTTCACCGGCAAGTGTCGCAACTTCCTGCTCGTGCGTCCCTGGACTCAGTTCTACGAGAAACAGGAGCGTCAGGACATGCCACTCTCAGAATGCAGCAACATGACCTTCCGCAACATACGAATGACGTGCAACGTGTTCTTCAACGTCACCGGGTCGGATAAATACGCACTGAGAAACTTCGACTTCGAAGACATCGACTGCAGTGACTATGGCAAGGAGAAACCTTTCAGCAAGCGGCCCGTGGAGGGGCTGACGTTGAAGAATGTCAAGATAAACGGCGAAATGATAGAATAGCCTATGAACGTGTTTCTAAAAAAAATCATTTGCCTCGCCTTAATGCTTATGGCGGTGATGGCCGACAGTGCTCAGAGCAGGACCGACGTGCAGCTCAACGACGGATGGACCATACGACCCATCAGCGACCCTTCACCCGGCAAGCAAGGCACTTTAGTGACGCTGCCACACACGTGGAATGCCAACTACGTGAAGGGCACTTTCTACAATCGTGAGACGATGGTTTATACTCGTTCGCTCAACGTCAGCAACGAAATGCTTCGTGAACATCGTGTGTTTCTCCGTTTTGAGGGCGTGAACTCAGTGGCCGATGTCTTTGTAAACCGGAAGACTGCTGGTCAACACAAGGGTGGCTATACAGCCTTCTGCATGGAGGTGACCGACCTTCTGCATGAGGGTGACAACGAATTGGAGGTATGGGTTGGCAATGCCTTCCGCACCGACGTGCTGCCTATCGCAGGCGATTTCAACGTCTATGGCGGAATCCATCGCCCCGTACACCTGTTGATAACAGCCAAAGACTGTATCTCACCCACTGACTATGCCTCGAGTGGCGTGTATGTGCACCAGGAGAAAGTATCGCGGACGGTGAAAATGAACAAACGGGGACTTTCCACTCGCCAGATACAGACGGCCATCGACCGCATGAGCCGACAGGGTGGCGGCACGGTCATCGTCCCCGATGGTCAGTGGACCAGCGGACGCATCGAACTGAAGTCAGGCGTTTGCCTGCACCTCAGCGACAGTGCCGTGCTGACGTTCAGCGGCCGCATCAGCGACTATCAACCAGCCGTGCCCACTCGCAACGAGGGCTACGATGTGATGTCGCTCGGAGCCATGATTTACGCCAACGGAGCTGAGAACATCGGACTGACGGGACGAGGTCATATCGTGGGTCCATCGACCGACTGCGAGATATATCAGGAAAACCGGAAATACTTGGTAGTGGAGGAATGCGTTGATGTCACGAAACCTATTGCAGAGCGACTGTGTGACGGACAGCAGGGACACCCCGTGCTGCTGCCCATGACGGTGGCACCCGTACACTGCAAGAACGTGCTGATAGAGGGCATCACCATCGACCAGGGGCTGTTTTGGAACATCGTGCCGCAGTATTGCGACAACGTCATCATACGCGGCGTGACCGTCAACAGTGCCGGACACGGACGCACCGACGGCATCGACATCGAATCGACCACCAATTCACTGATAGAGTACTGCCAACTTGACTGCGGTGACGACTGCTATACCATCAAGTCGGGGCGCGGCGAAGACGGCGTACGGACTGCCTGTCCGTCTGTGGGCTGCGTCATCCGCCACAGTGTGGCTCTGCGTGGTGGCGGTGGCTTAGTGCTGGGCTCTGAGACGGCTGCCTCGATGTGGAATATATACATGCACGACTGCCGTTTTGAGGGCACCGAGCAAGGGATCCGTATCAAGACACGACGCCCGCGCGGCGGTGGTGCCCACGACGTGTGGGTGGAGCGTGTGATGGCAAGGAACATCAAGTGGAATGGCCTGACCGTCGACATGCTCGGCTCAAAGAAATGGGTGGGCGAACTGGCCAACCGCTTCCCCGCCCGTCAGGTGAACGAGCTGACGCCCGAGTTCAAGAACATCTATATCAAGGACTTCACCGTAGACGGCTGTCAGCGCCTTATTGATGTCAAAGCCTTGCCTGAGCGTCCGCTAACCAATGTACTTATTGAGAATTTCGAAGGACATGGCAAAGACTTCCTGCGGCTACAGGATGTGAGCGGTTTCGTCATGAAAGGAGGAAAAATCCACACGGCGGCACCTTCTGCTGTGCTTGATGGCTGCCAAAGCGTAATGTTACTTGACATGGACTTCAACGGCAAACAACTGAAGCAGATTACAAATAATGCTACATTATATGTGACACAGCCATGTTTATCCTCTAAGTCTTTTTAAAAGATCATGGGGACAGGTTGTTTGAAGTGAATTCAACGAATTCATTCAAACAACCTGTCCCCATGATCCCCTCGAAAACGATGCATCTTGGCCCGCTTTTGCCTTAATATTATTAAAAAGGTGGGGGCGATTGAACAATAAATCACAAAAAAGTTGTAACTTTGCAACTAGAAACATATAAACAACAAGCGCTCGGCATCCCAAAGGGGGTGATGCTTGCACAATAAAATGGAGCAAGAATTATGGAATCAACAACGACTTTCAGAACCCCGAAGAAGGGTATTTCAAAAACAGCAAGGTGGGCAAGAGCCCACAAGTGGGTAATCGAAGTGGTTGACCCTGAACTGCAGAAGCAGTGCAAGGCATACAAGGACGGACAAAGAATCATACGGCCATGAGACTGATGCTCGACACCTGTGTCATCATCTCGCACGCCATTACCGAGCGCATGGCTCTAATGTCGAGCGACACGAAATTCCCCTTCTACCGCAACCAAGGACTCGAATTGATAGAATACTAATTTCCCCCATGCCCCCGACCGCACTCACATATCGCCCCTTGTCGCTGCGCTGCCTGACCCTTGGCGGCTTTATTTTTGCGGTTCTCTTTCTTTTGCTGGCATTCGTGTCCTGCACGAAAAGTTCATCGGACTGGCAGGCTTTGCGCGAGGAGGCCAATCAATTGTACAACGGTCAGCAGTATCAGGAGGCTCTTGACGCGTATGAGGCGGCCTTGTCGAAAGCACAAGGGAATGACAGGCTGACGCTCCGCCAGGACATGATTGACTGCTATCAGGCATTGGGCAACCAGACGAAGGCCCGAGAACTGCTGAAGACCCAGTTGGCAGAGGCTCATGCGGCTGGCAACATTCAGATGGAAGCCGAGGCCATGCTCACCCTGGGTATGCAAATCTACGATACGGGCGACAAGCAGACGGCTTACGACTACATGACGCAGGCTGTCAGGCTGATGGAGAAAAGCACCGCAGACGATGCCCCTTATCTGCTGGCCTACTACCACTACGTGCTGATGAAGCGGCGTGCGCTGGATGAAGACTATGCCCAAGCCCTCATCGACTCAAAGGAGGTAGAAGCGAACTTACTGAAGTCCGGACAGCCGGAGAAAGGTGAGCAGATGCTGGTTCGCACTTTGGCTACGAGGGCCTACCTCTATTACATGACGGACAGCACCTCGAAAGCCGACAGCACATACGGCCTCTGGCAGCATCACCAGCCCATGACCGTATCCAACGAGCGCGACATCTGTCCTTACCTAACCAGTCGCGGACGGTATCAGGAGGTTGTGGAAATTCAAAGACGATATGTGGAATGGGTACGCGAGAAGAAAGGCCAGTGGACGGCTTCTGAGCGCACGTCGAAATACCAGATGGCCGAGGCTGAAGCCGCCTTGGGACATGGCAACGAGGCTTTCCTGCTGTTGAAAGAGTCGTACGAGATTAACGACACCCTGTTGGCCCGACAGGCAGAGGAGAACGCGCAGGAACTGGAGGCGGTGTATCAGAACCAGTTGAAGACGGAGCAGATCAGCCGTCTGCGCCTGTGGGTTATCATTCTCGGCGGGATAGCAACCGTTCTGGTTGTCATGCTGTTGGTTTACAGGGTCAAGACAGTACGCAAACGGAAAAATAAGGCCATCATT
>ONDA01000024.1 GCA_900316475.1 uncultured Prevotellaceae bacterium
TGGTACTGCAATGCAATGCGGGAGAGTAGGAGGCCGCCATCTTTTTTCAAAGTGAAGCCCTGAGGATACAATATCCTCGGGGCTTTTTCGTTATATAGACAGCTATGCAATGGACTGACAGAATCCGACAGGTGAAGATCTTGCTCGTCATTGCGGCTATCGTCATAGCCGTGGTGTCGCTGTTGGTTTCGCACTACCTGGTGCGCGACCTGCAGCGCGAGGAGCGTGCGAAGATGGAGACGTGGGCCGAGGCGCTGCACACCCTGAACACGGCCGACGAGACCACCGACCTGTCGTTGGTGCTCAACGTGATACAGTCGAACAACACCATCCCCGTCATCGTGGTGAACAGTGAAGGCCATATCGACGACTTCCGTAATATCGACGACACGCTGCATATCGAGGCCTACGCCCGGCGCATGATGCAGGCGGGCGACACCATCCGCATCGGCGGACAGCTGGTGTGCTACGACGAGTCGACGATGCTCAAGCGCCTGACGCAGTGGCCCTACGTGCAGCTGGGCATCGTGATGATCTTCGTCGTCATCGCCATCTTCGCCTTGCTGTCGTCGAAGCGCGCGGAGCAGAACAAGGTGTGGGTGGGACTGTCGAAGGAGACGGCACACCAGCTGGGAACGCCTATCTCCTCATTGATGGCCTGGGTGGAAATCCTGAAGGAGAACTATCCGCAGGACGAACTGATACCCGAGATGGACCAGGACGTGAAGCGCCTGCAGCGTATCGCCGACCGCTTCTCGAAGATCGGCTCGCTGCCGGAACCTGTCGACGCGTCGATGAACGAGGTGCTGGCGCACGTCGTAGACTATATGGACCGGCGCACGTCGAAGAAGGTGGAGATGGTATGCCATGTGCCCGACCACGACGTCATCGTCAAGATGAACGCCTCGCTCTTCGAGTGGGTCATAGAGAACCTCTGCAAGAATGCCGTCGACGCCATGGAGGGGGCGGGACGTATCGTGCTGACGCTTACCGACGATGACACACGCGTGGCGCTGGAAGTGCAGGACAACGGCAAGGGCATCCGTAAGAAGGACGTCAAGAATGTCTTCACACCGGGATTCACCACGAAGAAGCGCGGCTGGGGACTCGGACTCTCGCTGGCACGACGCATCGTAGAGGACTATCACCACGGACGCATCTTCGTGAAGCAGTCGGAGGTGGGCGTCGGCACCACCTTCCGCATAGAAATGAAAAAATAACCGTTTTTTTTGGTCGTTTCCCAAAAAGTTAGTACCTTTGCACCCTAAAAGTGTGAATATGTGTGATTTGGAACGTTATAAGATTGATTTGAAAGGACTTACAGACGAGGTGACAAACTTCGAGTGGGAGCTGGACAAGTCATTCTTCGACGCCCTGGATCAGACGGAGGTGGAGAGTGGAGCATTGCATGTGTCGCTGTCTATACGCAAGGCATCCGGCTTTTTTGAACTCCTGTTCCACACCGTCGGAAGCATAGACATCACTTGCGACCGGTGCCTCGACCTGATGGAACAGCCCATAGAGACTGACAACCGTCTGGTAGCGAAAATCGGAAGCAACAACTCTGAGGACGATGACACCGTGACCGTCGACGAGAACGAAGGAATACTCGACACGGCGTGGTTCATCTATGAGTTTATAGCTCTGGCAATACCCATCCAGCACGTGCACGCAACTGGTAAGTGCAACCCTGCTATGACGAAGGCTCTGGAAGAGCTGTCAGCCGACCGAAGCGGCGATGAGGAGTCCGGCCAGACTGTAGACCCCCGATGGAGCAAGCTCGCAGAGCTGAAACTGAAAAATTAAATAGTAAAATCGTTAAATTGTAAATTAAAATGGCACATCCTAAAAGAAGACAATCAAAGACTCGTACCCTCAAGCGTCGTACCCATGACAAGGCTGTAGCTCCTACGCTCGCCGTATGCCCCAACTGCGGTGCTTACTATGTGTACCACACTGTTTGCCCCACTTGCGGTTACTACCGTGGGAAGGTGGCTATCAAGAAAGAGGACGAAGTAGCTGAATAATGAGCAGATACAGCGCTATTATCACTGGCGTCGGCGGCTACGTGCCTGAGTACGTCCTCACCAACGAGGAACTGTCGCGCATGGTTGACACCAACGACGAGTGGATTATGACGCGCGTGGGCATCAAGGAGCGACGTATACTCTCCGAGGAAGGCCTCGGCACGAGCTATATGGCGCGAAAGGCCGCCAAGCAGCTCTTGAAGAAGACGGGGGTAGACCCCGACACCATCGACGCCCTGATCGTTGCCACATCGACGGCGGACTATAAGTTCCCGTCGACGGCAAGTATCGTCTTAGGAAAGATAGGACTGAAGAACGCCTACGCCTTCGACTTCTGGGGCGCCTGCTGCGGATTCCTCTATGCCCTCGACCAGGCGGCGATGATGATTCAGAGCGGACGCCTGAAGAAGGTCATCGTCATCGGTGCCGACAAGATGTCGTCGGTCACCGATTACAAGGACCGCCAGACGTGTCCCCTCTTCGGCGACGGCGCCGCTGCCGTGCTCGTAGAGGCCACCGAGGAGGAGAATATCGGCGTCATAGACAGCTATTTCCGCTGCGACGGCAAGGGTCTGCCCTTCCTCCACATGAAGGCCGGAGGCTCCGTCAGTCCGCCAAGCCACTTCACCGTCGACCACCGTCTGCACTACCTCTACCAGGAGGGGCGCACCGTCTTCCGCTATGCGGTGACGAACATGAGCGACGACTGCGCACTCATTGCCGAGCGCAACGGCCTGAACAAGGACAACATCCGCTTTGTCGTGCCTCACCAGGCAAATATGCGCATCATAGAGGCTGTCGCCAAGCGCCTGGAGCTGACGATGGACCAGGTGCTCGTCAACATCGAGCATTACGGCAATACGTCGGCAGCGACCATCCCGCTCGCTCTCTGGGACTATGAGCACCTGCTGAAGAAGGGCGATAACCTCATCTTCACCGCCTTCGGCGCAGGATTCGTCCACGGTGCCTCTTACTATAGGTGGGCGTATGATGCTGACACAAAATAGTAAATCGAAACAGTCAAAATGTAAATGACTAAGGTGCATAAAGCAGGATTCGTCAATATCGTTGGAAATCCCAATGTAGGTAAAAGTACGCTCATGAACCAGCTGGTTGGTGAGCGTATTTCAATAGCTACGTTCAAGGCCCAGACCACACGACACCGCATCATGGGTATCGTGAACACGCCGGACATGCAGATCGTGTTCAGCGACACCCCGGGCGTGCTCAAGCCGAACTACAAGCTCCAGGAGTCGATGCTCGCCTTCTCGGAGTCGGCTCTCCAGGACGCCGACATCCTCCTCTACGTCACCGACGTGGTGGAGAACCCGGAGAAGAACATGGACTTCCTCGAGAAGGTGCAGAAAATGCAGATTCCCGTCATTCTGCTTATTAATAAGATTGATGAGCTGAAGACCCTAAAGACCCTCCCCCGGCCCCTCCCTATGAGGGAGGGGAGTAATTACTCTGCTTCGAAAGAGGGTGTGCAGGGTTCTTCAAAAGAGGATGTGCATGGTTCTGCGAAAGGTAAGGGCGTGCAAGGTATCTACTCCCCTCCCTCACAGGGAGGGGCCGGGGGAGAGTCTGCACTCTTGGCTGACATCGTCGACCGCTGGCACGCCCTGCTCCCCAACGCCGAGATCCTGCCTATCTCTGCCAAGAACAAGTTCGGCGTCGACATGTTGCTGAAGCGCATCCAGCAGTTGCTGCCGGAGAGTCCCGCCTTCTTCGACAAAGACCAGCTGACGGACAAGCCCGCCCGCTTCTTCGTCTCGGAAATCATCCGCGAGAAGATTCTCCTCTATTACGATAAGGAGATACCCTACTCCGTAGAGGTCGTCGTGGAGCGCTTCAAGGAGGACGACCGTCAGATACATATCAACGCTGTCATCTACGTGGAGCGCGACTCGCAGAAGGGCATCATCATCGGCCATCAGGGCGTCGCCCTGAAGAAGGTCAGCACAGAGGCCCGCAAAACCCTCGAAAAGTTCTTCGACAAGCATATCTACCTCGAGATCTTCGTCAAGGTCGACAAGGACTGGCGCTCGTCAAAGAAGGAACTCGATAGCTTCGGCTATAACCCCGAGTAAGCCAAGGCTCCTCGTTTAGCCGTTCTCTCGTTTAACCGTTCTCTCGTTTAACCGTTTAACCGTTCATCCGTTTATCCGTTCTAACCCCTAACCCCATTTCCATGCCCAACTTAGTAGCCATCGTCGGACGCCCGAATGTCGGCAAGTCCACTTTATTTAACCGTCTTACCAACTCCCGCCAGGCCATCGTCAGCGATCAGGCAGGCACGACACGCGACCGCCAGTATGGCAAGTGCGAGTGGTGCGGACGGGAGTTCTCGGTCGTCGATACCGGCGGCTGGGTCGTCAACAGCGACGATATCTTCGAGGAGGAGATACGTAAGCAGGTACTCGTCGCCACCGAGGAGGCCGACCTCGTACTCTTCCTCTGCGACATCAAGAACGGTGTCACCGACTGGGATATGGACGTGGCACAGATTCTGCGCCGCGCCAAACTTCCCGTGCTGCTCGTGGCCAACAAGGCCGACGACGGTAAGGACCTCTACTACCAGTACGACTTCTTCAAGCTCGGACTGGGCGACCCTTACTGCATCAGCGCGGCGACAGGCAGCGGCACAGGCGACCTGCTCGACAAGGTGCTCGAGATACTGCCCGAGAAGTCGAAGGACGACACCGAGGACGGCATACCACGCTTTGCCGTCGTCGGCAGACCTAACGCCGGCAAGTCGTCGCTCATCAACGCCTTCATCGGCGAGGACCGCCATATCGTCACCGACATCGCCGGCACCACCCGCGACAGCATCTATACGCGCTACGATAAGTTCGGCTTCGACTTCTACCTCGTCGACACCGCTGGCATACGTCGTAAGAACAAGGTCAATGAGGACCTGGAGTTCTACAGCGTCATGCGCAGCATACGCTCTATCGAGAACAGCGACGTCTGCATCCTTATGATCGACGCTACGCGTGGCATAGAGGCGCAGGATATGAACATCTTCCAGCTGATACAGAAGAACAACAAGAGCCTCGTCGTCGTCGTCAACAAGTGGGACCTCGTAGAGGATAAGTCACAAGAGGTCATAAAAACCTTTGAGACGGCGATACGGCAGCGGATGGCACCATTCGTCGACTTCCCCATCATCTTCGCGTCAGCGTTGACGAAACAGCGCATTTTCAAGGTCTTGGAGACCGCTAAGGAGGTCTACCTGAACCGAAAGGTGCGTATCGGCACGACGAAGCTCAACGAGGTGATGCTGCCTATCATCGAACAGACACCGCCGCCGTCGGTCAAGGGTAAGTATATCAAGATCAAATATGTGGCACAGGTGCCCGACACGCAGATTCCTACCTTCGTGTTCTACGCCAACCTGCCGCAGTATGTCAAGGAGCCTTACCGCCGCTTCCTCGAGAACAAAATCCGCGAGAACTGGACGCTCACAGGCTCGCCCATCAACGTCTTTATACGACAGAAATAATGAGGCCCCTTCCCATCCGTCCCGCGAGTCCCCCCCGTCCCCCTCGTCCCAATAGTCCCACCCGTCTCATTGCTCTCTTCGCCCTCACCCTCCTCCTCAGCTGCTCCTCCTCCCTTTCCCCTGAGCAGCAGGCGGCCCTGGCCGCGGAGGGCTATTACCGCCATCTGCTGGCCGGCGAGTACGAGCAGTTCTTACAGGGTAGGGTAGGGAGCGACTCCCTCCCCGCCGACTACCGTGAGCAGTTGCTCACGGGGTATCTGCAGTTTATGGCGCAGCAGCAGGACAAGCACGGCGGCATCACCGCCGTCAGCGTCTCCAGTGTCCGTACTGACAGCCTTGATGCGTACACCAGCGTTTTCCTTCTCCTCTGTTATGGTGACTCCACCCAGGAGGAGATTGTTGTTCCCATGGTCGACGCCGGTGATGGTCGCTGGCGGATGAAATAACTTAGATTTTAATGCCGTTGGCAATGACGGCCTCGCGCATCTTCTTCTGCAGGTTGCTGGCGAAGATAAAGTCTGTGAGACGCTGGTTCGTTGACTCCATGATTTCGTGGCTCTGTCCCTGCCACTCCTTGTTTCCCTCGTAGATAAAGATGATGTTCTCACCAATACCCATGACGGAGTTCATGTCGTGGGTGTTGATGATGGTGGTCATGCCGAACTCCCGCGTGATGCCGTGGAGCAGGTCGTCGATGACGAGGGAGGTCTTCGGGTCGAGGCCGGAGTTAGGCTCGTCGCAAAAGAGGTACTTGGGGTTCATGACGATGGCACGGGCGATGGCGACGCGCTTCTGCATACCGCCGGAGATCTCGCCGGGGAACTTCTTCTCGGCACCGACGAGGTTGACGCGGTCGAGGCAGTCCATGGCGCGCTTCTGGCGCTCGCGGAGGTTCATGGCGGAGAACATGTCGAGGGGGAACATGACGTTCTCGAGGACGGTCATGGAGTCGAAGAGTGCCGCGGCCTGGAAGATCATGCCCATCTCGCGGCGCATGGCGATCTTCTCGCGCTTCGTCATGGCCACGAAGTCGCGGCCGTCGTAGAGGATGTGGCCTGAGGTGGGGGTGAGGAGGCCGACGAGGTTTTTCATCAGCACGGTCTTGCCGGAGCCGGACTGGCCGATGATGAGGTTGGTCTTGCCATCTTCAAAGACGGTGCTGATGTCTTTCAGCACCTGTTTGTCATCGAACGACTTGTATAGGTTTTTTACTTCAATCATATCTCCATTTCAATTAGTGGCATCGGACAGGCGCGGACTTTCTTTTTTGCATCGGACGTTACGGACTTGCACGGACTTTCTTTTTTTTTGCATCGGACTGACACGGACTGAACGGACTTTCTTTTTTGCATCGGACGTTACGGACTGACACGGACTTTCTTTGCATCGGACGGCACGGACTGACGCGGACTTTTTCGGACTTATTTTCGGACTTTTTCGGACTTTTTCGGACTGTCCGTGTTCGTCCGTTTCGTCCGATGCCTTAACATCTCCGCTGCGTTGTCGCCTCCGATGCTTCGTCAACTCAGTAGTTGCGTTAAGAAGACGTCGGAGAAGAGGATGAGGACCGATGAGGAGACTACGGCGTCTGTCGACGCCTTGCCGACGTTGACGGAGCCCCCCTCGACGGTGTATCCGAAGTAGGCGGGGACGCTGGTGATGATGAAGGCGAAGAAGAGACTCTTGATGATGGACATCCACATGAACCACGGTATGAACGCGTGCTGCAGACCGAGCGTCAGGTCGTCCGGGGTGATGATGTGCATGCCGAAAGCCGTGAAGTAGGCACCGACAATGCCCATCGCCGAGGAGAAGATGACGAGGAACGGCATGAGGGTCAGCAGGCCCAGGATCTTCGGCAGTATGAGGTAGCAAGCGGAGTTGACTCCCATGATGTCGAGGGCGTCGATCTGCTGCGTGACGCGCATGGTGCCCAGTTCCGAGGCAATGTTCGAGCCCACCTTTCCAGCGAGTATGAGACACATGATAGAGCTGGAGAACTCCAGGAGCATGATTTCGCGCGTGGTGTATCCTGCGACCCATCGCGGCATCCATGGCGACTCGATGTTCACCTTCATCTGTATGCAGATGACGGCACCGATGAAGAACGAGATGAGCAGTACGATGCCGATGGAGTCGACGCCGAGCTGCGACATCTCCTTGACGTACTGTTTCCAGAACATACGCATCCGTTCGGGAACGGAGAACGTTCGTCCCATCAGTATGAGATAACGACCGAAGGTGGTCAGCCATTTCCTTAAAAGTCCCATTTCCGGTGCAAAGGTACAAAAAAAATGAGAAATGCGAAATGAGTAACGAGAAAAATTCGTAACTTTGCAGCCAAAACAGGAAATAATGGAAGAAGAAAGCATTGTACTGAGAGCCGAGGGACTGGTGAAGCGCTACGGCAAGCGCACGGTGGTGAACGACGTCAACTTCGACGTCCGTCAGGGCGAGATTGTGGGACTGTTAGGTCCTAACGGCGCCGGCAAGACCACCTCCTTCTATATGACGACCGGTCTGATAGTGCCTAACGACGGCCATATCTACCTTGGCGACCAGGAGGTCACCGACTTCCCCGTCTATAAGCGGGCCCGCGCCGGTATCGGCTACTTAGCCCAGGAGGCCTCCGTCTTCCGTAAGATGAGCGTCGAGGATAACATCCTCAGTGTCCTCGAGATGACCGGCAAGCCCCGGAAGTACCAGGAGCAGAAGCTGGAGGAGCTTATCAAGGAGTTCCGTCTCGGCAAGGTTCGCAAGAACCTCGGCGACCAGCTCAGCGGTGGTGAGCGGCGCCGTACGGAGATAGCCCGCTGTCTGGCCATCGAGCCTAAGTTCATCATGCTCGACGAGCCTTTCGCCGGTGTCGACCCCATCGCCGTGGAGGACATCCAGCATATCGTCTGGCGCCTGAAATACCGCAACATCGGCATCCTCATCACCGACCATAACGTCCACGAGACGCTGAACATCACCGACCGTGCCTACCTGCTCTTCGAAGGGCGCATCCTGTTCAAGGGCAAACCTGAGGAACTGGCCGAGAACCCTATCGTGAAAGAGAAATACCTCGGCTCGAACTTCGTCCTGCAGAAGAAGGACTTCCAGCTGTTGGACGAGGAGAAACGGCGCAAGGAAGCTGAGGAAGACGAGGGGTGACGTAAAAGAAGGCGAAGGGCGGCGGCTTTGGCAGCTTTGGCAGCGGCACCGCCGCTGCACAGCGAACAAGCAGAGGAGGCAGGGGCGCGGACGGCTGGATGCTAATAAATAATAAAATTTTTGGTGGTTTCAGTTATTTTGTGTACTTTTGCACCCCAAAATTCGCATATATAATGTAATAAGGTGAAAAAAAAGCAATGAATATTACGTTTGAGAACCCCGACAAGGTGAATGGTCTGCTGACTATCACCATCGAGAAGGAAGACTATCAGGAAGCCGTCGATAAGACCCTGAAAAACTATCGCAAGAAGGCTCAGGTGCCCGGATTCCGTCCCGGTATGGTGCCCATGGGCATGATTAAGAAACAGTACGGCACTGCCGTGAAGGTCGATGAGGTGAACCGTCTGTTGGGCGACAAGCTGATGGCCTATATCCGCGACAACAAGATCCAGATGCTCGGCGAGCCCCTCCCCAGCGATAAGCAGGAGCCCCAGGACCTGGAGAAGGACGGTCCGCTGACCTTTATCTTCGACATCGCCGTCGCCCCCGAGTTCAAGGCTGAGCTTAGCGCCAAGGACAAGATAGCCTACTACAGCATCAAGGTAGACGACAAGCTCGTTGACGAGCAGGTCAAGATGTACGCCCAGCAGGCCGGTGAGTTTGTGAAGGGCGACGTCTTCGAAGGCAACGACACGCTGACCGGCGACCTGCGCCAGTTGGACGAGCAGGGCAACACCCTCGAGGGCGGCATCACCGTCGACAGCGCCATGGTTATGCCCGCTTACATCAAGGAAGAGTCTCAGAAGACGCTCTTCGACGGTTGCAAGGCCGGCGACATCATCACCTTCAACCCGAAGAAAGCCTATCCCGACAACGACGCCGAGGTAGCCGCCCTGCTGAAGATGCAGAAGGACGACGTGAAGGAGCTGACCAGCGACTTCTCTTTCCAGGTGACTGAGATTCGCCACTACCAGCCCGCCGAGGTTAACCAGCAGCTCTTCGACCGCGTCTTCGGCGAGGGCAGCTGCGCCGACGAGCAGGCTTTCCGTCAGAAGATCAGCGAACAGCTTCAGGCTCAGCTCGTTCAGAACAGCGACTATAAGTTCATGCTCGACGTGCGCGCGTATATGGAGAAAAAGGTGGGTAAGCTGGAGTTTCCCGAGGCTCTGCTGAAGCGTGTGATGCTGAACAACAACAAGGACAAGGGTGAGGACTTCGTCGAGAAGAACTTCGAGGGCAGCCTCAAGGAGCTGGCCTGGCACCTCATCAAGGAGCAGCTTGTGACAGCCAATGAGATAAAGATTGAAGACGCCGACCTGAAGGCCATCGCCAAAGAGGCTGTGCGTCAGCAGTTTGCCCAGTATGGCATGTCGAATGTTCCCGACGACGTTCTGGAGCAGTATGCCGATGAGCAGCTGAAGAAGCGCGAGCAGGTTGAAGGTTTTGTAGACCGCGCCATCGACGTGAAGCTTTCTGAGAAGCTGAAGACCGTTGTTAAACTCGATGAGAAGAACGTGACTTTGGAGGAGTTTAATAAGCTGATGCAAGGCTAAAACGCCAAAAAAAATAAAAAAAAGTGGGAAACTTGTTGGTTTTCCACTTTTTTTTATTATCTTTGTATCTCTTATTCGACAAAGACTATGAATGATTTTAGAAAATACGCTGTAAAGCATTTAGGAATGGACGGTCTGGCCTTCGATCAGGTGATGCAGGCACAGTCGCAGTATTTGAACCCATACATTCTGGAAGAGCGCCAGTTGAACGTCACCCAGATGGACGTCTACTCGCGCCTGATGATGGATCGCATCATCTTCCTCGGAACGCAGATTGACGACTACACCGCCAACACCCTTCAGGCGCAGTTGCTGTATCTCGACTCCGTAGACTCCGGCAAGGATATCTCGCTGTATATCAACAGTCCCGGCGGCAGTGTCACTGCCGGTCTGGGTATCTACGACACGATGCAGTTCATCTCCTCTGACGTGGCCACCATCTGTACCGGTATGGCCGCCTCGATGGGTGCCGTTCTCCTTGTTGCCGGTCAGGAAGGCAAGCGTTCGGCTCTGCCCCACAGCCGTGTGATGATTCACCAGCCCCTTGGCGGCGTTCAGGGTCAGGCTTCCGACATTGAGATTGAGGCCAAGGAGATTCTGAAGTTCAAGAAAGAGCTGTACACCATCATCTCCGAGCACTCCCATACCCCTTACGACAAGGTGTATCAGGACAGTGACCGTAACTACTGGATGACGGCCGAGGAAGCCAAGGTGTATGGTATGATAGACAATGTATTAGTAAGGAAATAAATGAAGAAACAATGCAGCTTCTGTGGCAGAAGCGAAAGAGACGTCCGGTTGCTGATAACCGGTGTGAACGGCTATATCTGTGAAGACTGCGCGCAGCAGGCCTACCAGATTGTGCAGGAGAATATCTTGTCCTCGTCAACGGGTAAGAAGAGCGGTCGTAAGGAAGAGAAGGCCGTTCCCAAGCCCAAGGAGATCAAGGACTACCTCGACCAGTACGTCATTGGTCAGGACGAGGCCAAGCGCTACCTGAGTGTGGCCGTCTACAACCACTATAAGCGTCTGCGCCAGCCCGAGGACAAGAACGGCGTAGAGATAGAGAAGTCGAACATCATTATGGTAGGCTCTACCGGAACCGGTAAGACTCTGTTGGCCAGGACGATAGCCAAGCTGTTAGACGTGCCCTTCACCATTGTCGACGCCACGGTGTTCACCGAGGCCGGCTATGTCGGCGAAGATGTGGAGAGCATCCTCTCCCGTTTGTTGCAGGTTGCCGACTTCGATGTCGAGGCCGCCCAGCGCGGCATCGTCTTCATTGACGAGATAGACAAGATAGCCCGTAAGAGCGACAACCCCAGCATCACCCGCGACGTCAGCGGCGAGGGTGTCCAGCAGGGTCTGCTGAAGCTGTTGGAGGGTACTGTGGTGAACGTGCCGCCCAAGGGAGGTCGCAAGCATCCCGACCAGGACTATATCCACGTCGACACCCGCAACATCCTGTTCATCTGCGGCGGAGCCTTCGACGGCATCGAGCGCAAGATAGCCCAGCGTCTGAACACCCATGTCGTGGGTTACAACTCGGTGCAGAATGTCCGCAAAATTGACAAAGAAGACCTGATGCAGTACGTGTCGCCTCAAGACCTGAAGTCGTTCGGTCTGATACCCGAGATTATCGGTCGTCTGCCCGTGCTGACCTATCTCAACCCGTTGGACCGCAAGGCCTTGGAGCGCATTCTCGTAGAGCCTAAGAACTCCATTATCAAGCAGTATATGAAGCTCTTCGAGATGGACGGTATCACGCTGACCTTCAGTCAGGACGCCTTAGCGTTGATGGTCGACAAGGCCGTAGAGTACAAGCTCGGTGCCCGTGGTCTGCGCTCCATCGTCGAGAACATCATGATGGACGCCATGTTCGAGGTGCCGTCTAAGAAAGTCAAGAAATTTGAAGTCACGCGCGAGTATGCCGAGCAGCAGCTGAACAAGTCGCACTTGGCGGCGTAAACTAACTTAAGGAGGAAACAAGGAGGAGGCCTATATGACAAAAAAAACTAATCTTCACGAACAGCTAAAGAAATATTTCGGCTTTGACACCTTCAAGGGCGATCAGCAAGCCATCGTGCAGAACGTGCTCGACGGTAAGGACACCTTTGTGCTGATGCCCACTGGAGGCGGCAAGTCGCTGTGCTATCAGTTGCCGTCGCTGCTGTTAGACGGCGTTGCCATTGTCGTCTCGCCCCTGATAGCGCTGATGAAGAACCAGGTGGACGTCATCTCCCAGATGAGCGAGCACGAAGGGACGGCCCACTATCTGAACTCGTCGCTTAACAAGACCGCCATCGACCAGGTGAAGAGCGACGTGAGGAACGGTATTACGAAATTGCTGTACGTAGCCCCCGAGTCGTTGACGAAGGACGAGAACGTGGAATTTCTGCGTACGGTGAAGATCTCGTTCTACGCCATCGATGAGGCCCACTGTATCTCCGAGTGGGGTCATGACTTCCGCCCGGAGTATCGCCGTATCCGTCCTATTATCAACGAGATAGGCATAGCGCCCATCATTGCGCTGACCGCCACCGCCACCGACAAGGTGCGTACCGACATCAAGAAGAACCTCGGCATTGTCGACGCTGCAGAGTTCAAGTCGTCGTTCAACCGTCCGAACCTATACTATGAAGTCCGTCCGAAGACCAAGGACATCGACAAGGATATCATCAAGTTCATCAAGCAGCACGCCGGGAAGAGCGGCATCATCTACTGTCTCTCCCGTAAGAAAGTAGAAGAGCTTGCCGAGATTCTGCGTGCCAACGACATCAAGGCCCTGGCCTATCATGCCGGTTTGGAGTCTACCATCCGTGCCCAGACCCAGGACCAGTTCCTGATGCAGGACATCGACGTCATCGTGGCCACCATCGCCTTCGGCATGGGCATCGACAAGCCCGACGTGCGCTTCGTCATCCATTACGACATCCCGAAGTCGCTCGAAGGCTACTATCAGGAGACCGGCCGTGCCGGCCGCGACGGTCGCGAGGGCATCTGTCTGGCCTTCTACTCCAACAAAGACCTGCGTAAGCTCGACAAGTTCATGGAAGGCAAGCCCGTTGCCGAGCAGGACATCGGTCGCCAGCTGTTGCAGGAGACCGCCGCCTATGCCGAGACCAGCGTCTGCCGTCGTAAGATGCTGCTCCACTACTTTGGCGAGACCTACGACAAGGACAACTGCGGCAACTGCGACAACTGTCTGCACCCGAAGACGAAGATTGAGGCCAAGGACCAGTTGGTGCTGGCTCTCAAGGTGATAGAAGCCATCAAGGAGAACTTCCGTGCCGACTATATCGAAGACTTCATCATCGGTCGCGAGACCGAGGAGATCATCGCCCACAAACATCAGGACCACGAGCTCTTCGGTGCCGGCGAAGACGTCGACGAGAAGCTGTGGAACCCCGTCATCCGTCAGGCCCTGATCGCCGGCTACCTGAAGAAAGACGTAGAGAACTACGGTCTGCTGAAGCTGACAGCCGCCGGTAAGAAATACCTGAAGTCGCCCACGTCGTTCATGATTGTCAAGGACCACGAGTACGTCGACGACCCCGACATGGTAGAAGAGCACGACGGCGGCACCAGTGCCTTAGACCCCGTGCTGAGCAGTATGCTCATCGACCTGCGTAAGAAAGTGTCGAAGCGGCTGGAGCGCCCGCCGTATGTCATCTTCCAGGACGTGTCGTTGGAGCAGATGGCCACCGAATATCCGATGACGTTAGAGGAGCTGAAGAGCATCCAGGGCGTCGGCGAAGGCAAGGTGAAACAGCCCTACGCCAAGGAGTTTGTCGACCTGATCAAGCGCTACTGTGAGGAGAACAACATCACGCGTC
Organism: uncultured Prevotellaceae bacterium; assembly: GCA_900316475.1. Lineage (GTDB taxonomy): Bacteria > Bacteroidota > Bacteroidia > Bacteroidales > Bacteroidaceae > Prevotella. Next base: position 14,078 of record ONDA01000024.1, read on the forward strand.
AGGTAGACCTGCGCGTCAGGACGGTGGCCAAGAAGTCGCTGCTGAAGGTGAAGATCATCCAGAACATCGACCGCCAGATAGCCCTCGACGACATAGCCACCGCGCAGAACATCGACTTCGACGACCTGCTGACAGAGGTGGAAGCCATCGTCTACAGCGGTACGAAGCTCAACATCGACTACTTCTTAGACGAAGTGATGGACGAGGACCGCATCGACGAGATTTACGACTACTTCGCCGACTCCGATACCGACGACTTGGAGACCGCCATCCAGGAGCTGGGCGGCGACGAGGACGAGATACGCCTCGTGCGCATCAAGTTTATCTCCGAAATGGCGAACTGACTTGCATCGGACTGAACGGACTGACGCGGACAAGCTGGATGCCTACGCGTACGCGCGCGTAGGATAGTGAAAGCGGAAAACATCTTACCCATGTCGCCCATCCCACCCCTAACTTCCAGACCTTGCTTGCCAGCAAAGCTGGAGCCAGGAGCGACATGGGCGACATGGGTGAGGTGTTTTTTGGTTAAGCTATCCCTATATAGGTAAGAGGGGAAATGAAAAATTTTACGGCCTCTCGTGAAAACTGGGCTATCCACGGAAGAATTGAACTGCGCCAGAATTTGCTGCCCCAACTGCTCGTTGTAAGTGAAGAGTAGTTAAAAACTACCGCGGCAGCAAATTTTTCACTTTTCCCTCTTCACTTTTCCCTTATTTTTTTGTACCTTTGCACGCAATATTAAAAAAAGGAACAAATTATGGCTTCATTTATTGCAGACAAGATTGTGATGGACGGCCTGACATTCGACGACGTCCTGTTGATTCCCGCTTACTCTGAAGTGCTGCCCAAGACAGTAGAGTTGAAAACACGCTTCTCGCGTCATATCCAGCTGAACGTGCCGTTTGTGACGGCCGCCATGGACACCGTGACCGAGAGTCAGATGGCTATTGCCATAGCCCGTGAAGGCGGTATCGGCGTCATCCACAAGAATATGTCGATAGAGAACCAGGCCCGTGAGGTGGCCATCGTCAAGCGCGCCGAGAACGGCATGATCTACGACCCGGTCACCATCCGTCGCGGTTCTACCGTCGCCCAGGCCCTTGACATCATGGCCGAGTACCATATCGGCGGCATCCCCGTTGTCGATGACGAGCGCCATCTGGTAGGTATCGTCACCAACCGCGACCTGCGCTTTGAGCGCCGTCTGGACCGTCCCGTCGATGAGGTGATGTCGAAGGACCACCTCGTCACCACCCACCAGCAGACCGATCTCAGTGCCGCTGCCGACATTCTGCAGAGCAATAAGATAGAGAAGCTGCCCGTCGTCGACAAAGACAACCGTCTGGTAGGACTCATCACCTATAAGGACATCACCAAGGCCAAGGACAAGCCCATGGCCTGCAAGGACGAGAAAGGCCGTCTGCGCGTTGCTGCCGGCGTCGGCGTCACCGTCGACACGCTGGAGCGTATGCAGGCTCTGGTCAATGCCGGTGCCGACGCCATCGTCATCGACACCGCCCACGGCCATTCCAAGGGCGTTATCGATAAGCTGCGTGAGGCCAAGGCCTCATTCCCCGGCATCGACATCGTTGTGGGTAACATTGCCACCGGTGCTGCCGCCAAGATGCTCGTTGAGAACGGTGCCGACGCCGTGAAGGTAGGCATCGGTCCCGGCAGTATCTGCACCACCCGCGTCGTTGCCGGTGTCGGCGTTCCCCAGCTGAGTGCCGTCTACGACGTCTACAGTGCCCTGAAGGGCACCGACGTGCCCCTGATAGCCGACGGTGGTCTGCGCTATTCCGGCGACATTGTCAAGGCACTGGCTGCCGGCGGTTCCTGCGTCATGATTGGTTCGCTCGTTGCCGGCACCGAGGAGTCTCCCGGCGACACCATCATCTACAACGGTCGTAAGTTCAAGTCGTACCGCGGTATGGGTTCGCTGGAAGCCATGGAACACGGCTCCAAGGACCGCTACTTCCAGGCCGACACGAAGGATGTGAAGAAGCTCGTTCCCGAGGGTATTGCCGGTCGCGTACCCTATAAAGGCACCGTCCAGGAGGTTATCTACCAGATGGTTGGCGGTCTGCGCTCCGGCATGGGCTACTGTGGTGCTGCCACCATCGACGCCCTGCATGAGGCGAAGTTCACCCGCATCACCAATGCCGGTGTCAACGAGAGCCACCCGCACGACATCACGATAACCTCTGAAGCCCCCAACTACAGTCGCCCCAATGACTGAGGCAATTCGTTGAAAACAAGTAAGGAAAATGAATAAGTTTATAAGTAAAGGAAAGTTAATAGCGGCAGTGTCGCTGTTCGCCATTCACTCTTCGCTCTTCATGAGCCACGCAGTGGCTCAGACGGATCCCATCGTCATGACTGTGGCTGGTAAGCCCGTGACACTCAGCGAGTTTGAGTATTCCTACAATAAGAACAACTCCGAGGGCGTTATCGACAAGAAGAGTGTTTTAGAGTATGTGGATTTGTTTGTGAACTACAAGCTGAAGGTTGCCGCCGCCCTCGACGCCAAGTACGACACCCTGACGTCGTTCAAGAAGGAGTTTGCCCAGTACCGCGACCAGCAAGTGCTGCCCGCCCTTGTCACCGACGCCGATATGCTGAAAGAAGCCCACAACATCTATGACAACACCGTGAAGCAGATAGGCCCCGACGGTCTCGTGCAGACCGCCCATATCCTGCTGCGCCTCGATCAGAAGGCTACCAAGGCCGAGCAGGATGCCGCCAAGGTGCGCATCGACTCCATCTACAAAGCCCTGAAAGCCGGCGCCGACTTTGCCGAGCTTGCCAAGAAGGTGAGCCAGGATTCCGGCAGTGCCCGTCAGGGCGGTCTGTTGCCCTTTGTGCAGCGCGGCCAGTTGGTGAAGGAGTACGAAGATGCCGCCTTCGCCCTGAAAGAAGGTGAGATGTCGGGTATCGTTCAGTCGCCCTACGGCTACCATATCATCCTGATGAAAGCCCGTAAGCAATTGGAACCCTTTGAGTTTCACAAGGAAAGCATCCTGAAGTTTATGGAGCAGCGCGGCATCCGCGACCGTCTCGGCAAGGCTAAGGTCGACACCCTTGTGAGCCAGTCTGGCGGCAAGCTCACCGAGGCCGCCGTGATGAACCAGAAAGCTGACGAGTTGTCGGCCAAGGATGCTGAGATGAAGAACCTCATCCGCGAGTACTACGAAGGACTGTTGCTCTACGAGATCAGCAATAAACTCGTGTGGGACAAGGCCGCCAAGGACGAGGCCGGTCTGGCCCGCTACTACAAGCAGCACAAGAAGAAATATGTGTGGGACACGCCCCGCTTCAAGGGTATCGCCTACCACGTGAAGACCGCCGCCGATGTGCAGGCCGTGAAGAAATGCGTGAAGAAGTTGAAGTTCGACCAGTGGAACGAAGCCCTTCGCCAGACCTTCAACGGCGACTCCGTCATCCGCATCCGTGTGGAGAAAGGCATCTTCAAGCCCGGCGACCATGCCCTCGTTGACAGCGTCATCTTCAAGAAAGACACGACTGTGACGAAGCTCAAGGACTATCCCATCGATGCCGTCTACGGCAAGCTGCTGAAGCGCCCCCAGGACTATACCGACGTCCGCGGACAAGTTGTCGCCGACTATCAGGACCAGTTGGAGCGTGACTGGGTTGCCGAACTGAGGCGTCGCTACACATTCACGGTAGACGAGAACGTGTTGCGTCAAGTGAAGAGTGCGCTTCGCCAGTGAAAAGTGAAAAGTGAAGAGTGAGATGAATGATAGAAAGTGGTATCATGACCAGAGAATAGGTTCGGTCAACAGGTGGGTAGTGCTGACGGCACTGTTCGCTGTTCACTGTTCGCTATTCGTTAGCTCTGCGCGTGCGCAGAGCGTTGTCGACGAAGTCGTCTGGGTTGTCGGTGACGAACCCATCCTGCGTAGCGACATCGAGCAGATGCGTCTGCAGGCCGCCCAGGAAGGCGTTCGTTTCAAGGGCAATCCCGACTGTGCCATTCCCGAGCAGATTGCCGTGCAGAAACTCTTCCTCCACCAGGCCGCCATCGACAGTATCGAGGTGACCGAGGCCGAGATTTCCTCCGGTATCGACCAGCAGATAGAATACTGGATTCAGATGGCCGGTTCGCGCGAGAAGCTCGAAGAGTATAAGAAGCAGACCGTCAGTCAGATGCGTGCGCAGTTGCACGACGACTTCCGCGACCGCCAGCTGGTGCAGAAGATGCGTGAGAAGCTCGTCTCCGACGTCAAGGTGACCCCTGCCGAGGTGCGTCGCTACTTCAAGGACCTGCCCCAGGACAGTCTGCCCTTTGTTCCCACGGAGGTAGAGGTACAGATTATCACGCAGACCCCCCGCATAGAAATCGAGGAAATAAACCGCGTTAAGGACGAGTTGCGCGACTATACCGACCGTGTTAACCGTGGTGAGACCTCGTTCTCGACGCTGGCCCGTCTCTACTCCGAAGACCCTGGCACCGCCCGTAACGGCGGAGAGTTAGGCTATACCGGCCGTAGCGTCCTCGACCCCAACTTTGCCTCTGTAGCTTTCGGACTTACCGACCCGAAGAAGGTCTCGAAGATTGTGGAGTCCGAGTTTGGTTTCCATATCATCCAGCTTATCGACAAGCGTGGTGACAAGGTCAACGTGCGGCATATCCTGCGCAAACCCGTTGTCAGCAGTGAGGCTATCAGTCAGGCCATCGTGCGTCTCGACTCCGTCGCCACCGACCTGCGCGCTCAGAAATTCACCTTCGAGGAGGCTGCCGCCTATCTGTCGGACGACAAGGACACGCGGAATAACCAAGGTCTGATGGCCAACACCTCCGAGAGCGGTCGCACGTCGAAGTTCCGTATGCAAGACCTGCCGCAGGACATTGCCCGTGTGGTAGACACGCTGAAGGTCGGCGAAATCTCGCAGGCCTTCGAGATGGTCAACGCGCGCGGTAAGACCGTCTGTGCCATTGTCAAGTTGAAGAAGCGCATAGAAGGTCACAAGGCCACCGTCACCGAGGACTTCCAGATACTGAAAGACGTGGTACTCAGCAAGATGCGTAACGAGAAGATTAACAAATGGGTGACTGAGAAGATCAAGGCTACCTACGTGCGTATCAATGAAGACTTCCGCGACTGCGACTTTGAATATCAAGGATGGGTGAGGTGAGAAGTGAGAATTGAGAGGTGATGAGAAATAGGTCGTTCAATCTGTTGTCGTTGTTTCTGGTGATTTGTCTCGCCAGCACGTTGAGTTATGCCGCGAAGAAGCGGCCCCGTCGTGCTCCTCAGCAGCAGGATGAGCGCATCTACCTGGTCCATGCCGACGTGCTGCACTACGACCAGTGGAAGAATGCCGAAGCACAGATACTTAACGGTAAGGTGCAGTTTCGTCATAAAGGTGCTACGCTGAACTGCGACAGTGCCTACTTCTACGAGCGTAGCAACTCCTTCGAAGCCTTCGGTCATGTGAAGATGGTTCAGGGCGACACCCTCTCGTTGGTCAGCGAGTACGCCTTCTACGACGGTAATGACGAGATGGCCATTGCCCGCCGCAATGTCGTGCTTAAGAACCGCGGTACGACCCTGTATACCGACAGTCTGAACTTCGACCGTCTGTATGACAACGCCTATTTCTTCGAGGGCGGCAAGATGATTGACGGCGGTACGACCCTCGTCTCCGACTGGGGCGAGTACAACACCAAGTCGAAGGTTGCCGTCTTTAACTTCGACGTGCGTATGCGCAACAAAGACATGTACCTCACCACCGACACCCTGTACTACGACACCCACAACTCCCAGGCCCGTATTGTCGGCCCTACCGACATCACCTCCGGTCGCAGCCATATCTACTCCGAGCGCGGCTACTACGACACGAAGCACGAGAGAGCCCGCCTGTTAGACCGTTCGGTGCTTACCAACGGCGGCAAGCGTCTCGTTGGCGACAGCATCTGGCACGATGAGAAGTTGGGGCTGAGCAAAGCTTACTATAACGTCGTCTTCACCGACACCGTGAACAACAACAAGCTCACCTGTAACTATGGCGAGTACGACGACCCCCGTGGCTATGCTATGTGTACCGACTCCGCCGTCGTCATGGACTTCTCGCAGCGTGACACCCTGTATATGCACGCCGACACCTTTAAGATCTACACCTTCAACATCAATACCGACTCCGTCTACCGCAAGATACACGCATATAATAAGGTACGCGCGTATCGTATTGATGTACAGGCCGTCTGCGACTCCCTTGTCTACAACTCGCAGGACTCCTGTATGACGATGTACCACGACCCTATCGTTTGGAACCAGCGGCAGCAGCTCGTCGGTGAGGAGATCCAAGTCTTTATGAAAGACTCCGTCATCGACCACGCCCACGTCGTCAACCAGGCCTTCTCCATCGAGCAGTTGCCCGACGGCGAGAACTATAACCAAGTGTCGTCGAAAGAGATGTTTGCCTTCTTTGAGAACAGGAACATCACTGAGGCACGCGCCAAGGACAACGTCCTCATCATCTACTACCCCGAGGACAGTGCCGACAGTTCGTTTATCGGTCTGAACTACACCGAGACCAGTGAGTTGCGTATGTTTATGGAGAACCGCAAGATGAAGAAGATCTGGATGCCCAAGGCTGAGGGCACCCTCTATCCGATGTCGCAGATTCCCCCTGACAAGAAACGGTTGGAAGGCTTCGCGTGGTTTGACTACGTCCGTCCCCTCTCTAAGGACGACATCTTCGTCTGGCGTCCTAAGAAGGCAGGTACGGAGCTGAAGCCCCAGGCCAGCAGTCGTAAAAAGAAAAAATCATGAGTGACGTCATCCAGCTCCTCCCCGATACCGTTGCCAACCAGATAGCGGCGGGAGAGGTCATCCAGCGACCGGCCTCCGTCATCAAGGAGCTGGTTGAGAACGCCGTCGATGCCGGTGCGCGGCATATCGACGTCGTCGTCGTCGATGCCGGTCGTACCTCCATACAAGTCATCGACGACGGCAAGGGTATGTCAGAGACCGACGCCCGTCTGGCCTTTGAGCGCCATGCCACATCGAAGATCCGCAAGGCCGACGACCTCTTTGCCCTTCATACCATGGGCTTCCGCGGTGAGGCCCTGCCGTCCATTGCCGCTGTGGCACAGGTGGAACTGCTCACCCGCATGGCCGACGACGAGGTGGGCACCCGTCTTGTCATTGCCGCCTCGAAGGTTGTGAACCAGGAGCCCGTAGCCTGTCCCGTAGGCTGCAACTTCAAGGTAGAGAACCTCTTTTATAATGTCCCCGTCAGGCGTAAGTTCCTCAAGTCGAATACCACGGAGCTGAATAACATCCTCTCGGCCTTCGAGCGTATCGTCCTTGTCTACCCCGAGATAGCCTTCACCCTCCATTCCGGTAACAGCGAACTGATGAACCTGCGTAGCGGAAACCTCTTGCAACGCATCACCGACGTCTTCGGCAAGCACTGCGCCCAGGACCTGCTGCCCGTCGAGGTGAAGACGGCCGTAGGCACCGTCAGCGGCTATGTCGGCAAACCCGAAGCCGCCAAGCGCAAGGGCGCCCGCCAGTTTCTCTTCGTCAACGGGCGCTATATGAAACACGCCTACTTCCACAAGGCAATCCTCTCGGCCTATGAGCGACTGATAGGTGAGGGTACACAGCCTCCCTATCTGCTCTATTTCGATGTGGCCCCCGCCGACATCGATGTCAATATCCACCCCACGAAGACCGAGATTAAGTTTGAGAACGAGCAACCCCTCTGGCAGATTCTCGTGGCAGCCGTCAGAGATGCCCTTGGGCGGTTCTGCGACGTCCCCGCCATCGACTTCGACACCGAGGGCCGTCCCGACATTCCCGTCTACGACCCCCGCCGCGACGCTTTCGACGCCCCTCGTGTCACCTATAACCCGTCCTATAACCCCTTCAAGTCCGTCAACGACACCGTTGCAGCTTATCCCGGAAAGACAGAGACAGGCATCACCCGTATGGAAGAGCCGCCGGTACCCCCGACACTGTTTGATACCGCTGTCGAGACCCCGTCGCTCATTTCCGAAAAGTCGCCCGTCCACTACCAATATAAAGGCCGCTACATCATGACTGCCGTCAAGTCAGGCCTGATGATTGTCGACCAGTACCGTGCCTCCCTCCGCATCCTCTACGAGAAGTACCGCACGCAGACCGCCGACCACACGATGGCGTCCCAGCGTGTCCTCTTCCCCGAGGCTGTCGTCTTCTCGCAGGCAGATGCCGCCCGTTTGGAGACCGTCCTGCCCCAACTGTCGGCTATGGGGTTCGAGCTGACCTCCCTCGGTGGCGGCAGCTATGCCGTCAACGCCATCCCCGCCGGCATTGATGGAGACCCTGTCGCCCTGGTGCGGTCCATCGTCAGCGATAGCGACCGTCAGGGCAGTCCCAGCATGACGACCGCTGCCGACCAACTGGCCCTGAACCTGGCCCGTGCCACCGCCGTCCCCTACGGACAGCTGTTGTCGAATGAGGAGATGGAGGGGCTTATCAACCAACTTTTTGCCTGCAACAATGTCAACTATACCCCCGACGGACGTGCCATCCTGTGCATCTTTCCTCAGACCGATATCGAACAATTACTGGGATGATTGTAAAAAAACTGCGAAAAAATTTGGCGGTTACGGGAAAAAGTATTACCTTTGCACCCGCTAACACGAAAGAGGGCGCTTAGCTCAGCTGGTTTAGAGCATCTGCCTTACAAGCAGAGGGTCGGCGGTTCGAATCCGTCAGCGCCCACGAAGTTATAGAGAAAGTGCCGCAGCCCATGAGCTGCGGTTTTAAGTTTGCGCAAATAGTAAGGATAGTTAATTATCGACAATGGATTTAAATGTATTGACAGCCATCTCGCCTATTGATGGCCGCTATCGTGGTAAGACAGAAGCCTTGGCCGGGTATTTTTCAGAATACGCCCTCATACGCTACCGTGTGCGTGTAGAGATAGAGTATTTCATTGCACTCTGTGAGCTGCCTTTACCACAACTTCAGGAATTTGACCATAGCCTTTTTGAACCGCTTCGCGACATCTACCGCCAGTTCACGGTGGCCGATGCCCAGCGCGTCAAGGATATAGAAAAAGTGACGAACCACGACGTGAAGGCCGTGGAGTACTTCATCAAGGAGCGTATCGACGCTTCTTTGGTCTCCGCAGGTTTCCCGACGGCCTGCAAGGAGTTCATTCACTTCGGTCTGACCTCCCAGGATATCAACAACACCAGTGTTCCCCTCTCCGTGAAGGAGGCTTTGGAGCAGGTCTACTACCCCCTCGTCGAAGAGCTTATCGAACAGCTCCATGACTATGCCGAGGAGTGGAAGAACATTCCCATGCTGGCCAAGACCCACGGTCAGCCCGCATCGCCCACCCGTCTTGGCAAGGAGGTGATGGTCTATGTCTACCGCCTTGAAGAGCAGCTTCGCGGACTGAAGGAACTGCCTGTCACGGCGAAGTTCGGCGGGGCTACCGGCAACTTCAACGCCCACCATGTGGCCTATCCGCAGTACGACTGGCGGGAGTTCGGCAATGCCTTCGTCGCCGACAAGCTCGGCCTGGAGCGTGAGCAGTATACCACGCAGATCAGCAACTACGACTGGCTCGGCGCCATCTTCGACGCCATGCGCCGTATCAACACCATCGTCATCGACCTCTGCCGCGACTTCTGGATGTATATCTCCATGGACTACTTCAAACAGAAGATCAAGGCCGGCGAGGTGGGCTCCAGTGCCATGCCCCATAAGGTGAACCCCATCGACTACGAGAACGCTGAAGGTAACCTCGGCATCGCCAATGCCATCCTGCAGTTCCTCGCTGCCAAGCTGCCCGTCAGCCGTCTGCAGCGCGACCTGACGGACTCCACCGTCCTGCGTAATGTCGGTGTGCCGATGGGCCATGCCGTCATCGCCTTCCAGAGTGCGCTCAAGGGTCTGCGCAAGCTCATCCTCAACGAGCAGAAACTGCAGGAAGACCTTGACAACACGTGGGCCGTTGTGGCCGAGGGCATCCAGACCATCCTGCGCCGTGAGGCCTATCCCAACCCCTATGAGACCCTGAAGGCATTAACCCGAACCAACGAGAAGATGACCGCCGAGACAATCGCGCAGTTTATTGATACACTTGAAGTTAGCGATGCCGTGAAGGCCGAGCTGCACGCCATAACACCCGCCACGTATACCGGCATCTGAGGTTGTGGAGACGACACGAACAATATTTAAAAATAGATAAAATGGATTTCGAGAACGAAAAGAAATTTGATGAGAAACCTGCCACAGAACAGAACACAGGCAGCCGCGAAGGCTATCCCCAGGCAGGTGATGGTTTTCAGCGTGACTACCGCGGGCGTTCACCACGTCCCCGTATCCACACCGGGCAGCGTCCCTCCTATAACAGCAGCGACCGCCCCAGTTACAACCGACAGAACAGCGACGAGAGCGGTTTCCGTCCCGAAGGTTTCGGCGCCGGACTTCAGCAGAGCAGCATGAGCCGTCAGCCAGGCGGTTACCGTCCCCGTAACAACTATAACAGCCAGGGTGGCTACCAGCCGCGTCAGCCGCAGGGTGGCTACCGTCCCCGCTACGGCCAGGAAGGTGGCCAGGGTGGCTACCAGCCCCGTCAGCAGCAGGGCGGCTATCGTCCTCGCTATAACCAGGATGGCGACATGGGTGGCTACCAGCCCCGTCAGCAGCAGGGTGGCTATCAGCCCCGTCAGGGTGGCTACCAGCATCGTCCCTCCTACGGCAACAAGCCCTACCAGCAGTATGGCCAGAAGCCTTATGGTCAGAAGGGACAGTATGGCCAGAAGCCCTACGGCAAGCGTCCCCGCACGGCCAACTACGATCCCAATGCCAAGTACTCTATGAAGAAACGCATTGAGTATAAGGAGATTAACTATGATCCCAACGAGCCGCTGCGTCTGAACAAGTTCCTCGCCAATGCCGGCGTTTGCAGCCGTCGCGAGGCCGACGAGTTCATCCAGGCAGGCGTCGTCACCGTCAACGGACAGGTGGTCACCGAGCTGGGCACGAAGATTCTGCGTACCGACGAGGTGCGTTTCCACGACCAGCCCGTCAATCTGGAGAAGAAGGTCTATGTGCTGCTCAACAAGCCGAAGGACTACGTCACCACCAGTGACGACCCCCAGCAGCGTAAGACCGTCATGGATCTGGTGAAGAACGCCTGCCCCGAGCGCATCTACCCTGTAGGCCGTCTCGACCGCAACACCACGGGTGTGCTCCTGCTCACCAACGATGGTGACCTGGCTTCGAAGCTGACCCATCCTAAGTACTTGAAAAAGAAGATATACCACGTCTATCTCGACAAGAATGTCACCGCTCACGACCTGACGCAGATTGCCGAGGGTATCCAGTTGGAGGATGGCGAGATCAAGGCCGACGACGTGCAGTATGCCGACGCCATCGACAAGAAGCAGGTGGGCATAGAGATCCACTCTGGCAAGAACCGCATCGTCCGCCGTATCTTCGAGAGCCTCGGCTACAGGGTCCTCAAGCTCGACCGCGTGCAGTTTGCCGGACTGACGAAGAAGAACCTGCGTCGTGGTGACTGGCGCTATCTCACCGAGGAAGAAGTTGACCGTTTGAGAATGGGTGCTTATGAGTAAAGTTCAGAATGTCGCTATGGCATAGCGACAAACAAAAGAAGAAGAACAATGAAACGAACAAGGATTATAGACGTACTGAAAAGTACTGAATATGGCAAGGAGGTTTGTGTGAAGGGCTGGGTGCGTACCCACCGCTCTTCCAAGGCTGTCGACTTCATTGCCTTGAACGATGGTTCTACTATCAAGAACATGCAGATTGTCGTTGATCCTGCCAAGTTCGACGAAGAACTGCTGAAGCAGATCACCACCGGCGCCTGCATCTGTGCCGTCGGCACACTCGTTGAGAGTCAAGGCGCCGGACAGAGCAGTGAGATTCAGGCCACCGCCTTGGAGATTTACGGTCTCTGTGGCAACGACTACCCGATGCAGAAGAAGGGACAGTCGTTTGAGGCTATGCGCAAGAACGCCCACATGCGTCTGCGTACCAATACCTTCGGCGCCGTGATGCGCATCCGCCACAATATGGCGATGGCCATCCACACCTATTTCCACGAGCATGGCTTCTACTATTTCCACACGCCGCTCATCACCGCCAGCGACTGTGAGGGTGCCGGCAATATGTTCCAGGTGACCACGAAGAACCTCTACGACCTGAAGAAGGACGAGAGCGGGAAGATTATCTACGACGATGACTTCTTCGGTGAGCAGACCTCGCTGACCGTCAGTGGCCAGCTTGAAGGCGAGCTTGGTGCTACGGCCCTCGGTGCTATCTACACCTTCGGTCCGACGTTCCGTGCCGAGAACAGCAATACCCCCCGTCACCTCGCTGAGTTCTGGATGGTGGAGCCCGAGGTGGCCTTCCTCGACCAGGAGGAACTGATGGACCTTGAGGAGGACTTCATCAAGTACTGCGTCCGCTGGGCCCTTGACCACTGCAAGGACGACCTCGAGTTCTTGAACAAGATGATTGACAAGACCCTCATCGACCGTCTCGAAGGCGTGCTGAAGGACACCTTCGTCCGTCTGCCCTATACCGAGGGCATCAACATCCTGCAGGAAGCCATCAAGAACGGTAAGAAGTTCGAGTTCCCCTGCAACTGGGGCGACGACCTGGCCAGCGAGCACGAGCGCTACCTCGTGGAAGAGCATTTCAAGAAGCCCGTCATCATGACCGACTATCCGCGGGCGTTCAAGTCGTTCTATATGAAGCAGAACGAGCCGGCCCAGACGGGGGAACCGTCTGGTGCGAGCGTTGGTTATAAGGGCGCTGTAGCTCCCGGTCCGACGATGCAGGGCACTGACGTGCTGTTCCCGCAGATCGGTGAGATTATCGGCGGTTCCGTCCGTGAGGAGAGCTATGACAAACTGATGGGCGAGATCGACCGCCGACAGATGGACAAGACCCATCTCTGGTGGTATATCGACACCCGCCGCTGGGGCTCTTGCCCCCATGCCGGTTTCGGTCTTGGCTTCGAACGTCTCATCCTGTTTGTCACCGGTATGCAGAACATTCGTGACGTCATTCCGTTCCCGCGCACACCAAAATCTGCAGAATTTTGAAAAAAAAATCACAAAGTTGTAGGTTTTTACAAAAAAATCATTACCTTTGCAACTTGAAAAATAACAAAAGGCCGCGCCACCTTATTATATATATAGGGACAACGCCGATAGTCATTAACAAAAACGTATTGCCTATGAAGAGAGACCTCGTAAATAATCAAAAAAACGGGTTAAAAACGTTAAAATGACGGCAGAACGCTGGTTCCTGCTCAACTTTTTGGGCTTTTTTCGAAAAAAAATCGGAAATTGTTTGCAAGTTTTCAGATTTATATCTATATTTGCACCAAAAATGTTGCTCTGCGCAGGAGTTACAGCGGAAAATTGAGAGAAAAGAACAAGTAAAAACATTCTATATTTTTATTTAATTTAAATTTTTTAATCGTATGAAGAAAAAATTAATTGGTACATTGCTTCTGGGAGCACTTTTTGTGTCTTCCACGAGCGTGTTCGTGTCTTGTAAGGACTACGATGACGATATCAACAATATCGTCGCTACGAAGGCCGACAAGACTGCACTCGAAGAGGCTAGGAATGCTCTCGAGAACGAGATCAGAGGTCTGAAGTCTTCTCTTGAGAGCGTGGAGGGTCAGATTACGACGCTGAAGAACTCCAAGGCCGACAAGTTTAATGATGAGAATGGCAAGACCTACAATCTCGAGGATGTCTGGACCTCTCTGAAGCCGCTGCTGGCTAAGGCTGTCGAGCTGGAGACCCGCATCAAGACTGCTGAAGGTGCTATCAGCGACATCAACAACCTGCTTGGCGGTCAGCTGGCTAACGGCAAGACCTACAAGGAGGCCGTTGAGGACATCTATGCTAAAGTTGAGGCTCTTGAGACTGGTCTGGGCGGTGCCCTGACTCGCATCAGCACGCTGGAAGTCGACCTGAACGATCCTGTCACCGGTCTGAAGGCTGTTGTTGCCGACCTTGGCACACAGGTTGAGGTTCTGAACGGCTACAAGGCTCGCGTTGAGGCTATCGAGGCTGACTATCTGAAGGACGCCGACAAGCAGGAGTTGATCACCAAGATCAACACCGTAAAGAACGAGCTGGAGGGTAAGCTGGAGACTCTGAAGACCGACCTGGAGGGTAAGATTGCTGCTGCTCAGACTGCTGCTATCACAACTTCCAACGGCTATACCGACACTCAGATTGCTGCTGCCAAGACTGAGCTGACCCTCAAGATCACGGCTGTCTCTAACCGCGTTGACGCTCTGGAGGCTCAACTGAACACGCTGAACGTCTATCTGAAGTCTGTTCTCCGTGGTCTGGTATTCAAGATGCAGTCGTACTACGAGGGCGTTGAGGCTACCGATATCACCGTGCTGAACTATCGCATCTACACCCTCCCCGCAACTGCTGCTGACGAGAAGGAGACTCGTGGTTACACAGGTGCTGACTTCAAGGGTAACGTTGCTGCCGACTTCGCAGCTTCTGACGCTAACCGTCGTTCTCACGACTATCAGCCCCTTGACCTCACTACTCGTTACTACCACAAGGACACTACCCGTGTGCTGACGTTCTTCGCCAACTATTACATGAATCCCTCTAACGCTGTTGTTGAGAGTGACAACAACGTGAAGGTTGTTGCTTTCGACCGTCCTTTCCACAGTGGTCTGAACACGCAGGGTGCTCAGGTTGGCGACGCCGCTATCTATGACAACGAGTTCAACGGCCGCACTACTACGTATGCTGCTAACATTGAGCCAAAGACTTGGAGCTGCGCCAATGGTATCCTGACTGTCGAGTACGACGCCAAGAATCCTAACGCCATCCGCACTATCCGCGACAACGAAGCTGTGACCGTGTTTGCTACACAGGTTGCTGTCAACAAGGAGGGCGTCGACACTCTGATTACCTCTGACTTCGCTACACTGTACAAGAAGGAAGTGAAAGACATCGTGATTTCTCACAAGCCCAGCACACAGGCTATTGCCGGTATCCACAACGGTGCTGCATACGCTACTCACCCCGCTGACTCTGTGAACACTCACTGCGGTAAGTGTTCTTACAATAACGGAAACGTTGCTGAGACTGCTGAGTATGCTGCTGGTCTGCACCTGATGCAGACGGTTGCCGAGGCTGCTGGTATGGCTGATCCTAAGACTGCTAACCAGTTCAACTGCCAGGATCTCGTTTACTGGAATGACTCTATCAACCTGAATAAGCTGGTTGAGGTTCACTATACCACGACTGGTGGCGACCACACGCTCCTCAGAACAACTGACGCTGCCTACAATGGCCTGCACTTCCAGTTCGACCTTACCGGTCTGTACTATGGTAACAACGTAACCTCTGAGTCTGCTCACGCTGCTATCAAGGTGAACGAGGATGGCGACTATATCCTCCGTCCTCAGATGCCCGACTCTGTTTTCCAGGGCGGCGTATGGGTAGGCAAGTCTGCTCCTTGGGATAACAATGGTGTTGTGAAGGGTGTTGTTGGTAAGCAGGACCGTCAGACCATCGGTCGTACGCCGCTGGTACGTGTCACCCTGCTCGACAAGGACAACAAGGTTGTTGACTACGGTTACATCCGTATCCGCATCACCGAGCGTCCTGTTGATACTCCTGTCGTTCTGCCGAAGACCTATACTTACAATGCTGGTGCTATGACTGCTTCTGAGGCATGGTGCGGTACGACAAGTGCTTCTCCGTTCCAGTTCAAGCAGAAGTGGATCCAGATGGAGTATGACATCCACCACGACCTTGATCTGTCACAGAATGAGTTCGAGAACCACTTCACGGCTGATGCAGCTGGTGGTGAGTTCCAGCAGTACTACATTGCTGCTAATGGTTATGCTCAGGTTGTTGGTCCTGGCAAGGACGAGAAACTGGGTGTGATTAGCTACAAGCGTGAGGCTGGCGATGAGGAGACAACCGTTATCGAATGGGATGTCACTGCAGCTCAGTTGCAGGCTTATATCACTCACTGCGGTGCTAACGTTCCTACTACAGTAACACGTCTTGTTAAGTTCACGAGCGACGGCTACAAGGGTCTGCCCGATGTCTACGTTGCTATCGTAGCTAGCCCGCTGACCGTTGCTGTTCCTCAGACTCCGACAGGTGCTATCAACTGGGATGGCCTGAAGAATGCCAACTACTGGTATGCTAAGGATTCTAACGTTGAGCGTTCAGGCTTCACTGAGATCCACGCTAACGTCTTCGGTGTTGAGGATGCTAAGGAGGCTCAGGCTAAGACCCTGAAGCAGACCGTACAGGCTACCTTCGTTGGTAACGAGATCTGCGACATCACTACACTGTCTGCTATTAAGAGCTTCATTACCTTCACCAACCTGCCTGCTGATGCTACCGCCGGTGACCTGCACTTCGCTCTGAAGTTCGTGCTTGGCGCTAACACAGAGTTCAAGGGCTACCTGAACGGTGTTGAGAAGACATTCGTCAGCGTTCTGCGCGATCAGGATCGTGAGCTGAAGGTTTACGACAAGGCTGATCCTCTGAAGGTTGAGCAGTCTGTTGCTAAGCTGATCTATGCTGATGCTACTGACTCACTGAACATTGTTGACGTACAGTACCAGCACACCGACTATGCTGAAGCTATGCTGAACTACAAGCGTCACAACGCTCTTGATGACAATGTGCTGACCGCTTACCTCAATGTAAAGGCTCGCTACAAGAACTGTCCGTTCGTGATTACTGGCGATCCTATCGACGTCCGCTTCCTGCGTCCTATCAACGTTGAGAACAAGGATACTGAGGTGACCGATGCTGCTACAAGCCAGAAGCAGGTTATCTACCTCCGCGACCTCGTGAACCTTAGCGACTGGCGTGAGGAGCCGTTCAAGACCAACTACTGGTACTACTACAACATCAAGTCGATTGAGGTGATTGGTGTTGCCGACGGCGGTACTCTGGACGAGAATCCGAACGTACTGACGAACATGAACCAGGCTGTTGATTCTGATCCTGCTACTTCACTGGCAGACGTTTCTAACCTCGTTGAATTCAAGTACTTCGCTGCTAAGCCGGGCGCTGGCACTGTTCCTGCACTCGCTCCGAACACGCTGCCTGGTGTGGCCGACTACGGTCGCATCGAGTACACGAACCTCGGTTCTACAGTGCAGAAGTTCAAGGTACGCGTTCCTGTGAAGGTTGTCTACGAGTGGGGTGGTGCTATCGCTCCTGCTACAGGTGCCGGTGCTATCTTCACCACGGTTGACATCAACGTGAAGAAGACTGTTGAGAACGCTCGTCAGAAGTAATTCTGAAACGCGATAACTAACCACAGGGGAGGGGTGATAAGGCTCCTCCCCTGTTTTTAATATCAAAAAACGAAGTATGAAGTTAAGACTTATATCTTGTGTCGCCGTGGCCGTGGCCCTTGTCGCTATCGTTTCCTGTTCCTCGAAGAAGGAGAACAACGAGCCAATCTTACGACCGGCGTCTATGGATTATTCATCGCAGGACTCTGCCGAGGTATTTAACCTCGCCACACAGTTTGCAGAGTTCTTTGGCCACAACGACTTTGAGTCGGCAGCACTGATGCTGCACACTGTCCGCAACGATAGCATCTTCCCCTACACAGAAGATCAGCGCAAGGATTATATCCAGAAGATGCAGATGCTGGCTAACTACGGCTGCCGTATGGAAACGCTCATCCTGCGCAGCGACAAAAACAACGAAGTGCGCCTGAAGGTAAAGCTATTACCCGTTGGCACGCTCGATGACGACCAGGCCATCACCCACGTCTACCTGAATCCTGTGGTGATCGACGGTCAGTGGTATCTGACGCTCCGCGACCTAAAAGCCGAGGGTGTTGAGAATGTCTATGAAAAGTAGCACTATGATGGCGAAGTTCAACTGTCGCATACTGCCTCTTTTCCTGCTCGTGCTGATGGCACTGGCGGGCTGTTCAGAGACCAAGAAGAAGCAGGGGCCGCTGGCACCTGCCAAACCCGTGTTCGAGGCGACCGACGTTGACCTTGGCACGGTTAATATAGAAGATGGTGAGAAAGTCATAGAGTACACCGTCCATAACGACGGCGAGAAATATTTCTGGATTATTGATGTCGTCGCCAGCTGCGAGTGTACGCGGACGGAGTTCGACAGCCAGGAAGTGAAGGACGGCGAGCAGACGACCGTCAAGCTGATTCTCGACCTTGGCAAGCTGGATCCGGGACCTTTCGAACGTGATGCCAATGTCTACACCAATCTCAGTAAGCAACCTATTACGCTCTATTTCCGGGGCATAGCAAAACATAAATAGCAGATGAAAATCCTTGGCAGACTATCGGTGGCTGTGATGCTACTGCTGTGGACGGTTGTTCCGCAGCTGTATGCCGACACCGGCACGGTCATCAAGTTCAGTGGTGGCGGAGCGGCAGCCACCGGCACCATGACCTTCACGTCTGAGGGCATCGCCATCGCCGGAACCACCTTCAACTACGACACCTTCACCTTTGGCGTTCAGCGCGACGCCATCAAAGGTGGTATTAACGGTGGCAGCGTTGATCCTGCCGACCAGACGACAGTAGCCGTCGATGCCTCTTCCATCGCGCGTACCTATCCTAATCCGACGATTCTTGGTGCTGGTGAGGATCCCAATGTGAAAACCTTAGCCGATGCCGTCGTGAGTTTCTCTATGCCGTCATACACCTATACTGGTACGGCGCTGACGCCCGCCTTTACGGTGAAGGACGGTTCGACGGTGCTGACGGCCGGAACCCATTTCACGGCTGCCTATAGCAATAACACCCATGTCGGAACAGCCACCTTGACGCTGACCGGCATCGGCGACTATGCCGGCACATCGCAGACAGCCAGTTTCTCCATCTCTAAGGCCATGCTGACCGTCACCACCGACAATGTCAGCCGCGTCTACGGCGAGGACAACCCGGCCCTAACCTGCCATATTGACGGCTTTATGGGCAACGATACCGAGCGTGAACTGACCACCGTCCCCACGGCAACGACGACAGCCGACGCTACCAGCAATGCAGGGCAGTACACCATCTCGCTGTCTGGCGGCTCAGCCCCAGACTACAATTTCTATTATGTGTCAGGCACGCTGACCGTCACTCCGCGTGACCTCAGCACGGCCACAGTGACCTTCGACAAGGAGCGCTACGCTTATACCGGCAATCCCGTGACACCTGCCTGTACGGTCATCGACGGACAGACCATACTGACGGCGGATACCGACTATACCCTCACCTGCACCAATAATATCCAGGGAGGCACTGCCAAGGCCGTCATCGCCGGCATCAACAACTACACCGGACAGATCGATACCACATTCGTCATCTACCAGGCACCGCTGCTGAATGTCATCATCAATGGCGACTCCATCAGTGCCACAGCCTCCGCAGGCGGCACGCAGACCTACAGCAGTCCATACGGCACAGTGCTGGCACAGCCACTCCGTAAGAATGACGAGAACGCCGTGATGCTCTATGTGACGCCAGCTACGGGCTATGTTGTCAGCCTCGACAGCATCCGCATGAATATCGACTACGAAGTGGTCGAAGGCGGCAAGGCACCGACGCTGAAGTTCTACCGTCCCGACGACGAGGAAGTCACGCTGACCATCGTCTTCACCGATCCGACCGTCAGTGGCATCGGCGGTCTGATGGCTGCTTCAGGCGACCTGCGCGTCTACGATGCCCGCGGTCTGTTAGTGACCACAGCCACCGTCGGCGACGCTGCCGACATCGCTGCCTGCATGACCCAGCTGCCTGCCGGCCTTTACATCCTACACATCAATAACCAAACCATCAAGATACAGAAGAAATGAAGAGCAAGATACTGACAGTGATTTTCGCCTTGGCCGCCCTGCTGACGACCTCAGCACAGCAGCGCATGGTGCTCCGCATCGACGGGAAAGACAGCGTTAATATCGAAGTATGGCGCATAGACCAGGTGTCGTTCATCCCTGAGGAGGTGGCAGTGGCCAATGGCGCTGGCCAGCAGGTGACGCTGGGCGACCTGAAATGGGCCGACCGCAACCTGGAGGCGACGCAGGGCGAGAAACTCCTGCGGCTCGTCGGCTGGGGCGACACGTCGATGACGAACCTGTCGAAGAAGCTGGAGTATTTCCCCATTGCCAGCCCGACGGACAACATCGCAGACTCTAATTACGATGTGGCCAGCCACAAGTGGGGCTCTGGCTGGCGTCTGCCGACAAAAGAGGAGTTGGAGGCGCTGGTGACGGGCGGCACGCTGACGTGGATCAACCGCAACGACAGTGTCGGCTGTATGCTGACCGTCGGTACCGACTCCATCTTCCTGCCGGCCTTAGGCTACCGTGAGGGAGAGACTGTCACGGCTGCAGGCCAGGAAGTCTGGCTCTGGTCGGGTACGCTCGGCACTACGAGCAGCGACAACGCCTTCGCCCTCAAACTGAGCGAGGGTGCCGACCCGCTGCTGACGGAGGTGCCCCGCTATAGGGGCTGCGCCGTCCGTCCCGTTGCGGGCCGTATCCGTGTGCCGGTGACGGTGACCCAGACGACAGCCACGCCTGACAAAACGACGGCTACCGTCGTTGCCATCTTAGGTGGCGACAAGGACGACGTCACGCTCATCGGCGTCAGCTACGCCAAGACCGAGTCAGCCCTGACCCATGGCGACAGCAACGACGACAACCACCAGGTAACCACGGACATCGCCGACCAGGTAACCTTCAACTTCACTGGTCTTGATATGAATACCACCTACTACGCCCGCGTCTACGTAAAGACTGCCGACGGCAGCTACACCGATGGCGACGTGTTGTCATTCACGACGCTGGCAAGGTTCCCAGTGGCGGAGTATGAAGACTTAGAACTGCCAAGCGGCATTCGCTGGGCAAAGTGGAACATGGGCTCGTCGTCGGAACTTGACATACCCAACACCACCTACGCCCGCTTTGGCTGGGGTGACCCTACGGGTGAGGTTGACTCTGCCAGCCCGTCGGCATACGCTGCATACGAATGGGACTGGCAGTCGAAGAAGGACATCAGCGGCACGAAGTACGACATTGCCGCCGTACAGTGGGGTGACAAATGGCGTATCCCCACGCCGGATGACTTCACAGAGATATCCGAGAGCAGCGGCAACACGACGTGGGAGTACGGCCACTGGTCCGACAGTCAGGGTAATGGTTACCCCGGCTGGAAGGTGACCAGCAAGAAGAATGGAAAATATATCTTCTTCCCCGCCGCCGGCCTTATCTCCACCAATGGTGTTTCCAAACAGGTGAGGGATTACGCCTACTACTGGACCTCCTGTGACGACGGCTATGGCGTAGCCCGCTATGCCGAGCTGATACGTGATGCCAGTTTTGTCTCTGGTGACTATGGCCTGCAGATACCTATCCGCCCTGTCTATGGCAAGCCCGGCGAGTTCTCGCCCGGTGTTGATCCTGTAACGCCTATAGACCCAGACCCGATAGACCCGGAGCCCACAGAACCCGAGAAGCCTGTTGCCGGCACAGCGGTAGACTTCGGCCTGCCCAGCGGTACGCTGTGGGCCGACCGCAACATCGGCGCTTTAAGTGCTGAGGACTATGGTGAATATATCCAGTGGGGCGACAGTATTGAGCGCGACAACTGCGACATTACTCACTACATCTACACGAAAGCAGACGACACCAACGGCTTCACCTATCTAGGCACTTCTGAGAACCACTGGGAGGTCTACAGTATTGCCGGCACGGAGTATGATGCGGCTCGCTACCGCTGGGGTGGCAGCTGGAAGATGCCAAGCCGTGCACAGGTGAATGAGCTGCGTGATAACTGCACATGGACGTGGTCGGCCAGAAACGGCGTCTTCGGCTATGAGGTCAGCCGCAACGGTAAGAGCATCTTCCTGCCTGCCGGTGGCTACAAGTCTGGCGATAATATTATCAGTGCCGGCACCCTCGGTTTCTATTGGACGGAGAATATTGATAATTCCATCGAAGCCTATTTCAACAGGAACATACGTCTGCTGTCGATATCGGAAAGTGAGCATAAGATATCTTACAAACCGCGTTACCAGGGTGTAAACATCCGCCCGGTACAATAACTCCCAACGGCTTACTGCTTCCCGCACTTCTCACGCCTACAGATAGGTGTGAAAAGTGCGGGAAATGGTTTTATATTGGTACTTTCCGACCGTAAAAAGAAAAAAAAAGCAGGGAAAGTTAAAGATTTTTTGCTTTTTTTGTGGGAGAATCGAAAAAAGTTTGTAACTTTGCCCCCGAAATGTGTAGATATATATATCACTTTTTTAAATACGAATTATGAAAGCATTGAGAAATTTGTTTGCTGCTGCCCTGTTCGTCTTAGGAGCAGGCACAGTGTCTGCCCAGACTGTCTATACCGACAACGAGGGTAACAAGTATGAATTCCAGAAGCACCTCTTCCTGAACCTGCAGGGCGGTGCTCAGTACACTCTTGGTGAGGCCAAGTTCAAGGATCTCATTTCTCCGAACGTTCAGCTTGGTCTTGGCTATCAGTTCAGCCCTGTCTTCGCAGCTCGTCTGCAGGCTAACGGCTGGCAGTCAAAAGGCGGTTGGAACGGCTTCTACGTAGCTGACGAGGCCCCCCATACCCAGACCTACAAGTGGAACTATGTGGCTCCTGGCATCGACTTGATGTTCAATCTGTCGAACCTTATTGGCGGCTACAATCCTTTGCGTCTGTTGAACATCACAGCCTTCATCGGTGGTGGTGCCAACATTGCCTGGGGTAACGAGGAGGTGAACGACATTGCCAAGCAAATTGTTGCCAACCAGAAGACTCTGACCAACTACGAGCTGGAGTATTTGTGGGATGGCTCGAAGATTCGTCCTTTCGGCCGTGCCGGTCTTGAGCTGGCTTTCCGTCTGAGCGACGCTGTAAGCTTCACGCTCGAGGGTAACGCCAACCTGCTGGATGACCACTACAACTCTAAGAAGGCTGAGAACCCCGACTGGTACTTCAATGCCCTGGCAGGTTTCCGCATCAACCTTGGCAAGACCTACAACAAGATTGTGCCTCCCGCACCCGTTCCCGAGCCGGAGCCCGTTGTTGAGCCGGAGCCGGAGCCCACGCCAGCACCCGTTGTTGAGAAGGTTGAGCCGCTGCGTCGCGACATCTTCTTCCTGATCAACAAGTTCGACATCCGCGACACTGAGGCTCAGAAGGTGAAGGACATCGCTGACTATATGGCTAAGTATCCTGAGTCAAAGGTTATCGTCACTGGTTATGCTGACGCCGGCACTGGTAACGACAAAATCAACGACCGTCTGGCTGCCCAGCGTGCTGACGCTGTTGTGAAGGCCCTGAAGGAGCAGTACGGTATCTCTGAGAGCCGTATCAGCTACGACTCTAAGGGTGCTCGTGTACAGCCGTTCGCTGAGAACGACCTGAACCGTGTCTCTATCTGTATCGCAGAGTAATTAGAAAAAAGAATCATAAAAAACGGGCTGCTCAACTTGAGCAGCCCGTTTTTTTTATGCTAAGCGTATGCCGTCGTCGGCGATGGTGATGAGCCGCCGTCGGTAGAGGTCGCCGACAGCCTGTTTATAAGCCTTTTTGGAAACGCCAAAGCGGGCAGCGATATCCTCGGCGGGCGAGTGGTCGGTGAGCGGACAGAAGCCATTGTTCTCGTGGAGATAGCGCAGCAGCTGTTCGGCGAAGTCGAGTGCGCGCTGTCGGCCTGTTGTCTGCTGGTAGCGCTCCACCTTGGCCGTTGCCATGAGTCGGTGCGTCTTGGTGTCCTCCATGATGTAGACATAGTAAGAGTGGCCGCGCTCCATGCGCTGTTTCTGTTCGCGGAAAGGACAGAAAAGGTCCTTCATCAGTCCCCAGCGCAGGAAAGCGCCATACTCGTTAGTCCATGCACATTCGAGCCAGGCGAACTCGCCCACCTTGGCTATGGGGTGCTCCGTGGTGGCTATGAGTCGCTCGTCGTGGTCGAGGTAGAGGAACACTGTTATCTCGTCGCCGATATGCATGTCGGGTGTGACATAGCGTTGGGGGAGGAGAATCTCCCCTGTTTCGCCTCCGTCGAGGTATAGACCGAAGTCTACTCGTTTGGTGATTCGGAGGGTGTTGTAGTCTCCAATGGTAAGCATATCTGTCCGTCTTTTAGGTGAATGGTACGGTCGGTGATGGCAGCCAGCTGCTCGTCGTGGGTGACGATGACAAACGTCTGTCCGAACTTGTCGCGGAGGTCGAAGAAGAGCTGGTGCAGTTCTTGCTTGTTCTTCGTGTCGAGCGAACCTGAAGGCTCGTCGGCCAGGATGACGGCCGGGTTGTTGACCAGGGCACGCGCCACGGCGATGCGCTGTTTCTCGCCGCCGGAGAGTTCTGCGGGCTTGTGGTTGGCGCGTTCGCTGAGCTGCATGAACTGCAGGAGTTCCTTGGCGCGCTCCTTGGCCTTCCGCTGTGAGGTGCCGGCGATGTAGGCCGGTATCATGATGTTCTCGATGGCCGTGAACTCCGGCAGCAGCTGGTGGAACTGGAAGACGAAGCCGATGTGGCGGTTGCGGAAGTCGGCGAGGGCTTTTTGTGAGAGGGTGGTGGCGTCGACACCGTCGACGCACAGCGAACCACTGTCGGGGCGGTCGAGAGTGCCGATGATTTGCAGGAGGGTGGTCTTGCCGGCGCCCGATGGGCCGACGATGCTGACGACCTCGCCACGGTCGATATGGATGTCGATGCCTTTGAGGACTTGGAGTGAGCCGAAGCTCTTGGTAATGTTGTGGGTTGTTATCATTGTTGTTGAGTTTTTGGGGGGATGGGTGTTGTGGTGGGACTGGAGTGGGACTGGGTGGGACTGGTGGGTGTTATGGGTTTCGGGGGCGGTGAAGCCAGCGCTGGATGGTGTCGTAGATACTGTTCTCCTCGTGGTGTTGCGCCTCGGTGAACGACATGCGGTCTTCCTTCTGGTGGCCGTACTGGTCGGGGAAGATGATCATGAGGTTCTTGCCCGAGAAATACTTCTGCAGCTCGTCGGGCAGGCGGTCGAGGGCGTTCTTGTAGGAAATGGTGCCCTTACGGGCGGTGACCACGACGAAGAGCTGGTCGTCGGCGATATGTGCGGCGAGCTGTGGCAGTTCGTTCCAATGCTCCATGCGGGTGAATTCTGCGCGTACCGAATGGTGGCGGTTGTTGATATATTCATTGATGAGCGTCAGCGACTCCTCGCGTCCGTGGAACTCTGTTCGGCAGTCGAGCTCACCGGCCAGGCGGCAGAGGCGTTCGAGCCAGCGGTGGAATCCTGGTTCGAACTCCGCACGGCTGGGCACGGCGACACGTATGCGGCGCAGAGTGTTCAGCGGTTGTACGAATCGCACGAGCATAATCTGGCGGTTCAAGCCATTGTAGAGACTCTGTATGAAGTCGCCCCAGAACTTAGCGTTCTGGTTGGTGTGGACATGCATGCCCATGATGACCTCCGTGCAGGCCGACTCGCGGAAAGCGTGCTTGATGCCGTTGGCGATGTTGGAGGCCAGTCGTACCTGCGTCATCAGCCGTACCTCAGAGGCACTGGCCTGCTTTTGCAGCTGTTCCAGGAGACGCAGTCCCTGTTTTCGGTTATCGTTAGCCTGCTCGTCGTCGTAGACCACGTTGAGGGCTATCGGCAGCTGGTCGGTCTGACGATTGCGTACGAAGAGTGCCAGGTTGAGTAGCTGGGGGGCTATCTCAGGATATTTGACGCAGATGAGGATACGGTCGGTGGAGTCGTGGGGGGGCTGATGGGTGTTGTGGTGGGACTGGGTGGGACTGGGTGGGACTGGGTGGGACTGATGGGACTGATGGGTTCTCTGTGAGATGACAATCTGCTGTGAGGCGTGCTCCGTCATCAGTGTGGAGATGATGCAGGTTACGAGAATCATGAGTACCACGCCGTTGAGCATGTCGTCGTTGACGAGGAATACGCCGGGAGCCGTTTCAAGTTTCATGCCCACCATGACCATTGCAATGGCTCCTGCGGCGTGTGCCGACGTCAGTCCGAACATCATGTGGCCGTCGTCCTTCGGCATGCGGAAGAGCAGACTCGACAAGTAGGCTGCCACAGCCTTGCCGAAGGTGCCGAAGAAGGCGATAAGTCCCACGACCCACAGCACCTGTGTGCCGTGGAAGAGCGTGCGCACGTTGATGAGCATGCCCACGCCAATGAGGAAATAGGGTATGAAGAGGGCATTGCCGATAAACTCTATGCGGTTCATCAGTGGTGACACATGCGGGATATACCTATTGAGTATCAGTCCTGAGAAGAAAGCACCAAAGATACCCTCCAGTCCGATGTAGGTGGTGAGGGCGGCGTTGAGGAACATGACCGCGAGGACGAAGATGTACTGCATGACCGAGTCGCTGTAACGTCGCAGGAAATAGCGCGTCAGTCGTGGAATCGTCCAGAGCATGGCGACAATGTATAGCGCCAGCTTTCCCACGAAGAGCGGCCAGAACCATACGCTGCTCATGCTGTCCTTTCCGTAGACGGCAGCCAGGGCCGCTATCATCACCAGAGCCATGAAGAGGCTGATCATGGAGGAGCCTACGGAGAGCATCACCGAGTGGTGCCGCTGCAGGCCGTATCGTCCGATGATAGGGTAGGCGATGAGCGTGTTCGACGCCATGATACAGCCTAACAGGAACGAGGCTTCCGGTGTGTAGTGCAGCAGTAGCGAGGCCATGAGGTAGGTGAGCCCTAAGGGAACAAAACAGGTGAGCAGTCCGAAGACGATGTAGTCTTTGGCGTTCTTCTTTGCGCCCTCAACGTCCATCTCGAGTCCTGCGAGGAACATGATGTAATACAGTCCTACATGTCCGAAAAGCTCGAAGGAATCGTCGCGTTTGAGGATGTCCAGTCCGTATTGCCCGACGATGACGCCCGCCAGCACCATGCCGATGATATGCGGAATCCTGAGTTTGCCCATGATGATAGGCGCAAACAGGATGATGAGCAACACCACGAAGAAGATGAGCGTGGGGTCGGTGATGGGGAAATATGCAGCCAAAGTAGACATTCTGAGTGCAAAGGTACGAAAAATTCATAATTCATAATTCATAATTCATAATATTTTTGTAATTTTGCAGCCTGAAAATAGTATTTTAAAGAAAAAGCGAAGATGAAAGTAGCAATTGTTGGCGCAAGCGGCGCCGTAGGCCAGGAGTTCCTGCGCCTGCTTGACGAGAGAAATTTCCCGATGGACGAACTGGTGCTCTTCGGCTCCGAGCGTTCGGCCGGTACGACGTACACCTTCCGCGGTCAGGAGCTGACGGTGAAGCTCCTGCAGCACAACGACGACTTCAAGGACGTCGACATCGCCTTCACCAGTGCCGGAGCCGGCACGTCGAAGGAGTTTGCCGAGACCATCACGAAGTACGGCTGTGTGATGATTGACAACTCCAGCGCCTTCCGTATGGACGCCGACGTCCCCTTGGTGGTGCCCGAGTGTAACGCCGAGGACGCCCTGACCCGTCCCCGTGGCATCATTGCTAACCCCAACTGCACGACCATCATGATGGTTGTCGTGCTCCAGCCGTTAGAGCAGCTGAGCCACATCAAGCGCATCCACGTGGCCTCCTACCAGAGTGCCTCCGGTGCCGGTGCCGCCGCTATGGCTGAGCTTCAGCAGCAGTACAAGGAGATTGTGGAGACTGGCGAGGTGAAGACCATCAAGAAGTTCCCCCACCAGCTGGCCTATAACGTCATTCCTCAGATTGACGTCTTCCAGCCCAACGGCTACACGAAGGAAGAGATGAAGATGTTCAACGAGACGCAGAAGATCATGCATACCGACGCCAAGTGCTCGGCCATGTGTGTCCGTGTGTCGTCGCTGCGCAGCCATTCCGAGAGTGTGTGGATTGAGACCGAGCGCCCATTGAGCGTCGAGGAGGCACAGCAGGCTATTGCCGCCGCTCCTGGCTGTACGCTCGTCGACGACCCGTCGACGTTGACCTATCCCATGCCGTTGGAGACCGCTGGCAAGGACGACGTCTATGTAGGCCGTGTGCGTAAGGACCTCTCCGACGAGAACGGCCTGACCTTCTGGCTCTCTGGCGACCAGATTCGCAAGGGTGCTGCCCTGAACGCCGTTCAGATTGGTGAATACCTGATAAAAGTAGGAAACGTAAAATAACGAGGCTTATGAAGAAAGTGCTGTTGGCCGCTCTGGCCGCCGTCTTGATGTGTGCTTGCTCTGGCGAGCGCCAGTATTTGGACTACCGTGGCATGTCGATGGGCATTCCGGCCAAGCAGATGGCCGACTCGCTCGTGACTAAGCTGCAGAATCTGGCTGTGGATACCCACAAGACCGGCGAGACCAATATCGTGCTGGTCGATACGTTGGCTAAGAACTTCATGGTGACCATCTATCATCAGAATGACACCATCACTGACATTCTCGAGAACTACGTCGCCACCTATAACGACTCCACGTCGAACCTCTGGCAGGCTCGTCACGACGAACTGCAGAAGGAGTTCGGCTGGCCGAATATGGGTAAGCACGGCGACCTGCACAAGGAGGCCACCTTCGAGAACGAGAAGGGCACCGTGCTGCTGATACTGTTGAACACGTATTCGCCGACGATGTCCGTCCGCTATTCAACGTCGACGACGCAGGACTAAGAACCATAAAAAAAGCAAGCCTCTCGGGCTTGCTTTTTTTTGTGTCGACACTTGGATTCGAACCAAGGACCCCCACCATGTCAAGGTGATACTCTAACCAGCTGAGCTATGCCGACTTTTTTGTGCGCCTGACAGGACTCGAACCTGCACATCGTGAGATACTAGATCCTAAGTCTAGCGCGTCTACCAATTCCGCCACAGGCGCTCTATTGGGTTTTGCGGGTGCAAAGGTACTACTAATAAATGAGAAATGAGAAGCGAGGAATGAGAAATTTTCTCTATTAACTTTAATTAACGGTTATTTCGCTAAAAGTAACTACTCACCCCTACAAGCCGTGAGATTTTCTCGAGTACGCGCGCGCGTAGGTTAGTGAAAACGGAAAACATCCCACCCATGTCGCCCATCCCACCCCTAACTTCTTGTGCCTTGCTTGCCGGCAAAGCTGGAGCCAGGAGCGACATGGGCGACATGGGCGAGGTGTTTTTGGGTTAAGCTATCCATAGGGAGAAGTGAGAGGTGAGAGGTGAGAAGTGAAAGGTAAAAATTTCACGGCCTCTCGTAAAAACGTCACGGCCTCTCGTAAATCTCTCACGGCCTCTCGTGAAAGAGTCCCGCTTTGACCAACCACTTTTCAATTTG
>ONDA01000069.1 GCA_900316475.1 uncultured Prevotellaceae bacterium
AGTGCGGAGGTCTGTCAGAGGGTCGGTTGGGCTCTGATAAAAGAAGGCCCTGTTTCCGTTGTGGGGTGCATTAGCCCGAAGACCAACGAGGAGGTCGGCGTCGTCGCTGGCCAGGACGAAGTAGTGGCTGTCGGCCATCTGCTCCAGTTTGGCGGTCGAGGTGACGAGGCTGTAGCCACGGTCGGTGGTCAGCAGTTGGTAGTAGGAGTAGTCGGCAGCCTTTACATATATATTATAGGTGTAGGTCACGCCCCCGTATGTGGCAGTGATTTGTCGGTCGGCCTGCACGCTGGCGATGGTGAGCGTGTTGCCCGTGGTGCCGTCGCTCCAGACGATGTCGGCGGCATTGCCGTAGGCGGGGATGGTGAGGCCCAGCGTCACGCTGCTGCCGGCGAGCACCTGCGTTTCTGCTGCCTCGCTGCCGTTGATGGTCTGCACGGCAGGCACCACGTTCAGCTGGAACACAGTCTGGCTGACAGCACCGCTCTGATTGGCATACTGGCAGGTGTAGGTACGCGATGCAGTGATGGCGGGGATGACGATGACGCTGCCCTTCTGGCCGTTGTCCCACAGGTAGTCGTTGGTCCAGCCCGTGGCGGCTCCGGCATAGAGGATGACGCTGGTGCCTTCGAGCACGGTCTTCTCGGTGATGCGCTCTATGACGCCATCGACGGTAATCTCAGGAGTCATCACATCGGGAGCGGCATCGCCACTGACGGCGATGGCAAAAGCCTGTCGGCTCACGGTGCCGTTCTGGGCGGTGTAGCTGACGCGATAGACGTAGCTGCGGTCGGCCTTGACCGTCAGCTCACGGGTGGTCTCGCCGGTGTCCCACTGCCACTGCCCGCTGTCTTCGGTGCCGTCGGGCAGCTGGGGCTGTAGGATGATGTCGCTGCCGTCGGCGGGAATGCCTTTCGACGGACACACCTCGTAGTTGTACTTCAGTCCGCCGAGGTTGGTCTGGTTCTTGTAGGTCGCACCTTTATATAGGATGTTGCCCGACAGCGGGGTGATGCCCTCCTCTGCGCCGACGGCAGGTCGCCAGCTGGTAAGCGTCGAGAAGCCCGCGTGGTCGAAGCCGCCGCTGTTCTGGCTGTAGTTGCCGCCACCGCCGTCGGGGCATACCTTGGCACTGGCCGCCTCGCTGTACTGCATCTTCACTCCGCGCAGACCCTCGTAGTAACCGATGGCGCGGTCCCAATAGGGACGGTACTCGCCGGAGCCGCCGGTGTTCACACCCGTCTGCAGCCATCCGGCACCCATCGTGCCACGGCAGTCGGCATAGTTGTAGTTCACCCACGGCAGCGACGCGGCATCCACGCCGCCGAAGTTCGAGGCGGCCACGAACTCCGCACCGGCAGCGATGCGGTCGTCCATGTAGGCAAAGAGGTCGTCGCCCTGCGTGAGTCCCACCTGGCAGATGTCGAGTGCCAGACCCAGTGCCATCAGTGCATGCCCCTGGTCGCGCCCGCTCTCCTGCATCTGTCCGAGATAGCCTAAGGGGCCGCGGCTGTCCTGCTTCACCACGGGCACGAGGTTGCCGATGAATTCGTTACAGCCATCGTTCAGGATGACGCTCTGCGAGGAGCGGTCTTTGTAGGTGCCCACGTGGTCGTATTTATAGAACGACACACCCTGGTTGTACATGTGTACGTCGTCGCAGAGGATGCCGATGCTCATCACGCAGAGGGCGTTGCACAGGCCCCAGTTCGACCAGTAGTGGCCAGGGCGCTGTCCCAGATTGGAGTTGCGGGCGTTGAGCCATGTGTCGTGGCGGCGGCGCAGGAAGTCGATGGCGGGGTTGTACCACACGCGCACCATATACTGCTTGAACTCCTCGAAGTCCTCCTTGGCCCAGCCGTCGTAGTCGCGCATCAGCTCTGCGGCGTTGGCAAACTCGTGGCCGTAGATGCCGGCGGCGAGCGAGAGGTTGGTGTCGCCGCTGACGTACTTGTTGCCGCGTGCCCATGCCATGAGTATGCGCACGGCGGCATCGGCGTTGGCGCGTGTGCCGCCAATCTTCCAGCGCAGGGCGTTTTGGTAGGCCATGGCAGCTCCGCGTGCGGCGTTCATGTAGTTCTGGCCGCTGCTGCCACCGCGCACGATGGTCTCCACGGGCCATGTGGCGATGCCGCTCTGCGAGTATTCGTTGGCGCAGAGGATGTCCCACGCCTTCTTGATACGTGTGTCGCCAGCAGCCAAGAGCTGCTTGGCACGGTCGATGTCCTCCTGCGAGACGATGCCGCCAGGGTGTACGAAACCATGGTCGTCGGTCACGGAGAAAACCTGCTTGGGCGCATAGTTCTTGGTGGCTTTGGCTGCGGAGAGCAGCGATTTCAGCGTGCTGACATACTCGTCGATGAGTGTCTGCGAGGCACGTGCCGATGCTATCTCATATTCCGCCACGGTGACTTCGTCCTGCAACTCAGCAATGGCATTAGGCGCATAGTCCGCAGCAGTCCCGGCAATGAATGTCTTAGCCTCGCTGACTGCGGCTTGCAGGGTGGAGAAGTCGCCAGGCATACCATATTTGTAATCTTCTTCCAACTGCTCCGTCTCAGCAGCCAGCGTGGCTACCGCGGCATCGCTCAGTGCCACGTCGTAGAGCCGGAAGTCGCTGACGAGCGTCTGCTTCAGGTAGCTGTCGCCGGAGAACGGGGCACGGCCTATCCAGTTGTAGGCGGGCACGGCGGTGAGTGCATTCTTCAACACGGGCATGTTCGTGGCCTGCGCAACGCGCTTACCGTCGAGAAACAGTTCGCCCTTCTGCCCGCTCTGACGGTAGAGCATGTGCATCCAATGGCCTTTCGCACTCTCGCTACCTACTTCCATGCCCACCTCATTACCCCAACCGTTCGTCGAGGTAGCCATACGCTGTGCGTTCAGGCGATATGCAGTATAGGGCGCACTGGTCTGTGTGTTGGCTGCTGACTGCGAAAAGCACCACAGGAAATAGCCCGCACCCGAGAGTGATGCCTTGCTATCCACGCGGTAATATACCGAAACGGTGAAATCCGACAAGTTTCTCACTACCTCGCCCGCGTTCCTTGTCATGTCGAGATAGCCCGTACCGTTGCCTAAGTCGAGCACCTTGCGACTGCCCATCTCTACTACCGAGGCTTGATTCATCACTTTGGCGGTAATCCCCGACACAGGGTCGGTCACGTTCTTGCCATCCACATTTTCAAAGTTGAAGTGCATCACCAGATGCTCTTCCTGTGCTACGGCCTGTCCCGTCATCAGCAGGAGCAGCCCAACGATTGCCTTGATTTTCTTCATACGTTACTTTATTTTTGTTTTCCTGCTGCAAAATTACTCCTTTTACTGTATATATACATGTCTTTTTTGTCCCAATCCCGCTGTTTCAAGCGTACAAATGGAAGAAAAGCACGTTTTAGACATACAATTTGAATGTTACAAGCAGTTATCTCGAAAAAAAACAGTACTTTTGTGGCGTCAAAATGATGTTATGGGTATGAAAATAAAGATACTGCTGACAATAAGCGTGATGTTTTGCTGGATGGGCGTGAGCGCACAGACACGGCAGTGGGGCGTTCAGGACGGACTGCCCACGGGCGAGGTGCGGCAGATTATCGCGCTACCTAATCACCAGATGCTGGTGAATTGCGAGGGTGTGTTCTGCATCAGCAACGGGGCGGGGTTTACCGTTGTGCCCTGCGACAGACGGAAGGCATATATGCTGGAGCACTATGCCGACTCGGTGGGCTACGGCCATCAGTGGCAGGGCGACTCGCTGCTGTGGCTGCGCGACTTCTACCGCATATACCTCTTCGACATGCGTACACGGTCATTCCGTTACGACATAGAAGGGCGGTTGAGCTCGCTTGGAAAGTTTACGCCATCGCCTGAAACGGTTAACGACTGGCAGGGCGGCACGTGGACGGGGACGCTGGGAAACGGCATTACATACACACCGCCTCGGCGGCAAAGGGCGGAATTACTTGAAGATGACCCCTTGATAGGGATTGCTCGAGGGGCTGCAGAATTGAATGTCAGGCTTGCTGACGGTCGGCAGTTGCAGAGGCGTGGACTCAACAGGATTGGCTATTTTCTGCCTGACGTAAACCGCTTTGACCCTCTCAACGAGCATCTGCCTCAGTTAAATGGCTATCGGAACATCGTAGGAGCCTGTACACTGGCTGAACCGTGGGTGGTACTCTATACGCAGAACGGTGCCTGTCTGCTTGACACCAAAGCTGACACGCTGGCTGCTTTCAAACCTGCAGAATCCATTGGGGAATACTCCGACAAGTATAACTGTATGTTGCTTGATGCAAAGGGAAACTTGTGGATAGGAACGCAGAACGGACTGTTTCTAATTCATAATTCACAATTCATAATTCACAATTCGCAAATTGAAATAGATTGTGAGCGTGTCACCGGCCTTGCCAATAACTGCATCCGAAGTCTGGTGATGGATGCCCAAGGAAACATCTGGGCAGGTACGGCGTGCGGCATTTCGAGAATTACACCCGCAATGATCAACTATGGTGAGGGTGATGGCATCCCGGCTGTTTCCATGATGGAGCGTGCTGCCTGCCTGACGGATGATGGTCGTCTGGTGTTTGTCCATCACAGCTCGGCAGCAACGGTGTTTCACCCGGAATGGTTGAATGACGATATTAATCCGCAAGCTCCCGTACTCACTCTCCTACAAGTAAACGGTTACAATGAGGTCTTTGTACAAGACGCAGGATTGACGCTCCCATATAACAAGAACTATCTTACCTTCCAGTTCTCTTCCCTCAACTACGCCCATCCCTTGCACGTCCGTTACCGCTACTGTTTGTGTGGTCTTGAGGATGAATGGCACACTGCCGATGAAACCATCGGTATTGCCGAAGCCGATTACAAAGCCCTGCCGCCAGGGGAGTATGTCTTTGAGGCGCAGGCCGCATCGGCAGATGGCGATTGGAGCGAAGCATTGACGGTGTCTGTCACCATCCTTCCGCCGTGGTGGCTGACGTGGTGGGCGAAAACCTTGTATGCTCTTTTGCTTTGTGCTTTTATTGCTTTTTCCCTTACACTATATCTAAAGAAAAAGAAGGCGGCCTTAGTACGTGAAAACGACAACCGCGTGAACCATCTCTTTGAGATGCGCGAAGAAGCCCGCCACCAGTTTGCCGACAACACTAATGTTGACCCGAAGAAGATTGGCGTGAACCCCGAGGAGGAAGTATTAGTTGCCAAACTACTGAAAGCCATCGAAGCGCATATCGCCGACGAGGACTACGGCGTGGAGCAATTGGCCTCAGACGTGGCCCTGAGTCGTACCAACCTCTACGGCAAATTGCGCAACATGCTTGGCATCTCGCCCGCCGACTTCATCCGTAACGTCCGACTGAAGCGTGCTGCCCAAATACTCACCGACAATCCGACCCTCTCCATCAACGAAGTTTCCGTCCTCGTCGGCTTCTCTACTCCCCGCAATTTCTCCACACAGTTCAAGAAGATGTTCGGTGTACTACCATCGGATTACCGTTCTTCCAAAGAATAACCGTAAGAGTTATATACATTAGTTTGTCTCGATTTTCTCATACATTTGCCACAAAAAACCTAAAACGATACACTAGTGTCCGGTTAAAATTGTCAAACTATCTTGCAAGTAATTGATATTCATTATAATACGTCGCATTTTGAATTAAACCGATTTGAATTTGACATGTCACCAAGAGACAGTATTTCAAAAAGAACGTTTGCTGATTATCAATATGTTATAAAATCGAATTATGTCATTTTTTGGCATTTTAAAATTTAACCGGACAGTAGTGAAAACGATATATAAAATATGCAAGGCAACTGTTCTTACTACAATCCCACCAAGCTTTATTTTGGTGATGAGTCTTTGAACTTCCTCAAGGACGAACTGAAGGGCTACGGCCCAGTGGTGCTGCTCAACTACGGCAGTGGCAGTGTAAAACGTAACGGCATCTACGACATTTGATACATTCGTTTGAAAAAATGCGTTAAAATGTATAATATTCGTTTGAAAAAGTGCGTTGAGATAATGGTTATTCGTTTGAAATCCTGGGACAATAGTTATTCGAGATTCATCAAGGAAACTCACGGATTTGCAAATAATCTGCAAATATGTGAGTTTTCTTTTTGATTTGCGGAACATAACTTCAAATAGGATATAGCTTCAGTCTTGCTCAAAAAGCCCGTCAAATTATCTTCAGAAAAAAGAAGAATGAGTTTATTGGGGAATATAAAGTTGCTTCACTCTGTAAAGTTTAGGTTTACGTTTACCCATGTATATAAACATGCAATCATAAAACTTGAAGATTAAACCTATAGTTGTAGAATGAAACTGTTGCCGAATTTATATTTATATGGAGGGAACAAGTATATACGTTCTCAGTTAAAAGAAA
The DNA here is from genome assembly GCA_900316475.1 of uncultured Prevotellaceae bacterium. Lineage (GTDB taxonomy): Bacteria > Bacteroidota > Bacteroidia > Bacteroidales > Bacteroidaceae > Prevotella. The sequence goes on from ONDA01000069.1 coordinate 6,393, forward strand.
AACGTGAATTTTGGGAAACACGTTGAAGATTCGTTCTGATAAGTTTAGGTTTACGTTTACCCATGTATATATACATGCCTCTCTAAACTTAAACATTAAACCTTCAATCTCCTGATTTGGGTTTACTACACCTTATTAT
>ONDA01000026.1 GCA_900316475.1 uncultured Prevotellaceae bacterium
GGCAAAGCCGACCTGCCCACGGTGCAGAGCCTCACCCGCACCCTACGCGCCTGCGGCTTCGCCTACGGTGCCGTCAGCGGACAGCGCGGGTGGTACGCCCGGCGCAAATCTTAAAAAAGCTAAAAAGATACATATATAATAAGGTGTAAGCAAAAAGATTGCGTACTTTTGCACCCCACAAATAAGAAACAAGCCAAAATCATGCAGAAAAATCTGGTTATCGTAGAGTCGCCTGCCAAGGCAAAGACCATTGAGAAGTTCTTAGGCAAGGACTTCAAGGTGATGTCGAGCTACGGCCACATCCGCGACTTGAAGAAAAAGGAACTGAGTATAGACGAACAGACACTGGAACCCGAATACGAGATTCCCGACGAGAAGAAGAAGCTGGTGAGCGAGCTGAAGAAGCAAGCCAAGGATGCCGAAAAGGTGTGGCTGGCTTCCGATGAGGACCGCGAGGGAGAGGCCATCTCCTGGCATCTGTGCGAGGTGCTGGGACTGGACGAGCAGAAGACGAACCGCATCGTGTTCCACGAGATTACGAAGTCGGCCATCTTAGACGCCATCGAGCATCCGCGCCACTTGGACATGAACCTGGTGAACGCGCAGCAAGCCCGCCGCGTGCTCGACCGTCTGGTAGGCTTCAAGGTGTCGCCCGTGCTGTGGCGCAAGGTGAAGCCGGCTCTGTCGGCAGGACGCGTGCAGAGTGTCGCCGTGCGGCTTATCGTCGAGCGCGAGCGCGAACTGCAGGCTTTCAAGACCGAGCCTTACTACAGCGTCAACGCCATCTTCGGCGTACAGAACGACGACGGTTCGCAGTCGGAGCTGAAGGCTACGCTGGCCACGCGCCTGAAAACGCATAAGGAGGTGGAGCAGCTGTTGGAGGCCTGCAAGAACGCTACATTCACCGTGAAGAACATTCAGAAGAAACCGATGAAGCGCACACCGGCGCCCCCGTTCACCACGTCGACACTGCAGCAGGACGCCGCCCGCAAGCTGGGCTTCACCGTCAGCCAGACGATGATGGTGGCACAACGCCTCTACGAGGGCGGACGCATCACCTATATGCGTACCGACTCGGTGAACCTGTCGACGCTCTGTCTCGGAGCCTCGAAGGAGGAGATTACAAACCTCTACGGTGCCGACTACTCGAAGACCCGCCAGTACCACACCAGCTCGAAGGGGGCACAGGAGGCGCACGAGGCTATCCGTCCCACCTATATGAACCAGCCCACCATTGAGGGCACGGCTCAGGAGAAGCGGCTCTACGACCTGATATGGAAACGCACCATTGCCTCGCAGATGGCCGACGCAGAGCTGGAGAAGACGGCAGTGGAGATAGAACTCCTGCCGGCTAACGACGCCCTCAACCTGGAAGCATCCGACATCCCGACAACGTTTGTCGCCCAGGGCGAGGTGGTGAAGTTCGACGGTTTCCTGAAGGTCTACCGCGAATCGACCGACGACGACGAGCAGCAGGAGGAGGCTGGCCACATGCTGCCACAAATCAGGGAGAACCAGGAACTGATGCGCCGCGAGATAACGGCTACGGAACGCTTCAGCCAGGGGCCGCTGCGCTACACCGAAGCCTCGCTGGTACACAAGCTCGAGGAACTGGGCATCGGCCGTCCGTCGACCTACGCCCCCACCATCTCGACCATCCAGCAGCGCGAATACGTGCAGAAAGGCGACAAGAAAGGCGAGGAGCGACAGTACACCGTCGACACGCTGAAAGGGCTGCAGGTGACACAGAAGGTGCGCACCGAGATGGCCGGCTCCGACAAGGGCAAGCTCATGCCGACAGACATCGGACTGGTGGTGAACGACTTCCTGATGAACAGTTTCCCCGGCATCATGGACTACAACTTCACGGCCAAGGTGGAGCAGGACTTCGACCGCATTGCCGAGGGTACGGAGGGCTGGACAAAGATGCTGAAGAACTTCGACAAGAACTTTGAACCCGCCGTCGACAAGGCCATGAACAGCCGCAACGAGCACAAGGCCGGCGAACGGCTGTTGGGCAACGACCCGAAGAGCCACAAGCCGGTGTACGTCAAGATAGGACGCTACGGCCCCGTGATACAGATTGGCACGGCCGAAGACAAGGACAAGCCGCTCTTCGCCCAGCTGCCCAAAGAAATGAGCATGGAGGCGGTGACGCTGGAAGAGGCCCTGGAGCTGTTCAAACTGCCACGCACGCTGGGCGAGTTCGAGAAGAAACCGGTGACGATAGGTGCCGGACGCTTCGGACCCTACGTGCTGCACGACGGCAAGTACACCTCGCTGCCCAAAGGGGTGGACCCGATGGCCATCACGCTCGACCAGGCCATCCACCTGGTGCAGGAGAAGAGGCTGAGCGAGCGAAAGAAGCACCTGAAGATATTCCTCGAAGACGACAAACTGGAAATTCTCAACGGACGCTACGGCCCCTACCTCGCCTACGACGGCAAGAACTACCGCCTGCCGAAGGCTATGCACGAGCGGGCCGAAGAGCTGAAGTACGAGGAGTGCATGGAGGTGATAAATAAGGTGAGGAATTCATAATTCATCATTCACAATTATGAGGCGAATCGTTCTGATAGGCTACATGGGGTCAGGGAAGACGACCGTAGGACGCGCACTGGCCAAGGAACTGCAGCTGCCGTTCTACGACCTCGACTGGTACATAGAGAACCGTATGAGAAAGAAGGTGAGCCAAATCTTCGCCGAACAGGGCGAGGAGGGCTTCCGGCGCATAGAGCGCAACATGCTGCACGAGGTGGCCGAGTTCGAGGACGTTGTCGTCAGCTGCGGCGGCGGCACACCCTGCTTCTTCGACAATATGGACTACCTGAACCAGCAGGCCGACGTGGTGTGGCTGCGCTGCGACCCCGAGGTGCTACAAAAGCACCTGCTCATGGGCAAGGGCGACAGACCACTGCTCAAGGGCAAATCGCCTGACGAACTGATAGCTTATATCCGCGAACAGCTGGACTATCGCGAACAATTCTACTCGAAAGCGCACTACACGCTGGACGTCAGTCTGATGGACAACTACGACAAGATAAAAATTACGATAGAAAGACTCAAAGAACTGCTCAACCTGTAAGCATGAAGAAATGGACGATTGAAGACGCCCGCGAGCTATACAACATCAACGGCTGGGGCACCTCGTATTTCGGCATTAACGACGCAGGCAACGTCTACGTCACGCCTTGTAAGGACTCTACAGAGATTGACCTGCGCGAAGTGATGGACGAACTGGCGCTGCGCGACGTCACAGCGCCGGTGCTGCTCCGATTCCCCGACATCCTCGACAACCGCATCGAGAAGACGTGGAGCTGCTTTAAGAAGGCCGCCAAGGAATACGACTACAAAGGAGAGAACTACGTGGTTTACCCCATCAAGGTGAACCAGATGCAGCCCGTGGTAGAGGAGATCATCTCCCACGGACGGAAGTTCAACCTCGGACTGGAGGCGGGCTCCAAGCCCGAACTGCACGCCGTCATCGCCATGCAGTGCCAGAGCGACTCCATCATCGTCTGCAACGGCTACAAGGACCAGGCATACATCGAGCTGGCCCTGCTGGCACAGAAGATGGGCAAACAGATATTCATCGTCGTGGAGAAGATGAACGAACTGGACATCATCGCACGCGTGGCCAAGCAGCTGAACGTCAGGCCGAACATCGGCATACGCATCAAACTGGCTTCCAGCGGCAGCGGCAAGTGGGAGGAGAGCGGCGGCGACGCCTCGAAATTCGGACTGACAAGCGCCGAACTGCTCGACGCCTTGGAGACGCTCGACAAGAAGGACATGCGCGACTGCCTGCGACTGATACACTTCCACATCGGTAGCCAGATAACGAAGATACGCCGTATCCAGACAGCCTTGCGCGAGGCATCGCAGTTCTACGTGCAGCTACACAAGATGGGCTACAACGTCGACTTCGTAGACTGCGGCGGCGGACTGGGCGTCGACTACGACGGCACACGATCGCCATCGTCGGAGTCGTCGGTGAACTACAGCATACAGGAGTACGTCAACGACTGTATCTACACCTTCGTCGACGCGGCCAACAAGAACGGACTCCCCCACCCCAACATCATCACTGAAAGCGGACGCTCGCTGGCGGCTCACCACTCCGTACTGGTCATCAACGTGCTGGAGACGGCCTCGCTGCCGGAGATGCCCGAGGAGTTTGAGCCCGACGAGAACTCGCACCAGCTGGTGAAGGACCTGTACGAGATATGGGACAACCTGAGTCCGCGCAACGTCTTAGAGGACTGGCACGACGCAGAACAGATACGTGAGGAGGTGCTCGACCTGTTCAGCCACGGCATCGTCGACCTGAAGACGCGCGCAGAGATTGAGGCGATGTACTGGAGCGTCTGCCACGAGATTCATGCCCTGGCAAAGAGCCTGAAACACGTACCGGAGGAACTGATGAAGATAGACAAGCTGCTGGCCGACAAGTACTTCTGCAACTTCTCGCTCTTCCAGAGCCTCAGCGACTCGTGGGCCATCGACCAGGTGTTCCCGATCATGCCCATCCAGCGGCTCAACGAGCGGCCGACACGCAACGCCACACTACAGGACATCACCTGCGACTCGGACGGCAAGGTGGCCAACTTCGTCACCAACCGCCACAACTCGCACTCGCTGCCCGTACACGCCCTGAAGAAGACGGAGGACTACTACCTCGGCGTCTTCCTCGTGGGGGCCTACCAGGAGATACTGGGAGACATGCACAACCTCTTCGGCGACACCACGGCCGTACACATCTCGGTGAAGGACGGACACTACCACATCGACCAGATTATCGACGGAGAGACGGTGGAAGAGGTACTGGAATACGTGCAGTACAACCCGAAGAAGCTGGTGCGCCAACTGGAAATCTGGGTGACGAAGAGCGTCAAGGAGGGAAAGATTTCGCTCGAAGAGGGCAAGGAGTTCCTGTCGACATACCGCTCGGGACTCTACGGTTATACTTATCTGGAATAGGAAAATGAAAGAGAGCCTCACAATAGTAAAGGTGGGCGGTGCCGTCGTCGAGGACGAGGCACAGCTGGCGCAGTTGCTGAAAGACTTCACCGCCATTAAGGGTGCCAAAATCCTGGTGCACGGCGGCGGAAGGCGCGCCACGAAGGTGGCTGCAGAACTGGGCATAGAGACGAAGATGGTGAACGGCCGACGCATCACCGACGCTGCCATGCTGGAGGTGGTGACGATGGTCTACGGCGGACTGGTGAACAAGCACGTCGTGGCACTGCTACAGGCACAGGGCGTAGACGCCATAGGACTGACAGGCGCCGATGCCGACATCCTCCGCTCAACGAAGCGCCCCCCTCTCGCTGTCGACGGTTCCCCCGTCGACTTCGGCTACGTTGGCGACGTCAAAAAGGCTGACGGCGCAAAAATCGCCCATTTCATCGGGGCTGGATTGGTACCCGTCATCGCACCGCTGACACACGACGGACAGGGGAACATCCTCAACACCAATGCCGACACCATGGCCTCGGAAACGGCAAAGGCCATGGCCGACCTGTATGACGTGACGCTGATTTATGCCTTCGAGAAGCCGGGCGTCATGCGCAACCCCGATGACGACAGTTCCCTGATTCCCGTCATCACCCGCCCCGACTTTGAACGCTACAAGGCTGACGGAACCATCAGTGGCGGTATGCTGCCGAAGATAGAGAATGCACTGGCTGCCGTGGAGGCTGGCGTCGGACGCGTCATCATCACACTGGCAACAGCCATCGACGGACAACACGGAACGGTCATCAAAGAATGAAGAAAGTCAGTTTCCAGAACGATATCCTGCCACTGAAGAATAAGTTGTACAGGCTGGCTGTACGCATCACGCTCAATCCCGAAGATGCGGAGGACACCGTTCAGGAAACAATGATGAAAGTGTGGAACAAGCGGCAGCAGTGGGAACAGATAGAGTCGATGGAGGCGTTCTGCATGACCATCTGCCGCAACATCGCACTCGACAAGACACACCGCATGACGGGCAGCGAACAGAGTTTGGACGCTGACGAACATGATGCTCCCGACACGAACTACCACGCCAATCCCGAACAGCAGACCATTGAACAAGACCGCATACGGCTGGTGCGGACGATTATCGACAGCCTACCCGAAAAGCAGCGCAGCGTCATACAGCTGCGCGACTTCGAAGGGAAAAGCTACAAAGAGATAGCCGCCATCATGGACATCAGCGAGGAACAGGTGAAAATCAATATCTACCGCGCACGGCAGGCTGTCAAGCAACGCTTCTTAGAAACGGAATAGCCCCCTGAAAAGTTAATGAAACTAAAAATTCGGGGGAAACTGTAACTTCCGGCACCGCCAAACGTCTTCCTATATAGAGTATCTTACGAAAAACGTCATAATATGGATTATAAGTACATCGAACAACTGCTGGAGCGCTACTTTCAGTGTGAGACCACGCTGAAGGAAGAAGAGATTCTGCGTTCGTTCTTCACGCAGGAAGATGTGCCCGTCTGGCTGACGAAATACAAGACGCTCTTCAGCTACGAAGCCCAACAGGAAGAGCCGCTCGGCGAAGCCTTCGATGAGACAATCCTGAAACTCATAGAGGAAGGAGAACCTGTCAAGGCACGGGTGGTGACCATCACGCAGCGCCTGAAGCCCCTCTTCAAGGCAGCCGCCGTCGTCGCTATCGTGCTGACAATAGGCAACGCCGCACAAACGCCGTGGGACCGCGGATGGGACAACCCCCGCGAGGAGTATGCCAAATACCTGGAGCAACAGCGCTTAGACTCGCTGAACAGGTTAGGCCCCGTGCAGGCGGAGAACTTGTTGGAGGACAGTACCAACACGCAAGTGAAGGAACTGCCGAAATACTGACAGAAGAAGATTTTTTTCTATGCTTTCTCTATAAAATAATTCATTTAAAAATTAAAACACAATCATGAGAAACTGTGAAGTTTCTATTCTCTCAAATTTTTCATAACATACTTTGAAACACAAAAACGGGGGCTGGCACGTAGCGCGTGACAGCCCCCACGATTTTTATGAGGCTTTGCGCAGCCGCAAGTGCAACTGGTAGAGGGAAGGCAACAGGATGAGCAGCGAGAACAGACAGGCCATCGCTATAGACCGCTGACTGCCAAAGAGGTCGATGAGGCGGATATCGCCACCATATAGATTATAGAGGACGTATGCCACAGAATTGTTCACCCAGTGGTAGACCATGCCCGGCACGATGCTGTCGGTGCGGTAATAAAGCCAGCCGAGAAGTAACCCTATCAGGAAGGCATGGGGCATCTGGGCAGGGTTGGCGTGAATCAGTGCAAACAGCAGGGCCGAGACAGCGATGGCCACCCAGTGACGGGGCGTCCACTGCAACAAGGCGCGCAGCACGGCACCACGGAACACCAGCTCCTCGCAGAGCGGCGCCAACAGACCGACGGCGAAGTAGCCCCAACGGTCTTTCAAGATGACATCAAACTCCTGTTCGACGATATTCGGCAACTCCGGCATCACCTCCTGCAGGGAAGTAGAGGGGATGATGGCGCCAAGTGCGGCCAGAGCGCACCAGAAGAACACGTCCCACGGACGCGACTGAATATAGGAACGCGACACCACAGCCCAACGCAGATAAAGAAACAGCACGATGACAGCCACACTGGCTGCCGTCATGTCGATGATCATCATCTTCGCTCCTGCTGAGGTATAGTCTACCTTGAACACATCCAGAATCTCATGAATAAGGAAGGGTAGCAACACCTGGATAGCGATAAAAACTAATGTGTAGATAAGAACTTTCTTCATTGTGTATCAACAGTTTAGTAACATTTCTGCCTGACGGGCGTCTGCCGCGAGTTGGGCAACAAGCGCCTCGCGGCTGTCAAACTTCCGCTCGGCTCGCAGGCGCTCTATAAAACGAATGGTTAGCGACTGGCCGTAGAGGTTGCCGTCGAAATGGAAGATATGCGTCTCAAGCGTCATGTGGTCGCCGCCGAACGTGGGACGGCTGCCAATGTTCATCATACCGTGCCAGACTTCTGCCGACTGGCCGACACACACGTTGACGGCATAGACCCCCGGCGACGGGATAAGCTTTTCGGAGTCTGTCAGCTGCAGATTGGCCGTAGGAAAACCGAGAGCCGTACCGATGTGTTCGCCGCCAACCACGACACCCAACAACTCGTAAGGCCGCCCTAAACATTGGGCTGCCTGTAAGACGTCGCCCCTCTCGAGCATCCGGCGGACTTTCGACGAACTGACACGAACAGCGGCCACATCGAGCGGATCGCCCTGCAGGACAGTCATCCCCATGGAGCGGCCATAGGTCACATAGTCGTCAAAGCCTTCAGCAGACCCCGGCAGACGGTGACCGAAATGGTTGTCGTAGCCCGTCACCAGCACCCGAACGCCCAACTGCTGACGAAGCACACACGCCATAAAGTCGCGAGCCGACAGACCAGCCATCTGCCGGTCAAAGGGGAGCACCACCAGACGGTCGATACCCGTCTGCGACAAGAGTGCCACCTTCTCGTCGAACGTGGACAGCAGCTGCGGATGCCAGTCGGGCTGCAGCACCTGGCGCGGATGGCGCGAGAAACTGATGACTGTCGAGACGAGACGCTGACTACGGGCGAGAGCAAGAACCTTGCCAATAAGATAGCGATGCCCCTGGTGCACACCATCGAAAAAACCGATGGTAGCCACACACGGAGAGAGCGGCTTTTCCTGTCTTTTGAGGTCGATAATCTTCATTTTGTCGGCAAAGGTAAGAAAAAGTTTGCTATTTTAGAAAAAAAATTTGGATATTTGAGTTTTTTAGTTTAACTTTGCACCCGCAAAGCAGATAATCACGCTTTTGCAGGACTTGTAGCTCAGTTGGTTAGAGCAACAGACTCATAATCTGGAGGTCCCAGGTTCAAGCCCTGGCTGGTCCACTACTGAGAATCAGCAACTTAGGATCAATCGAAGGTTGCTGATTTTTTAGACGTTTATTGTTTCTATATTTTTCAGTAAAAGTCCTCTTTTTCATGTTTGTATCTACAACCTATCCAATCTGAAGACTATTCATCAGTACACCATATTGGTAGTCGGGTATCCGTACCAGTCGTTGGCCGTGTCCTTGTTGCTTGCCCACTGGCCGAACGCATGGCCGAGCGTCATATAGGCGCCGAAGAGGGCACCGTCCTTGGAATAACCGATATGTACGCCGTCCAAGGGATAACGGAAGGCGCCCGACGGGACAATCAGCGACCAGGGGAGGATGACGGCGCCTGAAGGTTGCGTATATTCATGGAGCACAGAAACCGATCGGTGCTTGTAGACGGCGTGGTTCTCCATGAAGATGCCGTTGTACTCCAAGATAACGAACGGGTCTAACGAGTTCAAAGTGAAGCTGTTAAGATTCTGCACTGAGGACTTGAACGTGATGACAAAAGAGATGGTATTCGGACTGACCATATCGCTCTCTTCAGTCGTGTACTTGGTGACGTTATACTTATAACGCGGGATATAACCCTCGGTGGCATAGGCGACGGCACCCGTGGCCCAGTGAGCGTCCTCGAAGACATTGATGACGGCAGCATTGTCGCTTCCGGCCACCAGCAGTTCGTTGCTGTCGATAAACGGCAAGGACGACTTTTTGTAACCCTCGTCGAAAGTCACACCGTCGACGGTTGTGATACTCTCTATCTGGTCGTAGGTGTAACCGACAAGACGGATAGCGGCAGCCACCTGCGACAGAGAGCCGACGGCGGCCAGTGTGACGTTGAGGGTTATCTGGTTCTTCGCGGTACGCTCCTGCGAGATACGCAACACGACGTCGTTATAGTCGTAATCGCCGGGCTGCGGCATCTCGTCCTCGAAACAGTAGGTAAAGGCCTGCGTGGTCATGGTGCTGATGGCCGAGGCGTTGGTAACCAGCGGATCAGAGAAATCCACCGAACGGTCGTAGGACGTGAATGGTGCGACGGTATACCGTCCTTCGCTGTCGACCAGGGCGGCGTAGAACTTGGTCATCGTACGAGGAGCGGTGAAGGTCACGGCCTCACGTTCGTTGCCCGACAGCAGATAATCGCCCAACAGCGTGGCGCTGCGGCCCGACGCTGGATTCTCGCTGAGTATCTGCAGACGGCTCATATCCCTATAAGCAGAACCTATCGTCACGGTCATGTTATAAGAGGCGGTGAGATCCCAGTCGTGCGACGCATCGATGCCCGACACCGGCTGTGCTACCTCGACCAGCTTTATATACTCTTCCTCATCAAACATATCCTTATTGCACGACACCAGCGCTACGGAGCACAACAAAAGGACACATCGACAGACTATCATTTCTAAACGTTTCATAGATGCAAAATTTTCTTTTTCGGCCCAAAAGTACAAAAAATTCCGTACATAAATACAAATATTTATGTCGTTTTTCGATTTTTAACGCAAAACATATACAACTTACGGAAATTTTAATTAATTTTGCACCGTAAATTCGAATATCTAAGTTACGTAACGCATGAAGAATCTTTTTTTAACAGGGGCTACTGCACTCGTCCTTGGTGGATATTTGGCAGGATGCACACACGACGATTATGACTACACGTCGATTGTCGAAAGCAAGAAACAGGCATATCAGGAGGTCTTCGTGGATGCCTATGGATCTATTGACCCCAATCAGACTTGGGGTTTTACTAACCTTGACGTCACCCGTGCCGAGAACGCTAACGGTAACGAGTGGGCAGACATCAAGAACTCTACGGGATATGGAGGCTGGTTGGTGCCTGACATCTTGACTGATGGTCAGAAATTACGCGTAAAAGCCTATTTCCAGGCTAATCCCTACCTCACCTATGAGGATCCGCACTTACACAATTTCTTTGTACAACAAGTGTACAAAGGCGGCACTGACGTAGGCGCCAAGTCATCGGAGACGGTCGTCGCAGCCAACGGCAGCGTCTACAACAGTAACAACATGAACTTGCTGACTGTTGGCCAGAGTGCTGTACACATCAACAACTTCAACTACGGCGACTGCAGCGTCTACGGCAACGTGCTGGACAACGGTTCCGACATCCTGGCTGGCAAGACCAGCTACCATGCCGACAAGATCATGCTGATGGTCGACATTGATGACACCTCATGCTTCGGCTACCACGAGACGGGCAGCAGCAACGAGGAGAACACCCCCACCGGTCAGCATAACGACCGCGCAGCATTGGTGGCAGCTTCTGTCATCGACGCATGGGCCATCGCCCATAGGGACAGCCTTGTCAACGCCGGCTGTTTCGGCGAGAATGTCGTCGACAAATGGAACCGCTCGTTCCTGGGCTTCGACCTTGCCATCAAGGAAGGCGACCAGATATGGAGCGGCGAGACCCAGAAGTTTACCGAGGGTATGAACATGGGTTACGACGGCCTTTACTACAGCGACAGCAATACGGTCCTCTTCACTATCGACGAGAACTACAACCGGCATATGCCTAATGGCATGGAAGACGTGATGAAAGACGCCAATAACAACCCGCTGAAGTTGCTGGAGGCTAACACGAACTTCTATTCCGGCGACCTGGTGAAGCTAGATGACTCCGACCTGAGAAAAGACTTCGACGGCAAGGTCTTGGTGAACATGGTCAAGGTGAACGAGATGATCAGCCACGGCTATTATCCCGTCTCCGGTTCTGCCTTCAAAGACTGGGTCAAGCCCACGCACTCATACGACGGCTACTACTCAGACTGGATTGTCACGCTGACAGAAGGAAAGAGGGTGGACAACCCCGACGAGACGACCGTTTCCGTCGACCAGGGCGAGACCTCGGAAGACAAGATTACCATTGTTACAACGAAAGAAAAATACGAGACGACCGAGCTCATTGAGCAAGGACGTGTATTCTGTGAGGACCTTGGACATATCAGCAGCAACGACCTCGATTTCAACGACGTGGTCTTTGATGCCTATATCTACCGCATCACACCATCCACCCATATTGTCATCAAAGAGGACAACGTGATTGTCAAGGACAGCATTGAGCAAGGCACACCGACCTACAGGTCTGAAATTGTGCTATTGGCAGCTGGCGGTACACTGCAGTTGTCACTGGCAGGCGTTGAGGTACACAACGCACTGGGTGGCCATTCCATTGCTACCGTTATCAACACCGTTGGAACAGGCGATAACGCCTATGGCAACCCGACAGCGACCAACGATCCGGTCGTGCTGGGAACCAATTTCAACTACACAAGCATCGTTTCTATCCCCATCCGCGTGCTCTACGGCAACGGCGAGACGCTGGAACTGACAGCTGCCCAGGGATGGGCTCCCCACAAAATTCTCGTTCCCGTTGGTACCAAGTGGTGTAAGGAACGTGTGAACATTGCTGACGCCTACACCAAGTTCCGGGAATATGTCGGCAGCTCGCAGAAATTCTGGGAGGGACCGAAAGACGAAACCAAACTCTATTCTCACCCGAAGGACACTTACACCGAGCGTTCCATGGTGCCCGTCACGGTACTCGTCAGCATAGAAGGGCCAACAACAACCTATCGTAACAAGGGCACATCAACGACCACTGGCGGCTACCAGGGCGAGGAAGTCCTTTCACGTCAGCTCCGTTAATGTTTAAATCCTAAAATGAGAACTACGATTATGAAGACAAAGAATCTATTCAAGATATTTTTGATGTCCATAGCTGGAGCCATTGGAGCAACACAGGCCCAGGCCAGCAACTGGAGCATCACGTTTGACGGAAAGGTGACCACAGACAAGACGGGGGTTAACATCTCGGAAACCGTTGCCACCATTGGCGGCGTCACCATGGGTACTACCTCTTGGGGTACATTAACGGAAACAAGTGTCTTTACCGGTCCCACAGATCAGAACTATGCCGCCAATGACATCTCACTGGCAACACTGACAGGCGCTGGGGCAGAGGCAGGAAAGCAACTGATTGTCTACGCCACCATCACCAACCCCTATAGTTATGGACTGACGTTGCAGGCCAACTGGGACAGCAACACCAGCCTCGAGTTCAGCGATTGGCAGGGTGCTGACAACGGCCGAGAAATAAACCAGAACCATCCCAATGCATACGATGGCATGTGTTTCAAGATGACCATCGGCGAGAACACTCTGGGCAAGCTCAACGAATCGACGCCGCTGAAAGTTATCAGCAATGGTATGATTATCAGCAAGATCACCATAGCCAGTGGCGATGGCGGTTTACTTGACCCGAAGTTCGTTCTGCAGACAGGAACGTCATGGCTCCTTCGCACAGGCACACAAGGACTCTACTCTGCCAACAGCGGTGCCCGCGCCTTTGGTCTGCTTGACTGTAAGGCCGGCGAGGTGATTACCATCAATGCCTCGTTTGACCCGGCTCCCACGACAAATGTCACTCTAAAATCGGAAAACGAAAACATCTTCAAGTATGTGGTAACGGCCGACGGCGACGTAGCCTTCAAGCCTGCCCGCTATATCAACATCCACAGTATCGCCATCGACCCAGGCTACAGCGTCACCTTCAAGGTTGGAGATGAGGTTGTAAAGACCGCATGGTACGAGGCTGGCGAGACCGTAGCTGAAGAACCCGCCCCCACACAGGAAGGCTACACTTTCAGCGGATGGAGCGGCTATCCTGAGAACATGGTGATGCCGGCTCAGAATGTCACGGTCAGCGGTAGCTTCAGTGTCAACCATCACGATATCATGTATAAAGTTGATGGCAATTACTATCAAGGCTATTATTACGTAGCATACGGCACACCGTTGAGTCCCGACTACGTTCCCGCCAATCCTACCAAGGAAGGCGCAACATTCGTAGGATGGGAGAACATGCCAGAGACTATGCCAGACTATGACTTGGTTCTTAACGCCATCTTCACTGAGACAGCCACCTATACCATCAGCTACACAGTTGACGGCGTGGTTGTTGCAACAGAGACGCTGGCAGAGGGACAGGTTCCCACCCCGCCAGCCACAGCAACAAAAACAGGCTATACCTTTACCGGATGGAGTGATGTTCCTGCCACCATGCCCGCAGAGGACGTAACGGTGACAGCCCTGTTCACCGTCAACAGCTACACGCTGACCTATATGGTCGACGGCGAGGTCTACGGTACACCTGAGACCGTGGCTTACGGTACTGTCATCACGCCGAAAGCTGAACCGACTAAGGAAGGTTATACCTTCACGGGCTGGCAGAATGTTCCTGCTACCATGCCGGCTCAGGACGTCGTCATCTCCGGTATGTTCAACAAGGACAAGGCATATACCACCTTTGCTGTGGGAATTTCTGGCTATGCTACCTTCTGCTCAACCAAGGCCCTGCGCTTTGTAGGTAACGAGGCTGTGAAGGCATATATCGCCAAGAGCAAGAACAGTAACGTTGTCGTACTGCAACAGGTGATTGGCAGTGTAGCCGCCGGCACTGGACTGGTGCTGAAAGGCAGTGCCAACGCCACCGCCACCATTGAGGAGGTCGAGACAGGATCAACCTACAACAATAACTTACTGGTAGGTGTCACCAGTGGCTCCGTGACTATCAACGCTGCCAACAAATACGTACTGGTCGTCAAGAACGGTGTCGTGAAGTTTGCTGACACTGACGGTCGTGAGGCTGTCGTACCCGCAGGCAAGTCTTACCTGCAGGTTAATGCCAGCGCCCGTGAACTGACATTCGAATTCGAGGATGACACAACAGGCATCGATGCTGCTGACAACGAGAATCAGGTTGACGGTAGCATCTACAACCTCCGCGGCGTACGCGTCGAGAAGCCCGGCAAGGGACTCTACATCATTAATGGCAAGAAGGTATTTATCAAATAATCAACAACAGATATGAAGTATATATATAATATAATAGGTATGGCCGCCCTCGCTATGGGGCTTACCTTTACCGGTTGTTCGCACGACTTCGACGAGTACACACCTACCGACGAGGTAAACAACACCTATAACAGGATATTCATTGAGACATTCGGGCAGCCGGCCGCTAACCACAACTGGGGGTTTGACGCGACGGTAAGCACCGCACGTGCCATCACCCGCTCGTTCTCTAATCCTACCGTTCCCACGATGAACGCCCCCTACGACGGAACGTGGGTGACAAACTACCTGGCAACGGCCAAAGAGCCAAATAGCACTAACATTGCCGACAACTACGACAACAGTTCTTATGCCCGCAAGGAGGGAACCTATGTCGAGCCTTACACAACATGGTATGCAGAATTCCAGACCCTTTACCCCGAAGCCAACTACGGCTGGAACTGGAATCAGGCAGTAGCCGCTGCCAAGGCCGCCGGTTGGGAACATTTCGACGACCTGTTCGTATACAATCCCGACACCAACTATGTCCTCAACTTCAAGATTACCGGCACATGGGACGGCGGCATCGGTGTAGCAGGTTCCGAAGGTCTCTATACTGACGGCACACAAAGCGGTGCTGAGCGCACCATCGTCGTCACCGGCACATGGAACATCACGGAGGATCAGCGTATCGGCAGCCTCGGTAGAATCATCATTGCCGACGGCGGTACGGTGAACGTGGCCAGCGGCAAGATGCTGAACATGGTCAACCAGGCACAGCTCGTCATCCTTCGCGGTGGTAAACTGACTGGCGAAGGCACCGTGGAGGTGAACAACGGTAATGCTGCAGGACGCGAGAACTACAACGGCGGTACTGTCGACGTTGCTGTCTTCAACAACAACTTCGGCAAGTTCTTCAACTACGGCAAGTTCCTCGTCACCGAATATCAGGGCGGCGCTAAGGAGAGCAACTTCTACAACCACCACCTTGCAAACATCGACCATTTCGGTATCTATGACAGCAGCACCGCCAACGCCCGCATTTTCAACGCCTGCCAGTTCTATGTGCAGCACGATGCTCGCATCCGTAACTACGAGGGTATTATGGGCTCTGCACTCATCGTCGGCGGTCAGCTGATGTTCAGCAGCAGTGAGGACGGCACCAGCGATCCCACCACCGTCGGTCTGGCAGCAGGTGCACTCGTGAAGTGTAACACGCTCTACAACAACGGCACCTGTTGGGCAGGCCCCACAGCAAACGGTTATGCCGTTCTGAGCATCGAGGATAAGATTGACTACCTGAACTGGGAACAGGATCATCCCGAGCTTGGCGGTTATTTCGCCAATAACATCTATGTCTATTCTCATACCTGGGACAACGTTCCCGACGGTAACGGCTACCACCAGACCGACCCCAGCGACGAGTACAACCACTCGCTCTCCATTGCTGAGTACAAGTTCAAGAACATCGTGGCCAACGCTGTTGGCAACGGCAATGTGACGATTATCGACAAAGGTACGACGGAGATCATTCCTGCCGATACAGACTTTGAGTTGGGGGCAAAAGGCTGTACGCCAGGTTTCAACGGCGATACCACACCGCCAGACGATGATGACGATTGGGGTGACTGGGTACGCATCATTGTTGAGGACCTGAGTGTTCAGACACGTACCGACTTCGACTTCAACGACGCCGTCTTCGACGTACGTATCAACAGCAGCAAGACCAAGGCACAGATTAAGCTGAAGGCAGCTGGTGGCACGCTGCCGCTGACGATTGGCTGGACCGGTGACGCCGGAACGAGCTACGAAAAGTACGAAGTCCACAATATGTACAACGTGGCAACGAACGTCATGGTCAACACCAATGCCCGCAACGGTGTCGATGGCAAGGCCGACGTTACCAAGACACTGACCGGTACCTTCAACAGCGCTAACGATGTGAAAGTGATGGTTCAGAAGCGTGGCGTGTGGATGGAGATCACCGCTCATACGGGTCAGCCTGCCAGCAAGATACAGGTCAAAACGACCTATACGTGGTGTCAGGAGCGCAAGAATATCAGCGACATCTACAACGGAACCGTCTACGAGAAGAGCTTCAACGACTACGTCAGCGACCCGAGTGTAGCTTCCGACTGGTACGAATTCCCGTCAGAGTAATCGTTTTCGTCTCATTTTTCTTTTTTTTTATAATATTAGTATAGAGAATTAATTTATTTTTGTACCTTTGCAGCACAATTCGATCAAACTTCAATAATTATTAAATCTTTTAAGCAATGAAAAAATCTTTGATTACAGGAATGGCGACATTAGCACTGTGCACCGTATTCACAAGCTGTTCGCACGACGATGATTTCTTCACGTCACTTCAAGATTCAAAATCCGCAGAGTATCAAAATGCCTTCGTATCGGCTTTTGGTGAAATCTCCAGTAATCAGGATTGGGGCTTCAGCGCCACAACAACGACGCGTGCCGACGATCCCGATGCCAACATGTGGGGTGGCAAGGGAACTGAAGGCTCACGTTATCCCCAGTTTACTGTTCCCGAGCCACTGACTACAGACCAGAAAGAAGTTGTCAGAAAATGGTTCCAGACACACAAGACGCCCGACAACCATGCTGTCACGTTCACCAACTTCTTCGTGCAGCAGGTGTATAAGGGCGGTTCAAACACCACAGGTTCCGAGAGCAGCGAGAGCTATCTCAACGGCAACGGTCAGATGGTTGTCGGTGCCAATCACATGAACTACCTGATGGCAGGTCAGGTGGGCACCAGCCTTGACTGGCTGAACAATGAACAGCCCGTCTACGACCACATGTTCAACTTCAACGGCACCGACTACAGCGGCGGTGCTAAGAATGTCAACGTATGGGACGGCACGATGGATCCCGACGCCACCAAGGACTTCAACGACAGGAAGGTCTATCATGGCGACCAGATTCAGCTGATGGTCAATTCCAGCACCTCAAGCTTTGGCTACCACACATCTCAGTCGAACGAGCAGTTCCACAACAAGTACGTGGTCATTCCCGGTGACATCATCGATCCGAGCGTTGCAGGCATGTATTTCGTAGGCTTCGACTATGAGGCTACGGGCAACAACCCCAACGAATACATCGTCACTGAAGCCGAGGGCGGCAACATCACCATCAATGGCAAGACCTACACGAAGGGTGGTGCCGACGGCTACTACAGCGACTGGATTGTACGCATCACCAAGGCCGATGGCAACGACGACCGCGTCGTAGCAAGTGGCCGCATCTTCTGCGAGGACCTTGGCAGCAGCTACGACTTCGACTTCAACGATGTTGTCTTCGACGCCTATATCTACCAGAGCGGCAAGATTAAGATTACCCTTCTGGCTGCCGGCGGCGAGCTCGAGGCATACGTTGGCGAGATCAAGGATGACAAGTCTAACGAGGTTCACAAGCTGTTAGGCAAGAAGATGGTGAACACGGGTAAGACCACGGCATCGCCCTACACCTTCTGGATTGACGCTATTGCCAGCGGCACGCCGAAGTACGCTACGCTGAAGGACATCCCCGTCTATATCATCCAGCAGAACGCTGCCCACTACAACGAGACCATCATGCTGAAAGCCGAGATTGGCGCTGCTCCTCAGAAGATCTGCTTCCCCCTGACGGCAAAGTGGGCTGACGAGTATGTCGACATTGAAGCCGCCTATCCCAGCTGGCGCAACTGGATTAACCATCAGCAGGGCATCACGACGGCTGTCGAGGTGGTCGCTGGCGGATGGAGAGAGGCTCTGGTCGACCTCGACCTGACCAACAACGGCGAGTATAGCCACCGCTACGGCCAGCGTTAAGCGACACCCACCTGTCCTATAGCATAAAAAGGCGACCTATACGGCCGCCTTTTTTCTTCTTTTTTCTTGTCAGTCAGACAAAAAAGCCGTAACTTTGCACGCTGTTATGGTATTGAATTATATTTGGATAGCTTTTTTCCTCATTGCGTTTGTCATCGCATTGGTGAAACTGATTTTCTTCGGCGACTTCGACGTCTTTCCTGCTATGATGGACTCGACGTTCGACACGTCGAAGACAGCGTTTGAAATCTCGCTAGGACTGACAGGCGTACTGGCCTTGTGGCTCGGCATCATGAAGATTGGCGAGCGTGGCGGCGTGGTCAACGTCCTGGCAAGGCTGCTAAGCCCCGTCTTCACACGGCTCTTCCCGGAGATTCCTAAGGGACATCCCGTCACGGGCAGTATCTTCATGAACATTGCGGCCAACATGCTGGGCCTCGACAATGCTGCCACGCCCCTCGGCCTGAAGGCCATGGAGCAGATGCAGGAGCTGAACACGAAGAAGGACACGGCGTCGAACGCCATGATCATGTTCCTCGTGCTGAACACCAGCGGCCTGACCATCATCCCCGTCAGCATCCTCGTCTACCGCGCACAGATGGGCGCCGCCCAGCCCACCGACGTCTTCATCCCCATCCTGCTGGCCACGTTCTTCTCGACGCTGGCAGGCATCATCGTCACGTCGCTCTACCAGCGCATCAACCTCCTCAACCGCACACTGCTGCTGACGCTCGGCGGCGCCTGTGCCCTGATAGCCGGCATCATCTGGGGTTTCTCGCAGTTGGAAGGCGAGATGATGAACCGCGTGAGCACCACCGTTGCCAACATTCTGCTGATGACCATCATCATCGGCTTCATCCTCGCCGGTATGCGTAAGAAGGTCAACGTCTACGACGCCTTCATCGAGGGTGCCAAGGACGGCTTTACCACCGCCGTGCGCATCATTCCCTACCTCGTGGCCATCCTCGTCGGCATCGGCGTGTTCCGTGCCTCCGGCGCTATGGACATGCTCATCGGCGGCATCCAGTGGGGCGTCGAGCAGACGGGTATGAACAGCGACTTCGTGGGCGCTCTGCCAACGGCGCTGATGAAGCCCCTCTCGGGTAGCGGTGCCCGTGGCATGATGGTCGACGCCATGACGACGTTCGGCGCCGACTCGTTCGTAGGCCGCCTGTCGTGTATCTTCCAAGGCTCTACCGACACGACGTTCTACATCCTCGCTGTCTACTTCGGCTCTGTCGGCATCCGCTACACGCGCCACGCCGTGGCCTGCGGCCTGTTAGCCGACCTCGCCGGCATCATCTCGGCAATTGCTATCTGCTATTTGTTCTTTGGATAAGACCCATTAGTCCCATTAGTCTCATTAGTCCCATTAGTCCCATTAGTCCCATCACAATATGCCCAACTTAAAATCCCTGGCCAAGGACACGGCCATCTACGGTCTCTCAAGCATTGTCGGACGGTTTCTGAACTACCTGCTGGTACCGCTCTATACACACTATATGCCGAAGGCTTCCGGCGACTACGGCATCAGTACCAACATCTATGCCTACACAGCACTGATGATGGTGCTGCTGACCTTCGGCATGGAGACAACGCTCTTCCGCTTTGCCAACGACGAGCGATACAAGCCCGACACGGTCTTTACCACAGCCTTTGCCACCGTCGGCACGCTGACAGCCGTTTTCCTGCTGTCAATCTTTGGCTTCATCACCCCCATCAGTAGTGCTCTGGGCTATGCTGCCCATCCCGACTACCTGACGATGATGGCTGTCGTCGTGGCACTCGACGCCCTGCAGGCCATCCCCTTCAGTTTTCTGCGCTATCAGAAGCGCGCCGTCCGTTTCGCGTCGCTCAAGTTGCTGTTCATCTTCCTGAATATCGGCCTGAACCTCGTCTACTTCGTCCTGTTAGGCAAGACGTCGGTGTTCTACGTCTTCTTCATCAACCTGCTCTGCACGGGCTTCATCACGCTGTTCTTCCTGCCCGACCTGTTCCGCATCCATTGGCACTTCGACGGCCGGCTGCTGCGGCAGATGCTGAGCTACTCCTGGCCCATCCTCATTCTCGGCATTGCCGGCATCCTCAACCAGGTGGCCGACAAGATTATCTTCCCCCTCGTCTATCCCGACGCGGCCGAAGCCAACGTACAGCTGGGCATCTACGGCTCCTGTGTCAAGATAGCCATGATTATGGCGATGATCACGCAGGCCTTCCGCTACGCCTACGAGCCCATCGTCTTCGCCAAGAACAAGGATGCCGACAAGACCGAATACTACGCCGCCGCCATGAAGTATTTCCTCATCTTCACGCTCCTGGCCTTCCTCTGCGTCATTGGCTGGATGCCTGTCCTGCAGTATATCATCGGCGAGGACTACCGCGAGGGTCTCGGCGTGGTGCCCGTCGTGATGGTGGCCGAGATCATGATGGGTGTCTACTTCAACCTGTCGTTCTGGTATAAGCTCATCGACAAGACCATCTACGGCGCATGGTTCTCACTGGCCGGCTGCGCCGTGCTCTTCGCCGTCAACGTCCTGCTCATCCCCAAGTACGGCTACTGGGCCTGCGCCTGGGGCGGTGTCGCGGGCTACGGCACGGCAATGGTGCTGAGCTATGTCGTGGGACAGATGAAGAACCCCATCCCCTACCCGATGAAGGACATCTGCTGCTATGTAGGGCTCACCGCCGTCTTCACGGCCGCGATGTACACCGTTACCAACAGTCTGCCAGTGTGGGCACAGCTGCTGGGCAACACGCTGCTCATCGTCCTCTTCCTGGCCTTTGTCGTCAGGCGCGACCTGCCGCTGAGCAGCCTGCCCGTGATTGGCCGCCACTTCCGGAAGCAAAAACAATAACACATACCACCTATGAGAACAATGACAAAAAGATTCATTCTGACTATGGCCTGCGTGGCAGCACTCTGCGCCCGTGCCGACGAAGGCATGTGGACGCTCTACAACCTGCCCAACGCCGTCTACGAACGGATGCAGCTGGAGGGCTACGAGCTGCCCTACGACAAGCTGTACAAGGCCGACGACGCCATCATGAAGGCCGTCGTCAACTTCTCGGGCTACTGCTCGGGCGTGGTCGTCTCGCCCGACGGTCTGGTCTTCACCAACCACCACTGCGGCTTCGAGGCCATCCGCAGCCACTCCACCGTGGAGCACGACTACATGATTGACGGCTTCGTGGCCAAGAGCTACGACGAGGAACTGCCCAACAAAGATATGTTTGTGTCCTTCATGGTCGAGCAGCGCGACATCACCGACGAGATGCGTCCCGACGTGGGCCGTCTGCCGCAGGCCGAGCGCTATGCCTACGTCGACAGCATCGAGACGGCACTGAGCAAGGCCGCCCAAGCCAAGGACTCCACGCTACGCGTCGAGGTGCAGGCCTTCTACGAGCGCAACCGCTACTTCGCCACCACCTACCGCGACTTCCGCGACCTGCGGCTGGTGTTCACCATCCCCAAGTCGATGGGTAAGTTCGGCGGCGAGACCGACAACTGGATGTGGCCGCGCCAGACGTGCGACTTCTCCGTCTTCCGCATCTACTGCGACCCGAAGACGGGCGGTCCGGCCGAATACTCTAAGGACAACGTGCCCTACCACCCCGAGCACTGGGCCCGCGTGTCGGACGAAGGCTACCAGGAGGGCTCGTTCTCGATGACCATGGGCTACCCCGGCTCCACGTCGCGCTACCTGTCGAGCTACGGCATCCGCGAGCGCTACGAGCAGAACGCCATCCGTGCCCAGGTGCGCGGCGTGAAGCAGGAGGTGATGAAGCGTCACATGGACGCCGCTGAGGCCGTCCGCATCAAGTACGACTCTAAATACGCCCAGAGCAGCAACTACTGGAAAAACTCCATCGGCATGAACAAATGTATCGATTCCATCGGGCTTATCGGCCAGAAGGAGCAGTTCGAACAGCTGCTGCGCCAGTGGCAGGACTCTACCGGCCTGTTCAAGGGTCAGCTCGACTTCCAGCAGCTGTCACGGCTCTACGCCAAGCGTCTCGACGTGGCCAAGGCCATCCTCTACTTCAGCGAGACCTTCCGCCGCACCGACGAGCTGTCTACACGTGCCATGTTCGTACACAACGGCGCCGTTCCCGTGGGCCACGGCCGTCGCCAGCATATCAACATCAAGGACAACAGCGAGACGTGGGACTACGACACCGACCGCGAAATCCTCGGCACACTGCTCAAGAACTACCGCGAGAAGCTGACCGGCACGCAATATCTGCCAGAGTTCTACAAGACCATCGACGCACAGTTTGGCGGCGACTGTCAGAAGTATGCCGACCATCTCTACGCCAAGTCGCGCCTGATGCAGAAGGGCAAGCGCCTCTACCCCAACAAGAAGTCGTTCCTGAAGGACCCGGGCGTCAACTACGGACTGGAACTGACAACGCTCCTGAGCGACATGCGCGAGGTGTATGCGGCCGTCAGCGACAGCATTGACCGCCAGGAGCACTTCCTCTGTGCCGCCAAACTGCGCATGGAGGAGAACATGCCCCACTACAGCGACGCCAACTTCACCATGCGCCTCAGCTACGGACAGGTGAAGGAGTACCGCTTAGGCTCATGGCGCTCGGGCTACCGCACCACGGCGCCGAGCATGGTGGCAAAGATGAAAAAGGGCGATTCCATCGAGGATTATAAGGTGCAGCCCGAGATGCTCGACCTCATGCAGCAGGCTGGCGACATGCCCCTCTGCTTCCTCACCACCAACGACATCACGGGCGGCAACAGCGGCTCGCCGATGTTCGACGGGAAGAACCGCCTCATCGGTCTGGCCTTCGACGGCAACTGGGACTCGCTCTCCAGCGACATCTTCTTCGACACCCAGCTGGCACGCTGCATCGGTGTCGACATACGCTACGTGCTCTTCATGATGGACAAGTGGGGCCATGCCGACCGTCTGCTTCAGGAAATCAGAAAATAGCGTCCGCTCACAAAAACGTCACGGCCTCTCAGAAAAATCTCACGGCCTCTCGTGAAAAAATATAGGCGTGTGGTGAAGCCGTCACGGTCGCGCGCGTATATATTGTGAAACAGAAATACAACCCTCACCTCCCACACCTCCCACACCCGACGTAGGTGTGAGAGGTGTGGGAAGTGAGGGTTCATTTTTGCTTGTGACAACTATATATCACGCACGCGCGCGACCTAAAACTTTTCAACCCTTTTTCTTGGAACTTTGAAATTTATTTTCTATCTTTGCTGCGTCTTCATACCGAAGCCCCGCATGACGTGGGACATTTGGGTGGAGACCTATATATAGGAAAAGCGTTATCTGCGCTTAGTGCTTGACAGCTGGAATCTGGCAGTTCCATAACTAATCGTCAAGAACAACGCAACAATGACGCCTATGGGTATCCCCAACAGCGTGACGAGCATAGGAAATTATGAATACTATTATTAAAGACGGCACGCGAAAGATTGCCCTACAGCAGGGCCAGGTGTATATCCTGACCATCAACGGCCGGACGCTGAAGTTCGCGCTGTGAGAACACCATCAACGAGGCAGGCTTGCTGTGCAAATTATTCAGAAATAATCAGAAATTGCTTTGGCGATTCCTGATTATTTCTTATCTTTGCAACCACACACCGAGTGCGATGATAAAAAGAATAGTGACGGGAGCCGTGGTGCTTCTCCTACTGCTGCTCTGGAGTGCCGACGTGAGCGCCCAGCAGTATCACTACAAGCTGAACTTCAGCTTGTCGGCAGAAGACTTTGCCGACACGATTACCATCAGCGTAGACCAGGGCCGTGTGTATGTGCCTGTCACCATCGGGGGGCGCAACTACCACTTCCTGCTCGACACGGGAGCAGGTATGGGCGGCATCTACAGCGACACACGCATCGATGGGGCGAAACCCATTGGACATATCACCTCGCACGATGCCAACGGCCAGAGCCACATGACGCCGGTCGTGAGTCTGCCAGCTATGCAGCTGGGAAACCTCACCGTGACGGGCTACCGCGTCAACGTAGTGAACCGGCCGCCAAGCGTGAAAAATGCCGATGGAATCGTTGGTTTTGACATCTTCAACAAGGGGCTGTTAGGAAAGATTGACGTACGGCAGAAGCGACTCATCCTTACCGACCGCAAGACACTATTCCGCGACGAACCGGGCTACGAAGCCCGCTACCGCCTGAACTTCCACGTGCCGCAGGTCACCGTCAGTCCCTTCGAGGGCTTCAAGGAAGCCGTGAGGTTCGACACGGGCGACCGTTCACTATACACCATCTCGCGAGAAACCCTTGAGCAGGCTGCTATGGAAGTGGACCAGCACCTCATTGACAGCCAGACAGAGGGGCGAACCGTCGGCAGTCTGCGTATGAGCCACTACGGCACGGAGACCACCGACGAGGTGACCGCCCTGTGTCTCTGGCAGCTGCGATGGGGCGACTACAGCTTCTACAACGTCCGCACACTGACTGCCCAGGGACGTGCCACAATCGGTGCGGCCCTGCTGAACTACGGCACGGTCATCATCAATCCCCACAAGCGGCGGCTTATCTTCCAGCCTTACGACGGCGGCGAGGGGACGATGGTCGACAACCACCTGCCCGACATCTATTACGTCCCGCAGCACGGCATGGCGTCGGTCGGACTGGTATGGGAAGACAGCGAACCCTATCGTCAGGGCTTCCGTCAGGGCGACATCATCCTGCAAATCAACGACACACCCATCCGCTCCTTCCGCCAGTTCACCGCCTTCCCCTTCATCAAGGGCATGACCTACACCCTGACCCTACGCGACAAGGAGGGACGCGACAAACAGGTGCGACTAACCAGATAAATGTAACAGCCGGTTCTTTCGTGACGTGTCGTGTGTAACAGGCGGGGCCTGTGCCTTCATTGCCTGGCACATGTCCTTAAGCTGATGTGTTAAAACTCCGTAAACATTCTCAAAAACCTCGCCCGTATCGCACAGAATACAAAGATAAACGCTATCTTTGCAGCATGACAGAGAAAAGCAGATACATACGTTTCGACTGGGCCATCAAGCGCATACTCCGCGACAAGGCGAACAAGGAGGTACTTGAGGGCTTGATTACCGTACTCCTGGGCGAGCCGGTGACCATCACTGAGATACTGGAGAGTGAGAGCAACAAGGAGCGTTTTGAGGACAAGAGCAACCGCGTGGATGTAAAGGCCAAGACCGCTGCCGGCGAGTATATCATCGTTGAGGTGCAACTCACCAAGGAGCGCGACTTCTTCCAGCGCATACTCTTCGGCACCGCCACGACCATCAACGACCAGATTGGCATCGGCAAAGACTATAGCGTCATCAAGAAGATCTACTCCATCAACATCCTCTACTTCGAGTTCGGCTGCGGCGACGACTACGCCTACCACGGCGTCACCACCTTCCGCGGCATGACGAAGAAGGACTCCGTGCTGCAGCTGAAGACGCCGAGCGAGGAGAAATACATCAGCGAGAGCACCAAGCGCATGACCATGCCCGAGGAGGTGTTCCCCGAGTACTTCCTGCTTCTTGTCAGCCATTTTAACGAGATAGCCAGGACGCCCATAGAGGAGTGGATGGAGTACCTGAAGGACGGTGCCATCCGCGACGACACCACGACGCCCGGCCTGCAGGCCGCCCGCGAGAAGCTCGCCATTATGAGCATGACCGAGAAGGAGCGCCGCGAATACCGCGACTTCATGGTCAGCGTGCACGCCGCGAAGGACAACTGGGACACAATGAGGGACGAAGCCCGGGCCGAAGGATTGGCCAAAGGACGGGCCGAAGGACGGGCCGAAGGACGAGCCGAAGGACGAGCCGAAGGACGAGCCGAAGGTGAACGTAACAAGGCGATGGAGACTGCCCGGCGAATGAAGGCCAAGGGCTATCCGTTGGAAGACATTGCCGAGATTAGTGGCCTCACTGTTGAAGCCATTAACCGCTTATAGATATAATAATGTATAACAACAAATAAAACCAATGTCAATGACATAGCGGGTGTCAATATTGTTGGCGGGAAGAAGGTGATTGTCAAGTAGTGCAGAGAAAAATATTGCAGAGAAAAATAATAGCCGAAAGTATTGCACTTTCGGCTTTTTTTGCGTATCTTTGCAACATGATGAAGAGTTTTGAAGAATTGGGCGTCAGCGAGGAGATTCGCCGCGCCATTAGCGAGATGGGATTTGTACAGCCCATGCCTGTACAGGAGGCCGTCATCCCCTACTTGTTGGAGAACAGACGCGACGTGATAGCACTGGCACAGACGGGAACGGGAAAGACGGCGGCGTTCGGACTGCCGCTGCTGATGAGACTCGACCTGGGCAACCGCGACACACAGGCGCTGGTGCTTTCGCCGACACGCGAGCTGTGCCTGCAGATAGCCGACGACCTGCGCGACTTCGGCCGCTATGTCGACGGGCTGCACGTAGAGGCGGTCTACGGCGGAGCGGCCATCGAGCCGCAGATGCGGGCACTGCGCAAGGGGGCACAGGTCATCGTGGCCACACCGGGACGACTCCTCGACCTGAAGAACCGCGGCTTCGCCCACCTGGAGAACGTGACGAACATCGTGCTCGACGAGGCCGACGAGATGCTGAACATGGGCTTCTCGGAGGCTATCAACGAGATTTTCGAGGCACTCTCGGAGGGTCACTCGACGCTAATGTTCTCGGCTACAATGAGCCGCGACGTGGAGCGCGTGGCAAAGCAGTACCTGAAGGACTACGAGACCATCGTCGTGGGCTCGCGCAACGAGGGCGCCGAGAACGTGAACCACGTCTACTATATGGTACACGCCAAGGACAAGTACCTGGCACTGAAGCGCATCGTGGACTACTACCCGAAAATCTTCGCCATCATCTTCTGCCGCACGAAATTAGAGACGCAGGAGGTGGCCGACAAGTTGATACGCGACGGCTACAACGCCGAGGCACTGCACGGCGACCTGAGTCAGCAGCAGCGCGACCTGACGATGCAGAAATTCCGCCAGCACACCGTCCAGCTGCTGGTGGCCACGGACGTGGCAGCACGCGGCCTCGACGTGGACGACCTGACACACGTCATCAACTTCGGACTGCCCGACGACATAGAGAACTACACCCACCGCTCGGGGCGCACGGGGCGCGCCGGCAAGAAGGGCACGAGTATCTCCATCGTCCACTCGAAGGAGAAGCACAAGATACGCAACATTGAGAAAGAGATAGGCAAGCAGTTTGTCGAGGCCGACATCCCCAGCGCTGAGGAAATCTGCAAGAAGCAGCTCTACAAGGTGATGGACCTGATTGTGAAGACCGACGTGGACGACGAGGAGATAGCACCGTTCATCGCCGACATCAACCGCTACTTCGAGTATATCGACAAGGAGGAGATCATCAAGAAGATTGTCTCCCTGGAGTTCGGGAAGTTCCTGGCCTACTATGCCGATGCACCGGAGATAGAGAAGGTGAAGGAGGAGCGAGGTAAGGTCAAGGAGAAAGGCGGCTACCAGACCGACAAGCAAAAACTGCAGAACAAGGCGGAGAAGGGCTACAAGCGGCTGTTCATCAACCTCGGCAAGAAGGACGGCTTCTTCCCCGGCGTCCTGATGCAGACACTGAACCGCTACGTCGGCGGGCGGCAGACGGTGGGACACATCGACCTGCTCGACACCATCTCGTACTTCGAAGTGCCCGAGCGCGACGCCCGCAAGGTGATGACACAGCTGACGGGCATCCGCTTCAAGGGGCGCACCGTACGCTGCAACGATGCTGACGAGGGCGACAAGGCAGCAAAAAGCGTGCCAAACCGTCCTAAAGACCACTACAAAGAATTAACCAAAAATTCACCAAGACAAAATGAGAACAAAAAAGCGCCATTTCATCGGGGAAAAGACGACTGGCGCACGCTGATGGGAAAGGCTCCTGGTGAATTAAAAGGTGAAATTCCCGACTTCAGCGAAGAGGGTTGGGCACGTCGTCGACCCAAGAAAAAGTAAACGAAAAGCAAACACGATATGAAGATTTGTGTGTTTTGCTCGGCCAACGAGCAGATAGACCCCGACTTCTTCAGCGCCACGGAGGAGCTGGGCAGATGGGCCGCCAAGAACGGCCACGCGATAGTATATGGCGGCGTGAACCAGGGACTGATGGAGTGCTTAGGGCGTGCGGCCTACGAAGCCGGCGGCCGTACCATCGGTGTGGTGCCTACCATTGTGGAGAAGACGGGAAGGGTGAGCGACCATGTAGAGATAGAGATTCCCTGCGACAACCTCAGCGACCGCAAACAGCTGATGATGGACAAGTCCGACGTCTTCATCGCCCTGCCCGGCGGCATCGGCACCCTCGACGAGATTTTCACCGTAGCGGCCTCCGCCACCATCGGCTACCACCAGAAACCCGTCATCCTTTACAATATCAAGGATTACTGGTCGAGCCTCATCCAACTGCTCGACGACCTGCAGCGCCACGGCATGGTGCGCGGCGAGTGGCGGCAGTATATCAAAATGGCCAGTTCCATCGAGGAACTGGCCGCATTATTGGGGGAATAGGGTCCATCACTCCGCCATCAGCCGCTGGGCCATTTCGCGGCCGAGGGCTTCGCACTGCGCGATGGTCTCGTCGGTGAGGGCCTGCTTGATTTCCACAGGCGTGCCCACCTGCTCATACTTCAATTTCTCCTCATTCCATCGGGTAATTTCGCTCACGGCCTTCGACGCCCAGCTGAAGGAGCCGAACCAGCCGAAGAGGCGACCCTTGATATCCTTCTGCGACAGTTCGTCGAGCAGGACGTTCATCTCGTGGTACAGACCGGTGTTGTAGGTCGGTGCGCCGACGATGAGTCCACGGTAACGGAAGAGGTCGCGGATGATATAAGAGTGGTGGGTCTTCGAGACGTTGTACATGACGATGTTCTTCAGACCGGCCTGGGCGGCAGCACGGGCGATGACCTCGGCGGCGCGCTCGGTGTTGCCGTACATCGTGCCGTAGCAGATGACGAGTCCCGGCTCGGCCTCGTACTTCGACAGACGGTCGTAGATGCCGATGACCTTTTCAACATATTCGTGCCACACGGGGCCGTGGGTGGCGCAGATATAGTCGACCTTGACGCCGGCGAGCTTCTTCAGGGCCATCTGCACGGGCGTGCCGTACTTGCCGACGATGTTGGAGTAGTAGCGCGTCATCTCGAGCCAGAAGGTGTCGCAGTTCATCTGCTCGTCGACGTAGGCACCGTTCAAAGCGCCGAAGCAGCCGAAGGCGTCGCCGCTGAAGAGGACGGTGGCGCCCGATGGAGAAGCATCGGGCACGGTGGCGAGCGTCATCATGGTCTCGGGCCAGTGGACCATGGGGGTGAGGACGAACTGGAGCTGGTGGGCACCGAGCGAGAGGGTGTCGCCGTTCTTCACCTCGTGAAGGCCGGTGGTGAGGCGGTAGAAGCCGGCCATCATGTCAAAGGTCTTCTTGTTGCCGATAATCTGGATGCCGGGATAGAACTGACGGAGCAGGGCCAGCGAACCGCTGTGGTCGGGCTCCATGTGGTTGACGACGACATAGTCGATGGGACGGTCGCCGATGACCTCGCGGATATTCTCGAGGTATGGCATAAAGAAGTCTACCTCGACGGTATCGACGAGACAGACTTTCTCGTCGTCAATGAGGTAGGAGTTGTAGCTGACGCCGTTGGGGAGGGGCCAGAGGCCCTCGAACAGGTTCTTGTTGCGGTCGTTGACGCCGACGTAGTAGATGCTGTTAGTAATTTCTTTCATAGCTATTGTTTTTTAGGGGTTTTCTTAGGGAGTATGAGGGCTATGGGACTTGTGAGGCGCATGGGCCTCATCGGCCTCATCAGCCAAGCCGCAGCTGTTGGGCGAAGTCGTCGTCGATGCTGTTGTTCAGACTGCGACAGCAGTTGGCCGAGAAAGTCTGGGCACTGGCCAGGAGCTGATCCCACTGCTGTTCGGTGAGTCCTGCCTCGATGTGACTACGGGTGACGCCGTAGCGGATGAGTCCGTAGACGAAGCCGGCGTTGAAGTTGTCGCCGGCACCGATGGTGCTCACGGTCTCCGTCGGCGGCACGGGGTACTGCTTGCTGAAACCGCCGTCGGCGCGCACCTCGACGGGCTGGGAGCCACGGGTATAGATAAACTTCTTGGTATAGAAGGAGATTTCGGAGCGATAGACGGCGTCGCAGTCCTTCTTGCCGTACATCACCTCGAAGTCTTCGTTGGAGCCGCGCACGATGTCGGCCAGCTCGAAGTTCTCGAGGATGTTGGGCGTCATCTTCACCACCTCATGGCGATGGGAGGCACGGTAGTTGACGTCGTAGTAGAGGATGGCACCGCGACTCTTGGCATAGTCGAGGAAACCCTTCACCTGGGGGCGCACCACGGGATTGATGGCGAAGAAGGAGCCGTAGATGACGACGTCGTCGGGCTGTACGTCGGGATAGGCGAAGTCTATACGGTCGTGGGGATGGTCCTTGTAGAAGATATACTCGGCATTGTTCTGGTCGTCGAGGAAAGCCAGCGACAGCGGCGACTTCGAGTCGGGGAAGACGCAGACGCCGGAAGCGTCGACACCGTTCTGCTCGAGGTAGCTGATGACCTGACGGCCGATGCGGTCGTTGCCCGTCTCACTGATAAACATCGTTGGCACGCCGGCACGTCCCAACGAGATACAAGAATTAAAAGCCGAACCACCGGGCACCGCCTGGATAGGCGTGTCGCCACGGAAGATGATGTCGAGAACGGTCTCGCCGATTCCTATTACTTTACGCATAAAAGATGTAGTTTCACGTTTGCGGATGCAAAGGTACTACTTTTTTATCATTTTACGCCATTTCAGGTAGCCAAAAATTGCAATCACCACATAGAGGGCGTAAAGCGAGGCCTTGAAGGGTATGTCCTTATAGAAATAGAGCACCGACGTGACCACGTCGACGGCAATCCAGATGAACCACTGCTCCAGATACTTGTGTGCCAGTGCCCAGATGCCGACAATGCTCAGGGCCGTGGTGAACGCATCGGCCAGCGGCACGTTGCTGTTGGTGAACGTGACGAGAAGCCAGTAGATGACAGCCCACAGGAAGAGCGCCAGCAGACCCATCCTCAGTCCCTCCTTGCAAGGGATGGAAGAGACAGGGAGGGGGCGGGGGTGGGTCTCTCTGGGGCGGCTCCACCGCCACCAGCCGTATACCGTCATTGAGAGATAGTAGAACTCCATGCCGCAGTCGGCATAGAGTCCTTTTTGATAGTAGAGCACGATGCCGAGGGCCTGCATAGCAAAGCCGACGGCCCACATCCAGACGCTGGCCCTATACTCTAAGAGAATATAGGCCAGGCCAAGGACGGTGGTCGTGATATCGAGCCAATGGGCCGATAAGAATTCACAATCCATAATGCACGATTAGAAGCGTAGCGTGACGTTGCCCATCATGGTGAAGCCCGCCATGGGGATGAAGCCTATCTGGTAATAGCGGTTGTCGTTGGGGTGACCGTAGCTGTCGCAGATGGCGGAGTAGACCCAGCCGTTAGCGGCATAGCGGCGGTTGAACAGGTTGTTGAAGTTCAGGCCGAAGACAACCTCCTTGAACAGCAGCGTGGGGAAGGCGCAGCCCGGCTTGCGCTTAGACTGTAAGGTGTAGCTCAGCTGCACGTTGCTGGTGGAGTAGCAAGGCAGGGCACGGTCGTCGTTCTCGGTATTGTCGAGATACTGGCGGCTGACGAAGTTGGTGTGCCAGACGGCAGACAAGCCCTTGTGGTGCAGGCTGACGAAACCGTTGAGGATGGTCGACGGCGAGAAGGCCAGCGTGGAGTTGTCGTAGTGGATGGTCCGCGTCCCGTTGTCCCAGTCCTCGACCACCTCGTCGAAATCCTTGATCTTGTTCTGGCTCAGGGCTGCATTACCCTCGATGGTGAGCCACGGTGTGGGGTCGATACCGGCCTGCAGCTCAACGCCCATGCGGTAAGAGTCCTTGATGTTCGTGGTCAGGTTCTCGCCGATGTCGCTCACGGCTCCCGTCTGCACGAACTGGTCGGTGTAGTCCATATAATAAAGGTTCACGCCTGCGCGAAGGAGGTCGTTGTTGAAGGTGTAGCCCACCTCATAGTCGAGGACAGACTCAGCCGAAGGGGCAGGATAGGAACCGTTGTCCGTAAAGTTGTTGCGCTCGGGCTCGCGATGGCTCATGGCTACCGAAGCATAGGCACGGTGGCCACCAGCATGCCACGACAGACCGGCCTTCGGGTTCAGGAAGTCGTACTTCTTGTCGATGTCGAGGCGCTGGTTGTAGTAGCGGCTTCCCTCCTCGTAGAATTTGTCGTTGATGCCGTCGGTCTTGTAGCCCACGTGGCGGTACTGGACGTCGGCGAAGGCGTCCCACTGGTCGGTGAGCTTGTAGGCTACCTTCACGAAGACGTTGCCGTCGAACTTCTCTGCACAAGAACCGTAGTATTTGTATGTCGAACCAATAAGATTGCTCAAGCCCTTGTCGGCGGCATAGGTGATATAGCCAAAGTGGTCACCCCAGAACTTCTGTACCGACACGCCACCGATGACGTCCCATTTCTCGTCTCGATAGTTGATGTTGCCCACCAATCCGGCAACGTCCTGCCGTAAACCCTTCTTGCGTACGAAGTCGGTCTTCTTCAAGCCATTGTAGACGAGGCCGAACTTCTTCAGCTTGTTCTGCGGGCGGAATTCCTCATAGTAACCATAACCGTGCGTATAATGCAATGTGGCTGAAGCCGTCCAATGTTCACTAAGCTCGCCACTGACCGTCAACAGATTGTGGTTCTGCCAGAAGTTATCCGTCGTCCTATCCCAGTATGAGCCGTCGGCCATCTTATAGCGCTCGGTGACGTAGCTGCCGCTGGCATCCTTGGCAAAGTTGCCGTCGGCATCGTAGGCTAATGTCTCGTAGAGCGTGTTGTACTTGCCGAGGCCGACCTCCCACATATCCTTGTAGGTCTTGATGCCTGTCGTTGCGCCGTAGGTGCCGTCCATCAGGCTTAGGTCGTTGTCGCCGGCGGTGACGCCGTTCCAGGCCTGGCCCGTACACTCGAAGTTTCCTATGTTTTTATAGGCTATGCGCAGCCCCTCCTTCATCCACGTCAGACCGCCATAGTAGCTGCCCGAGCGGCCGCTGGTGCCGTGAATGAAGCCGTCGGTCGTGGTCTGATGATAGGCGCCGTCAATAACGAGCCGTCCTACACCGAAGTTGAAGGTGCCCGTCGAGAAGTTGCCGCCCCAGTTCCAGGTGTTGTACGTGCCGTAGCTGGCCGACAGCTCCAGACTGGGCGTCAGCAGGGGCGTGGCCGACTGCAGGGCCACCGTACCGCCGAAGGCGCCGTCGCCGTTGGTCGACGTGCCGACGCCGCGCTGTATCTGCACCGAACCGAGCAGCGAGCCGTAGCTGTTCATGTTGGCCCAGAAGACACACTGGTCCTCGGGCGAGTTGAGGGGCACACCGTCGAGCGTCACGTTGATACGCGAGTCGCCGGCACCACGGATGCGCATATAGGTGGTTCCTGTTCCCACGCCGTTCTCGCTCCATGCCAGGACGCCGGGCGTCTGAGCAAAGAGGAAAGGCAGCTCGCGCCCCGTCTTGGAGAAGTCGCCAAGTTCCTTTTTCTTAATGTTACTCACGGCGTAAGGTGCATTCTTCTGCGCACGCACACCGCGTACCACCACCTCAGAGAGTTTCTCCACCTGCGTGGAGTCGTAGAGCGCCGCCCGATTCTGGGCATCCACACTGGCCGACATCACTGTGGCCATTGCCAGCAAAACAATCTTTTTCATACTTACTTGTACCTTTAATTAATAAATAATGTAAAGGGGAACCTTGTGTTGATAAAACGTCATCCATCCCTACGTCGGCATTATCCGAATCAGGTTAGAGGGTATCATCTCAGCCCACAACAATGAGCACCCCTTGAATTGCGGGTGCAAAGGTACAGCAATTTGTGCGAATAACCAAATTCTGGAAGGGAAAACTGCTATTTTCCCTTCCAGACATTCTTTCCAATGGGCGTTACAACGACCGTTCAGGCCGTTAATCCATGATTTTACGGAGAAAGGCCGTCAGTTCATCGGCCATCTTCTTGTGCTGTTCGTAGCTGGGATGCCAGTCGGCACCGTAGCCCAGACTGCCTTGCGGCGTCATGTCGAAGCGGTAGACCTGTTGGTCGCCGCTGCGGTGAGCCTCGTCGGCAACCTCGTCGAGCAGTCGGCGGCAGATGTCGAGCTCTTTCTTCTGCAGCATCGTTCCCGTCAGCCACACAATCTTGGCCTGCGGGTTATGCTGGCGCACCATGCGGAGCAGTTTCTTGTAGCCTTGTTTCAGCAGCGTCGTGTCGTAGTTGTTCGTCGACAGGTCGTTGGTGCCTAAGTTGATGCAGACGACATCGGGCTGGAAACGCGAAAAGTCCCAGCGCTCAACCATGGCGCCACCCTCGCGGCGGAAGGCCGACTTCTCGGCGTACATCGTGTACTCGTACTGCACGTCTATCCGGTTGTCGGGGGTGCCTGTCCGCGGACCGTTGTAGTTGCGATAGACGCCGATGCCGCTGCGTGCCACGATGTATGCCACGGCATCGAGCTG
Source organism: uncultured Prevotellaceae bacterium (assembly GCA_900316475.1). Lineage (GTDB taxonomy): Bacteria > Bacteroidota > Bacteroidia > Bacteroidales > Bacteroidaceae > Prevotella. The sequence continues at coordinate 35,150 of ONDA01000026.1, forward strand.
GCGGGCTGCTATCTGGGCGTAGCTCAGGTAGTGGTTCTGCGTCTCGTAGCTATAGTGGTTGGTAGGCAGCATCGCCTCGTTGCCGTAGCCGCAGGTAATGGAATTGCCGATGAATTCTATCTTTTTTGACGGCAGGGCGGGCGGCTCCACCAGCTGGCCGTCGGTGACGAAGCCCCAAAACTCGGGCTTCAGGTCCCAGCCCTCGATGATGTACATCAGCCGGGCGGTGTGGCGGCCTTGCGGCAGGGCGGTACAGAGTGTGACGACGGAGTCGCGGCGCCCGGTGAAGGCTACCTTGAACGGTTCGGCCTCGTCAATCTGTGCCATCCAGTAGCCACTCTTCGGCTTGCAGAGCATACGGAGCGAGGTGCCCTCGAAGGCAACGTTAATCTGGATGCCGGGATAGTTGAACTGAGGGCGTTCGGGATTCAGGAAACTGATACGTCCCACATACTGGATATGTGGGTCGGAGGGCGTGTAGACATTGCCGCGCAGGGGCAGGGTCTTGTCGGCAGAAGCAGCGCCCAGCGTCAGGGCCATGAGTGCCGATAACAGGAATCTTTTCATTTCACAGGAATAATAATGGTTTCAGTAAACTTACGTTGGGCGTCGCTGACCTTCAGCGTGAGGTCGCCCTTCTGACGGGCAGCCTGCACGATGACCACCAGCTGTCCGTTGAACAGCTTCATCGTCGGCTGGGTGAACGGTTCGAGCGACGTGGCGTCGCCGTTGCAGACGGCACGGAAAGTGCCTGCACCGCTGACCTCAAACGTCAGCTGGTCTTGGGCGTCGGGTACGAAGGTGCCGTCCTTGTCGACGAGCGACACGGTGACGAAGGCCAGGTCGTTGCCGTCGGCATTAAGAGGAGAGAGGAGAGAGGAGAGAGGAGAGAGGAGAGAGGAGAGAGGAGAATTACTGTGCTGTGTCCAGACGTCGAGCTGCAGACGCGCCGGCTTGCCGGCCGTCTTCACCACCTGTTCACCGCAGTTTTTGCCCGTTTCATCGTAGACAATCACTTTCAGCTCGCCCGGCTCGTACTTCACATTGTTCCAGCGCAGGCGGTAGCGGTCGAGACGCTCCTGAGGGTTCTTCCTGATGCGTCCCTGGCTCTTGCCGTTGACGAAGAGCTCGCCCTCCGCACAGTCGGTATAGCAGTAGACGGGCGTCACCTTGCCGATGCGGTTTCCCTTCTGCTTCTTTGAGGTGCCCCACGACCAGTGCGGCAACAGGTGGACGGTGCGCTCCTCTGTGTTCCAGTGCGAGCGGTAGAGGTAGTAGCGGTCCTTGGGCAGACCAGCCAGGTCGCAGATGCCGAAGTAGCTGCTGCGGCTCGGCCAGTATTCGTCGTAGGGTGTCGGCTCGCCTAAGTAGTCGTAGCCTGTCCAGACAAACTCGCCGATGACCCACGGCTTGTCGTCCTGCCACACCCAGTCGTCGTCGGGCAGGTTCGACCACGAGCAGTACTCTACGTCGTAGGAAGAGCACTGTCCGTCGGCCTTCTTGATGGCCGTGGGGTCGTAGTTCTTGGCCCACGAGGCATACTGGGAGTTGTCTGTCACCTTGACCGGGAACTTATAGACGCCGCGCGACGATACTGTCGAGGCCGTCTCTGAACCGAGGAGGAATCCCTGCGGCAGCTGTTTCATATTCTTCTCGTACTTATGCACGCGGTAGTTGAAGCCCGGAACGTCCATGGCCTGTGCGAAACCCGTCTGCAGAGCGTTCTCGGCACGATCCATGCCCTGCGTGACGGGACGCGAGGGGTCGAGGCGGTGACAGATGTCCTGCAGGTGGCGTGCCATGTCGGTGCCGCCCTTCATGCCCTGCTCGGGAATCTCGTTGCCGATGCTCCACATCACGATGGCGGGATGGTTGCGGTTGGCCAGGACGAGGTTCTCTATGTCGCGGTCGCTCCACTCCTTGAAGAAGCGGGCGTAGCCGTTCTTGCACTTGGGATAGACCCACATATCGAACGACTCTGCCATGACCATCATGCCAAGGGAGTCGCAAATCTGCATCTGCATCTGACTGGGCATGTTGTGAGCCGTACGGATGGCGTCGCAGCCCATGGCCTTCATCGTCTTAACCTGACGGATAAGCGCCGCCTTGTTGATGGCAGCACCCAACGGACCGAGGTCGTGGTGCAGACAGACGCCCTTCAGCTTGCGGGTCTTGCCGTTGAGCTGGAAACCGCCTTCCTTGGAGACGCTGATGGTGCGGATGCCTACTTTTTCCTCGATTTCATCGACGGTTTTGCCATTTTCCATCAGCTGGATGCGCAGGCGGTAGAGGTTGGGTTGCTCGGGCGACCATAGCTGTGGCTTTTCCACTTCCAGCGTCGTACAGGTCTGTCCGTCGTTGTCTAAATCGTTATGGGCAGCAGCCACCACATGGCCCTTGTCGTTCAGCAGGCTCACCTCGATGGCACCCTTGCCGATGGCCTTAGCCGTCACTTCCACATCGGCCTTGTCGCCACTGAGGCTCAGCGTGCGGAAGTAAGTGCCCCAGCGGTCGAGGCGCGATTCGCCGCTGAGCACCAGTGTCACCGGGCGGTAGATGCCGGCACCGGGATACCAGCGCGAACTCTCTTCCAGATTCTGCAGGTCTACCTGTAACAGGTTGTCGCTGCCGTCCTTTTTTATATATGGTGTCACGTCGACGCGGAAGGTGTTGTAGCCGTAGGCCCAATAGCCGGCCTTCTGGCCGTTGACGTACACCGTCGGCTCCGCCATGGCTCCGTCGAACACCAACTCGGCGTGGGCATACTGCGACGGCACGCGGAACGTGCGACGGTAGTGACCCTCGCCAATCCAGGGCAGCGAACCTGAGCGTCCCGACTTCTCGGTAGCCTCCTTCTCGCCGTTCTGCTCGATACGCACCACCTGCAGGTCCCACTTCTTGTCGAACGGGCCGGCGATGGCCCAGTCGTGGGGCACGCTCACCGTCTCCCACGACTGTCTGTCGTGCGAAAACTGCCAATTGTCAGTTAATGTCATCTCTTGTCGCTGGGCGCCGACCGATACCGTCGTCAGTAGCGCCAATGTAGTTAGTAAGTAGGTTTTCATCGTTTTATTTTAGAATTTTGTGTACAAAGTTACACATTATTTTGGAAAAATGCGTATCTTTGCAGCAAAATTTACGATGAACGAGGATTTCGACATTCACGAGGAGCGCTACTCAGGGGGAGAAAAAGACTTCGAGAACGCGTTGCGACCGCTGAGTTTCAAGGACTTCAGCGGTCAGAAGAAGATTGTGGAGAATCTGGAAGTCTTCGTCGAGGCCGCCAAGTACCGTGGCGAACCGCTGGACCACACCCTGCTGCACGGCCCTCCCGGACTGGGCAAGACAACGCTGTCGAACATCATCGCCAACGAGCTGGGCGTGGGCTTCAAGATTACCAGCGGCCCCGTGCTCGACAAGCCCGGCGACCTGGCCGGCATCCTGACATCGCTGGAGAAGAACGACGTGCTGTTCATCGACGAGATCCACCGTCTGTCGCCCGTCGTCGAGGAGTATCTCTACTCAGCTATGGAGGACTACCGCATCGACATCATGATAGACAAAGGTCCGTCGGCCCGTTCCATACAAATAGACCTCAACCCCTTCACGCTCGTCGGTGCCACCACGCGTAGCGGCCTCCTGACGGCACCGCTCCGCGCCCGCTTCGGCATCAACATGCACCTGGAATACTACCAGCCCGAGGTGCTGCAGCGCATCATCGAGCGCAGCAGCAATATTCTTGGCGTGCCCATTACCGAGGATGCCGCCTTGGAGATTGCCGGACGCAGCCGCGGAACGCCCCGAATCGCCAACGCTCTGCTGCGGCGCGTGCGCGACTTCGCTCAGGTGAAGGGCAACGGCCGCATTGACACCAACATCACGAAGGTGGCCCTGACGGCGCTGAACATCGACCAGTACGGCCTCGACGAGATAGACAACAAGATTCTGCTGACCATCATCGACAAGTTCAAGGGCGGACCCGTAGGACTGACAACCATCGCCACCGCCATCGGCGAGGATGCCGGCACGGTGGAGGAGGTCTACGAGCCATTCCTCATCATGGAAGGTTTCGTCAAGCGTACCCCACGCGGACGTATGGTGACCGAACTGGCCTATCGCCACTTCGGCCGTAACCCCTATTCCGGCAACATTATGGAGCCAAATTTGTTCGATTAAACGTTTCATATTTGCAATTATTGAGACATTTAATTTATTTTCACTAAATTATTGGTGCACATTCGCGCTTTTTTGTTATTTTTGTAACCTCTTTCTGCACAGAAAGACGGCCATCGGTTTTATTTTTGAAATCTCTAAACTTAACAACAATAGAATTATGCACATCGGAAAAAGAATCAAGGAGGTCCTCGAACAGAGACAGAAACCAGTCACTTGGCTGGCCAAGGAAATCAACTGCGAACGCACTAATGTGTACAACATCTTTGCGCGCAAGGACATCAACACAGCACTGCTGGCTAAAATCGGAATCATCTTAGAATACAACTTCTTCAAAGAAATCTCTGACGAATTCTCTAAGACGGAAAAGGTGAGAAAGTGATTGTTGAGCAGTTATCTTGGCTGTCACACATAACGCTGATGCATTTCCTGGACGCGATGCCTGACTTCCTGCCGGACATAATCGGGAGTCAGCACTTCCACTTCATCTCCCATCGACAATATGGCTGATATATGACTTAGGTGTGCGAAAATCCTGCATATCTGAGAAGAAAATTAGCGTTGCTTTCTGCGTTAATCTTCCAAAATCGCTTCGTTACTAAAGGAAACTCCTACGTCTCGGCATAAAAAAGATTAAAATCTTTTGTTCTGCTCTCGACTTTTCGTAACTTTGGAAGAATTCTCAGCTTTTCTTTGTATAAAGGCAGTTTGTGGGATTGAAGGAAAATGGGGTTCTTGCTTAGGCAAGCGGCAAAGCCGAGCGACGAATTGGAGACCGTTCTGAATTCCACATTCTGCTATGAAATGCACTCAATGAACACCCGATGATGTGTCACCAGCCGTTTTTATGACTCATCATCGGGTGCAAAGGTACATAATTTCTTCGAACTGAACAAATCATGGATCAACTTTTTCTTTTGAGCTTGCTCAACACCTTTGAACTGACTGCGGCATCTTTTGTGGCACCTGCCAGAAAAGTGCGTATTAGGCTACGCCCTATTACCCAATGACAGTGCGGATATTCCTTAGCGATTGTCATTATATTCCTTAGCAATGAGTATTGAACGATTGAGCTTGTCAATAAACCACTGTTTATCTGGTAAGCAGGTAAGGTATTGAGCCACTTTAATGTGATCCTCGTTCAGCATCATCAGTTCAATATGTTCTGTATTACCTTCGCTGCATAGCAGAAGACCGATAGGTGGATTCTCATCTGGTTGCATATCATATTTCTGCAGGTATTTGAGATATAATTCCATCTGCCCCGCTCAAGGATAAAAGCTTCTAACTGTTTGGCGATAGCATCTTCCAGTTCTTCTTCGGAATAGTAGCCGTTCAGTCCCAAGAAATCCAGCACGTATGAATTGCGTAGCACTACATCTGGTTCCATGTGGGTCGGAGTCACCTTCTCAAGAGTCTTCACTATCTCATCCTCAGGTTTTACAGCTATCAAAGAACGTTCGTATGCCATCTCATCCTGTTTATCTCGTAACTGCCTGACACTCCAATGCTCAGCAATGCCCATCTGTTGATAGAACAATCGCTTGTTATTATCTTCTATGGTAACGAGTTCCAAAAAATGACTCCACGTTAATGTTTGCGACAGTGTCGCAAACATTTCTTCGTCGCTATAAAATCGAGCGACTTTCATCATCCTTGTGACAGCAGTATAGGTATATCCCTTGCCATAACGTGCTGTCAATCTTTGCGACAGTGTCGCAAGAATTTTGCTGCCATAGGCAGAATACTGCTTGTAGCCCATATCCTCATTGATATAATGGCCTATATGCCAGAACATCAAGTCAGAATGCTTGTT
>ONDA01000046.1 GCA_900316475.1 uncultured Prevotellaceae bacterium
GTTGAGCACGTCGCGACAGCGGTTGCGCACGGCAGTCATCAGGTAGCCTTCCGTCTGGTTCTGTTGGGGTTGATACTTCTCCCGTAACAGTCGGGCGAAAATGTCGCTCACCACGTCCTTGCTTTCATCGGCATCATAGAGCATCGTCCTTGCCAGACGGTACATCTTGGCATAATGCTGACGGTATATGTTTTCAAATTTTTCTCTGGTCATAAACAGACTTTTTAATCAGTCATACACTACAGGGACGATTCAGCGAACCGAAAAACTAAGCAAAACTATAATTTTTTTTCAAATTTCCTTCATTTTTCTTATTGTTGAAACCATTTTGGGTGCAAAGGTACAAATTATGGCTAATAAAGATTGTAAATCATATATAATTCGAACAAAACGTTGTCTTTTTGCCCAAAAAGTTGTAATTTTGCAAAAATATTAGAAAGATAGAAGGTATTATGACAATAGAGGATGCAGATCACGGGGACAGGTACATGATTCATCAAAACAAAGTATAGATTTCCCAAATAATTGATTACTTTTGCAAACGAAAACGATATTGAAGATATGGCAAACGAAATAGAGAAGAGGAATGAGGCTTTCCTGATTTATCAGGATGAAAACGGAATTGCTCGAGTCAATGTAAGATTCGAGGGCGAAGATGTGTGGCTGACCGTAGAGCAGATTATGGAACTGTTTGATGCTTCGCAACAAGACGTGAGTTACCACATTAATCAGATTTATGCCGATGGTGAACAAGATGCGGAACGAACTCACAAAAAATTTTTGTTAGTTCGCCAGGAAGGTAACAGGAGCGTGCGGAGAAACATGAGCCACTACAATCTGGACATGATTATCGCCGTGGGCTATCGTGTGAAATCGCAGGTGGCCACTCGATTCCGTCAGTGGGCTACTCAACATCTGCGTGAATTTATTCAAAAAGGGTTTACGCTGGATGATGACAGGCTGAAAGGGAAAGGTAACAGGTATTTCCGTGAGTTGCTGCAACGCATTAGGGACATCCGAAGTAGTGAGCGCAACCTGTATCAGCAGGTGACGGACATCTTCATTACAAGCATCGACTACGATCCCAACGCCAATCTCACTCGGAAGTTTTTTGCTACGGTTCAGAACAAACTGCACTACGCTGCCCATCAGCATACGGCGGCAGAGGTGATATATGAGCGTGTGGATGCAGAGAAGCCGATGGTGGGCATGACTAATCATACTTGAATCTGTTGGTGTCACAGTATTTGGACTTTGCCGAAATTCAGGCTTTGCAGCAGATTCCTATGAGGATGGTGGAGTGGATTGAGAAACTTGACGATCTGATGAAACTCTCTGGTAGACAGTTGTTGGTGGGCAAGGGGACTATCAGTCATGAAGAGGCGAAGAAGAAGGCAATTGCTGAGTTCGAGAAGTACCGTAAGTTGGAGATGCTACAGTATGAAAGTGACTACGACAGGGCCATCAGAGAACTGATACAGAAAGAGAACAGCCTGCCAAAGAATGAGGGATGTTAAGAAATCAATGTGAAGCTGTACGTGAAGCCTTGACGAATGCCCTTTGCCATAGGATGTTCCATAATACAAGTAGTTCTGTCGGCATCGCTATCTATGATAATCGTGTAGAGATTGAAAATACTGGCCATTTGCCAGATGAATTGACTGTTGAGACCATTAAGCACATCAATCCTAATCTCTCAGAAGGATATATTGCGATGCTTTATCCTGAGGCTCCAAATCATCCAATGCAATCATACTATCTGACTAAGAAAGGCAGAGAGTTATTGGAACAACTCTAACAAGTGTTAATTAGCCTTTTCTTGTTATTTAGGGCGTTATGTAAAGCTTAGTTGTTAATGTTTAGTGGTGCAAATGTGGTGCATGAAAGATAAAAGAAAATCAGCAAGTAATTGATATTCAATTGCTTGCTGATTTCCTTAAAGTGATCCGCTTGGGCCTACAAACGCTTCAGAAAAAGAATTGAGGCTGTCTTTTCTCAACTGAATGACCATCTCATGATGATACGCAATTATGCCAAGAAGCCTTCTGGCCTCTTCGCGAGGATGGCTGCCAAGGTTGCGGCATTCACCATGTTGCAGTATTTCAATCTTCTCAATCATAGGCCTATAGGGCAAGTTAAGTATGCATTATTCTAATTCAACCAACAGGTAAAGTTGCATTATATTTCCTTATTCAATTTATTTAGTAAATTGCTTATAATGATTTTATAATGAAAAACTAATACAAAAAAAATTCCTCGAAATCACGAGGATTCCAAGGAATTGTTAAAAAGTTGGGTCAACTTCTATGTTATTGCCAAAATCATAGGGGGATAGTAGGATTTTTCGTCCGTTATGTATATAGAGACCAGCTTTTTTCGGCTTGTCGGCCAGCTTCATGCCACTCAGTGTGTACCAGCCATCAGTGGGTGCTGGAGCTGTTGATGCTCCTTGAACTATACCCGTCGTGTCGTCATTGTCCGGAAGGTCGCCAAAGCGGATGGCGATACTGTTACGGATTGAGGGAGCGCTTGATGACGTTGACTGCAATTCCCATACAGCTGTGGGCAGATTGGCGGTAGGCACAAGTAGGTAGGCCTGGTTGGCAGCCATGATGTTCTTGGCATCGCGGTCGGCAGTGGTTTCCCAGACGTGGTGGCGGTAGAAGCCTGCTGCATCGGCATACTTTGCCCCGGCAGCCTCGTCAGCGTTCAGCGTATGGCTGCTGTCGTAGGTCCAGTGGACGTTGGTCAGTAGGAAGCGTGTATATTCCGTGGCGTTCTCCGTCTCTGTCTCGCTGTCGTATCGCTTGCGTTCTATGCTTGGGCGCATCATGTTCTGGTCGCTGACATAGGCTGGATGTGTCGTCGTGATGGCCGGTACAAAGAGCGGAATCTTGTATGGAGACGTCTCGGTACAGTTCCTTTCGGCCAGCACCACACCGGTCTCCTGCTTCACATAGCCGTGGTCGTAGAAGGCCGTGCCACCGGCATCTGTCAGCTCCACGGTGTTCTTTACCTCGCTCAGCATCACGGTAGCGGTATTCATGTCATAGCTGTCGTACTTCACCTCATAGACCCTCACCGGGTGCCTCGTGTAGTAGCCCGTCAGTGTGTGGTCAATGTCTGTGCGCCGGCTTTCTGTAGCCCAGCCTATGCCACCCACGGGGTGCAAGGCATCCTTTTGGATGTTGGTCACGCCAATGCCGTAAATCTCGGTATCAGCAGTGAAGGTCATCGTCATGTCTTCGGCAGAGGTGACTTCGAAGATGTACTGTCCCTGGCCATTGTCCACGATGTTTTGATAGTCACCGCTCGTCACTCGTCTTAGGTTTGTGGAGTAATCGTCAGGGACTCGGCTACTCTTGAGGAACACGTAGTAGCCCTTATACTCGTCGCCCACAGCAGCGATGGTGATGGTACCGTTGACTTTCAGCGTGCTGTTGGCGGCATAGCCTACGGTGACTCCTGTACCATCGTCGGGCATCTCCCACTGTAGCGAGTTGTCTGTCTTGGCGATGTTGAATCCCAGACCGCGCGTCTCCTCCAGGATGAAACCCTTGTCGTTGCGTTCACCGAGGTTGCACACCAGCATGGCATCGTCCACATAGTATGACGCGTACTCATTATAGCCGTATTGCAGATAGGTCTCGTCGCCACTTTTTCTCATCAGCGTGTTGCCAGTGTCCCAGGTGCGTGTGGGGTCGGTGTCCTCCACATTGGGATCGTCGGTGAGGGTCGTCTTTACGTAACTGGTATTCCTTGCCAGGCTCGCCTTGGTGTCGAGGTTCGCGGTATTGGGCTGTACGGTGACTGGCGAATCTTCTATCTTTACCGTAGAATTATCAAAGTAGCGGGTGAAGTCCCATGTCTTCGGGTATGACATATAGGGCTTGACGCCCACGGTGAACCGATACTGACGGTAGGCCACGAGGTATCCGCGCTCGTCGCGCACACCGACACTCATGATGGCCTTTCCCCAGCAGGCACCGTTGAACGTCAGTCCCGGAACGTTATAGCGGCCGTTACCCGAGTCGAAGTAGGTCTGCGAGAGATCCATGGTCATCGCGTGTAGCGTTTCGTCCTGGTTCACCATCTGGAATTCAGGCGCGCCGTTGGGCGCACCGAAGTTCAAGTAGTTCGTCAGCCACTGGCTGGTGGCCTTGCCATTGACGGTGAGTATGCCGCTGAGTGCTTTCACGCCGCTGCCGGTGTTGGCAGTACCGTCGGCATTGGCGGTGGCGTATGCCATGAGCTGCTGCGACATGCCCGACCCCTTGAAACGCTGCGTGGCGTTGCGGTTGTAGTAGACATCGTCCGAAGCGGGCACGCTGGTGTCGCGGTTGCCGTAATAGACGTGGATGGCCACGATGCGGCTGGTGCCGCTGTCATCCTGGGTGAACACGACGTTACCGTCCTCGGCCACGCGGAAAGTGTAGAATCCCTGATTGATGCCAGCAGATTCACCACTGAGTCTCACCGAGCCGCCATAGCTGATGACGTCGATGGCCTTTCCCTCTAAGTCGAGCAGGTTCTCCATAATAATGGTGCTGCCCTGTCCGGAAACGGTGCGGTCCCAAGCCACGGCCACGTAGGCTCCCTTCGGGAGTTGTGGGATGATGAGGGTCGACTTATGGATGCCAACATTGGCATAGTTGCCTCCAGCCCCGGAGAAAGCGCTGAAGTGTCCGTCGCTGTTGCCGCACCAGTAACGGCTCTTCGTGTCGTTGGTGACTGTACCTACCAGCGGGTCGCAGGTTGGGGCGTTGGCAATGATTTGCAAACCAGCCGTCTCCTGAATGATGAAACCGTTGCTGCCATTGACCTCGCTGGTATAGCGGTAGTCGGCTGATCGGTTGGTGGGCATACCCACGAGCCACTTGCTGTTGTCGGTGAGGTCAATGGCGGTTCCATTCTCATCGTGCAGTGTGGTCTTGCGCACGTTGCTGCTGTTCAGGTAGCCGCCGAAGAGCCAGCTCTGCGAGGTATTCTCATCAACGGGATAGGCCTTGGTGAGATAGAAAGTGGCCACGACATCACCGCCAACCTTGGCCTGTACGCGATAGACGCCGGGACCATTGGTAAGCGAAATGGTAGGAATGTTGGGAGTGTTGTTTACAGTGCTGGAAGTTACTGTTACCTGTTGCTTACCATTTCCGTTGTCGTCGTCAGGGTTACGTTTACCTATATAATAGCACTCGTAGGTGGGGCTTTGGCTGAGTATGGCTTGGGACAGCCTGTTCTCGGAAATAGCTTCGCCAAAGGTATAGGTCGTCTGGTCGGATGCTACTATCGGTGCAGGGTATTCGAACCCGGAGAACTGCGTCGTTACGACGGTCAGCGTACAGGTGGCCTTCACGGTGCTGAGAGAGTTGTCGCGGCGATAGACAGCGGTGATGATGAGCTGGCCATTGTTGCGTATCTCCACAGTGTAGGGATTGTCAACATCGCCGGTTTCCTGCAGCAGGGCTTTGGCGTAGTTTTGATAGGTTGTATTACTGATGGTATAGGTCGATGGTGCTCTGATGGAGAAGCTGATATTCATCTTATCCTCTTCGGATATGACATTAGAGTTGCCTACCCACTGCTTGTCGCCAATGTAGAGGTTGCACGCAGTGAGCATCTGTGTGGCGGTGAGGGTGGTGGTGCCAGTCGTGTACAGCGTGTATTCTCTCGGACTGAAGTAGAAATCCTCTAAGTGTATGGTGTACTGTCCCCAGCAAGGCTCCAGATTCTTCGCCGTAGCACCGGTGGTGGCGGTGACGGTCACTGTGCCAGCAGCATTGTCGACGAAAGTGAAGGTGCCGTCGGCGGTCATATTGCTCACCTGCGTGGTTGTATTGCCGTTATGGCTGAAGGACAGCGTGGCCTTGGTAGGCTTATTGATGACGCGATTCTGGTAAGTAGCACTCCAGCTGACGTAAGGATCGTTGCCGTCCTCAAACTCCAGTTCGGGGGCTGTAACGGTGATGGACGTGATGCTCACATCGACATCGCTGCGGTTGTAAATCTCCATATAGCCGTCGTCTTTGGCCAGAAAGTGCTGCGTATTGGACTCCGTAAGGATGTCGATGGTAGCTGTAGCATAGCCGCGCAGGTCGGTGGCATTGGTAATCTGCAACGGATAGCCATTGCCCACCACGCGGTTCTGTGTGCCTGAGCTGGTGATGCTCACCTTCATGCCCTGCATGACGGGGATGCGTAGCCGCGACTCAGGCAGCGATGGGTCGATGTAGTAGTTATAGGCCGTCTTGCCCAAGTTACCGATAGACTCCACCATCACGCTGCCGTGGGTGAGCGTGAGAGAGCTTCCAGCATCATTGACGTTCTCAAGCTGCAGGGCCTTGTATTTCGTGTTGTTGATGCCCGTAGTGAGGTCCCAGGTGTATGGGAAGGGGATGACGGCGATGTTGGCCGTCGCCGTGTTGTTGGCATCGGTGGGGTCGTAGCCCAAGGCACTCGAATGCAGTGTCACAGGAATAGTCACCTGCGCATCGGTGATGGTGGAGGCGTTTCCAGTGCTGCGGATGGTTCCCTTCGGTGTCGTGGCAGGGTCGATGACGAATTGGATATTACCCGATGCTATGGTATATGTACTGGCGTCGGGGATGAAGTCGGCTGTCAGGTCAGTACCCTCGAAGTAAGCTGTAAATACCGGCTCGCCCGTCACGTCGAAGCATGACGCGATGCCCTGATTGTTGGCAAAATGGGAGGCCAGCGTGCCGTCCGTCCAATTGGGGTGGTGGTTATAGACCGCTTCCGGTGCGTAGTTCAGCTTCAGTTCCGGCTTTCGGTAATAAGCCCGTGAACCATGGATATATGCAGTGCCAGACACCGTTTTAATCACCACCTGGAATTCATCGTTACTGCCATTATTGTCGAAAGCGTATGTGCTCACAACGATTGTCTCCGAACTGTTCACCTGCTGGGTGTTGGCAATGGTGTTGGTGAAGTTGAGTTGGGCAGCACCGTCGCTGGTCATATCGACCTCTATCACCATGCCTCGCTTAACGTGTTCGATGGTATAATTGTTAGCATCCACAGAACTTTTCACCGTGTAGGAACCCGAAGAGGGCAGGAAGTAGTCTGTGCCGGCAAAGTTGGCAGTGATAGTGGTCTCGGCACCTAATGTCGTGGTCAGCATGGTCACTTCTCCCGTAGAGGCATTGACGGTGGCAATGCTGGTGTCGTCACTGCTATAGGTGACGGGAGCCGTAAAACCGTCGCCATAGCTGTAAGCCTGTGGTGCAATTGGTGTGACGAAGATGGCTGCCTGTGTCTTGGGATGGCCGGCGGCTACGGCAAACTCACTGTTCTCGAAGCCTACCTGCGTGGCAGTCTTCGACATGTCGAGCACTTCCTCCATAGCCTGTTGTCCGGTGACGGCGTAGCTCAGCGTCAGGCTTGTCAGTACGAAGCTGTTGTTATCGCTATCGCTGCCATAGCGGATGGTGACGTTATGGGTGTTGGCGGGCAACGTGGCGGTAACCGATGTCGAACCTACGCCCATAGCTACCGATGTACCGTTAACCAAAGCGCTGGTAGCCTTTCCGCTCTCGATAGCCGTATAGTTCAGCGTGACATTGGTAAAGACGATGTCGTTCTCAGTAGCACTGCCGTAGAGGCGTGGCGTGATGTCAAGCTGGCCTACGCCCGAACTGTTCTGGTGGAACGTGATGCGGTCGCTGTTATAAACCGTTGTGCCGTCCCCACCGCTGAAGGTAAGCTGGAGGCCTGGAATGGTACGGTCGAGTTTGTTGGCTGTCGAGTTGATGCCGCCATCGACGGTAGCGTAGAGCAGGTCGCTCACGTTGATGGTGCGGTTCTCAGACTGGGTGGCATCGAAAACGAAACTATTGAGGAAGAGGGTGGCCGTCTGATCTGTTGTGTAATCCGCTATCCAACCTACTTCTGCATACACATAATAAGTCTGCCCTGCCTCAAGCTTAGCCGTGAACGTACGCCACTGCCAGTCATTAGCCTCTGCGGTAATCTTTTCAAGTACCGTTCCTGATGCATCGGCCAGACGGATACCCTGCCTTGCATTGGTGGCACAGTAGAGGCTCAGCCGACCGCTGACTGTTGGAGTGAAGGCATAGTAACTACCCATAGTAGGTATGCCACCTGGCAAATAGATGAATGTGTACCCATTGGCATCAATACAGTACAGGCTGCCTTGGTCTACATACTGCGTCTCGTCGGGATTGCCGATGTCGAAGGTAATGCGTTGGCCCTCAAAGTGCTCGGCAATATTACCCGTACCGCTGACGGTGAAAGTTTCCGTATGGGTGCTTGGGTCAAAGGTAAAGCTGACGGCGGCATCAGTATCAGCAGCCACGGTGACCTTGTGGGTAGTGGTGTATCCACCGGCTATCGCCGTGATGACAGCCTGACCGTAGTCTTTCAGGGTCAACGTGCCATCGGAAGATACTTCTACAATATTGGTGTTGCTCGACGTAAAGGTGGCTGTCTCCCCGGTAGTGTTGATGAGTGTGGGTTTCTGGTTGCTGGTCCCCTTTACGTATGTACCACTGGCTTCCTGGAAGGCCAGACCCGTTGCTGTGATATACACCCAGTCGACACCGCTTCCGTTATGGCCATTGAAAGCAAAAGACAGCATGGACGATTCACTGACAGTAAAGTCTTTCTTATGGTACTGCCATCGCGTGTTTCCTTCGATGGTGTGATTAAACAAGTCATAGTTGCCTATCCTAAAGATACAGTTGCGATTAGCTGAGTTATTGTTGTTGGCTGTATAGTGGAGGGTGTAAGTGCCTGGGGCAAGCTGCTTCACATCAACGAAGTTATCTATTCCTCCCGTATGGCCAAGATATCCGTTTGAAGCACGTGCAAGGTCAGTGCCAATGGAAGCGCCTTCTATATTCTCGCCTTCAGAATAGAACACGACATTAGGTATTGTGCTCTGTGTGTAAGGGACTGTCTCCTGTTGATAGTTTTGCGTGACGGTGAAAGTCTTGCTATACTGGTTGCTATTTTTTCCGGCCTCATAGAGTGTTGTCCCCCTCAATTCATACTGTGGATAGTGAGCAGTGGCGCTGGAACCTTCAGCGGCCAAGCCCTCCTTTATCAGCGTCCAGGTGGGATTGTCGGAAACCAGATAGTAGGTGAAAAGGCCATAAACCTGAATGTTGTCTATCTTTAAATAGGATGATGCTCTGCCTAAACCTACTTCAATACCTTGCACATTCGTGCTTATGCTATTCCCCAAGGTGTAACTGCCGGAAGTACCGCCAATAGTGTACGACACTAAACGAGTAGAGCGGTTCACCTTTATTTTATAGTGATACCAGGTTTCGTCTGTAAGAGTAATGGCAGTATTGTCTCCTTCGATAGTATAGCCTGTTGTTCTGTTGGCACCACCGCTGATTTTAAACAAATGGTTCATTCCTAAATATTGTTCATTTCCACGAGGCATACCTTGACCTTCGCCGTAGAGCACAATGTCATTAGGTGTATAATCGCCATTGGTGTAATGAAAGGCGGCATCAAACTCTATCGTGTACTCATTAATGCTACCGTAAAAATTGCTTCCTGTAGCAAAGAATACGGTATGGATGGAACGGGGGCCTGAACCACCGCCCTGAGGCAGGTTCACGTAAGTTCCGTAAGTCGCATCGCCACTGGTTAATTGAGAATCAATTACTCTATTTTTTGCCGTCCACGACGATGCATCACTTGCATTCTCATAGTTCTGATAGTAAAGTGTCTGCCCCCACGACTTTCCAACTCCCACCGTCATCACTAATAGGAGCAGCCATAGCCGTTGTAGTATCTTTGTTTTAAGCATCTAATTCGTTCAATTCGTTTAATTCTCTGACCTAAAGGTGCAGGGTGTGGCGTTGCATTCGTAATTTAGAGTTCTTCGTTCTGTATCCTCAATGCCCATGAGAGCACGTTGATGCTGATGGTCATGTATTTCCAAGTCTCAGCGGTGCCTGTGCCCTCGATGCCGAAGTCAAGGCGGTAGTCATACTCACGGTCGAGGTACTCCTGCTGGCTGTAGTGATGAATCTCGTAGGCATTACGCGCTAGGGCGAGGTAGTAGCAGAGGTCGATGTTGACAATCTCGTGGCCTGTCTCGTGGTTGCGGATAATGA
Source organism: uncultured Prevotellaceae bacterium (assembly GCA_900316475.1). Classification (GTDB taxonomy): domain Bacteria; phylum Bacteroidota; class Bacteroidia; order Bacteroidales; family Bacteroidaceae; genus Prevotella. The sequence goes on from ONDA01000046.1 coordinate 10,116, forward strand.
GACGGGCATTGCGTCGGGCATCGTCTGAATGCAGCAGCAGTCGCGACAGCGACAGGTCGTAATGGGCGTTGCGCTCGGCAATGGTTTCCCCGTCGGTACGGGTGCCGTCGGGCACTGTAGCCTCAGTCGTCCAGGCAGCGAAGGGATGATAGGTCAGCGTCTGGTCGGCTGTCGGCTCGTTATCGCTGCCAAGGGTGAGGTGCTGGTCGGTGACGGTGACGTCGTAGCGTTCATGACCATTGTCTAAAGAGCCGTCACGACGGAACACCACGATGTTCAGGTCGTTGGTCAGTCGCATTAGGGGAATGGTGGCTTCGGTGGGCTTGTCTTCACTGATGGTGACATCAACAGGCTTCAGCGTGTTCCAGAGTGTATCTATACGCTGGGCAGGAACAGTACCGTCGGCAGCGGCAGGCACGGTGAACGTCAACTTGCTGATGGCCTCCGACACATCAGGGGCGGTGGTCTTGAAGGCTAAATCGGCCTTCGAGCAGCCCGTGGCATAGAGGCGGTAGTTGCCAGCCCGGAGTCCTTCGAAGTTGAAGGCAAACGACGGCTGGCGCAGCGGCTGTCCCTCACTGCTGTTGGATGCTGTCTGCCAGTCGATGACGGTTCTCGTCACCGGGTCGGTAACGTAGACGGTAGCCTGCTCTACGTGGTCATTGAACATGTCTGCCCGTGCCGTGTTATAGTCGTAGCGCAGTTTGATGCGCAGCGGATTGTTACAGTCGGGGCAGTCGCTGCGATCCTCCTTCATCATGGAGCAGGATGCCAGCAGCAGCACGGATGCTAATATTATCGCTTGTCTCATATCTCGTATCTTAATTCTTTCAATTATCAATTTTCAATTGGTTTGTCTCTTCCAATGCCACTGATGCTCTGTGTGGGGCTCACGATGCCTGTTTCCTTCCTCAGGGTGCCTTCAATGATGACATCCGAGAACCCCACTTGCTTAGAGGTTCCGAGGTCGTAGAGGTTCAGCCGCAGACCGCACTGCCCAGTGCTGCCTGATGCCGATACCAACGAGCTCCATGCCGTATAGCTTGGGGTGGCATTGTTACGGTTGGGCCTCACTCCGGTTTCCAATGATGTCGTTCCACCATCGCCTACCCATGACACGTCCACCTTGCCACCGTCAGTTCCCCATCGGGTGGTATTGAACGATACGTTGCTTGGAGTGAATGTCCATCCAGTAGCGGGGGTTATCATAAAGTCGATATTGTTGGTGGCATTACCGCCGCTACCGCTATAAGCTGTAGGCTGGAACAACGTCTGTCCATCCCTGAGCGTCTGGGTAGCGAGGTTCGTGCCAGCGGTGACGCTGCTGGCAGAAAACAGGCTTTCCGTGCCGTTGCTGAAGGTCGCACCGGTATTGATGCCCTCGTCAAGCTTGAAGGTGATGGCAGTCTGTCGGCTGTCGTTCTCCGACTGCTCCACCAAAAGCAGGTTATAGGCATTGTTGCTCACCAACTCGCTGACAGTGAAGGTGTAGTACATCTTACCGTTGCGGTAGACGGTGGTATAACTGGCAAGTGTTTCCGACAGTCTGGTCAGATTTTCGCGCTCGGCAGCGGTGAGTCCGCTCTTGCCACTCAGCAGGTCGACATCGACAACATCGGCAATGCCGTTTTTCTTGACGTTTACTTTTGCATTCAGGAACACCTGCTCTTTCGTCCACGAACTGATGGCGCTGTAGTTACCCTTCTGTCCTTCCCAACCTGATTCGTAGAAGTTGAAAAGCTCCTCCTGACTGATATAAAGACTATTTTTATCCCATGCACTAAAGCCATAGCAGTCGCCCAACAGGAAGGAGCGGTCCTTCAGCTGCACCTCGACGATGATGCTGGTCGGGCTGCTGGTGGGCGGCAGATAGAGCACGTCGCCGCTCTGGTGGCTGGTTTCCTCGTAGAGCGAGAATACGTCGGCACCGGTGGCTCCGCCGTTCGACAACTCCGAGGCCAGTGTCCACGACATACTATGGATGAGGGGGCGTGCCGACGTTGCTCCTATGAGGTGGATGTTCGAGAGTGTTGTGGCAGCGGGGATGTCGTTGATGACCGTTACTTTCGCGGCAACACGCTCCACCTTGATGGTGAGACGCTGGGCAGATCCTGCTGCGGCAGCCGGCGTGTCGAAGAGTACACTGCTCTTGTCTATTATAGGCATAATGGAGGTACCACTTTGTATGGCGTTGGTCATATACAGACCGGCATGCTCGTCGATGCTGCCTACTGACAGTATCTGCAAGGCCCGCACCTCTGAGAGTGTCTTGTCCTTCTGCGACTCGCCGCTGAAATAGAGTTCATTGGCATTAGTGCCGCCAATGGCGAATCCTGTGGAGGTGGTGTTCAGCAGCACGAGGGCATAGAGGTTCTGTCCGCTCTGGTAGTCGTGGGTGCCTATTGCTAAGCGTTGGGTGATATTCACCGTCTGCGGGTCGTTGGTGGTTCCTGGGTTCTGGATGAGCTGGTCGATGACCACAGCTGTCTTTAGGGTGGCTGTAGCCTCATCGGTACCTTCGAAGATGCAAAGGATGCCGTCGTAGATGGCGTTTTCCGCAGGCGTAGCAGCCTCTGTAGCGCGCGTCATGCCAGTATTGTTTTCTATGCGGAGGTTGATGTAGCACGAATCTGCCCCTGCCGTCGGTGTGATAACGGCAGCAGCCTCCTGCACGTCAGCAGAGCAGGCCGACAGGAGAAGGACTCCTATCGTCAGCCAGAGGCAGGTGATGTATGTGCTATATCGTTTCATTTATTCTAATGCTTGTTCGTTCGTTGTCCAACCGCTGATGCTGAGTGTGGCGTTTAGCAGTTGCTCCACCTTATCGTCGGCATTGGCGGTCAGGTCAGGGATGATGGGCGAGCCCACATGCGTCACCGAGCGGATGCTGATGGTGTACCAGTTATTACGCACTATGCCGTAGCGGCCTAAGTAGCGGGCTTCGGCGGTATAGGGGTTGTCGCCGGCGAGGTAGATGTCGGTGGGAGAACCGCCATCTGCCGTGGCGGGTGATGACCAGGGAGTCTCCGTGTCGGTGAAGTGGCGGATGGGCACGCGGTAGTAGCAGTAGCCGTTCTTGTAGAAGCGGATGGTCATGGCGTTGTTGATGGCTGCGGCCAGACCGAGGGCATCAAAGGCGGTGGCAGCTGCCGACCCGTCGGCTCGTGCCGTCTGGGTCACGGAGGTCACTGTGGCCAGGCCGGTGAGGGGGTCGCCAGTCAGGGCGATATTGATATGATGCGGTTCGCCGGCGGCGTAGGTTCGCACCCAGTTGCGAAGGTCGCTGTTGGTCTGCAGGAGCCATTCACGCAGGTATTCGTCGATGGTTTTGGCTGAAGTGACCTTTGCAGAGCGGCGTCGCGCAAACGATTCGTTAGCGCTGGTGCCTTCCTCTGTCACGCTGTTTGCCGGCTCCTGGTAGAGGACGTCCAGTCCGGTTACGCTGGTGGAGTAGAAGTTGTAGCCACCGTTCAGCTGCAGGCGCACCAGCACGCTGGTGGTACAGTCGTCCTGCTGGCGGGCCACGTTGAAGGTGTTCTCGCAGCAGTAGGCGTGGGTATTCATAGCTTGCCAGAAGGCGGTCTTGTCTGCGTCGCTCTTAGCCCAGTAGGTGTCGTGGGGGGTGAAGGTGAGCTCCGAACCAACTGGGAAACTGGTGGGCACTGTGCTGTAGTTGGCATCCTGGGCCCAGTAGGTGCGGTAGCGCAGTGGGAATGTGGGCAGGGAGGCCGTCTCGGTGAAGCGGTAGCCGGCTGTTGTGGAGCTTCGGTAGGGCAGCCAGTCGCCGCTGAAGTGGCGCACAAGATAGCCCGTGGCGTTATAGTTGTCGACGGCATATTGGAAGTCCGTCGTAGTGAAGTCGATGTTAGTATTGCCACCGATAGTCAGCGTCAAGGCGTTGTCTGTGGTCACGGTGACCTTGGCGGCGCTGCGCTCTAAATATACGGAGGCGGCGACGCGGGTGGCTTCAGCCTCGGTGGGAGCGAAGGCCAAAACGTCCAGTTCCACCAGTGTGGTGACGTAGCCCGTCCCGTCGGCAGCCGAGGCTAATGGGGCATTGCTCATCACGTAGTAATTGCCGGACTTGTAGGCGGTGGTCAGTGCCTTCACCTGAGCGAAGGTCTGGCCAGCTGTGATGGATGGGTTTGCATTAGCGATGGCTAACAGGTATAGACGGTCGCTGTTGCGGATGTTGTCATCAGTAATCTGAATGGTATGTCGCGAGTGGTGGGTCACCTGCTCGTGACTGTCGGTTGTGGGGGTGTATGCCAGCGGATAGATGCTGGCTACGGTAAGGTTGTCCTCGGTGGTGGCGGTGGTGCCGCTGAAGAGCACGAGCATCATGCTGTTGACAGCATATTCGGCAGCATCGCCATCGTCGAAGATCGTGGCACGTGTCACGGCATCGTCGTTGCCGGGAAGATGGATATCCAGGGTCAGCCACGCCTTGCCGTTGCTGCCGAAGCAGGACAGCACGTCGACGGCAGGTGCTACGACCTGCTCGTCACCACTGCTACATCCTGCCCACAGCAAAGCTGTCAGCAAGGCGAGGCTGAATGTCCTGAGATATCGTTTCATAATCCTATATTACATATAGGTATAAGAGGGCTTAGAGGTCAGCGGTCTGTGTGCGCTTAGCCCAGCTGAGAACATTGATGCGGAAGGCGAGATAATTGTCGAGTTCGTCATCCGGAGTGTCGGGCCATGTGTTGGTGTGCGGCGTGGCATCGCCAAGTGAACGGATGCTAGTGACAGAAATGTCGTACCAGTTGTTGCGCAGCACGCCATAACGACCGAGGTAGTTTTTGTTACGGACGTCAGTAGCGCCAGGATAGATGTTGTCGGAACTGGGGGCTGTGCCTGTGCCATACTCGTCGGTGTTCCACGGCGTGAGGTTGTCGCCAAAATGCTTGATGCGGATGCTGTAGTAGCTGACGCCGCCCTTGTAGCACTCTATCTTTCCTAATGCAGCTGTGAGGTTGGTAATGAAAGTAGCCTCGTTATAGTTTGATATGTTAGTGATGACTGTTTGGGGCTTTACCTGAATCTTGTCGGTGCCGTCGGCAGCGATGGTCATCTCTCCTGCCACCGTTGTTGTGGGGATGGTGACATCGATGTTGGAAGTGAAGTAGGTGGCTCCCGTCACGCCGTCACCTTGCAGCACATAGAAAGCGGCTTCCTGGATAGCCGTTATCAGATTGTCCTTGGTGTAAACAGTCGACTTTTGTCCACCAAGCGTGAAAAGGTCTTCAGCAGTAGTGCCAACCTTAGCCGTAACGGCCAGTTGCACAAGGGTGGTGTTCTTGAAGTTCTGATGAGGAACGTCGAAGGTGTTCTCGTAGCAGTATCTGGGACTGTTCTCACCGAAAGTGCTGTAGAAGTCGCCGGTGCTGTAAGTGTTCAGGGTGTATGTCTCGCTGGCTGCCCACTTGTCGTAGCCAACGCTCTTGGCGAAATAGGTGCGATAAAAACCGCTGGCAACGTTGGCACCGTCATTAATCTGTGTGTTGCCAATGTAGCGGTGTACACCTGCCGTGGCGGGAGCCGTAGCACCGCTCTTCAAGGTGCGGAAGTCTGCATCACCGTCGGTAGAACGTACAAGATAGGTGGAGGGTGCGGTATTGTCGAGCATCCAGCCTGTCACCTGATAAGACAGGAATGTGCTTCCTGACTTCGAGTTGGTCATGGTGCCTGAACCTTGGGTCATGGTGACCTTGGCCACGCCACGCTCTACGTAAATCTGGTCGTAGTTGGTGCCAGCCTGCGCAGCTGCCTCCGACTTGTAGATGGCGGCGGCAGTGATGGGTACGAGCGTAGTGGTGGTGCCGGAAACAAGGGCTGCTGCAGACCCCGAACCCGATGACAGCGGTGCGTTGGCCATGAAGAAACCAGCCGACGTCATCTTGGCTGCATCAAGGGTTGTGATGTCAGCAGTTAATGTTTTGCGGAAGTCGGAGTACTTGGTTGTACCTGCTGTGAGTGCAGTACTGTTGACCTTGAGACCACCATCGCTTTGTACCTCCAGAATGTTGTTGTGGTTCAGAATGACGAGCGCCCTGTAGCCTGCAACGACACTGGCCGAAACCTTCTGCACCACCTTCGTCGATATCTCTGTTACGTTATGTGATGTTCCGCCAGTCCATGGTGCAGTGCTCAGATTGTAGGCAGCCACGAAGGTAGCGTCATCTTCAGCTGCAGCATTGTCAAAGATGATGAGCGTGGCGTTCTTGACGGCATACTCAGTGGCCAGACCGTCGCTGTACGTCACTTGGCCGTTGTTGTCCGTTTCGCCTGAGCGGGTCATGCTTCCAGGTGCCTGTGGCAGGTTGATACCAATGGCGACATAATTGTCACCACCATTCTCTGACTGGCCGCTTGCGCTGGCCACTTCATCCTTGTCACTTGAGCACGCAGTGAATCCTAATCCAACTGCGAAGAGTGCTCCTAAGAAAAATAATTTCTTCATAATTGTAAAGTTTTAAAGGGTTAATAAATAATTGTATTTGAATTTGTATGATTATGCTATTCTATGGATTGTAGGTATTGCTGCAACTCGTCGAGGTTGTGGCGTGCCTGAGGCAGGTCAATCTCGCGGAGCAGCTGTTCAGCTTCGCCGAGACGGTTCTCTCGGATGGCCAAAACGGCACGGGCATTCTGGGCCTCTGGCGAAGAGCCTGCTTTATTCAGGTAATGGCGGGCGGCAACGAGGTCGTTCTTTCCGAGGGAGATAACGGCGGCATTCAGGTTGGCCGTCTCGTTGTTAGGATACATGCGGACGGCAACCTCGAAGACATCGTTATAGTCCTGTGAACCAGGCTCGTAGGTGTTGGCCACAAGGAACATCTCGTTGAGGCTCAAGTGCTGCGGCTTCTCACGGATGACGCGGGCTGCTTCCTCAACGGTGAAAGGTCTGATGGTGTAAAAGACCTCGTAGTCGGAATGGCGCAGGGCGGGGAAGATGCTGTCGAGCATCAGGCGCCACTCACGCGGATAACGCTTCTTGAGTTGCCGCTCCTTGGCATCAGGCTCGATGGCGGTATCGCGGATGATGGCTTGGAGAGCGGGAGCGGTAAGGCTTTTGAGACTGTTGGGGCAGCTACTCATGAGACTGTCGAGACGGGCGTAGAGGCCTTCCCAATCCTCGGGAGTACTGTCGATGGTAAAAATGCTCTTGGGCAGACTGATGAGGCTCTGTACGTAGTTGGCAAAAGCCTCGGCTCGGGCCTGCGCTAAATAGGCATTATGCTGGAAGGGACTCTCAGGCGATGCGTAGCCGTGGATGTTGACATGGGTGATGGTTGCAAAGGTGTCGAGACGCACCACATCGATGGTCTTCATCACCTTGGCCAGCTCAGCGGCATTGCCTCGGTAGTTGGGGCGTATGTCGGTCTTGTCGACTACGAAGTCGATGAAGGCACGTCCGCTCAACTGTCGGGTCTTCTCCTCTTCGGCCTGTGGCGTGATGTAGGCTAACTGGTATTGCGGACAATAAATCATTCGAACCGAGTCTGTAGCTGGTGGTGGCGGTGGAAGCTCCGGCTTGTTGCCGAAGACATAAGCAATGTTCAGTGCCAGTTTCGTGGGTCCCACATAGTTGTAATGTCCCGTCCCTCGGTCTTCGCCACAGACCTCGGCAGCGTACTGATGGTAACGTGTGTGTAGGTAGCCCATACCAATGGCTGCCTCTAAGCGCCAGTGGTCGGACAGCCGCCAGGCATGTCCTAACGTCAGTCCGCCACCACCATACCATCCTTCGTAGCGATTATGCTGCAGGGGCTTGAAAAGTCCGAAAGGCAGGGTCACACCACCCGCATTATACTCGCCACCAACGAGGTGGACTCCCCAGAACCACCCCTTGAAGGGCTGCTCGCTAAGCCAACGGCGCCACTCGGGCATGAGGCTCCAGTGCCGCAGCTTCTTATTGTCGGAGAACGTCCATGGGTTGAGCCCAAAGAACAGCTGTGCCGAGGTCTTGGGACCGATAGCGTATTCTATGCCCAAATTGGGGGTGAGTGTTGCGTCATAAATAAGGTTGTTCTTCATACTCCAGCGTTGCCATAGTTGCTGAACTTGCTGAACATCTTCTGCTCTCATGCCAGTGGCTGTAGAAGCCACTACGACCATGTAAGCAAGTAACCGTCTAAACTTCATACTTTTTTGATTCGTATAATAGTATTTAATTAGTAGCATATAATGAGCAAAGATAGGAAATATAGTTTAGATTATGGCTTTTCATTATAGATTATTAACTAAAAAGTCTTACATTCCATCGATTTATGTTTGCAATCTAATCATTTTTTCGATAGTTAAGACATTCTGATGATCCACGTAGGCATAGTGGACGGCATCCATCTTTTTGATAACGAGATAGATTCCAAGTCCACCGATGTCACGTTGTTCCCACGACATATTGGTGTCAGTTTTTTTCTGCTCCAAGGGGTTAAAAGGCACACCGCCATCCTTGAAACGGATGATAATGCGGTCGGTGGTCTTTTCAATTTCAATGTCGATAAAACCTGCGTCATCGTCGGGATAGGCGTATGATGTGATATTCACGACAATTTCCTCGCAAGCCAGCCGCAGTTCCAGCTGTTGTTATGGTTTTCGCCGTCACGGTTGCCCTCGCCATTGGCCTCGTTGTGCTTGCTATTGTATGACACGAGATCCATGAGCGTAAAACCGTCGTGGGCGGTGACAAAGTTAACGCTGGCCTTGATGCCGCGCCCCAGTGAGGCGTAGAGGTCGGGCGAACCGATAATGCGTTCCTTCACATCGGCGAGCACGTCGGTATCGCTCTTGATGAAGCGGCGGATGCTGTCGCGGAACTTCCCGTTCCACTCTGCCCAGCGTCCCCACGACGGGAAGGAACCTACCTGATAGAGTCCGCCGGCATCCCATGCCTCTGCGATGAGCTTGGTCTTGCCGAGCATTGAATTTTGGAGAACAAAACGAAGCAAAAATAACAAATTGCGGTGGGCTCTCCATTCTGCCGTTTGCTGCTGCGCCCTGTTTTTGTCA
>ONDA01000013.1 GCA_900316475.1 uncultured Prevotellaceae bacterium
TGGTACTGCAATGCAATGCGGGAGAGTAGGAGGCCGCCATCTTTTTTCAAAGTGAAGCCCTGAGGATACAATATCCTCGGGGCTTTTTCGTTATATAGAAAGCTATGCAATGGGCAGATAGAATCCGACAGGTGAAGATCTTGCTCGTCATTGCGGCTGCACCAATCTCCAGAGCTCCACTGTGGGCGATGGTCTGACTTCATTCGGCGACAGGGCCTTTTCGGGATGGGGAGAGTGTGCCCAAGTATTTAATATGCCCTCATTGCTGACAGCAAATTCATCTCCTTTGCTGTCTGGTGGATTCGCCAAAGTATCATTCAAGCCATTGAATCAAGGAAGTAATAACAATATTTTGTTCGCAAATCGTCTCTTTCGATATTTTTGTGATTCCGATTATTTTTTTTGCAAAATAGTTTTCTTATTCGATTTTTTTTTATTACCTTTGCAGCCGTTCACGTTTTCCAAATTGGGAAACTTTTTGGAGGCGTTGGACGGAAAAGTTTTCCAAAACAGATAACTGAAACTAAAACGAAATTGTTTAAATTGCTATAAATGAAGATATAATGGAAATAAAGAACTTTACCATTACGAAGCGAGATGGCTCAAAAGACCGCTTCTCGCTTGACAAGATTATGAACGCCATTGTCAAGGCGTTCGAGAGTGTTGATGAGCCTACTGACTTAGGGGCTATCTCTAAGATTCTCAGTCACTTGGATATCAAGGACGATATTACCGTCGAGGATATTCAGAACCAGGTGGAGGTGGCTTTGATGAAGGAAGGCTACTACAAGGTTGCCAAGTCGTTCATGCTCTATCGCCAACAGCACACCGAGGATCGTGAGACGTTGGAGAAGATGATGTTCCTTTCGGAATACATGGAGTCAGTCAATGCTGCAACCGGTTCGAAGTATGACGCCAATGCCAATGTGGAGCATAAAAATATCGCCACGCTGATTGGTGAGTTACCCAAATCCAACTTTATCCGCCTGAACCGCCGCCTGCTGACGGATCGTATTAAGAAGATGTATGGCAAGCAACTGGCCGACGAATACATAAACCTGCTGACTCACCATTTTATTTATAAGAACGATGAGACGAGCCTGGCCAACTATTGCGCCTCCATCACGATGTACCCCTGGCTCATCGGCGGTACTACTGCCATCGGCGGCAACTCGACGGCTCCGACCAACCTGAAGTCGTTTGCTGGCGGATTCGTCAATATGGTCTTTATGGTCAGTTCGATGCTGAGTGGTGCCTGTGCTACGCCGGAGTTCCTGATGTATATGAACTACTTCATCGGCAAGGAATACGGTACCGACTACTGGCAGCATCCTGAACAGCAGGCAGACCTGAGCCTGAAGAAGCGTACTATCGACAAGGTTATCACCGACTACTTCGAGCAGATTGTCTATACCCTGAACCAGCCGACAGGCGCCCGCAACTATCAGGCCGTGTTCTGGAACATCGCCTATTACGACCGTTACTATTTTGAGTCGATATTCGGCGATTTCTACTTCCCCGACGGGTCGAAGCCCGACTGGGCCGGTCTCAGCTGGCTGCAGAAGCGCTTCATGAAGTGGTTCAACAAGGAGCGCACGAAGACCATGCTGACCTTCCCTGTCGAGACGATGGCACTGCTCACCGACGAGAATGGTGAGTGCCGGGATCCGGAGTGGGGCGATTTCACGGCCGAGATGTACTCCGAGGGCCATTCCTTCTTTACCTATATGAGCGACAATGCCGACTCGCTGTCGTCGTGCTGCCGCTTGAGGAACGAGATTACCGACAACGGCTTCAGCTACACCCTCGGTGCCGGCGGCGTGTCGACCGGCTCCAAGTCAGTGCTGACCATTAACCTGAACCGCTGCGTGCAGTATGCCGTGAACCACAAGATTGACTATTTAGAGTATCTGGGCGGCATCATCGATCTGTGCCACAAGGTGCAGACGGCCTACAACGAGAACCTGAAGGAACTGCAGGCCCACGGTATGCTGCCGCTGTTCGACGCCGGCTATATCAACATCAACCGCCAGTATCTTACCATCGGCATCAACGGTCTGGTGGAGGCTGCAGAGTTCATGGGTCTGAAGATTACGCCGAACGACGACTACCAGCACTTCGTGCAGGGCATCCTGGGACTGATTGAGAAGTACAACCAGAAATACCGCACGAAGGAACTGATGTTCAACTGCGAGATGATTCCTGCCGAGAACGTTGGCGTGAAGCATGCCAAGTGGGACCGCGAGGACGGCTACTTCGTGCCCCGCGACTGCTACAACTCCTACTTCTACGTCGTCGAGGACGACTCGCTGTCGGTCATCGACAAGTTCAAGCTGCACGGCCGTCCCTATATCGAGCACCTCACCGGCGGTTCCGCCCTGCACATGAACCTTGACGAACACCTGTCGAAGCAGCAGTATCTGCAACTCCTGAAGGTGGCCGCCAAGGAGGGTTGCAACTACTTCACGTTCAACATTCCGAACACCATCTGCAACGAGTGTGGCACCATCGACAAGCGCTACCTCAAGGAGTGCCCCCACTGCCACTCTCACAACGTAGACTATATGACCCGTATCATCGGCTATCTGAAGCGTGTCAGCAACTTCTCGCAGCCGCGACAGGAGGAGGCATCAAGGAGATATTACGCCCATGTGTAATATCTCAAGTGAGAAGTGAGAATTGAGAGGTGAGAGGTGAGAAGCAAGAGGTGAGAAATGCTTAAATATGTCAATACTGACGTTGTCTTTCAGGAAATCCCCGACGAGGTGACGCTGGCCATCAACATCTCGAACTGTCCTTGTCACTGTCCGGGGTGTCATAGCCAGTACCTGTGGGACGACATAGGACTTCCTTTGGATACGGTGGCTGTCGATGCGTTCGTCGAGCGCCTGTCGGCAGACATCACCTGCATTGCCTTTATGGGTGGCGATGCCGATCCGAAGAGTGTCAATATGCTTGCACAATACGTCCATGAAGAATACCCTGAGTTGAAGGTGGCGTGGTACACGGGGCGCATCCGTGTGCCCGCCATTGTCAACAAGGCCGACTTTGACTACATCAAGGTCGGCCCTTACATTCGCCATTTAGGTCCGCTGAAGTCGCCGACAACCAACCAGCGTCTGTACTGTCGGCAGGACGACGGCACGTTCGAGGATATCACCTACAGGTTCTGGCGTGGCGAGACAGAAAAAGGATAGGCGGCTTGCCTATCCTTTTCTTCTTTCTGAGCCTCTTGTCGGATTCGAACCAACGACCCCGAGATTACAAATCACGTGCTCTGGCCAACTGAGCTAAAGAGGCGGGTGAGCCAGCGGTCTGCATCGCGCCGCTACAACCAAGTACCTTTGCTACGTTCCCGTCCTGGAGGATTCCTCAGGAGCTGGCCGTACAGGACTGGCTCATGTCTCGCTAAAAAGCGGGTGCAAAGGTACAATAAAAAAGTGGAATGTGGAAGTCGTTTGCTTGAAAGTTTCGTTTTTTAACGATATTTTAGATTGCAAATGGTTTTTTCTTCGTACCTTTGCAGGCATGATAGAGCAAATTATCATTTCAATGCCCATGTTTGTGTGTGGCGTCCTGGCCTTGGAGTTGGTATTCTCCCTTGGCAAGCTGTATGAAGTTTCTAAGCTGTGGCTTTTGATATGGGCTGCTACGGCAACGGTTCTCTATGCCTGTCATTTCGTTTATTTCCGTCATCTGACGCCTTTGCTGCCACTGACCGACATTGTCTATGTGGTATGCAACATGGCAGTGTATCCTGAGTACCTTGTATATTTATATCTGTTAACTGACGAGCGTAAACCAAGTTCCAAACTGCGCCTGACGGCTATTGCTTATATCCTGTTGGCGGTGTTGAGCAGTGGGGCAGTGATAGCGCTCTATGCTATGATGTCGGCCGACGAGCTGCAGCAGTTCTTTACCCATTATCTCTATTACGCCGATCGGTCGCTGCTGACAGGCCTACCATGGTTTCAGGCCGTTGCCCATGATGTCTGTAAGGTGATCTTTGCCTTAGGCGTTTTGATAGCGGTGATAATAGGTGGCCGTCGGCTGAAGCGCTATAACCTGATGGTCGACCAGCTGTATGCTGACACTGAGGACCGTTCGTTGCGTGGGCTGACAACCTTGCTCGTCTGGTTTCTCGTAACGGCAGCGCTGTCTTTGCTGGTCAACGCTCTTGGTCGTCAGTGCTTTTTGCCAGACGGCCAATGGGGCTTCGTATGGCTTGCCCTGACGTCGGTGGTCTTCTCTGTGATGCTCTGCGGCATTGGCGTGATGGGTTTGCAGCGGCGCTTCAGCGTGGCCGACATTACTGTTGAGACGACGCCTGCCGAACAGTTGCCTGCACGGAATGTCCGGCTTCAGAGCGTTGCCGAAGAGTTTGTGTCACTGATGGATAGAGACCAGCTTTATTTGCAGCCCGACCTGCGGCTTGATGCCGTTGTGAAGATGATGAACACCAATCGCACCTATCTGTTGCAGGCATTAAGCGGACAACTGGGTGTAACGTTCACCGAGTACGTCAACCGCCGCCGTATTGAGCACGCCTGCCGTTTGCTGGAACGCCAGCCGGGAATGAGGCGTCTGGACGTAGCCGCCGCCTGCGGTTACGGCTCGTTGGTCACTTTCTATAGGAATTACAAGAAGTACGCCATTAATAAGCCGATTTAACTAAATTTTTTAGACGTTTTGGCTATTATGTGCGAGAAAATACTTAATTTTGCAGCCGAAATTTTTATATGTTTAAATAAGAGACCATTTTGACACCAGCAGAATATGTTCAGTTAAAAGCCTTTGCCCGCATTGACGGTGCCAGGTTGGCTGCGTTGTGGGTAGTGAGTTTTGCCTGCTACGTCATCGGCATCTCCAACCCGTTGTACGGTGTAGTGGCGATGGCGTTGATGATAGCCACGCCGTTTTTCGTGAGCCTTCGTGTTATGAAGTTCCGTGACAAGGGCCTCGGTGGCGTCATCTCCTTTGGGCGAGGGTGGGGCTATTCCCTCTATATGTTTTTCTATGCCTCCATCTTGCTGGCCTTAGCGCAGTATGTCTATTTCGCCTATATCGATCATGGCTATATGCTACACTCTTTCTCCGAGGCATTGTCGTCGTCCGAGGCTCAGCAAATGGTAAAGCAGTATGGTGCCCAGCAGATGGTACAGGAGAGTCTGGAGCAGCTGGGTCAGATGCGCCCCATCGACTACGCCCTGAACATTCTTACGATGAACATTATGATTGGTGCAGTCCTGGGACTGCCTATTGCAGCGTTAATCAAGAAACTTAAATAATGGATATTTCAGTAGTTATTCCTCTCTTCAACGAGGATGAATCTATACCCGAGCTCTACGCGTGGATAGAGCGTGTAATGAAAGAGAACGGCTTTTCGTATGAGGTTATTTTCGTAAACGACGGTTCCACCGACCGTTCCTGGGATATTATCAGCGAACTTCACCAGAAGTATCCCGAACAAGTTCGTGGCATCAAGTTCCGCCGCAACTACGGCAAGAGTCCGGCCCTCTATTGCGGTTTCGAGCAGGCTCAGGGCGACGTGGTTATCACGATGGATGCCGACCTGCAGGACTCTCCCGACGAGATTCCCGCACTCTATCACATGATAAAAGACGAGGGCTACGACCTGGTGAGCGGCTATAAGCAGAAGCGCTACGACCCGCTGTCGAAGACGCTGCCCACGAAGCTCTTCAACGCTACTGCCCGCAAGGTCAGCGGCATCAAGAACCTTCACGACTTCAACTGCGGTCTGAAAGCCTATCGCAAGGCCGTTGTCAAGAATATCGAGGTCTATGGCGAGATGCACCGCTATATTCCTTATCTGGCCAAGCAGGCCGGCTTCGACCGCATCGGCGAGAAGGTTGTCCAGCATCAGGCCCGTAAGTACGGCCAGTCGAAGTTCATGGGACTAAACCGCTTCGTCAACGGTTATCTGGACTTGCTGACGCTGTGGTTCCTCTCTACCTTTGGCAAGAAACCGATGCACGTCTTCGGTTTCTTGGGCACCATTATGTTCTTCATCGGTTTCGTCGCAGCCTTCATCATTGGCGTCGGGAAGCTGTGGTGCCTGGCCAACGACATACCCCAGCGCTTAGTGACAGATTCACCTTATTTTTATATAGCCTTGACGATGATGATTATTGGCACGCAATTATTCCTGACGGGTTTCGTTGGCGACCTCATCAGCCGTTCGTCAGCAGGGCGCAATGACTACCAAGTAGAAGAGACGATATGAAGCGAGAACCGTTTTTGGCTTTGTTGGTGGCCGTTCTGATGAGTGCCTGTTCCAGCATAGATTGTCCTGTGAAGAACACGGTGCGCACCTATTACAGTCTGAAGGCTCCGGGGGCTGCTGTCGATACGCTCAAGGATACCCTTTCTATTACCAGCCATCGTGCCGACGGCACCGATACCGTGTTGCTTAACCGAGCCATCAATATTGTCTCTTTCTCCTTACACGTAGGCTATTCCAACCCTGAAGACACCCTCTTCTTCCGCTTCTCCAACGGCTCTTATGTCGTCGTTGATACAGTTTGGGTCAAGAAGGACCATTATCCCCATTTCGAGTCGGTAGACTGCAATGCCTCGTTCTTCCACAATATAACTGCTGTCCGTTCGACGCAGCACGCCATAGATTCTATCAGAATAAACAACCCATCAGTGACCTATGATTCCTCGCCCGAACATTTCCACCTCTATCTCAAGAAGCGTCGTTAGCATCGTAGTGCTGTTGCTGGCGGCCATGCCGGTCGATGCTCAGAAGCTGTTCAAGCTTGAGAAAGACACCATCCCCCTGATGCGTGGCTTTCAGGTGTCGTTCGACCTTGCCGGCGCTGCTCAGTTGGTGCTCAGCGACTACGGGCAGTATGAGGGTGCCTTACGTCTGAACATACACGACCAGTGGTTTCCTATCGTTGAGCTTGGCTACGGCAAGGCCAACCATGTAGATGACGAGGTGACGGGTCTGTCCTATAAGACGGCAGCTCCCTATTTCCGTGTGGGTGTCGATTTCAACCTTCTCAACAAGAAGCATCAGGCCAACCGCCTGTTTGCCGGCTTTCGCTATGCCCATACCTCCTATAAGGTCGACGTCTGGCGCCATGATCTCCAAGACCCGGTGTGGAAGGCACCGGCGTTCTACGAAGTGCATGACGTAGCGTGCTATCAGCATTGGGCAGAGATTGTCTTCGGCCTCGATGCCCAAATCTGGGGACCGGCCCATCTCGGGTGGAGTGTCCGTTACCGTCAGCGGCTGTCGCACGGCGAGGGCGATCTGGGCAACTCCTGGTATGTGCCGGGCTATGGCACTCAGGACACGTCGAAGCTCGGTGCCACGTTTAACGTAATCATTGATATATGATGGACAAGAATCAGAAGAGACGCCTCCTCTGGCAGTTGCCTTTCCTGGCCCTGCTGATTGTAGGCACAGTCCTGATCATCCGCCAGCAGCGGTCGATGCCCTACCAGCATGACGAGGGCTTCGTCTTCGGCACGGTCTACAGCATCACCTACCAGTACGACGAGAACCTGAAGGCCGACATTGAGGCCGAATTGCAGAAGGTCGACGACGAGTTCTCCATGTTCAACGAGCACTCCACGGTGGCTCACATCAACCGCGGTGAGCAGGTCACCCGGAGTAAGATGTTCAACGAAATCTTCGAGCTGGCACAGACCGTCAACCGCGAGACCGACGGCGCCTTCGACGTTACCGTTGCACCGCTCGTCAACGCCTGGGGCTTCGGCTTCAAGCACGAGTCGATGCCCACTCCCCACCAGGTAGACTCCTTGCTGAAGGTGCGTCATCAGTACGACTTCTCGGCCATTGCCAAGGGCTACGGCTCCGACGTCGTCGCCCGTCTGCTGCGCAAGCGTGGCATTCAGAACTTTATGATTGAGATCGGTGGCGAGATTGTCACCCAGGGCGTCAGCCAGCGCCGCCTGCCGTGGAAGATTGGCGTCACCAAGCCCACCGACGACTCGCTCGCTGTGGGTAACGAGTTGCAGACCGTCATCAACATCACCGATATCGCCATGGCCACCAGTGGCAACTACCGTAATTTCTACTATAAAGGCGGGCGCAAGTATGCCCACACCATCGACCCCAAGACCGGCTACCCTGTGCAGCACTCCTTGCTCTCTGCCACCGTCTTGGCCAATAGCTGTGCCGTGGCCGATGCCTACGCCACGTCGTTTATGGTGATGGGCGTTGAGCGCGGCAAACTGTTGCTGGAGCGTCATCCCGAACTGATGGCCTATTTCATCTATGCCAAGCCCGACGGCACCCATGGCGTGTGGTTTTCGCCGTCGCTGAAGAGCAAGATTTCCGAATAGCGCCATGCCCGTCCTCAAGCTCTACGACCACCTCCTGCAGTTCCCTTTGTTCCAGGGCATGAGCCGTGACGATCTGGCTCAGGTGGCAGGTCATACTAAGTTCGGCTTCCAGAAGTCGTCGGCAGGGCAGACGGTCGTTGCCGCCGGCGACGCTTGCACACAGCTCTTCTTCCTGCTTTCCGGCACGCTTCAGGCTGAGAGCTTCTCCGACGACCGTTCCTACAGCGTCGTTGAGGAGTTGGCGGCTCCCTACCTGCTGCAGCCAGAGGCCATCTTCGGCTATCATCAGGTGTTCACCCACACTTTCAAGGCCTCTGCGGAGTGCAGCTTCATCACCCTCGACAAGTCCGAGGTGAGGCAGCTGAGCGAGCATTTCCTTGTCTTCCGCCTCAATCTGCTTAATATCTACGCCACGCAGAGCCAGAAGCAGCAGCGCCAGCTGTGGCAGCGTTATCCCGAGACGCTGACCGAGCGCATCGTCCGTTTCCTCAGTCAGCGCTGTCTCTATCCCTCAGGTCCCAAGACGTTTCATATTCTGATGACGCGCCTGGCCGACGAGGTCGGCGACAGCCGTCTCGACGTCAGCCGTGCCCTCAACCAGCTGCAGCGCGCCGGTCTCCTCCAGCTTCATCGCGGTCGCATCGAGGTGCCGCAGATGGAGAACCTGCCGATGCCGTAAGGCGTTGCGTTCATCAGCCGACAACTTTGACTGGTTATTCAATCACTTTTCGGCCGTACCGTTCGAAAAAAATATCATTTTTCTTGCATCTTTCAGACTTTTTTTATAACTTTGCCTCCGACTCAGTTAGTCCATAGGTGCTGGCAGGCGTTAGCGCCGCTGGCAGACAGGGGCTTCGAGGGGTCAAAGACAATTTGGAAAAAAGGACGTTTACGAACGTTATCTTCGACCGTAGAATCTCGCAAATTCAAGCACAGGAAGAGAACGCAACGGAGCGTCCGCGTTGGGTGTATTATACCCTGCCGCCACTTGCAGTGACGGCAGACCAGTGTAATATCTCACGGCGTGGGCTAACTCGAGTTGCTTATCCTTGTGCAAGGCAATGCGAGAGCCTGTGGGATAAGCGAGAAGTAGAGCACCCACGTCTTTCGCGTTTAACACAACCTACGCAATTTTTCGAGAACCGCTGAATCGGGGTGGCTATAGGCAGAAGGAATAGGTCTATAACTTAAAACATTTACGCTTATGAAAAAACTATTTATTTTGTTCGTGCTCTTGCTCAGCAGCATCGGCATGAATGCCGTGACTTTCGAGGTGGACGGCATCAAGTACAATGTGCTTACGACTTCACCAGACTATACGGTGGAAGTGACGGGGTATAACGCTGACTATGAGGGTGACCTTGTGCTCAATGGTACGGTGGATTATGACAATCACACCTATCATGTGGTGAGTATTGGAGGCCATCAAGGTTGATTTCGCGGTTAAGAGGACGCCCATCATTACGATGCTTCATCATCTGATAGTACTCTTCTCCTTCTTCTGTTTCCGACCAAATACCTGCCAATTTAAGAAATTCAGCCTTACGTTCTTCTGCAGAAAGTGTTGCTGTCTTTTCTTTGGGCATAATCAGTTTGTTGGCCAACCACTCACGATCGTTCTGCGAGAGTGAAAGCCCCTGCAGATATGTCCACAAATTGTTCAATGCAAATGATGTCATAAGCCAAATATCTTTGATTACGCTGCAAAAATAAGAATAAAAACTGAAACAACAAAATAAAGATGGAAAAAAAGAATATGCAGACCACGGATGTGGTAGGGCTGGGGGAGAAAATCCCCTGAGGAGCGGGGAGCCGCTCTCCCCGGCTATCAGTTCACATGGCCCGGCAAGCGCAATGCCATTCGTTAGGCTAGGTTTTTTTTGTTTTTTCTTTGCGGTTTGTTGGAAAATGTGTAACTTTGCAGCGTAGTAGAGAGAATCAAGTCTGCCGCTGCAAACATTAATCATTAAAATCTGTCTATGAGAAGAAGTCTTACTATGAGTCTGTTGTTGTGGTGCTCGTTGCTGCTGTGCCGGGTGGCAAGAGCCGACGGCGTGACGCACGTGGCGTTTAGTGAGACGTTTGACGTCAACCAAAGCACAGGCGGTCGCGATGGCGTTTACGGTGGTAGCGGTGTCGCGTCAGGCGATATAGCATATATTCAGGAAGGGTGGATAGGAAGCAAGTTGTATGGCGGCTCCGCGTGTCTGCGTTTTGGCAATTTCGGCAATGACGGCAGCTGCACGACGCCAGAGTTTGTACTGATAGGTGCGGCCAAGACGGCCACGCTGACCGATGCCTGCACGTTCTGGCCCAATACCACCGAGGAGGCCGTGATGACGGTCACGGTGGTTCCTGCCGACAGCACCACCGTCTATTATACCACTGACGGCACGGAACCCACACCGTCGAACGGACACGTGGCTATGCTGACTTCAAACTTCAGCATCGAGGGAACGACGACGGTGAAGGCCAGAGCCTACTTCAAGACGCTGGCCAGCGACATGGTTTCCAGAACCTATACGCAGGGAGCTACCGTGGGCAGCATAGCAGCCTTCAAGGCACTGGCCGACGGCACCGAGACGCGTCTGGCCATCAGCGCTGATGCCAATGCCCGCGTGTTGCACGGCTATAATAATAAGGTGTATCTGCGCGACAATTCAGGAGCCATCTGCTTCGACTTCGGCACGACGGCAGTGTTCAATCCTGCCCCTGTCCACAACCAGCACGTTGCCGGATGGATTGTGGGCCGTAAGCAGACGGAGAACGGACTGCCGAAGCTGGTGGCTACGGGCAACACCACGACCGACTACCTGGCGATGGCCGCCCCGGTGACAGAGGCTGCCACGGAGCCCGCCGCCACCATCAGCGACAAGGTGACCATCGACGGACAGCAGGTGGACGGCGTCTATCCTGACGTGAAATGCGGGCTGGCGGGCACCTGCGACCACGAGCTGCTGGTGCCGAAATACTTCTATATGGCGCTGCTGCACTACAACAAGGCGACGGACACCTATCACGCCGTGGCCTTCTGGACGGAGCATCTGAACGTGAGTGACAAGAACAAGAATTTTGGCGACTATGCTATCAGCATCGACGAGCTGCAGCGCCGGACGGGCATCGACTTCTTCTGCAATCTGCCCGATGCCGTGGAGGTGGATGTGGAGGCGACGGTCGACCTGGACTTCTGGAATTTGACAAAGAAGAATTAGGAGTAAAGACAAATGTTCAATAGACTTGGGCTGCTTTTAATGTTAATTGCCGCTTTGACGGTGTCGTCGTGCGGTAGTAGGCGTGCAGGATTTTTCCACACAGAGGAGCAGGCGGTGACGGTCAGTCCGCTGGCCAAGCAGTTGGGCTTCTCAAAGGACCGGCCGCTGGTGATGGGTATGAACACCAGCTATGCGCCGCTGCAGTATGTCGATGATAAAGGTACACCCAGCGGCTATGACGTGGAGTTCACCAAGGTGTTGATGCGCCGCATGGGCATCCCCTTCGCCTTCTCGCCGAACCACTGGGACAAGATGTCGCCCGGCGTCATCGAGGGCAAGTACGATTTAGGAATGCTGGTCTATTCGGCTTATCGCAAGGAGCTGACTAACTACTCCAACGCCGTCTTCAGGATGTACTACCAGATAGTCTATCGCAAGAAAGACTATACCGAATTTGACTTCCGCCACCTGAAGGGTCGGCGGATAGCCTATATGAAGTCGCGCCCCATAGGTCTGATGCTGAAGAAGGAAGGCGCCGTCGGCGACAGCATCACCGACCTGCGCCAAGCCTTCCTCGACCTGGCTAAAGGGCGGTATGACGGACTTATCTGCTACCGTTTCCAGGCAAAGTATGATTTGGAACAGTTAGGACTCACCGACCAGCTGCAGGCCGACGAACTGTCGCTCGAGCCCCGTGAGTATTGCTATGCCAGCCACGACTCGCTGCTCATCATGGCCATCAATGACGAGTTGCGGAAGATGGAAGCAGAAGGCATCATCGACGCGGTCTACGGGCAGGACGTCGTCGCGTCGTTCGGCGTCAGCGAGATTCCCGTCTGGGTGTGGGTGCTGCTGGCCCTGCTGACGTTTGTGTTCCTAGTCGTGTTCAGCGTCAACCGCTACCGTCTGAGTCGCCACCTGCAAATAGTCCATAAGCGGTTGCAGATAGCCTACAGACAGATGGAGGAGAAGAACGTCGCCCTGCAGGCAGCCAACATACGGGCCGAGGAGTCGACGCGTATGAAGACGGCCTTCATCAAGCAAATCTCCCACGAGATACGCACGCCGCTGAACATCCTCAGCGGTTTTACCCAGGTACTGGCAACGCCAGACAGCCGACTGTCGGAGGCAGAGCGCGCTGAGGCTTCCAGGCAGGTGGTGGAAAGTACGGCACGCATTACAGGACTTGTGAACAAGATGCTCGAGTTGTCGGACATCAGCAGCAATACGGTGCTGAATCGCGACGAGGAGGTCACGGCGCAGTATGTGGCCAGTCTGGCGGTGATGACCTCGGGCGTGGAGAAAGCCGAGCATATAGACTTCGACCTGCGCTTTGAAGCAGGTGTCGACCAGCCGTTTAAGACCCATCTCAGCTCCGTCGTCCGTATCGTGGAGCTGTTGCTCGACAATGCCATCAAATTCACCCATCCGCCAGAGGCCTATATGGCCAAGCTGAAGGTGACGAGAAAGGAGCGCGTGACGCTTTCGGTAGGCTATGAGAACGGTGTGGTGCGCTTTGTGGTGGAAGACACGGGCATCGGCATACCTGAGAAAGAGGCCGAGCACATTTTCGACGAGTTTGTACAGCTGGACGAGTATTATGACGGTACAGGCATCGGTCTGGCTGTCGCCCGCTCACTGGCCCGCCGTCTGGACGGCGATGTCGTGCTTGACACCAGCTACACGAACGGTGCCCGCTTTGTGGTCACGCTGGCAGGATGAGCCGTGCGCAGAAATACCGGTGTGAGTTTGTTTTTTTTAGCGTTTTTTTGGTGTATATAAAAAAAATGCGTATCTTTGCAGCCGTTTTGGTGATGACGGGGTGTTCCACTCCGGCATAAAAGGGAATCAGGTGAGAGTCCTGAGCAGTACCCGCTACTGTCATCCCCTTGTGAAAAGTCCGAACAAAACCACTGGCGCGTGCCGGGAAGGTGGGCTTTTTGGGGAGAGCCAGGAGACCTGCCAGAGCAGTATTACCGTCCACGTGTCTCGGGAATAAGGCGCGTGGATGTGAAAGAAGTTTTACAAAGTAGAATGAGAAGACTGCTTACCTTTGCGGTTTGCTTGACGTGTCTGGCTGTCAGCGGTCAGACGCGCAGACAGCACCAGAGCCACTTGCGCGACAGTGTGGCCTTGGGCGACGTCACCGTTACCGGCAAGTCGAAGACCCAGAAGCTCAGGGAGGGTGCCCTGTCGGTGAACGCCATCGACGTGCGCTCGCAGGTTGGCTCCATCCATTCGCTCAGCGGGCTTATAGACCGTACAACAGGTGTGAAAATCCGCGAAGACGGTGGCATCGGTTCCGACTTCGAATTGTCCGTCAATGGCATGTCGGGCAGTTCCGTGCGCTACTTTATCGACGGCGTTCCCCTTGATACGAAAGGCTCTGGGGTGACGATAGCCAATATGCCAGTGAGTATGGTCGACTATGTTGAAGTCTATAAGGGCGTCATGCCGTCGTGGCTTTGCAGCGATGTGCTTGGCGGAGCCGTCAACATTGTGACACATCGTAGGAAGTCGGACTATCTGGAAGCATCCTACGGCGTTGGTTCGTTCCATACCCATCAGGGCGAAGTCTGTGGTCAGCACGTCTTCAGTAACGGTCTGACGCTACGTCCTTCAGTGGCCGTCAACTATTCCAAGAACGACTACCTGATGAAGGATGTCGAGGTATGGGACGAGGAGGCTGGCCTTTACCTGCCGCGTGAGCGCCGCCGCTTTCATGACGACTATTTCTCACTGCTTGGGCAGTTGGAGGTTGGCGTCAGCGACAAGCCATGGGCCGACAACTGTTTTGTCACCCTTACTTATAATAAGGTGGACAAGGAACTGCAGACCAATCAGGTTCAGAACCATGTCATCGGCATGGCCGACAACCGGAGTAGTGCCTGGAGCGTGGCCCTGCGTTACCAGAAGAGAGATTTCCTGATGAAGAAGCTCAATGCCAGTCTGTCGTTGTCGCATACGTGGGACCATTCTGTCGCTACCGATACGGCACACCGCAAGTACGACTGGAATGGCGACTACATCAAAAGTTCGCGCAACGAGATGACCGGTCGGGCCTTTATGCAGCGTCACTACAAACGGCCTCTCACTCTGGCCAAAGCCGACCTTGCCTATCGTTTTTCAGACGAGCATCTCATTAATCTGAGTTACTCGTTCAACAGGACGGGCAATGACCGCTGGGACGAGGTGGATGCCAACTTTGAACCTGCCAACGACCTGTTTGCGAAGCACGTTTTCGGGTTGGCCTACAATCAGTCGCTGCTGCAGGGGCGTCTGTACAACACGTTTTTCGTGAAGGACTACGTGAACCACCTGCAGATAGAGCAGAGCGATTTGTATTTTATCACGGGCTCAAAGGCCATGACCGGCTCGAACACCCAGAACAGTTTCGGAGGCGGCTTGGGAACAAAATTTGAACTGATGCCGCTGTTGGCCGTCAAAGCCAACTACGAGCACAGCGTGCGATTGCCATTGGCCCGTGAACTGTTAGGTAACGGCACCACCATCTTTGCCAATACGACCCTGAAGCCTGAAGAGAGCAATAACCTGAATGCAGGTGTCTTCGGCACTTTCATGTCAGGGCGACACAGCCTGTATTATGAGCTGAACGGATTCCTGCGCTACGTGGAGAACTATATCCAGCCTCAGATATCTGACGATGAAGGCTATCTGCAGTATGTCAACCAGCCTGCCGTCAGCATCAAGGGACTGGAAGGAGAGCTGCGCTACGACTGGGACAAGCGGTTGCAGGCCGTGGCGAACATCAGCTGGCAGGACGCTCGCGACGACAAACGCTACAAGGACGACGGCAAACCGTCGGTAACCTATAATAATCATGTGCCAAACCGCCCCTGGCTCTTCGCTTCGGCCGATGTGCATTACCGCTTCGGGAATGTTGTCGCGGGGCTCGACTATCAGTGGGTACACTGGTTCTACCTCTCATGGGAGGCCTACGGACTGCCCGAGACGAAAGCGCGAATACCTGAGAAGAACTTGTTGGGTGCCAATGTCACCTATTCCTGGCAAGACAACCGCTACAGTGTGTCGGTAGACTGTCAGAACCTGCTCGACCAGACGGTGTACGACAATTACAAGCTGCAGAAGCCCGGACGGGCGCTGTTTGTGAAATTCAGAGTGCTGATACATTAAACATTAAACATTAAAGATTAAAGATTAAAGATTAAAGATTAAAGATTAAACATTATACATTAAACATTATAATTAACAATTAAAAAAATGAAAAAGTATCTGTTAAGTTTTGCAGTCCTGATGATGGGTATGGCCCTGACGACTGCCTGTTCAAGTGACGACGACGACGAACAAAGCACTGTTAACCCGCAGCCCGTGCAGCCCGTGCAGCCTGCGGAGACCTATCACTACGACCTGACGGTGACCGTCGGCAAGCATGGAGGCATGGCCTCGTCGGAAACCCACCTGACAATGAGTGTTGACTCGCTGACGAACCCCGGCCAGACGGTTAATTTTGAGGGTAACGGTATCGAGATTACCGACTACACCATTGAGAATATCTACGACAAGAAGTATATGTACCAGGTGCCTGTGTCGGGCGACCGCTTCGTCAAGTTGCAGATTAAGAACAACCAGCTGAAGGTTGTCCGTGAGCGTCCGTTTGCCACCAATACCTATACTTCGCGCAAATACACCCATGCATGGCTCAGTGACAATACCTTGCTCGTTATGGCTGCCAACGGCGATGCCAACAAGATTATCTGGACCAAGCTGAATACCGACAATATGACCATTGTCAGCGAGGGAGAGCTGTCGCTCGGCCTGGCCGACGGTTATGAGACCTTCACCACCAGCGGTCTGCTGACCTATCGTCAGAGCGACAAGAAACTGTTCTACTTCTACTACTGTAAGAAGGGCTCTGGCCGTAAAGCCACCAAGGAGCCGCACTTCCACGTTGCCGTCGTCAATCCCCAGACGATGGCTGTAGAGAAGGACATCGTCAACAAGGAGGCTTCCGAGATGCAGGGTTCTGCCTATGGCGAGCTGATGCAGAACTTTATGTTCTTTGACGACAACGACAACCTTTATCTCTCTGCCTTCAGCACCGTCGACGGGAAGAATATCGGCCGTCTGCTGCGCATCAAGAAGGGTGAGTACGACTTCGAGGCAGGCTACAACGCATTCCCTGACGCCAAGGGCAAGATTGTCAGCGTCGTTTACATCGGTAGCAACAAGGTCCTGGCTTATTCGGGCGATGCCGAAGCAGGAACGAGCATTCAGGATCAGGCCTACTACTACTCGATTGTCGACCTGAGCACAAAGACAGCCAGCCCTCTGCAATATAACGGCAGCAGCCTGCCTTACAGTGCCGGCAGTTTCTCGCAGCGTTCTGTCTATAATGCCAACGAGAAGAAGGCCTACTTCGGCGTCAGCAATGCCGACGGCGAGACCGTCTATGTCTACGATGTCGCCACTGGCAGCGTCAAGAAGGGCCTGAGCATAGCCCCGGGCTACTACTTCGACCAGATTCGCCTCGTCCAGAACGATACCGACAATACAGCGAACTAACGGCAGACAAATCTCAAGCGTGAGATGAGAAAAGTGTATTATATAAGTTGTTTTTGGGTGTTCCTGTGTGCGGCTGTGTGCCGCGCACAGGACATTCCTTCTGAGCGGGCCCTGCTGATGGTACACTTCGGCACCACCTACGACGATACCCGCCAGAAGACCATCGATGCCATCAACCAGAAAGCGCGTGAGCAGTTTCCCAAGATGGCCGTCCGTGAAGCCTACACCTCGCGCATCGTCATGAAGCGCCTGGCCCGGCGTGGCGTGGTGAAAGACACGCCTGTAGAAGCCATGCTCCGCCTGCGTGGCGAGGGCTATAAGACGCTGGTTGTACAGCCGACGTTCGTCATCGACGGCAAGGAGATGGCCGAGCTGCGCCGCGACGTGGACCGTCTGCGCCCCTTCTTCGACAGCATCACCGTCAGCACGCCGCTGCTCTATGGCGTCGAAGACTGCCAGCGAGTCTGCGACGTCCTGGTGGCCCGCCATCAGACCGACGCCAAGCAGCGCGAGCACGTGCTCTTCGTCGGTCACGGCACCGAAGGCCCTGCCACCGCCCTTTACAGTCAGCTTGACTACCAGTTGCGTGCCAGTGGCCACGAGAACTATCATGTAGCCACCATCGAGGGCTATCCCACGCTGGCGACCGCTACAGCCCAGATGAAGGCTGCGAAGGGTCGCCGGGTGACGCTCGTCCCCCTGCTCTTCGTTGCCGGCGACCATGCCTCCAACGACATTGCCGTAGAGTGGAAGGCCGCACTCGAGAAGCAGGGATTCGCGGTCAGCGTCTGTTTGGAGGGCTTGGGCGAGGTCGCCAGCATCCAGCAATTGTATATCGAAAAGATTCAGTAAGTGAAGCGCACTTTATCTCTTATTGCTATTGTGGCCATTCTGGCGGCAGGCGGCTATGCTGTCTACCGCCAGTTTATGGCTCCTACGCGCATCCTCGTCGTCAACGCCCTGGAGGCACAGCAGGCCGACTTCGTGCTGAACAACGACTCACGGCATATTGACGTCGATTGCGTCGATGCCGATGAGATGGAGCGTCTCGACGGCTATGACGCCATCATCTTCTATGCCCGCCGCATCTTCCTCACCGACGAGCAGATGGCCGAGGTGCAGCGAGTGGCAAGCCGGGGCGTACCCGTCTTCACCAAGACGCTGCGCTCCAGCGACTTCGTTGAGAACCACAACCTCTCAGACGCCCAGATTGACACCCTGAAGCAGTATTTCGAGAACGACAACCGCCAGAACTACCGCAACGGACTGCGCTACCTGCGTCATATCGCTACGCCCCGACGATGGGGCGACCAGCAGGTAGAGCCGCCCGTAGAGGTGCCGCGGAACATGTTCTATCACCGGCAGTACGGCCAGTACTTCAAGACCGCCGACGAACTGACGGCCTATCTGCGTCATCAGGGACTCTACCATGAGGACGGTCCGGCTGTGGCCTTCGTCTCGGGCATCACCTTCCCGATGGAGGGCAACCGCGAACACGTCGACACGCTGATTACCATGCTCACCCGGCGAGGCATGAATGTCTATCCGCTGACAGGCATGGGCAAGCAGCGCGACCGTATGCTGCGACAGTTGCAGCCCGACGCCGTCGTCTATCTGCCTATGGGACGTATCGGCAACGACACACTCATACAATGGATGCAGGAGAAGAATGTCGCCCTCTTCACACCCTTCCCCATTTCGGCGTCACATAGCGAATGGCTTGATGAACATATCCCGATGTCAAGCGGCTCGAAGAATGCCCGTATCGTCATCCCGGAGATAGACGGCGGCATGGCGCCTTACTGCATCGGCACACAGAACACCGATGCCAAGGGCTACTACCGCTATACGGCAGAAGTGGAACGTTGTGAGGCACTGGCCGACCACGTCGGCCGCTACCTGGCGCTGCGTACCAAGCCCAACCGTGATAAACACATCGCCATAGGCTATTTCCGCCGTCCGGGGAAGGACGCCCTGCTGGCCAGCGGCATGGAGGTCGTCCCGTCGATGTATAATTTCCTGCTCCGACTTCGTCAGGAGGGCTACCGTCTGGACGGACTCCCCGCGACGGTCGATGCCTTTGCCCACGACGTCCATGAGGCGGCCGACCATCCGTTGTGGACGACACGCAACGTCTACGAGGAGTGGACCCGGCAGGTGATTCCTGCTGCTAAGTATGCTGAGGTGACAGCTCGCTACGGCACGCCACCCGACAGCATCCCCATGACGGCCGTGCGCTATGGCAACGTGCTGCTCTTCTTGCAGCCGCGTCCAGCCCTGGGCGACGATGACTTCCGCTTCGTCCACGGCGTCGACGTGGCACCGCCTCACTCCTATCTCGCACCTTATCTGT
Source organism: uncultured Prevotellaceae bacterium (assembly GCA_900316475.1). Lineage (GTDB taxonomy): Bacteria > Bacteroidota > Bacteroidia > Bacteroidales > Bacteroidaceae > Prevotella. The sequence goes on from ONDA01000013.1 coordinate 19,450, forward strand.
ATATGCAACGTGAGTTCCGGGCCGATGCCCTCGTCCACTTCGGCACCCACGGCAACCTGGAGTTCACCCCGGGGCGCGATGCTGCCATGCGGCGCGACGACTGGAGCCAGCAGCTGATAGGCCCCACGCCCCATTTCTACTTCTACACCACAGGTAATATCGGCGAGGCTGTTATTGCCAAGCGCCGCTCACATGCCGTCATCATGACCTATCTGACGCCGCCATACGCTGAGAGTGGTATGCGCCAGAAGTACAACCAGCTGCATCAGGATATTCACAAGGCTTTGAACGGACAGGCGATGCCGAGTGTGAAACAGCGCATCGTGGCCGAAGGGCTGCACCGAGCGTTAGGCATTGACAGCATCCCCGGCAAGGCGCTTACCCGCGACGAGCTGGAACGCATTGACACGCATATCGAGGAGCTGATGGATGAGCGTATGCAGGGCGCCTACTACATATTGGGACAACCCTATACCGAAGAACAGCTGAGGCAGACGTGCCGCGCCATCAGCGACGACCCTGCCCAGTGGCCGCGCCTGCGCCAGCTGCTGTTGGCATCGACACAGGCCGAGATGGATAATATGGTGCGTGCCCTCAGTGGGGGCACCGTGGCACCAGCCCCCGGTGGCGACCCCGTGATGAACGACAACGTGCTGCCGACAGGCCGCAATATGTTCAGCATCAACCCCGACAACACCCCCGACCCGCAGGCGTGGGAAGACGGACGGCGGCTGGCCGAGCAGACGCTGGACGCATACCGCAGGAAGCACGACGGACAGTGGCCACGCAAGGTGAGCTATACGTTCTGGGCGGGCGAGTTCATTGCCTCGGGTGGCGCCACCATCGCCCAGGCTCTCTGGATGTTAGGCGTAGAACCGGTGCGCGACAGCCAGGGACGCATCGGCCAGCTGCGCCTTGTGCCGGCTGCGGCGTTAGGCCGTCCCCGTATCAATGTGGTGGTGCAGGTCAGCGGACAACTGCGAGATATTGCCGACTCACGTCTGAAGCTCATCACAGAGGCCATTCAGATGGCTTCTGCCGCTGAAGGCGACTCCAACTTCGTGCATGAGGGGACGCTGGCACAGGAGCGAGAGCTGATAGAGCGCGGCGTCAGTCCCCAGCAGGCTCGCGAACTGGCTACGCTCCGCGTATTCGGTCCTGTCAACAACGGCTATTCCACGGGCATGATGAACTTCATAGAGCGCAGTGAGAAGTGGCAGTCGGCCGACGAGCTGACCGACCAGTACCTGAATAATATGTGTGCCGCTTACGGTGACGAACGGCACTGGGGAATGATGCAGAAGGAACTCTTTGCCGCTGCCCTGCAACAAACCGACGTGCTGGTGCAGCCCCGCCAGAGTAATACCTGGGGACCGCTGTCGCTCGACCATGTCTATGAGTTTACGGGCGGACTGTCGATGGTGGTCCGGCGGCTGACGGGACGCGAACCCGACGCCCTGATGGCCGACTACCGTAATCCCCGCCGCCGTCGTATGCAGGGGCTCAAGGAGGCTATCGATATTGAGGCACGGACAACCATCCTGAACCCCAACTTCATCCGTGAGCGCATGAAGGGCGACGAGGGCACGGCACAGATGTTTGGCGAGGTGTTCCGCAATATCTTCGGATGGAATGTCACCCGTCCGTCAGCCCTTGACCCGAAACTCTATGACGGCCTCTACCGGCTCTATGTCGATGATGCCGAAGGGCTGGGCATCCGCCAGTTCCTTGAGCAGAAGAATCCTGCTGCCTACCAGTCGATGACCGAGACGATGCTTGAGAGTGCGCGAAAAGGATATTGGAAACCCTCTGACGTTCAGCTCGCGCAGATGAAGCAGCTGAACACGCGCCTGAAGGCGCAGACGGCCAACGATCGTCAGGCCTTGGTATTGGAGAAGCAGGGTGGGGCGGCGACTGCTGAAGAGCCGGCATCCGTCTCGTCTGCCGCTACCACGATGGCTGTTGTGGTCATCGTGCTGCTGCTCTCTGCGCTTGTTGTCTGGATGCGACGTAGGAAATAAGTGATGAGTATTCTTGTCCTGCTAATTGTGCTTCAGTCGGTGCTGAGGTTGAGCCTGTGGCGCAGCCGCTGGCTGAGAGCGTGCTATGGCCTTGCCGTAGGGTGTGTTACCTACGCCAGCCTTGACACTGCCCTCTCGCTGTCGAAACCGCAGGTAGCCGCCTGGTTGGCTGACAAGAACGTGTTGCAGGACGTCGCCGTCCTTTGTCTTGCCGATGCCCTGCTATTGCGGTGGCGCCATTATCCGGGATTGCTGATGCTGCCAGCGGCCTTCTTTCTGCTCACGCAGTTCCTCTTCCGGGCTGCGGGCTTCGACTTCCATCTGGTCGCAATACTCACCGCCCTTGCCCTGAGCCTTGCGTTACCAGCGATGGCGCAGCTGTTCTCGTGGGCATTGCCCCGTAGTGACGACCGCCGTGCGCTCCATCTGCTGCTGACCGTCGTTGTCTGCCTCGCGGCGCTGGCACTGTCGTCGTTCACTCAGCTGCCCTTGACGTTCCAAACGAATCAAAACATTATTATGCAATACATTTCACAAACACTGTTCGGGATAGCTAATATGCTGCTCATACCCGACATTCTCCTCCTGTTGGTATTCTTTGTCAGGGCACTCGTCCTGATGGTGTCTACCTACCGCCAGTATGCCGTAAGGCGGCGCAATGGCCATGGCACGCTCTATGCCAAGTACCGCGACCAGCTCTACGCCCAGTCGCCCGACGAGGCTTACGCCGACTTCGTGGCCACCCAGTTTGAGGCTGAGGCAGCCAAGGACGTCAACCTCTCGCGACTGCTCACCAAGTTGGGACCCGTCCTCGGACTTATCGGCACGCTCATCTCCATGTCGCCGGCACTGGTAGGTCTCTCTACGGGCGACATCTCGGGCATGGCCTACAATATGCAGGTGGTGTTCTCGGCCACCGTCGTGGGCCTCGTCATCTCTGTCGTCGGACTGTTCACCCAGCAGTTGAAGTCGCGCTGGTATGCCAAGGACTTGGGCCGTCTCGACTATGTCTCACGTCTTTATGTAGAGCGTCATGAGAAGGAAGCGTAGAAGCACCCTGCTGACTGACGACGACGGCGACCCGTTGACCGTCGTCGTCAATCTGTTCGATGTGGCAATGGTCTTTGCCGTCGCCCTGATGGTGGCTATGGTGATGCATATCAACATGACGGAGGTCTTTTCCGACGAGGATTTTACCATCGTCAAGAATCCCGGTAAGGAGGACATGCAGATTATCCGCAAGCAGGGCAAGCGTATAGAGACCTACAAGGCCAACGGCCAGAAGCAGGATAGTGGCCAGAAGGGGCGCCGCCTCGGCACCGCCTACCAGTTGGAGGACGGTCAGATCATCTATGTGCCCGACGAATAATTCCACTCGGCCGTTCGTGAAATGTAGATAAATTCAAATATATTTTGCATTTCTCTCGTTTTTCCGTAACTTTGCACCCGCAATGAGATATTTCGTGACTTTCAGCTATGACGGGACACGCTATCACGGATGGCAGATACAGCCCAATGGCGACTCGGTACAGGCACAGTTGCAACGCGCTCTTTCGCTGTTGTTGCGTTGTGATATTATTGTGACAGGAGCAGGACGTACGGATGCTGGCGTTCACGCCCGTATGATGGTGGCTCACTTTGACTGCAATGCAGAGGTTGACGGTCGTCAGCTGGCTTACAAACTAAACAAGCTGCTGCCACGCGACATCGCTGTCTCGAAAGTGGAACGTGTTGCCGACGACCTTCACGCACGCTTCTCGGCCACCAGCCGGATGTATCGCTACTATCTGCATACGGCAAAGAACCCGTTTTTAAGTAATACCTCATGCGAAATTCATTATCCGCTGAATTTCTGTGCTATGAATGAGGCAGCCAAAGTGCTGCTTGAATATGAGGATTTCGGGGCTTTCTGCAAGGCACATGCCGACGTGAAGACCACGCTGTGCCACGTGACGGTGGCCGAGTGGCATCAGACCAGCCCGACGACCTGGTACTTCGAGATACGTGCCAACCGCTTCCTGCGTAACATGGTTCGCGCTGTTGTCGGTACACTCGTCGACGTAGGCCGCGGACGGGTTTCCTTGGCGGACTTTAGAAAGATTATAGAAGGAAAAAAACGAACAGAAGCTGGCGAGTCGATGCCAGCCCATGCACTGTTCTTAGAGGATATAACATATTAGAAGATGTGGTTGATTTTAGCCTTCATGTCGGCAGCACTGTTAGGGTGTTACGACTCGTTTAAGAAAGAAGCTTTGAAGGATAATGCGGTCATTCCCGTACTATTTCTCAACACGCTGTTCTCGTCGCTGATTTTTCTGCCGTTTATCGTTCTGAGCAGTACGACGACCGTGCTCGACGGCACCATCCTGCACGTCGGCTCGGGCGGCTGGGAGGTACATAAGTATGTCGTCCTGAAGGCATTTATCGTGCTCTCCTCGTGGGTTTTGGGCTATTTTGGTATGAAGCACCTGCCGCTGACCATTGTAGGCCCCATCAATGCCACACGGCCTGTAATGGTGCTCATCGGCGCCCTGCTGGTCTTCGGCGAACGGCTGAACGTCTGGCAGTGGGTCGGCGTGATGCTGGCCGTAGCCTCGTTTTTCATGCTGAGCCGTTCTGGACGTAAGGAGGGTATCGACTTCAAGCACGACCACTGGATTTATATGGTTGTCGGTTCGGCAGCCCTTGGAGCTGTCAGCGGACTCTACGACAAGTACCTGATGGCACCGGTCAGCGAGGGCGGGGTAGGACTCGACCGTATGCTGGTGCAGTCGTGGTACAACATCTACCAATGCGGTATGATGCTGGCGATGCTCCTCCTCCTCTGGTGGCCCAAGCACAAGGACACGACGCCGTTTCATTGGGCGTGGTCTATCGTGGGCGTCAGCATCTTCCTGTCGACGGCCGACTTTATGTACTTCTATTCACTGTCGCTGCCGGCGGCCATGATTAGTATTGTGTCGATGGTGCGTCGCGGGTCTGTTGTAGTCAGCTTCCTCTTCGGGGCCATGATTTTCCGTGAGAAAAACCTGAAAGCCAAAGCCTTCGACCTGGCACTGGTACTTCTCGGTATGGTGTTCCTCTATATCGGGTCGAAGTAAAATAGACCAATTATAAATAAAAATGTTGTTAAATGCTCGTCGGTTTCCGATTTTCTTTGTAACTTTGCCGCTGGTTTATGAAGCATATATCAGATGAAAGATAGTGTAAAGACAGCTGTAGAGCGGATTCTCGACAGCTTCTTGGAAATGAACAATCATCGTAAGACGCCTGAGCGTTATGCCATCTTGCGTGCCATTTACGACACCAACGGGCATTTCACGCTGGACGAGTTGGGTGATAAAATGGCGAAGGTGTACAAGTTCCCCGTGAGCCGTGCTACACTGTACAATACGCTAAACCTCTTTATGGAGCTGCGGTTGGTCATACGTCATCGTTTCCAGGGTACGACGAAATATGAGGCGTGCTACGACAACAATTCGCACTGCCACCAGATGTGTACCGTCTGTGGCAAGGTGACGGAGGTCAGGGCGCCCGAGATAGCCGATGCCATCAACGAGCTGCACTTGAAGCGTTTCCGTAAAGACGGATTTACACTCTACATCTATGGTATCTGCTCCACCTGTCAGGCAAAGATTACACGGCAGAAGAATTTAAGAAAGACAACAAAAACAGATATAAACGACAATGAACCAAGGTAAAGTTGACGTCCTGCTGGGACTACAGTGGGGCGACGAGGGAAAAGGAAAGGTGGTAGACGTGCTGACCCCCAAGTATGATGTGATAGCCCGCTTCCAGGGAGGTCCCAATGCTGGACACACCCTGGAGTTCGAAGGGCAGAAATACGTGCTGCGCTCCATCCCCTCTGGCATTTTCCAGGGTGGCAAGGTGAACATCATCGGCAACGGCGTGGTGCTGGCTCCCGACCTCTTCATGGACGAGGCTAAGGCACTTGAGGCCAGCGGCCATGAGCTGAGAAGCCGTCTGCACATCTCGAAGAAGGCGCATCTCATCATGCCTACCCACCGTGTGCTTGATGCTGCCTACGAAGCACAGAAAGGTAAGAATAAGGTAGGAACCACCGGCAAGGGCATCGGTCCGACATACACCGACAAGGTGAGCCGCAATGGTCTGCGCGTGGGCGACATCCTCGAGAACTTCCCCGAGAAATATGCTGCCGCCAAAGCCCGCCACGAGGCTATCCTGAAGTCGCTCAACTTCGACTACGACATCGCAGAGGTCGAGAAGAAGTGGCTCGAGGGTATCGAGTATCTGCGCCAGTTCCCCATCGTCGACTCCGAGCACGAGATTAACCGCATCCTCAAGAGCGGCAAGTCGGTGCTCTGCGAAGGTGCTCAGGGCACGATGCTCGACGTCGACTTCGGCAGCTATCCTTTCGTGACCTCCTCGAACACCATCTGTGCCGGAGCCTGCACGGGCTTGGGCATCGGCCCCAACAAGATTGGCGACGTCTTCGGCATCATGAAGGCGTACTGCACGCGTGTCGGTGCCGGTCCGTTCCCCACGGAACTCTTCGACGAGACGGGCAAGAAGATTCGTGACCTCGGCCACGAGTACGGCGCCGTCACGGGTCGTGAGCGCCGCTGCGGCTGGATTGACCTCGTAGCACTGAAATACTCTATTATGGTGAACGGCGTGACGAAGCTCATTATGATGAAGAGCGACGTGCTCGACGGCTTCGACACCATCAAGGCTTGCGTGGCCTACAAGCAAAATGGCCAGGAGATTGACTACTTCCCCTACAACATCGAGGACGGCATCGAGCCTGTCTACCGCGAACTGCCTGGCTGGAAAACCGATATGACGCAGTTCACCAGCGAGGACCAGTTCCCGCAGCAGTTCAAGGACTACATCCAGTTCCTTGAGGAGCAGCTCGAGACGCCTATCTGCATCATCAGTATCGGTCCTGACCGTGAGCAGACCATCGTACGTAAATGAGAAATAAGAAATGAAACCATCGATTCCCAAAGGAACACGCGACTTCGGCCCGCAGGAGATGGCCCGTCGCAACTATATCTTCAACACCATCCGTCAGGTGTACGAACTCTACGGCTTCCAGCAGATAGAGACTCCCGCGATGGAGACCCTGCAGACGCTGATGGGCAAGTATGGCGAGGAGGGCGACAAACTGCTGTTCAAAGTACTGAACAGCGGCGACTGTCTGGCTAAGGTGACTGACGAAGAACTGCAGGAGCGCAACACCCTGCACCTGGCTGCCAAGATGTGTGAAAAGGGGCTGCGCTACGACCTCACCGTACCCTTTGCCCGCTATGTGGTGATGCACCGCGAGGAGTTGCAGATGCCCTTCAAGCGCTATCAGGTGCAGCCCGTGTGGCGTGCCGACCGTCCGCAGAAAGGCCGCTACCGCGAGTTCTACCAGTTCGACGGCGACGTCGTAGGCAGCGACTCGCTGCTCAACGAGGTCGAGCTGATGCAGATTGTAGACACCGTCTTCACACGCTTTGGCGTGCGCGTACAGATAAAAATCAACAACCGCAAGATACTCAGCGGCATTGCAGAGGTCATCGGTGCTGCCGACAAGATTGTCGACATTACCGTCGCTATCGACAAGCTCGACAAGATAGGCATCGACAACGTCAATGCCGAACTGCGCGAGGACGGCCTCACCGAAGAGCAGATAGAGAAGCTGCAGCCCATCATCCTCCTCGAAGGCACCAACGACGAGAAGCTCAACACCATCGCCGACGTACTGAAGAACAGCGAGACAGGCCTCAAGGGCGTCCAGGAGCTCCGCTACATCCTCAATATGCTCAGCGGCAATGGTCAATCTTCAATGGTCAATGGTCAATGTTCAATGGTCAATGTTCAATGTTCAATGGTCAATGAGCTTCAGCTCGACCTCACGCTGGCTCGCGGCCTGAACTACTATACCGGCGCCATCTTCGAGGTGAAGGCCCTCGACGTGCAGATAGGCTCTATCACCGGCGGCGGCCGCTATGACAACCTGACAGGCATCTTCGGTATGCCGGGACTGTCGGGCGTGGGTATCAGCTTCGGCGTCGACCGCATCTACGACGTCCTGAACCAGCTCGATGCTTATCCGAAGGATGCCGTCACCAGCACAAAGTTGCTGTTCATCAACTTCGGCGAACAAGAGACGGCCTACTGTCTGCCCATTGCCGCTATGGCCCGTCAGGCAGGCATCCGCACCGAGATGTTCCCCGATTCGGCGAAGATGAAGAAGCAGATGGCATACGCCAATGCCAAGCATATCCCCTTCGTTGCGCTGGCTGGCGACAACGAGATAGCGGCTGGCAAGGTGACGCTGAAGAATATGGAAACGGGCGAGCAGCAACTCCTCTCACCCGACGAGCTGGTAGCGGCCCTCAACGGCTGAAAACCATCCTTGTTGGCTGCAAATGTTACAACTTTCAGAAAAGAAGTTGGTGACACCTCTTACACCCGGCACTTAACTACCTGAAAATCAGTGGCTGTCTTTGAGAGTGAAGTCACACCTGTAGTCACACCAAAGGTGACACCGGGGCGCTCGGCGACGCAAGGAGACGCTTGCCAAGAAAAAGGCAAGAATAGTGGCAGGCCGTGAAACATTTACGAGAGGCCGTGAGATTTTTCTGTAAGGCCGTGACGTTTTTGCGAGAGGCCGCAACGTTTCAGACTTATGCCGTGAAACATTGTTGAAAAGGGTTGGTACGACACCTGGTGCGACCATTGGTGTGACCACTGGTGCGGGCAAACTCTTCACTAACCTGCTGATAATCAGCTTTGGTGTTAGAGGTGTCACCAAACTGCAGTAAAAAGAGGTGGATAGTCAGGTGCGATTCGGAATTCAATAGCACATCAAATCAAGGGGTCGGAGAATGTGATCATTTTCTCCGACCCCTTGATTTCTAGCCGTACTATAGCCCATCATCGAGTGCAAAGGTACAAAGAAAAAATGATAACGCCAAATTCTTCAGGAGGCAAATTGCATTATGTCATTGTTTTTATGAAAAAGATTAGTAAATTGGAGGGTATTATGTCCACCACTCCTTAAAAAATATAAAAGAAAAGCATATTTTTGCTTATCAAAACTCGTTAATAACAAAAATTTTATTATATTTGCACCAAAAAGTATTGACATGACTCTTCAAAAGTGGATAAAGGACAGAGCTATACATGGTTATCCCACGTTCTCCATTGAGGATGTGAGAAATACTGGTATGTATTCTTCTGAGCAGATTCTTCAGAATGAACTTTCAAGGCTTTGCGCTAATAAAACCATTGCTAACGTTTACAGGGGATTCTATGTTATTTTCCCTGTTCATTACATTTTAAGAGGTTCCATTCCTGCAAGCTATTATATTGACCAGTTGATGTCCTATCTTGGCAAGCCTTACTATGTCTGTATGCTTAGTGCGGCAGAACATCTTGGTGCAGCTCACCAGCGTCCCCAGCAGTTCTCTGTCATGACAACTTTTCCAAAGCGTCGGGTGGTTTCAACTCGTAATGTAACCATTGATTGGTTCTATCGTGACAGATTACCAGAGGAGGCTTTCATTATTAAGAATACCGAAACTGGAACCATCCGCATCTCCAATCCACTCTTGACGGCTGCTGACCTTATCCAATATCAACAGCATGTGGGTGGACTTTCAAGAGTGGCTACCATCCTTGAAGAACTGGCTGAGCAAATAGACATTCGTAACCAGTTTCGGCTGATTATGCCTTATGTCAAAACTGTTACATGGCAACGACTTGGTTATATATTGGAAAAAATCATAGATGAGACTACCTTAGCGGATGAACTCTACGAACAGTTGTATTCTAAGTCTGTCCACATGGTATATAAGCCTTTAAGTACATCAGCAGAAGATAATCCATCAAACAGGGATAGCCGATGGAAAATAAATATAAACGTTCAAATAGAAACAGATGATATATGATTAACAGAACAGCTATACAACAATGGAGTAATCATGCTCCATGGATAGACAATGCCCAGATTGAGCAAGACTTGATTATATGTCGTGCCTTGGTTGCCATCTTCAGTGATGAGTTTCTGGCATCGCAACTTGCTTTCCGTGGTGGAACAGCCTTGCATAAACTCTATCTGTCACCCCAGCCACGCTATAGTGAGGACATTGACTTGGTTCAGATCAATCCAGGTCCGATCAAGCCCATCATGTATCGTCTTGGTGAAGTGCTCGATTTTCTTCCTGATAGAGTTACGAAACAGAAACGGTATAACAATACCATGTTGTTCCGAGTTGAGTCTGAAATACCGCCCACTGTACAGATTCGACTGAAAGTTGAAATCAACTGCTTCGAGCATTTCAATGTCCTTGGTCTAATCAAAGTTCCTTTCCGCATGGAAAACTCTTGGTTTACAGGTGAAGCAGAACTGACAACCTATCATTTCGAGGAACTATTAGGAACTAAGCTTCGCGCCCTTTACCAGCGTAAGAAAGGCCGCGACCTCTTTGACCTCTATATCGCCTTACAACGTAAGGAGGTAGATGTCGATAAAGTCCTACAATGCTACAAGAAATATATGGAGTTCGTGGTCGATAAAGCACCTTCTTACAAGCAGTTCGTCAATAACATGCAGGAGAAGATGGAAGATGCCGATTTTATCAATGACACACAATCCCTCTTGCGTCCTGAAATATCATTCAATGTAAACGATGCCTATCCCCTTATTTACGAGACATATATAGATAAGATGGAAGGAAAAAGAGACTAAAAACTCACTTTTCCTAAACCTCTGCCACAGTTTGGCGTACCCTTGTCATACTTTTACAGAAAAATTAAAGAAATATGGACAACGACAGAGGACAAAGTTTGATAACGAAATACGTCTGGGTGATAGAGACCATCTATCGCAGACGCAAGATCTCATTTAAGGACCTGAACGAGCTATGGCTCCGCGATGACATCAGTAGAGGTGTGGATATTCCCAAGCGCACCTTCGACAACTGGCGTTATGTCATCTGGGATATGTTCGGCATCAACATCGTCAATGAAAACCGTGGCGAGTACCGCTACTACATCGAAAACGAGAAGGACATCAGCAAGAACGGGCTCCGCTCCTGGCTCTACAATACATTCTGCGTGAGCAATGCCCTGGCCAACAGTCAGAGCATCAAAGACCGTATCATTTTGGAATATGTGCCATCAGGCCAGGACTTCCTGCAGCCCATCATCGAGGCCATGAAGGAAAACCGTGTGCTCAACATGACCTATCACAGTTATTGGAAGGACGAGGAGAACAACTTCGACGTACAGCCGTATTGTGTGAAACTGTTCCGTCAGCGTTGGTATCTGGTAGCCCGTAGCACCTATTCCTACTATTACGAGAAAGGGCCGCGCATCTATGCCCTCGACCGCATTAACGATCTTCATGCAACAGATGAGAAATTTGAAATGCCAAAGGACTGGACGGCTAAGGATTTCTTTGACGGCTGCTTCGGCATCATTGCCGACCAGCGCCTTGAGCCTCAGACCGTGAAGCTGAAAGTGTCGGCAGGCCAGGCCAACTATATCCGTGACCTCATGCTTCATGAGACTCAGAAGGAGATAGAGAAGAATGAAGAATACAGCATCTTCACTTACCACCTGCGTCCATCCTATGACTTCGTTCAGGAACTGCTTTGGAACGGTGAGGACGTGGAAGTGGTCGAACCCCTCTGGCTTCGTAAGGAGATTGCTGGTAAGATAAAGAGAATGTGGAAAAAATATAAGGAGGATTGAAAATGCAGGATTTTGCAGCAATAGATTTTGAGACGGCAAACAATGAGCGCAGCTCTGTTTGTTCTGTTGGTATCGTCATTGTGCGTAATGGCGAGATAGTGGATTCGTTCTACTCCCTCATCCAACCAGAGCCTAACTATTATAATTATTGGTGTTCTCAGGTGCATGGTCTCTGCCAGGAAGACACTGAGGACGCACCAGTATTCCCCAAAGTATGGGCGCAGATAGAACCCTTGATAGAGGGTCTGCCCCTTGTGGCTCACAACAAGCCCTTTGATGAAGGTTGTCTGAAGGCCGTATTCCGTGTCTATCAGATGGACTATCCTAACTATGAGTTCTACGACACGCTTGCAGCTTCTCGCAGAGCTTTCCGTTATTTGGAGAACCACCAACTGCATACCGTTGCTGCTGAATGTGGATACTGTTTGGAGAATCATCACAATGCACTTGCCGATGCAGAAGCTTGTGCATGGATAGCAAGAGAGATATTATAGATAATATGGTTTAGAAAATCAAGGGGTCGGAGAATGTGATCATTTTCTCCGACCCCTTGATTTCATAATGACACTATACAAAAATACTCTTTTCATACTGCAAATATACTCATTATTTACAAAAATACCAAATCGGCTATAAATAAGACCCCGAAATCACTCCCTTAAGCGAAAAACGGCTATTTTCGAGCAACCTTACACCTTACATCTTACATTAACGATAAATTTCGTCGGCTACTCTTGATAATGCGCTAAGCAAAGTCTAATGAAATTTAGGGTGTAGCCAGGGCTTTTACACCCTTTACGAAGTCGGGTGATGGACGGAAATCATAGTTCATTCATCATCTCCTCCCATGTGCCGAATTCGGTATTACCTTCTTTGAAGTCTTTGGCCTGAGCCACAGCATGACGAAACTCACCAAGAAATTTCTTGCGAGTTGCTGGCTTGTCAGCAGGCTTTGCCGTAGTGATCTTCTCCACCCCCACCAGCGACTTCACGATGCGTCGGATATTAGGCAGATACGACTGGTCTTTCAGCGTAATTACTAATTGTGTCATAACGATAGTCTTTCTTATCTGAGGGCAAAGATACGAACTTTATGGCGAAAAAGCAAGGGAAAGAGTGAAAAAAGATTGGAAAAGAAGAAAAAAGCGTTTTTCCTTTGTATTTCCCTCGACTTTTTCGTAACTTTGCCGAAAAATCGGCGAAGATACTCTTTCTCGGCATAAAAAAGATTAAAATCTTTTGTTCTGCCCTCGACTTTTCGTAACTTTGCACGCTGTTATAGAGAAAGTATGTTATGAATCAGGAAAATCAGCGGAAGAATCCGTTTTTTGAACCTTACAATACGCCGCACGACACGGCACCGTTTGACCGTATCCGACTGGAGGACTTCGAGGAGGCCTTCATGGAGGGCATACGCCGTGACGACGAGCAGATAGAGAAGATTATCAATAATCCGGCTAAGCCGACGTTTGACAACACGATCATCTCAGTGGACGACGAGAAGGACAACTACTACGACCTGCTGTCGCGCACGTCGAGCGTGTTCTTCAACCTGCTGAGTGCTGAGACGAACGACGAGATGGATGCCCTGGCACAGAAGATGTCGCCCATCCTGACGAAGCACGCCAACGACATACGGCTGAACGAACAGCTGTTTGAGCGCATCAAGTACGTGCATCGTCACCACCGTCGTCTGACACCCGAAGAGAAGATGCTGTTGGACAATTGCTACGACGGCTTTGTGCGTAGCGGTGCGCTGCTCGACGCTGAGGGGAAGGCCCGTCTGCGCCAGCTGACGGAGGAAGCCTCGATGCTGGGGCTGCGGTTTCAGCAGAACCTGCTGAAGGAGCAGAAAGCCTATACGCTGCACCTGACCGATGAGGCTCAGCTCGACGGACTGCCTGAGACGGCCCGCGAGGCTGCTGCTATGGCAGCCAAGGAGCGCGGCCTCGAAGGGTGGGTGTTTACGCTGGACTATCCCTCGTATCAGCCTTTCATGACCTACAGCACCCAGCGTGAGTTGCGCCGCCAAATGTATATGGCTCGTAACACCATCTGCATACATGACAATACGGAGAACAACCTCGACATCTGCAAGCGCCTTGTGAACCTGCGCCGCGAAATCGCCCAGCTGTTAGGCAGCAAGACCTACGCCGACTACGTGCTCAAGCACCGTATGGCCGGTAACGTCCGCAACGTCTATAAGCTGTTGAACGACCTCATCGATGCCTATAAGCCCACCGCCTTGAAGGAGCGTGAGGAACTGAAGAAGATGACGAAGGAGAAGCTGGAACCTTGGGACGCAGGCTACTATTCCCATAAACTCCAGATGAAGAAGTACAATATTGACGCAGAGATGCTGCGCCCTTACTTCCAGTTGGACAAGGTTATCGGCGGCGTCTTCGGACTGGCCACCCGACTGTACGGCATTACGTTCAAGGAGAACAAGGACATCCCCGTCTATCATCCTGACGTGAAAGCCTACGAGGTCTTCGATAAAGACGGCTCGTTCTTGGCTGTCTTCTATGCCGACTTCCACCCTCGTAAAGGCAAGCAGGGTGGGGCGTGGATGACGGAGTATCAGGGGCAGTGGATGGAGCGTGAGGACGTTCATAAGCCCTTTGGTCCCGACAACTGTAAGAACGTGCGCCCCCATGTCAGCGTGGTGATGAACCTGACCAAGCCGACAGACGACAAGCCCGCCCTGCTGACACTCAGCGAGGTGGAGACCTTCTTGCACGAGTTCGGCCACTCCCTGCACGGCATGTTTGCCAACACCCGCTTCGAGAGTCTCAGCGGTACAAATGTATGGTGGGACTTCGTTGAACTGCCGTCGCAGTTCATGGAGAACTTTGCCGTCGAGAAAGAGTTCCTGCGCACCTTCGCCTTCCACTATGAGACAGGCGAACCCCTGCCCGACGAGCTGATAGACCGCATTGTCAAGAGTCGCAACTTCATGTGTGCTACGGCCTGTCTGCGTCAGGTGTCGTTCGGTCTTCTCGATATGGCCTACTATACGCAGCGCGAAGCGTTTACGGACGACATTATGACGTTCGAGAAGCAAGCCTGGAAGAAGGCCATCATCGGTAAGCAGCGCACAGACACCTGTATGACGGTGCAGTTCTCACATATCATGGCTGGCGGTTACGCTGCCGGCTATTACAGCTACAAGTGGGCCGAAGTGCTCGATGCCGATGCCTTTGCCGTGTTCAAGCGCGAGGGTATCTTCAACCCTGAGACAGCCCAGCGCTTCCGCGACTGCATCCTCTCGAAGGGCGGCACGGAGAATCCCATGACACTATACAAGAGGTTTAAGGGCGCAGAACCCACAATTGACGCATTACTGAAGAGAAATGGAATCAAACGAAAAACAAGTTAAGCTGGATGAGCGCTACCTGCGCATGGCTCGTATCTGGGCTGAGAACAGTTACTGCCAGCGTCGCCAGGTGGGCGCCTTGGTGGTGAAGAACAAGATGATTATCAGCGACGGCTATAATGGTACGCCGACGGGCTTCGAGAACATCTGCGAGGACGAGGCCGGACTGTCGAAGCCCTATGTGCTGCACGCTGAGGCCAACGCCATCACGAAGTTGGCACGGTCAAGCAACAACAGCGACGGTGCTACGATTTACATCACCGCGTCGCCCTGTATCGAGTGCGCCAAGCTCATCATCCAGGCCGGTATCCGCCGCGTCGTCTATGGTGAGAAATACCGGCTTAGCGACGGCATCGAACTGCTGGAACGGGCTGGGATAGAAGTTGTCTATTTAGAAGTGTGATATGAACAGAAAGAATCGTTTTATGCCCTTATGGCTGGCCGTGAGTGTGGTGATAGGCATCTTCATCGGCTCGTTCTTTGCCAACCGCTTCTCGGGCAACCGTCTTAGTATCATCAATTCGGGCAGTAACAAGCTGAACGACCTGTTACATATCGTCGACGACCAGTATGTGGACACCGTCAACGTCAATGATCTCGTAGAGAAAGCTGTGCCCACCATCCTTTCGGAACTCGACCCCCACAGCGTCTACATCTCGCAGAAGGACGTGCAGCAGGCCAACGACGACCTGAAAGGTTCGTTCTTTGGCGTAGGTATTGAGTTTACCATTCGCAAGGACACCATCCACGTGCAGAACGTCATCTCGAACGGTCCCTCCGAGCGTGCCGGGTTGTTGGCAGGCGACAAGATTGTAGAGATTGACGGTCAGCCTTTCGTGGGCAAGGACGTCACCAATGAAGAGGCGATGCACCGTCTGAAAGGCGACAAGGACACGAAGGTGAAGATTGGTGTCGTCCGTGGTAAGGAGAAGCAGATTCGCCGCTATACCGTCATACGTGGTGAGATTCCCATGAAGAGCGTCACCGCCACCTATATGCTTGACAGTCATACTGGCTATATCAAGATTAAGAACTTCGGCGACAAGACCTATCCCGAACTGCTCATCGCTCTGGCTCGTCTGGGACAGGAGGGGCTTGAGAACCTCGTGATTGACCTTCGCGGCAATACGGGCGGCTATCTCGGTTCAGCCGTCCAGATGGCCAATGAGTTCCTCTCGCGCGGCAAGCTCATCGTCTATACCGAGGGCAGGCACTCGCCGCGTCAGGAGTATCGCAGCGACGGACGCGGCTCCTATCAGCACATCCCGTTAGTGGTGCTTATCGACGAAGGGTCGGCCTCGGCCAGCGAAATCTTCGCCGGAGCCATTCAGGACAACGACCGTGGTACCATCATCGGTCGCCGCTCCTTCGGCAAGGGACTCGTACAGCAGCCCATCTCGCTGCACGACGGCTCTATGATCCGTCTGACCATTGCCCGCTACTATTCGCCTTCAGGCCGCTGCATACAGAAGCCCTATACCAGCGGTGCCGACCGCAGCTATGAGGAAGACCTCATCAACCGCTACCAGCATGGCGAGTTCTTCTCGCAGGACAGCATCAAGCACGAGGGACCGGAGTACCACACCTCCAATGGCCGTGTGGTCTATGGCGGCGGTGGTATCACGCCCGACATCTTTGTCGCCGAAGATACGGCCGATGTCACCTCTTATTATAAAGAGGCATCTATGTCGGGACTTATCCTGCAGTTTGCTTATGAGTATGTCGATGACAACCGTCAGCAGCTCAGCACCTACACGACGAAGAAGGCTCTGCTGGCCTATCTCAAGAAACTCAATATCGTCGAGCTTTTCGCGCAGTATGCCGACAAGAACGGTCTGAAACGCCGTAACCTGATGATTCAGAAGAGTCATGCGCTGCTGGAGCGCTACATCAACAGCCGTCTCATCTACAACGTCCTCGACGAGCAGGCATGGACAGAGTATCTCAACGATGACGACCCTGCTATCCGCGAGACCCTCCGCGTGTTCAAGGCTGGCGAGTCGTTTCCCAAGCCGTCAGAGTCTGCTGCCAAGGAGTCCAAGCAGAAAGTAGCCTACGACTACAAGGCCACCCATGTCAGGTTTGGTGCTATGAAAAAATGTCAGCTTCAGCAGAAGCGTATGTCGGCAATCACCTGATTGCCGACATAGTCGTTGAGGCGCCGTACGTACTCCTGGCGTTGCAGGCTCAAGTCGGCGCGCAGGGCGGGCGACGACAGGTGGACGTAGAGTGTCTGGTTGATGATATAGGCGTTCAGCGTATAGCGGGCTATAGCCTCACCGGCGACTACTGGCCACGACTCTACCAGCCGTTTCTGCAGAAGCGGCATTTCAAGCCCCTGTTGGCGCAGGTTGCGCATGATGAGGTCCTTAATGTTTTGTACGTCACGTCTGAACAATGTTTCCGTCCTCCACGTTATAGATATGATAGTCGTGCGACGATGTCGCGAGAATTTGGTCCAGATGCTTGCGGTTCGTGTCGGTCATGAAAATCTGGCCGAAATCGTCGCCTGAGACCAGGCTGACAATCTGTTCCACGCGCCGGGCGTCGAGCTTGTCGAAGATGTCGTCGAGCAGCAGCAGTGGGGTGGTGGGCATCACGCGCCGCAGCAGTTCGAACTGTGCCAGTTTGAGGCTGATGACAAAGGTTTTCTGCTGTCCTTGCGACCCTTCGCGCTTCATGAGATGCCCTTCGAGCATGATTTCCAGGTCGTCACGGTGTATGCCGTGCAGCGAATAGCCCACGGCGCGGTCTTTGGCGCGGTCGCGCTGGATGACGTCGAGCAGCGGTCCCCGCTGGCAGTGGCTCGTATAGTTCAGCGACACCTGCTCTTGACCGCCCGAAATGCGCTCGTAGAACTGCTGGAAGAGCGGCTTCAGCTGCTCGGTGAACAGTTCGCGCTGCCTATAGACGGCTTCGCCGGCGTCGGCCATTTGCTCTTCGAAGATACTCAGCATCTCCGTGTCGGGTTCTTCTTCTAGCTTGAGCAGGGCGTTGCGCTGCTGCAGCGCCTTGTTGTAGCGGCTCAGTGCGTCGATGTACGTGTGGTCGGTCTGGGCTATCACCACGTCCATGAGTCGCCGCCGTTCTTCACTGCCGCCCTCGATGAGGTAAGTATCGGCAGGCGAGATGATGACGATAGGAATCAGTCCGATATGTTCGCTCAGTCGCTTGTACTCTTTCTTGTCGCGCTTGAAGTGCTTCTTCTGACCGCGTTTCATGCCGCAAGTGATGGACAACGGCTGGTCGTCGTCCGTGTACATGCCCTCGAGCATCAGGAACTCCTCTTCATGGCGAATGACCTGCTGGTCTATGGGGTTGGATGCCGAGTGACAGAACGACAGGAAGTAAATGGCGTCGAGCACGTTCGTCTTTCCAGCCCCGTTATGACCGATGAAACAGTTCATCTTCGGCGACAACTGTAGTGTTGCCTCCGCAATGTTCTTGTAGTTGAGAATGGTCAGTTTTTCGAGAATCACGGTGCAAAGGTAGTCATTTTTACCCCGCTTTGCGATTAGTTTTCGGTTTTTTTTGCAATAAATAATATTAATCTGTGTTAATCCGTGTAATCCGTGCCTAAATTTTAGTATCTTTGCAGCCGCTAATTGTGTGGACACATAAAAAATTATTAAAATAATGGCAAATCAGAACAATCAGAATGGCGCTCCCGTTGAGGAGACGCTCAGCAAGAATGAGGCATTTTTCCTCAAGTATCAGAAACAGATTATCGGCGCTGCGGTAGCTTTGGTGGTTATCGTTGCCGGTTGTATCCTCTACAACAATTACGTTGCAGCTCCTAATGCCGAGAAGGCCAACACCGCTCTGGCTAAGGGTCAGGAGTATTTCGCTAACGAGCAGTATGAGAAGGCGCTCAATGGCGATAGCACCGGTTTCGTAGGCTTTGCGAAGGCAGCCAGCGAGTTCAGTGGCGATGCTGCCAACCTGGCCAACCTCTATGCCGGCCTGTGCTATGCCAACCTCGACAAGTGGCAGGAAGCCGTCAACAGTCTGGAGAAGTTTGACCTGAAGGACGACCAGATGATTTCCCCCGCTGCTTTAGGTGCCTTAGGCAACGCCTATGCTCACTTGAATCAGCTTGACAAGGCTGTTGCTACGCTGAAGAAGGCTGCTGAGAGGGCCGACAATAATTCTCTGTCGCCCACCTTCCTCATTCAGGCTGGTGAAATCTTAGAGAGCCAGAACAAGAAGGACGAGGCTCTGAAGCTGTATCAGACGGTGAAGGACAAGTACTTCAACTCTATGCAGTACCAGACTATTGACGCTTATATTGAGCGCGCTTCTGCAAAATAATCAAGCGGCGATGGCAACTAAAAATCTTTCGGAATACAATGTGGATAAAGTGCCCGACGCGTCGAACATGATTTTCGGCATCGTCGTGGCAGAATGGAATCCCGAAATCACAGGCGCCTTGCTTCAAGGGTGTGTCAGCACACTCGAGAAGCACGGCGCTTTGCCTGAGAATATACATGTGAAGACCGTGCCCGGCTCCTTTGAGTTGATTTACGGTGCGCGTCAGATGACGCTTAACGACGGCTACGATGCCGTCATCGTCTTAGGCTCTGTCATCCGTGGCGAGACTCCTCACTTCGACTATATTTGTCAGGGAGTCACCCAGGGTATTGCCCGTCTGAACGCCACGAACAACATTCCCGTAGTCTATGGGTTGCTGACGACCAACGACCTGCAGCAGGCCAAGGACCGTGCGGGTGGCCGCTTGGGCAACAAGGGCGACGAGTGCGCCGTCGTCGCCATCAAGATGGCCAAGTTCTAAACGCTTCAAAACAGCGCCATATAAAAAGCAGCCGGGTGGTACATCACCCGGCTGCTTTTATGTTGTTTGTTGATGGCTTTATGCGTCGTGTAGTGTCAGCATGAAGCGCGTTCCCTTGGTGAATTCAGGGTCAACCTCTAGGTCACCGTTCATTTTGACAGCCATCTGCTTGCAGATAGGCAGTCCCAGACCGTCGCCAGTGGTCAGATCCTTGATTTCCAGGAAGGGCTTGAAGATGTTCTCGCGCTTCTCTTCCGGTATGGCCTCGCCTGTGTTTGTCACGAGGAACTGGTAGGTGTGGGCACTACGCTTCTTGAACTCCAGAGTCACCTTGCCTTCAGCCGGCGTATATTCAGCGGCATTCTTCAGCAGGTGGAGCAGGATGTGCGACACGTATTCCTTGTTAATCTTGGCACTCATCTTCGGTGCTTCCACCTTTAGGCTGACGTCCTTCTTCACGTCGCCTTCTATCTGTTTCATCAGGCTTTCGCAGAACGGCGGCATCTGGGTGTCCTCCTTTTCTACACCCTCGTCCATCGTACTTTCCAGTTCGGACAGCGTCTGAATGTGTTCCGAGAAGTCGAGCAGTGCTTTCACCTCAGGCTGACGGGCGTCCATCTTCTGTAGCGTGGGCGACAGCTGTGATGAGATGTTGCTGATGAACTTCGCCTTCAGCGCGTTGTTCTCGTTGAGCATATTGATTGTCTTCTTCTGCTTGCGGGTGAGTAGTATGAAGCGAAGCAGTATGATGGCGCCCACTGCCAGTGCTGCCGCGAGTGCTGCCGCCAGTATGCCGAGGCCGATAATGATTACCTGGCGCGTCGTGAGCGAGCTGTCCTTCTCTGCTATTGACGCTTCGTTGTCGGCAATCTGCTTCTTCAGCGCGTTTATCTGGTCGGCAGTCTTCAGCGCGTTGGTAGAGTCTTTCCATGCCATATAGCTGTTGTACGACTGTGCTACCATATTGGCACTGCCCGAGCGTCGTCCGCTGGCGATGAGCGTCTTGTAGACCTCGTCCACCTTGTCGTATTCCTTCGAGGCCGTCAGCTTGTCGGCCATCTGCTTGAAGACGGCGTTGCCCTGCTGCGTCTGGCCCATAGTGTAGTAATAGATGGCTTTGTTGTAGAGCAGATCGTTTTTCACCTCGTCATCGTTCGACTTCTGTGCATGAGCCTCCATGATGTTCAGCTGCTCCTTGGCGCTGGCGCCCTTGTGCAGTTTGGTGTACATATTGTAGCGCTCCTTGGAAGTCAGGTAGAACAGTGCCGACTTCTTGGCAGCGTCTGTCTGGCTGGCAATAATCGACTGCTCAATGCGTCGTAACAGTTCGAAGGCCTCCTTGTAAAGATTCTCACGATAGTAGAGGGCTGTCGCCTTGACGCCGCACTCCACGCTCTGTTTCATCTGGCCTTTGTTCGCATAGTCCTCGTAGGCACGGATAAAGGTGTAGCGAGCCTCGATGGGCTTGGCGCTCTCAAGAGCCGCTTCGGCATGTTGCTGCAAGTCGCTCTTTTGCGCGTAGGTCGCGCAACTGATGAGCAGGCTTAAAAATAGAATGATTTCTTTCTTATTCATATCGTTTGTTTTTTGTTTTGACAGTAATTTCTCCTGCAAAGGTACATATTTATTTATATCTCTCCAAATATTTGCCTAATTATTTGGCCATTTCGGAAAGAAGTGGTAAATTTGCGCTCAGCTAACCATATAAATGATCATGAAATTCATCTCTTGGAATGTTAACGGCCTGCGTGCCTGCGAGAGCAAGGGCTTTAGTGATGTCTTCCGCAGCTTTGACGCTGACTTCTTTTGTCTGCAGGAGACGAAAATGCAGGCCGGCCAGTTCGACTTGCAGTTCGACGGCTATCAGTCTTTCTGGAACTATGCCGACAAGAAAGGCTATTCCGGCACCGCCATCTTCACCCGTCACCAGCCACTACAGGTAACGTATGGCATCGGTGTCGACCTGCACGACCACGAGGGCAGGGTGGTGACGCTCGAGATGGAGCAGTTCTACCTCGTCTGCTGTTATACGCCCAACTCCCAAGACGGTCTGAAGCGCCTGGAGTACCGTCTGTCCTGGGAAGACGCTTTCCGCCGCTACCTCAAGCAGCTCGACGCCGTGAAGCCCGTCATCCTCTGTGGCGACCTCAACGTAGCCCACGAGGAGATTGACCTGAAGAATCCCAAGAGCAACCGCCGCAATGCCGGCTTCTCCGACGAGGAGCGTGCGGCGTTCACCGACCTGCTGGCCTGTGGTTTCCGAGACACCTTCCGCACCCTTTATCCCGACGAGGTCAAGTATTCGTGGTGGTCGTACCGCTTTCAGGCCCGCCAGAAGAACGCCGGCTGGCGCATCGACTACTTCGTCGTCTCAGAACGTCTGATGCCGCAGGTGGTAGATGCCGCCATCCATACCGACATCTTCGGCAGCGACCACTGTCCCGTGGAGCTTTGCCTGCGGGATTAAAGGATACAATAGTCTTGAATTCTCTCGCGGCCTCTCGCGAAATTCTCACGGCCTCTCGTGAAATTCTCACGGCCTCTCGTGAAATTCTCACGGCCTCTCGTGAAAAAATATAGGCGTGTGGTGAAAGAATACCGCTTTGTCTGACCACTTTTCAATTTGTTGCATCCTCTCGCGCGTATGCGTACAATAGTTGCAAAACAGAAAAACAACCCGCACCTCCCGCACCTCCCGCACCTGAGGTAGGTGTGAGAGGTGCGGGAGGTGTGGGTTCGTTTTTACTTGTAGCAATTATTGTCGATATTATTTGCTGATATAAAAAAAAAGCCGTAACTTTGTAGGCGTAAATCATTAACCTTTAACAATGAACAGAAAAGTAACAATGACTAAACTTATGCTTACCCTGGCGGGTGCCGTCCTGATGATGACAACGGCCCAGGCAGAATCATTGACGTTGACCACCCCGAAGGGTGTCAGCGTCAGCGTGACGTTCTTTACGCCGCGTACCGTACATATCACCAAGACGCCGAAGGGCAAGTCCGTCAACCGCAAGAGCATGGTCGTCGTGGCACAGCCGCAGGACGTTGCCGTGCGCCGTGGCGAGAGCGGCAGCGAGCTGACGCTGAGCAGTCAGGAGCTGACCGTCCGCGTCAACAAGACGACGGGGCGCGTCGCCTTCGAGGGCCTTCGTCTGAAGAACCTCTTGAGTGAGCAAGACTATAGCTTCGAAGAGCGCACCGACGGCCCCGACCGTGGCGCCTGCCGCGTCAACACCACCTTCCGTCTGCAGAAAGACGAACCCGTCTACGGCTTAGGCACACTGCAGGACGGCCTCCTGTCGCACCGTGGCAAGCATGTGGTGATGGAGCAGTCAAACTTAGAGGACTTCCAGCTCGTGCTGCAGAGCATCCGTGGCTGGGCTATTTATTGGGATAACTATTCGCGTACCACGTTCGACTCGCCCAAGGGCGGCACCACGATGTCGTTGTCGTCGGAGGTTGGCGACGCCGTAGACTATTACCTCATGTTAGGCGGATCGGCCGACGGCAATGTCCGCGAGATGCGCGCCCTGTCTGGGCAGGTGCCTATGTTCCCGCTGTGGACCTACGGCTACTGGCAGTCGAAGGAGCGATATAAGACGTCTCGCGAGCTGCTCGACGTGGTGAAGCGCTACCGTCAGGAGGAAGTACCCCTGGACGGCATCATCCAGGACTGGCAGTACTGGGGTTCAAACTATACGTGGAACGCCATGGCGTTTATCAACGAGGATTTCAAGGACGGGCGGAAGATGATTGACGAGGTACACCGTCAGAATGCCCACTTTATGATTTCAATATGGGCCAGCTTCGGTCCGATGACGAAACAGTATCACGAACTCGACTCCTTGGGGCTGCTCTACGACTTCGAGACGTGGCCGCAGAGTGGACTGCCCTTCTGGCCCCCGCGCAGGGACTATCCGTCGGGTGTGCGTGTCTACGATGCTTTTAGTCCCGCTGCTCGCGACATCTACTGGCGCTACCTGAAGGCCCTTCTTGACGAGGGAACCGACGCTTGGTGGATGGACTCTACAGACCCTGACTGCTTCTATCCTAAGGAGAGCGACTACGACCACAAGGCTGGCGACGGCACGTGGCGCCGCTACCGCAATGCCTTCCCGTTGGCAACGGTCAGTGGTGTCTACGAAGGCCAGCGCCGCGCTACCAGCGACAAGCGTGTGTTCATTATGACCCGTTCGGCCTTTGCCGGACAGCAGCGTTACGGTTCGGGTCTCTGGAGCGGCGATGTCACCTCGTCATGGGACGTGCTGAGGAAGCAGTTGCCGCTTGGCCTGAACTACTCACTGACAGGCTGTCCTAACTTCAATACCGACATCGGCGGTTTCTTCTGTGGACGTTACAACACCCGTGGTTCCGGTTCTGCACCACGCAACCCTCAGTTCCAAGAACTTTACGTGCGCTGGATGCAATACGGCTTGTTCTGTCCTGTCTTCCGCAGTCACGGCACGGAGTGCTCGCGTGAGGTGTGGGAATTCGGCAAGAAGGGTGAGCCCGTCTACGACGCCATCGTCAAGCAGATCAAGTTGCGCTACCGTTTACTACCTTATATATATAGTACCGCCTGGCAGGTGACATCGGCTGGCGAAAGCTACATGCGTCCGTTGTGGAGCGACTTCAGCGGCGACCGCCGCACGTGGCAGATGGGCGACGAGTTCCTCTTCGGTCGCAGCATCCTGGCCGCCCCCGTCGTTGAGGCACAGTACACAGAGGAGGACGTCGACCGCTCGAAGCATGACGCACAGGGACTCGACGGATGGAGCAACAAGACGGCCACGGCCACCAAGAGCGGTAGCACATCAGTAGACTTTACTCAGACAAAGACAGCCACGAAATATCTGCCCAAGGGCGCTCAGTGGTACGACTTCTGGACGGGCAAGCTTTACAAGGGCGGTCAGAACGTTCTACTGACGACGTCGCTCGACCGTGTACCCATGTTTGTCCGTGCCGGTAGCATCCTGCCCCTCGGTCCCGAGATGCAGTATGTGGGCGAACGTTCGTGGCAGCAGTTAGAGTTACGCGTCTATCCCGGTGCCGACGGTCAGTTCACCCTCTACGAGGACGAAGGCGACAACTACAACTACGAGAAAGGTCAGTACACCACCATCCCGATGACGTGGGACAACAAGACACGCACGCTGACTATTGGGCAGCGTCAGGGACAGTACCAGGGTATGCTGACGAACCGTCAGTTCGCCGTCGTACTGCCCGACGGCACGCAGAAGACCGTTGACTATGACGGACGTGAAGTGAGCGTCAAACTGTGAAACATATTTAAGCGAGGCATATATGATAAAACCATCGAGAGGACTCTCGTCAATCATCTGTGTCGTGTCGGCCTTTTGTGCCACGTTGGACATGACGGCGCAGACAGTCGTCGACGAATTGCGCGAGGATGTGCGGCGGGCGGCTGGTATGCGCTATGCCATGACGCTGGAAAAGTCGCCCCACGACACACCGCCACCAGAAGGCAAGAAACCCTTTTACATCAACCACTACGGCTCACCCTCGGTTTACTATCTGGACCGGCCAGATTACTATGATGCTCCTTTCGCCATACTCTCAAAGGCCGACAGCTTAGGGAAGCTGACTGCGCTGGGGCAGCGCGTGCTGCAGCAGGTGGCACAGTTGCGCCAGAACGCCAGTGGCAGGACGGGCGAACTGACGGAGGCCGGCAAACGACAGGCGAGGGAAATAGCACAGCAGATGATAACACGAGTGCCGGATATGTTTAAAGGCAACAGCTATCTTGATGCATGCAGTGTTGTGCAGAATCATTGTCTGCTTACGTTAGGCGAGTCAGTCCTGCAGTTTTCGCGTGCCTGTCAGCCGTTATTCAAGGGCAAAATCAGCGCTTCGCGCCGTTTCCATCCGTGGATGAATCCTCAGGACGACAAACTGGAAAACCTGCGGAAAGACTCGCTGACACAGGCTGCCTATGCCGACTTCACTTCCCGTTGGGCTCCCGATAACAAGGCACTGATGGAGAAGTTGTTCAACGATGCCGGCTATGCCAGTGGGATTGATGCAGCAGGGCTGAGTCGTCAGCTCTTCGACCTTGCAGGCAGCACACAGTATATGGAGACACCAGACGCAGTGTCGCTCTACGACATCTTCTCCTCAGAAGACATACATCGCCTCTGGATGCGCCGCAATGCCTGGGCGTATCTTTGTTATGGCGGTTGTACGCTGAATGGCGGTCGTCAGCACTATGTGCAGCGCCGACCCCTGTGGAATCTCATACACATGGGCGACAGCATCATGAAACTCGACTATCCGGTCATCCACCTCCGTTACACCAACGAAAGGAATGTGATGTCGCTCGTCTGCCTGCTGGACCTCGACGGCTATGGCGTGCAGACGGCCTGTCTTGACTCGCTCGAAGCACTCGGATGGGCTGACTACCGCATTGCTCCGCTTGGCGGTAGTATTGTCATGGTTCACTATCGGACAGACAAGAATGACACCGACCCGTTGGTGCGTGTGCTGCTGAACGGACGCGAGACCCGCCTGCCTATCGAGAGCGACTGTGTGCCCTACTACCACTGGAAGGATGTGAAGCGATACTATTTGCGTAAACTTTATGCCTATGCACGTGAGAGAAATGATGAATAAGAGAAGTCGATACTGGCTATTGGCCGTTGGTCTCTGGCTGTTTGCGCTGGCGGGACAGGGGCAGCAGGTGCTTGACATCATCAAGCAGAAACCCGCCTACGCCTCCTGCAACTATAACACTTATCCCGATAGTATTCCCGACAACCTGACACCGGCCCCGAAGGGCAAGCGCCCCTTCTACATTTCACACTACGGGCGTCACGGTTCGCGCTATATCAATAAGCGGTCGGGTTATGACATTCCCTATAAGATGATGTCTATGGCCAACGATGTCAACGAACTGACGCCGACGGGAATCCGTGTGTATAAGGAAATGAACGTCATATTGGAGGACTCCGAAGACCGTTGGGGCGACCTGACAGAATTGGGCATGATTCAGCACATGATGATAGCCCGCCGTATGTTCAAACGGTTTCCCGAAGTTTTTGCCGACTCTGTTACCGTTGCTGCCCGCAGTACTGTCGTACCCCGCTGTATCATGTCGATGGAGGTAGCCATGCTGGAACTGGCGCAGCACAACCCGAAGCTCAACATCACGATGGACGCCTCGAAGAGCACACAGTGGTATATGAATCACCAGGACCCGCTGTTGCGGAAGAGCAAGCTGACGCCACAGGCCCAGAAAGCCTACGACGCCTATATTGCCAACCGTATGGGCAACAGCCGGATGATGGAACAGCTTTTTAAGAATCCCGACGTGGTCAAGGAGCTGGTCGACGAATCGTTCTTCAACTACTATCTGATGAAGATGGGACTCTTCCTGCAGAATACCCATCCTGAGTTTAAGCCCTACCTGATGGAGTTGTTCACTGCGAAAGACTTCTACAATATGTGGCAGATTGACAACGTGCTGTGGTACATGAAGTATGGCTTCTGTCCGCTGAACGGTGGCGACTATCCCTACAGTCAGCGCCACCTGCTCAGACAGATGATTGCCGATGCCGACAGTTGCATCCGTCTGAAACAACCAGGCGCACAACTGCGCTATGGTCACGATACCGTGCTGCTGCCGTTGGCTTGTCTCTTGGGCATCAACGGCTACGACCTGCAGACCACCGATCTCGGCGAAATCGAGAAGCGCGGGTGGAGTTCCAGCGTCTTCCCGATGGGCGGCAACGTGCAGTTCGTCTTCTACAGGAGCAGCCCTGCCGACAGGGATGTGCTCTTCAAGGTGCTCCTGAACGAGCAGGAGGCTACGCTGCCTATCCGCACTGACTGCGCGCCCTACTACCATTGGAAAGATTTCCGCCGTTACTACTTGCGAAAGCTACGTCAATACGAGAAAAAGAGAAAGCAATGAATCATTACAGCAAGGGGTTTACCTATTTTATCTGCTGCGTGTCGGCAATGGGCGGTTTGCTCTTTGGCTACGACTGGGTGGTTATAGGAGGTGCAAAGCCGTTTTATGAGTCGTATTTTGGCATTGCCGACAGTCCGCTGTTGCAGGGAGTGGCTATGTCGACAGCCTTGGTGGGCTGTCTTGTAGGTGCTATGATTGCGGGAGCCGCTGCCGACCGTTGGGGGCGCAAGCCCCTGCTGATGACGTCGGCCGTGTTGTTCACCGTGTCGGCCATTGGCACAGGTCTGTTTAACGATTTCACCTTATTTAATATAGCCCGCTTCGTCGGGGGAATGGGCATCGGCGTAGCATCGGCCTTGGCACCGATGTATATTGCCGAAGTCAGTCCTGCCGAGATTCGCGGACGTATGGTGTCGCTGAACCAGATGACTATTGTGCTGGGCATCCTTTCGGCGCAGATTGTCAATATGCTGTTAGCCCGCGATACCAGCGTGGCTGAGAGTATGGCGTGGAACCTGGAGTGGGGATGGCGCTGGATGTTCTGGGCTGAGACGCTGCCTGCGGCGCTGTTTTTGTTGATGAGCTTCTTTATTCCCGAGAGTCCGGTGTACCTGCAGTTTCGAGCAGCGACGACGTCGCAGCATGCGGGGCAAGAGGGCCGGCTGAGGGAATTGTTTCAGCGGCAGTACGGCCGTGTGTTGCTGTTGGGCTTGGTGATAGCCGTTTTCCAGCAGTGGTGTGGCACGAATGTCATCTTCAATTATGCGCAGGAGATTTTCGTCGGTGCCGGTTTCGATGTCGACGGTATGTTCATCAATATTGTGATTACCGGTATTGCCAACGTCCTGTTTACGTTTGTAGCACTCTACACCATCGAGAAGTGGGGCCGGCGTACGCTGATGCTCCTCGGTGCCGGCGGGCTGGGACTGATTTACCTGACGTTGGGCACCTGTTACTTCTTCGAAGTGAAGGGCGTGATGATGGTGGTACTCGTTGTAGCAGCCATCTCGGTCTATGCCATGACGCTGGGGCCTGTCACCTGGACGCTCCTGGCAGAAATCTTCCCCAACCGTATCCGCGGTGTCGCGATGGCTACCTGTACCTTCGCCCTCTGGGTAGGCTGTTGCACGCTGACGTTCTCCTTCCCGTCGATGAATGCAGCCTTGGGCTCAAGTGGCTCTTTCTGGATTTACAGCGGCATTTGCATCTGTTGCTTTGTCTTCCTGTTCCGCCGTTGTCCCGAGACGAAGGGTAAGAGTCTTGAAGAACTGGAAAAAGAACTGGTAAAATAACTGGTAAAATAACGTTATGATGGTAAAAGCTTGGAGAGAGTTGGTGACGATACCAACCTATGAGATAGGAAAAGCAGAGAAGAATCCGATTTTTCTTGAGAAACGTGTGTATCAGGGGTCGAGTGGGGTGGTGTACCCCTATCCCGTCATTGAGTCGATAGCCGACGAGCCGACACCCCACGAATGGAAGGTCGTCTTTTTAGAGAATGAGTACCTGAAAGTGATGGTGATGCCCGAACTGGGCGGACGCATCCAAATGGCTTACGACAAGATTAAGCAGCGCCACTTCGTCTACTACAACCACGTTATCAAGCCGGCACTTGTCGGTCTGACGGGGCCTTGGATCAGCGGTGGCATAGAGTTCAACTGGCCGCAGCACCACCGTCCCTCAACCTATCTGCCCGTCGATTGCGACATCGTCGAGAACGAAGACGGCTCTGTGACGGTGTGGGTGAACGAGATGGAGCGGATGTTCCACCAGAAAGGTGCCGCCGGCTTTACGCTCAGGCCCGGCTGTGCCTATCTTGAAATACAGGGACGCGTGAGCAACCGCACCCCTCTGCCGCAGACTTTCCTGTGGTGGGCGAACCCTGCCGTCGAGGTGAACGATGCCTATCAGACTGTGTTCCCTCCAGACGTGAATGCCGTCTTCGATCATGGCAAACGTGCGGTCTCGTCGTTCCCTATCGCAACGGGCACGTATTACAAGATGGACTATTCGGCAGGTGTCGACATCTCCAACTACCGTAATATCTATGTGCCGACAAGCTATATGGCCGTTAATTCCAAGTACGACTTCGAGGGCGGCTACGAGAACGATACCAAGGGCGGCATGTTGCACGTGGCCAGCCACCATTTCTCACCAGGCAAGAAGCAGTGGACGTGGGGAAATGGTGACTTCGGGCGCGCTTGGGATAGGAATCTGACGGATGAGAGACCCACCCCCATGCCCCTCCCTACAGGGAGGGGAGTAGATACTCCAAAAGCAGAAAAGACTGGCGAACAAGGTAACTACGCCCCTCCCTCACAGGGAGGGGACGGGGGTGGGTCTCTATTCCGTCCCTACATCGAACTGATGGCCGGCGTCTATACCGAGAACCAGCCCGACTTCACGTGGCTTATGCCTTACGAGGAGAAGCAGTTCGTGCAGTATTTCATGCCTTACCGTGAGTTGGGCGTGGTGAAGCAGGCGTCGAAAGACTTTATCCTGAATATCGAGGATGCCGGAGACGGTAAGGTCACCGTCAAGGTGCTGGCAACGTCGAAGCAGGACGTTGGCATCATGTTGCGAAATAAGAACGGCCAAGAATATTTTAACCGTGCAGTGACCCTGTCGCCAGAGGACGTCTTCCAGCAGACGGTCGACGTTCAGGGAGCTACGCTTGCCGACCTGTTGCTGCAGGTAGGAAAGCTGTCCTGGATGGCCGAAGACGACGAGATACGTCCCATTCCCGACGCTGCCGAAGCCGCGCTGTCGCCAGAGGAGACGAAGACCTGCGACCAGCTTTACCTCACGGGACTCCATCTGGAGCAGTACCGCCACGCGACGTGGTCGGCCCTCGACTACTATGAGGAAGCACTTCGGCGCGACCCCAATGACGTGCGCTGTCTGAATCAGACGGGACTGTGGTATCTGCGTCGCGGTCGTTTCAGCAAGGCCGAACCCTATCTGCGTAAAGCTGTCAGAATATGGCAGAAGCGCAACCCTAATCCCTACGATGGCGAGGCTCTCTTCCATCTCGCCCTCTGTCTGAAGTACCAATACCGGCTGCAGGAAGCTTATGAATTGTTCTGGAAATCTACTTGGAACAAGGCATGGGCCGATGCCGGCTATTTTGAGGCTGCTTGTATCAGCGTTAGTCAGAAGCGTTACGACGAGGCTTTGGACGAGTTGAACCGCAGTCTCGTCTTCAACAGTTGCAACCATAAGGCCCGTGCGCTGAAAGCAGCCGTTCTGCGACTATTGGGACGTCAGGACGAGGCACAGGCATGGATACGGGAATCGCTGAAACTGGACCGCTTTAACTATGGCTGTATGTACGAGGCGCATCAACAGGAGCACCTCAAGGAATTGATGCACGACAATGTGTATAATTACCACGAACTGGCTCTTGACTATGCCCAGGCGGGATTGTGGCAGGCGTGTATCGACATTCTGCAGATGCCAACGGAACAGCATCCGCTCACCTATTATTATATAGGCTATGCCAAGTCGATGCAGGGCAAGCAAGACGAGGCGAAAGCCTGTTACAAACAGGCAGAGGCTATAGCACCAGACTACTGCTTCCCCAATCGTCTGGAAGATGTGCTGGTCCTGGAGTCGGCCAAGTGGCTGAATCCCGACGGAGCACGCGCACCGTATTACTTAGGTTGCCTCTTCTATGACAAGCGGCAATACGATGTGGCTGTCGAGAACTGGGAACTGGCTGCTCAGCTTAATCCGCAGTTCCCCACCGTATGGCGCAATCTTGCCCTCGTCCGCTTCAATAAGCAGCATCTGCAAGATGAGGCATTGGAATATATGGAGAAGGCATTCCACCTTGACGAGACCGATAGCCGCATTCTCATGGAGCTCGACCAGTTGTACAAGCGGCTCCAGCGTCCGCATCAGGAGCGCCTCGACTTCCTGCGGCAATATCCGCAACTCATCCGTCAGCGTGATGACCTTGTGCTCGAGGAGATAACCCTGCTCAACCAGCTTGGCCGTTATGAGGAGGCGATGACAGAACTTGACGCACATCAGTTCCATCCCTGGGAAGGCGGTGAAGGCAAGGTTCCTGCGCAGTATCAGATGTGCCGGGTAGAACTGGCGAAGCAAGCCATTGCCGTGAAGGCGTACGAGAAGGCTATCCTGCTGTTGCAGCAGTGCCTGGAGTATCCGCATCATCTTGGCGAGGGAAAACTCTATGGTGCTCAGGAGAACGATTTCTATTACTATCTTGGCATTGCCTACGATGCAAAGGGAGAGGCGGACAAGGCGCGTGACTGTTGGGAACAAGCCACAAAAGGACCGCAGGAACCTGCTGCAGCGATGTACTATAACGATGCCAAGCCGGAAAAGATATACTATCAAGGACTGGCCCTGCTGAAACTGGGACGTGAGGATGAGGCGCACGGACGATTCTATAAGCTCATCAACTATGGCAAACAGCATGTCTTTGAAAAGCAGACCATGGACTATTTCGCAGTGTCGCTGCCCGACCTGCTCATCTGGGATGATTCGCTCGACGTGAAAAACCGCATCCATTGCTATTATATGTTGGCTCTCGGCTACGATGGTATGGGCAATCATGAGAAGGCGGCCCGCTACTTTGCAGAGGTGGAGAAACTGGACATTAACCATAGAAAATTATGAGAAAGACAAGCATACGAAGAAGAATCCTCAGTGCCCTCTGTGTCCTTTGCTGTTTGAACAGCCATGCCCAGGACTTCATATCGCTCGATGGCGCGTGGGACTTCGCTGTCAGCAATGGCAAGCCCGCTGCCTATACGGACTACGTCATGCTGCCCGGCTCGATGCTGACCAACGGCAAGGGTGAACCTGTCAGCGTGAAGACGCCATGGACAGGCTCGCTCTACGACTCGTCGTACTACTTCAATCCCTATATGGAGAAGTACCGCGTGGAAGGCCAGATGAAGTTTCCCTTCTTCCTGACGCCTGAGCGCCACTATGTCGGTCCGGCATGGTACCGCCGTAAGGTCTACGTGCCGCAGGAGTGGCGCGGTCAGCCCGTAACGCTCTTCCTGGAACGGGCACACATTGAGACGAAGGCTTACGTCAACGGTCATGAGATAGGACGGCAGATGTCGCTGTCGACGCCCCATCGCTATGACGTGACGGACGTCATCC
Source organism: uncultured Prevotellaceae bacterium (assembly GCA_900316475.1). Taxonomy (GTDB): domain Bacteria; phylum Bacteroidota; class Bacteroidia; order Bacteroidales; family Bacteroidaceae; genus Prevotella. The sequence goes on from ONDA01000013.1 coordinate 52,446, forward strand.
GCTTCGGTGAGCCGAACGAGATAGTGCTGCGCGTCTACAACGGCATCGAGAACGTCTGCGTCGGGCAGGACTCCCACAGTGTCACCGACCAGACGCAGGGCAACTGGAACGGTGTCGTCGGGCGTATCGAGCTGCAGGCTGGCGTCAATATATGGCGCAAGCGGGTGGTGCCCCATCTGGAAGACCACTACCTTGACATCACCATCAACGAGCGCCACTACCGCGTCAACTTCGACCCGAAGGCCGAGCTGTGGGATGAGTTCAATCCCCGGCTCTATACCCAGGTGCTGGAGTACGACGGCTGGGACGTGCCTGTCACCTTCGGTCTGCGCGAGGTGACGGCCAGGGGGCGCCAGCTCTATATCAACGGCCATCCGCTCTTCCTGCGCGGTACGGTCGAGAACTGCTGTTTCCCCGAGACGGGCTATCCACCGACCGACGAACCGTCGTGGGAGCGTGTCTTCCGCAAGTGTAAAGAGTACGGCCTGAACCACATCCGCTTCCACAGCTACTGCCCGCCGGAGGCGGCTTTCGCCGTTGCCGACCGTCTGGGCCTCTACCTGCAGGTGGAAGGTCCGACGTGGCCTAACCACGGTGTCCGCTTGCGTCGCGGCATGAAGATTGACGACTACCTCGTTGAGGAGTCGAAGCGTATTCTCGACGAGTTCGGCCACCATCCGTCGTTCGTGATGATGGCTGCCGGCAACGAGCCTGCCGGCGACTGGGTAAGCTACTGCAACGACTGGGTGAAGCAGATGCGTAAGTATGATGCGTCGAAGCTTTACTGTGGAGCCAGCGTCGGTGGCGGCTGGGCATGGGACGGCGGTTCGGAGTATCACGTCAAGGGCGGAGCCCGAGGACTCGACGAGTGGAACCGTTCGGCACCGTCGTCCGACAACGATTACTACAGCGGCATCGAGTTCCCGCGCAATTATAAGGACACGGTGCCCAACCAGACGCCCATCGTCGCCCACGAGCAGGGTCAGTGGTGCGCCTTCCCCGACTTCAAGGAAATCAGCCAGTATACGGGTGCCTATAAAGCCCGTAATTTTGAAATCTTCCGCGACTTGCTGCGCGATAACGGCATGGAGCCGATGGCCGAGAAGTTTCTCATGGCCAGCGGTCGCCTGCAAGTGCTCTGCTATAAATACGAGATTGAGCGTAACCTGCGTACCAAAGACTATGCCGGTTTCCAGCTCTTGGGACTCAACGACTACAGCGGACAGGGAACAGCCCTCGTGGGGCCGCTCAACGTCTTCTGGCGCGAGAAGGGCTATTGCACCGCTGAAGAGTGGCGCCAGTTCTGCTCTGTCATCGTGCCTCTGGCTCGCTTCCCGCGCTTCGTCTATACCACTGCCGATACGCTCCGCGTGCCCGTTGAGGTCTATAACGCCTACTCGAACAATGTCGGCGGACTGCACACCGTCTATACGATTACTGCTGATAGTGCACGCGTCGTCGCTCAAGGTCAGCTGTCGTCGCCCGTCCTGCCCATAGGCAAGAACACGCCTCTGGGCACGGTCACACTGCCGCTCAGTGGCTTCAAGGCTCCGCAGAAGCTGACGCTCACCGTCCGGCTCGCCGACAAGAACTGGAAGAACCACTGGGACTTCTGGGTCTATCCTGCCGAAGTGCCCGATTCTGTGAAATCTTCCGCTATCGTCGAGACCGCCGACTACAAGACTGCCCTCAAAGCCCTGCAGCAAGGCAAGACCGTGCTGCTGACGGCTGCCGGCAAGGTGACGCTGGGCAGCGACGTGAAGCAGACTTACCTGCCCGTCTTCTGGAACACCTCGTGGTTCAAGATGCGCCCGCCACACACCACGGGTGCCTATATCGACACGACACACCCGCTGTTCAAGTACAACTTCCCGACCGACTCGTGGTCAAACCTCAACTGGTGGGAATTGCTCAACAAGGCACAGGTGATGAACCTCCGCGAACTGCCGAAGGACTATCAGTCGCCCATACAGCCTATCGACACCTGGCACGTCTCGCGCAAGCTGGGTATGCTCGTCGAGGCTCGGGTGGGGAAGGGTCGCCTGCTGATGACGACGATGGACATCACGGACCGTCTCGACAGTCGCCCCGTGGCTCGCCAGATGCGGCATGCCATCCTCCACTATATGCAGAGCCGCGACTTCCGTCCCGCGCTGACGCTGACGCCCGTCGTCGTCGCCGACTTCTTTACGAAACAGGCACCGCCCGTCAATATGTTCACCAACGACTCGCCCGACGAGCTGAAACCGAAGATTAAATGAGCGGTTTGCTGAACCAGCACGCCTTTTCGCTGAATTATTTTGCAAGACTCAGACGATAGTACTAACTTTGCACCGTCAACGAAACCAAAAGCAATGCAAGAAATACTCAACCAGTTTGACCCCATCACCCTCGACGAGATGAGTGGCATACGCCTGATGAACCGCACGGACACGAAGTTCGTCACCACCAGGCCGATGCTCGAACGCCTTCTGGCGATGGCACGCCATGACTACTTCGCACAGGCGATTGGCGGCCAGCGCATTGCCGCCTACTTCACTGTCTACTTCGATACGACGGATTGTAATATGTACACCGTCCACGAGACGGGACACACCAACCGGCAGAAGCTCCGCGTGCGCTCCTATGTCGACTCACACCTGAACTTCCTTGAAGTGAAAACCAAGAACAACCGAGGAAGGACGAAGAAAAAGCGGGTGGCGCTCGACGACTTCAATCCCGACGACTCAGCACGCTTCGACCTGCAAGCCGATTGTTACGGAGAATTCCTCCATCAGTACCTGCGCTACGACCCGCAGACGCTCTGCCGACAGCTGGAGAACCGCTTCGACCGCATCACACTGGTCAACAAGGCCAAGACTGAGCGGCTGACCATCGACACCAACCTGCGCTTCTGTAATGTGGCTACGGGCAGGCGGCGTGCTATGGACGATATCGTCATCATTGAGCTGAAGCGTGACGGCCTGCAGCCGTCGCCCATCCTCCATATGCTCCGCGACCTTCGCATCAAACCCCACGGTTTTTCGAAGTACGTCATCGGCTCTGCACTCACCAACCCCAACCTGCACTGCAACCGCATGAAGCCCAAGGTCAACGACATCGAACGACTGCTGAACCATCAAACTCTGTAAATCGTAAATAAATAGTAAATCAAATTTCTCAAGTTTTATAACGACTACGAATTTAACGAATTGAACGAATTTTCTATGCATAGTATCATGATAATAATGCATCCTAAGATGTAACGAATTGGCTTGCGCGGTAAGAAATCGCTTGCGATTTCATTCGTGAAATTCGTATAAATAAACAACAACGCGCAGCCCAAATTCGTAAAATTCGTGTAATTCGTGGTAAAAAAGGAACTTGCAAAACCTGTAAATAGTAAATCGTAAATTAAAAAATAGTAACTATGCTTGACTTCCTGACTTTATCCCCGAGCTTTGCCCAGATGCTGGTGCGACTGTTCATCAGCTTAGTAGTAACGTGGTTCATCGTCTTCCGGCTCTATTACAAGAAGAGTAAGAACCGCGAGTTCTGTTTCACCTTCATGCTCATCTCCATTGCCATCTTCTTCATCGTCTTCTTTATGGTCTTCGTCCTCGAGGATATGAAGGGCAAGACGTCGATGGGTATCGGTATCGGACTCTTCGGCATCTTCTCCATCATGCGCTACCGTACCGACGCCATGCCAGTGCGCGAGATGACCTACCTCTTTATCATCATCGCCCTTGCCCTGGTCAATGCCATCGCCGAGGGGGTGCCTATGCTGGAGCTGATTCTCACCAACGTTATTGTCGTCGTTGCCGTCTGGTCCTTTGAGCACAGTCTGAAGACCAAACCCACGAAGTACGTCCAGTACGACCGTGTGGAACTGATAGTCCCCGAGCGGCGCGACGAGCTGAAGGCCGACCTTGAGAAGCGACTTGGCGTGAAAGTCATCAAGCTTGAAGTAGGCTCCGTCGACTTCATCCGCGACATGGCTATAATCCGCATCGTCTACGAAGGACTCGAAACCCCTGCCAACAAGAAGTTGAAACTCAAGAACAGCGAACTCACCGACTTCTGACGTGGTGACGCTTACGGAAATAAGAATCCCCGAACCGCTTGCCGGTTCGGGGAAGCATCCACCCTGCTTGCCGCTGATGACGCTCTTGGCCGTCAGCTTCAGGATGCAGAATTACTAAGAAAATGAAAATCATAATAAAGATAGCGCATCCTGCACGTTTTATGCCCATTGGCAAAGTGGAATTGAAAGAAGAAGGAACCGTAACAAGATGAACTAATTATGGTAAAATATCGCGATACTGGGCGAAAGTTGGTGTTTTTATATGCATTTTCGCCCGCTATCGATGTTTTTTTTGAAAAAAAGTTGTAACTTTGCGGCAAAATTAGAAGAGGAATATGCAAAACTCAATTATTGGCCGCAAAGAAGAAATCGCTCTGCTGGAGAAGTATATGACTTCCAACCACTCAGAGTTCATAGCCATTTATGGACGCAGACGTGTGGGCAAAACATTCCTCATACGTCAGTATTTTCAAAATCAATTTGCCTTTGACATGACTGGCATTATCGAAGGAAAGAAGGCGGAGCAATTGACAGCTTTCAATCATGCGATGAAACAATACGGTTACAAAGGCAGGAAACCTGTTACATGGTTGGACGCGTTCTTCGCCTTACGTGATTTGTTGGAGCAAAAGTTGGAACAAGGGAAGCCATGCGTGATATTTATAGATGAGATGCCCTGTCTTGACACTCCTAAATCAGGTTTCGTTCATGCGCTGGGGCATTTTTGGAATAGTTGGGCTGCATGGCAGGCAGAGATAAAACTGATAGTCTGTGGTTCTGCAACCTCATGGATGGTGCGAAATATCATTGACAACCATGGTGGACTGCACGACCGCGTGACTCACGAAATAGCATTGAAACCCTTTACGCTCAGTGAGACGGAAGAGTATTTTCAGTCCTTTGGCTTTCCCTGGTCACGTTTAAGTGTGCTGCATACTTACATGGCAGTGGGTGGCGTACCTTACTATCTCAGTCTGTTCAACCCCGATGAAAGTCCGGCACAAGGAATTGACCGCCTGTTTTTCTCGGAAAATGGAGAACTGCAGAAAGAATACAGACGGCTGTTTGCTTCTCTTTTCAGGAATCCAGGACCTTATCTTGCTGTCATCAAACTGTTGGCAGCAAAGCCATCGGGAATGACTCGCGAAGAGATACGTGAACAGTTGGGCGGTAGTAACAACGGGCATCTGGGCGACCTGCTGACAGACCTTGTCTATTGTGATTTCCTGCGCCAGTATAAGGTAAGGGAGAAAAAGGTAAAGACCAATTCGTCCATCTACAAGTTGGTGGACTTTTATACATTATTCTACCACTCATTCATCGGCAAGGCTTCCATGAATACAAGCTATTGGACACGCCTGCAAGGCACGCCCACAGTGAATACATGGCTCGGACTGGCGTATGAGCGTGTCTGTATGGCTCATGTATCGCAGATAAAGAGAGCCTTGGGTATTGGTAGTGTCGTGACGGAAGCTTATTCATGGCGAAGCAAAGACTCAGAACATCCTGCTCAAATCGACTTGTTGATAGAACGTGCTGACAAGATGATCAATCTCTGTGAGATTAAGTACAGCGAAACTGAATACAATCTTTCGCAGGAAGAGTATTTGAACATTGGGCGCAGGGTTGAAAGTTTCAGAGTTGCCATACAGACACATTATGGTATCGTCCCTACGCTCATCACCACCTTTGGTCTGTCAAGGGGCATGTATGCAGACTCCATCCATGCCTCGGTGGTTTTGGATGACCTGTTTACCAACTGACGCATGGACAGTGGCTTCTTCAGCGGTGAGATATTCGACCGTCTGGAAGAGAAGCGCTTGTCCTATATAGTAGCATGCCGCTTCAATAACTCTATCAAGATACAGCTTGCTTCACAGGCAAAATGGACGGAGGTGGCAGATGGCATTCATATTGCGGAGAGCACCTATCAGGCACAGGACTGGAAGAAGCCCCGTCGCATCATTATGGTCAGACAGGAAATTGACAAGCGACCCAAGGCCGCAGGCAAGAAGATAAAGAAGGTCAAGAAACCCAAGCAGATGGAACTCTTCCCTGACGTAGCCGAACTGGGGAACTACCGCTACAGCTGCTTCATCACTTCGCTGACACTGCCCGCAAAGGCCGTCTACGACCTCTATCGCGGAAGGGCTGACTCTGAGAACAGAATCAAGGAAATCAAGTACGACTTCTCTGCCGACAAATTCTCTTCCCAAGACTTTTGGGCTACCGAAGCCTGCGACTCCTTTATTATCATGGCGTACAACTTCATTAGTCTCTTCAGACATGCCATTATCAACTCCAAGAAGAGCCATTTCCTCAAGACTATCAGGTACAAGATACTCAGTATTCCTGCATATCTCGAAAAGAAAGGAGATAAAAATATTTTACGTCTTGTGAGAACCATAAATCAGCGGCAGGCATTCCTTGGACTCTGGAGAACAACTGAAAACTTTGACATCACCAGAACTAATTGGGCCTAACGACCGATTTGGGTTAAACAGTTAATGAATTTACAAACCTTATCCTTTAGTCGTTTTCCTTATTCTCAAAGGCAAATTTAGGCACAAAAAAAAGGTGCATGAAACTTCGTCATGCACCTCTTCGGCTATTTCTTCGGTTCTTCGTTTATTTCTTAGCTTTTGTTTTGGGGGGTTATGCCGTTTTCCGTTCCAGCAGCACTATTTCGCCCAGCATCTGCTTGAACATATCCCGCAGTTTGATGGCGCGATCCGAGGCTTGGTTCTCCTCCCATTTATCTATGTGGTATTTCATCCAGGGGTTACGAAATATGGCGGAGTTCACCGTCCCTTCAGGAATGACGATGCCCTGGCCTGTCAGCTTCCTTTCAAAGTCTGTGGCGTTGTCACCCCAGTCGTAAGCATCGCGCAGCGTACAGAAAGCCACGCTGTAGGCGGCATTGCCCCAGATGTAGGCGGCGCATCTCATCAGCGCCTGTGCTACCTGCCCCTCAGTGGCGTGCATCTTTGGTTTGTTCTCGTTGTGGAATTGGTCTGGTCCGCTCTTGGTCATGTTGCCGTTGATCACTAAGTTGTTGATGGTGGCACCCTGGAAGTAGTTGTTGATGGTGGCACCACCACCCTTCTGTTCTGGTTTTTCTGTTGTTTCCATAGTTTTTTATTAATGTTGTTTGGTAATAGATTTCGTGGAAAAGGAGCGGGGCACCGTTCAGAAACAACATGACCTCTGGAACCGCTAAGTATCTTCGAGATGTTGAATCTGCAAATGCCCACGTCTCCATGACGTGAGCAAGGCAGACAATCTTTTCTCGATAATACTTTTGAATTAGCGGTTCTTGAGGTCTACGAGAAAGCTGTCTTAAGCTCTATTTCTTTCTTTTCTTTATCTGTTCATTTGGAGTTTCAGAGCCTCATAATAGGCTCTAACAGCCTCCTCGTCTATGCCAAAGTCCTTGCAATTGGCTTCTGTTACATATTCTGGCAGACACGAAATATATCCCTTATAATAGCCACGATAACTCTGTGACTTACCATTTAATCGGAAACAATCTTTACCGATTGATTTTACTGTAGTAGGAATAAAAATCTCTGTCAACTTAGGTACTACAGGATCAAATGCGGCTGCAGGAGATTGGTCTATAAAAGTAAAGGCCAGATCTTCTATAATCTCCAACCCCTCTGGAAGAATAACTTTCTCTAATGGAACTCTAAAACAGCCTTTCTTCTGAATACGTTTCAAAGTTCTTGGGAATGATATTTTACTAATAATCAATCGGGAAAAAGCTTTCTCTCCTATTTCCGTTACGGTATATCTGCTCCCGTTAAACTCAACGTATTCAGGTATGGCAATTTCACTCCCCTCGTATTCATATTCTACAACCATGACAGTCTTTTCGGTTTCCGACAGGATAGAGAAAGCAAACGTTTGCTCATCTTCTGTTTTTGCCAGAAAATAAGAGAGTTTCTTTTTCTTTTGCATCCCAGTCGTCGCCACTGCCGTCTGAACCTTGTGTTTGGTATATGTTCTCAAGGCTCTACTAATAGGTTTAGGTGCTTTTGTTTGTTCCGTAGCATTAGGATCTATCTTGGTACCGTCTGCTTTACGAATAATCAAAACATTCGACTTCGGCATCCTCTTGACCTCAGCATCCTCATCATTTGTCAGCTGATAATAGATGTCCTTCTTGCCGATGTCAAGATTAAAGACCTTCAGCGATTCCCCGTCGTTCGTCACAATGATATCCTGTGCCGTCAGGTAGCTCGTAAAAAAGCCACTCATTAGAATGATAAATAACAGTCTCTTCATAATCAGATTCTTGTTTCGTTAGTCATTGATGCTTGCAAAGGTAATAAATACGGAGCAAAACGCCAAACGTTTTGTCAGTTTTATTTTTCGTTGTTCCTAAATTCCGCAGCACTTTAATTTAACTTTCTTTATAAGTATCTGAGCAACAAAAAGTTCTTCGACGCGCGAAGCGGCAAAGCCAAGCGGCCCAGGATTTTGTCATGTCAGATTTTTCACTTACCTTAGTGCTGCAATTCAAGACAAGCAAAATCATCAATGACATGGCAAAGGTACAACAAAAATCTGAGAAAGTCACTCCTTTTGGAGGAATATTTCACGTAAGAGAAAGGGGAAGGTGGGCGCTACCCATACATAATCACGTCTGCAGTGGCAAGGCAATCGTCAGATGGAGAGGCAAACTGCAAAATGTAGTCTACATCACTATTTGTTGCGGATTTTAGGGGGAACTCTTGCATCTTAGCACATTTTTTTGTAATTTTGCCGCCCGAAAAGAAATCATTAACAGATAACATTAGCTACACAAGATGAAAAAGTTATGGACAATTCTGGCGCTCATGCTGCCTTCGCTGGGCTTTGCCCAGTGGCGCGTGGGTGTCAACGGTGGTGCTGACTACAATCACTTCATCATCGACAAACACTATCAGACGGACTATGTGTACGACGACCGCTGGGGTGTTACCCTCGGCGTCATGGGACAGTATGACGTCAACG